>CAYRGW010000006.1:20093-82710 GCA_964423815.1 uncultured Solibacteraceae bacterium | reverse complement strand
CGGCTCCCGCAGCCCCCGCCGCCGGCCGCGGGCGCGGTTCCGCACCGCCCGATCCATTCCGGATGTTCGGCGTGCGCATCTTCGACATCTCCGATCCGCGCAAGCCGCGCCAGGTCGCAGCGGTGCAGACCTGCCGCGGGTCGCACACCCATTCACTCGTCACCGACCCCAACGACAAGGAAAACCTCTACATCTATGTCTCGGGCAATTCTGGTGTGCGATCGGCTGAGGAGAAGCCGGGCTGTGTCTCCGATCCCAGCGCTCCGAACACATCGACCTTCGGCATCGACGTGATCAAGGTGCCGCTCAAAAACCCGGAGCAGTCGGCGGTGGTCAGCCACGCCTACATCTTCGCGGACTCGAATTCCGGTGAACTCGCCAGCCTCCGCGGCCGCCGTCAGGGCACGGGCGAACCGAGCCCGAACCCGACGGCCGGCTGCCACGACGTGACCAGTTACCCGTTCCATCAGCTGCTCGGCGGCGCGTGTTCAGGCAACGGACTGCTCCTCGACACCAAGGACGTGACCAAACCCAAGCGCCTCGATGACGTGGCCGACCCGGCGTTTGCGTTCTGGCACTCCGCCACGTTCAACAACGACGGCACCAAGCTGCTCTTCTCCGACGAATGGGGCGGCGGCACCTCGCCCATGTGCCAGTCCATCCACCCACCGATGTGGGGTGGCAACGCGGTGTTCGACATCCAGGGCACGGGCGACAACCGTCGCCTCAAGTTCGGTGGTTACTTCAAACTGCCGGCGTGGCAGACCGCGACCGAAAACTGCGTCGCGCACAACGGCAGCCTGGTGCCGATTCCCGGGCGCGACATCATGGTCCAGGCCTTTTATCAGGGTGGCCTGACGGTGTTTGATTTCACGAACTCCGCGCGCATCCAGGAAATTGCGTACTTCGACCGTGGCCCGATTGACGCGGCCAGCCTGGTCATCGGCGGCTACTGGTCGGTCTACTACTACAACGGATTCCTCTACGGGTCGGAGATTGCGCGCGGCCTCGACATCTTCCAGTTGACGCCGAGTCCGTTTCTCTCGCAGAACGAACTCGACGCGGCCAAGCTGGCCACACGCGAGGGCTGTGGCGTCTCGAACGACATGAACCCGCAGTGCCAGGCGCACTACGTCTGGCCGGCCCAGTACGTGGTGGCGCGGGCGTATCTTGATCAGCTCGCACGCGACAAGGCGCTGCCCCAGGCGCGTATCGACGCGCTCAACGCGGCCATGACTGAGGTCGAGGGCGCGAGCGCGGCGAACCGTGGGGCTGCGGTCACACGTCTCAACGGCCTTGCCGCCGAACTGGCGAAGGACGCTGCGTCGGCGACAGGCCACACCGCGTCACGCATGCGCGCCGCCGCGTCCACGATTCAGAAACGAAACGCGCAACGGTAGGGGCATGGCGAAACGAGTCTCGCTCCGATCCCGCACATTGGTGCTCATCGTCGCGGGCCTGGCCCTCGCACCTCTGGCCGTCCTGGCACAACAGGCGACCACCGATGCCACGTTGGCGCGGATCCGCAGCGAAGGTCTGGAGCGATCGTCGGCCCTGCCGCTGTTTCTGGCGCTGACCGACGGCATCGGTGCCCGCCTGACCGGATCGCCCGCGCACGTCCGGTCCGCGAACTGGGCCCGTGACCGATTCGCGGAATGGGGCCTGACGAATGCGCGGCTCGAGCCGTTTGAGTTCGGGGCCGGATGGGAAATGCTCCATGTGTCGGCAGCCATGACCGAGCCGCGGTATTTCCCGCTCATTGCCTATCCAGAGGCGTGGACACCATCAACGGCCGGTCCGCTCAACGGTCGCGTTGTGTACCTCGGCGACAAGACGGCGGCGCAGGTGACGGCCATGGGAGAGGCGCTTAAAGGCGCGATTGTCCTCACCCATCCGCCCGTCACCACGTTCATCGATCGCGATCGCCCGCAGCCGGGGCTCGTTGACGCCCCCACCGCCACCGGCAACCCGTCGCTCCCCCAGGCGCGCCCGGCAATCCCCGGCGGCACACTCGCGTCGCTGCTGCGCCAGTTCGGCGCCGGCGTGGCGATTCGACCAAGCACCTACACCGACGGCACGGTGGGTGTGCTCGGCAACCGCAACACCCTTCGAGACGCGGTCCCCACCATCATCATCGGCACCGAGCAGTACAACATGATGGCGCGCCTCGCTGCGGCCGGGCAGCCGGTGTCGATGGCGGTCGAGTCGCGCACACGTCATCACGACACCGACCGCAACAGCTACAACGTCGTCGCGGAAATCACCGGCTCCGATCCGGCCATTCGTGACGAATACGTGCTCATCGGCGCGCACCTCGACTCGTGGCACGCCGCCAACGGCGCCACCGACAACGGCGACGGCGTGGTCGCGGCCATGGAGGCGATGCGGATTCTCCGCGCCATCGGGGCGGCGCCGCGACGGACGATCCGGGTGGCGCTCTGGAGCGGCGAAGAACAAGGCTTGCTTGGCGCCCGCGCCTACATCGCGCAACATCTCGCCACGCCGGAAGCGCAGGCCAAACTCCAGGTGTACCTGAACGACGATCCCGGAAGCGGCCGCACCCTGGGCTTCTACATGGAGAAAAACGAAGCGGCCAAAATGTTCTTCGACCGCTGGCTTGCGCCCCTGCGCGACCTGGGCATGACGATGAACGTGATGGAGGGGATCGGATCAACCGACCACGTGCCGTTTGTGCAGGCGGGGATGCCCGCGTTTAACGCCATCAAGGATTTTGACGCGTACGACGTGCGCACTCGCCACACCAACGCGGATTTCCCGGAACGGATGAGCGAGGACGAACTCAAGCAGCAGGCCGTCGTGATGGCGACCTTCGCCTGGCAGGCCGCGATGATGACGGAGCGGATACCCCGCTTGCCGCAAGTGCCTCGGTGAAGAATCGAAGCACCGACGGGCTACTTCCGACCCGTCTCGGCGTTGTGGCGGGAGAAAATTATCGCCTGCAATTCTCTACCAGAGCTTCGCGCTCCAGATCGAGGCCGAACGCGTCGCTCGCTCAAACACGATGCGACCGCCGTCTGGCGCCCACGCGGGATACCGCACATACCCTTCAAGGTCTGTCCAGTCCGTCAGCTGGCGGACCGTGCCGGTGGCGCGTTCGACGTCGTAGATATTCCAGACGCCATCACGCTCCCCGGCGAACGCCAGGCGCTCGCTGTCGGGTGACCAGCTATAGAGCCAGGATTGCCCGCGTTCCTTCACGAGCGGCAGGATCGCGGCACCGGGTTCGGCGGGCATGACGCCGAGCCAGGTGTCGGAGCCCCGCGTGAGCTGCACACCAATCCACCGGCCGTCCGGAGCGTAGGCGGCATAACTGGCCCCTTCGGGATCAAAGGTCATCTGCCGCGGAGGGCCGCCGCCGAACGGACTCAGCCAGACGTTGATGACACCTCCGGCGCCGGCACGGTGATTGAGCACTCCCGATTCGTCAGGCGCCAGCTGCACACCACCGGTGCTGTCAAACTGCACCACGATGGGTGTGGTGCGCCGCGTGGCCAGGTCCACCCACACGGCACGGCCGTCGAGCAGCGCAAACATGCGGCCGGCATCCCGGGACCAATGCGGAGCCTGAATCGCGCCCGAGGACATGAGTGGCACCCGGTCCGTGCCATCCGCCCCCATGATCCACGCCGTGACCTCCCGGCCTTCGACAAACTGCACGAACGCAATTCGCCCGTCGCCCGAGATCCGTGGATACGTTGTCCGCACGGTGTCAGCAGTCAAGCGTGTGGCGTCACCCACAACGTTCCCGCGCAGATCGATCTGCCACAAATTGGCGTCGCTCTGGACGATGCCAAAAAGCGCGCGGCCGTCACGCGCCAACGACAACCCTTCCATCCTGCCTGCATCGATCGGGAGCCGACCTTCCGGGGTGCCGATCGCTTCTCCGGTTTCCGGATTCACCCGAACGTACATAAGTCGTGAGAGGCGTTGCTCGTTCACGCCGCCCCAGAACAGACCGTCGTCATCGGGCGCCCATCGAATGTCCTGCCCGGTTAATCCCGTGGCAACTTTGCGCACCACACGGCCGTCGGTGCTGGTGACCCAGACGTCCCGCAACGTCCTCCCCTGATTCACCGCAAAAGCGATAAAACGGCCGTTGTGCGACCAGGCCGGCTGGATGACCACACCCACGATCGATATCGACAGGGGGACGGCCTGTCGATCCCCACCATCGCGGCGCACCGTCCAGAGTGCCGACGGCGTGGCAGAGGACACGACGTCGGAGACAAAGGCCAGGCGTTCGCTGTCGGGTGACCAGGACGGATCCGACCCGGCATCAACGATTTGCTGAGGAGGGCCACCGGCGGAAGACACCACCCAGATGCCGCCGAACCGCTCGGAGCGGAACGCCACCCACTTGCCATCGGGCGACCACTCGGGCTGCGTGTTGCGTCCGCCGTTGCTGGTCAGGGCCACGTCCGGTGCTCCGACGGTGAGTCCGGTCTGGTACAGCTCGAGACTGCCGGTGCGATCCGAAACGTAGACGACCGACCGACCGTCAGGGGAGATCGAAGGAAAGCTGTCGATGCCCAGCCTGGTGGTGAAACGTGTCACCGCGATTTCGCCGGCGGCAGCTGGGGCTGGTGCCGGGGCTGGCCGATTGATGAACCACACCGCGGCCACCACAATCGCCAGCAGTCCAGCGACGGCGCCCACCGTGCCACGGACGGGCCACATCCTGCCGCCGGTGGCCGCAGCCGCCTCAGCAACCGCAGTCGCGGTCGGCGGGACCGTCCCAAACCCGGACGCCGCTTCGGTCACCGGCGCGATAAATCGGTAGCCCCGTTTTGCCACCGTGCCAATGATCCGCGGCTCCTGCGCATCGTCTCCCAATGCCTTCCGCAGAAGGGCCACCGACCTGGTGAGGGTGTTCGGGGTGACGAAGGTGTCCTTCCAGACGGCATCGAGCAACTCGTCTTTGGTCACCAGCCGATCACGATGCGCCAGGAGGTACAGAAGGACGTCCATGGCCTTCGGTTCGAGCGACACCGGCACGCCGTCGCGCGTCACCAGCATGCGGACGACGTCGACGCAAGTCGTTTCGAATGAATAACTTTCAGCCGCCATCACAGTTCCATCACCGGCTCGCCGCCAATCCTCATCACCTTGCGCCAATTCGTCAGCCGCCCATCACGACTTCGGAGGCGCCTGGACCGCACCGTGGCAACGCACCAGGAGGTGCCACATGCGCATTCGAATCTTCTTTTCGCTGGCCGTTCTTTTCCTGATCTTCACCCGCCTCGATCTGTTTGCGTCAACCGTCGCCGCCCCAGTTCCACTCACCCTGAACGGATCAGGGCAGGTGCTGGTTCCAGCAATGGTCAACGGCTCCGGGCCGTACCTGTTCATTCTCGATACCGGCGCCAACCGCAGCGCGATTTCACAGACGTTGGCCGATCGACTGTCGCTGCCTCCGGTCGCGGTTTCAGATGTCGTCACGTCGAGTGGATCCGCGTCGACCCCCGTCGTCCGGCTCCAGAGTATCTCCATTGGCCACCACTCGGCGGCGGCCGTGCTCTCGCTGGTGCTTTTGGACAACCAGATTCGCGGCGTGCACAAAAACGCCGACGGCATTATCGGACAGGACGTGTTGATTGATGCGCACTACACCATCGACTACCGCAGGCGGAAGCTGACCTGGGGTGATGGTGCGCCCGGTCGTGCAGGCACACGACTCACACTTCGACGGGTTGAGGGCAGGTTCCTTGTGGCATTACCGCAGTCAGCGCATGAACCCGACATCACGTGGTTTGTTGCGGACTCCGGTGCCTCGGCACTTGTGTTGTTTCAACACGGCGGCCGGACGGGCATTCCGTCCACGGCCCTGCCGGCGTCCGTGCGGGCAGCGACGATGACCGGGACCAGCAACGTGCAGGCGGCAACCGTGCCGAAATTCCGTGTCGGAAACGAGACGTGGTGGGACCAACCGGCCTTGCTCATTGGCGGAGCTGACGTGGAAGCCGGTGTGGATCGGCTGGACGGATTGCTGCCACTGTCGTGGTTTTCGTCGGTCACCTTCAACGGACCAGAAAACACCTTGACCGTGCATCGGTAGTCGCAACCCGGGTAATTTAGACCCATGAAAAATCCACTGACCCCGGGCAAGTCCGCCCCCGTCAAGACCTGGACCGACTTCGCCCTGCTTGCTCGAGACGCGCGCCACTTCGACACCACGGTGATCGAGGTCGAGTCGTCGGCCAATCACGCCGCAGTCCTCAAGGCCCTCAACGACGCCACCCGTCCGTATGCCGTCTGCATCCTGAAGCCGAAGTAACGACGGGCCCGGCACACCGCTATGATGGCTGGATGGCAGGCTGGCGGTTCGAACACACGTATGCGGCGTTGCCGTCGCTGTTTTTTACCGACGTTCGACCGACGCCGGTGGCGGCGCCGCAGGTAGTCGCCTTTAACGCGCCTCTTGCGGTGGAGCTGGGCCTCGATCCCGAGGTCCTGCACAGTCGCGAGGGCGCGCAGATCTTTGCAGGCAATGCCCTGCCTCCGGGCGCGCGACCCATCGCGCAGGCGTACGCGGGTCACCAGTTCGGCAACTTCACTGCCCTCGGAGACGGACGGGCGATTCTGCTTGGTGAGCAGATCACGCCCTCCGGAAAACGAAGGGACATCCAGCTGAAGGGTGGAGGTCCTACCCCATACGCGCGACGAGGGGACGGCCGGGCCGCACTTGGGCCGATGTTGCGGGAATACATCATCAGCGAGGCCATGCACGCACTGGGTATTCCCACCACGCGCAGCCTGGCCGTCGTGACCACGGGCGAGCCGGTGTATCGCGAGACGGTTCTGGACGGCGCCATCCTCACACGCATCGCATCGAGTCACATTCGTGTGGGGACGATGCAGTGGGCGGCGGCGCACAAGGATCGGACGGCGCTCGAAGCTTTGTCGAACTACACACGAACGCGGCACTACCCCACCATCCCGGAGGGTGCCGAGTCGCACCTGATGCTCCTTGATGCGATTGTCGAACGGCAGGCGGCACTCATCGCGCGCTGGCAACTGGTGGGGTTCATCCACGGCGTGATGAACACCGACAACATGGCACTCTCGGGTGAAACGATCGACTACGGACCGTGCGCATTCCTGGACGCGTACGCGCCTGACACCGTGTTCAGCTCGATCGACTCCGGCGGCAGATATGCATACGGCAATCAACCGGGGATTGCGCTGTGGAATCTGGCGCGGCTCGCGGAGGCGATGCTGCCGCTGTTCGATCCCGACAGCGAGCGGGCCGTGACACTTGCGACAGCCTCGCTTGACCGTTTCGACGAACTGTTCGATCGCCATTGGCTGGACGGCATGCGCGCCAAACTTGGACTCTTCACGCAAGAGCCAGGGGATTTGGCGCTCGTTGAAGATCTGCTGACCTGGATGCATCAGCAGTCTGCCGACTTCACCAATACGTTCCGCGCGCTGACTGCCGGCAACCTGCCCGATCACGCCGATTCAGGCTTCGACGCATGGCATCAGCGGCTCACGGCCCGACGGACGCGTCAACCGCAGTCACGAACCGAGGTACAGGCGTTGATGCGCGGTGCCAATCCGGCCGTCATTGCCCGCAATCATCTGGTGGAGGCGGCACTTCAGGCGGCGACAACCACGGGGGATGTGTCTGTGATGACAGACCTGCTCGGCGTGCTCGCAACGCCATACGACCACGACCGCGACGTGACCGCATTCACCTCAACCGGTGACCCGGATCGTCCCTATCGCACGTTCTGCGGCACCTGATCAGCGAATCACCTCACCAGGCCACATGTCGCGCGGGATCCCCGGGGCGATTCGCAGTGCGTTGCGGAAGTACACGTCCTTGAGCACCTCGTCGGGCAGATCGAGACCGTACAATTTCCAGAACGCGTGATAGTCGCGGTAATAGTCGAAGTAGTCGTCGCGCGTCTCGAGCACACGCCAGTAGTAGGGATATTCGGACGGCTGATACGAGTCCTTGCCGAAGAGGACCCGGTTGCCGTACTTCTGCAGGAAGTCGTGCGCCACGCGGGGCTGTCTCCCCAGGTCATACAACACGGCCCCGAGCTCCGCGTACACGTTCGGCATCGCGTCGAACAGACGGCCCAGCCGGGCGAGATCGTTGCCGTGCCAGCCCAGATGTGCGGCCACAAACGTGGTCTTTGGATGAAGGGCGAACAGGCGATCACGCTCGGCCATCAGGGTTTCAAATGACGGGAACCGTTCCGCCGGGTACGCGCGGCTGGGGAACAACGACAACTCCAGCCATCGCTCATTCGACATGTCGATCGGCTCGAAAAACTCGGGCGGGTCTGCGGTGTGGATGAAGACCGGCAGCCGCAATCGGGCACAGGCGTCCCAGAACGGCGCCAGCATCGGATCATCCATCGTCAGGCGTGAGCCATCCGCCTTGCGCGCGCTGAGACCAAATCCCTTGCCGATTTCACCCACACCCACCGCGCCGGCCGCCACGTCGGCCTCCAGTTGGGCGACGGCGCGTTCGGCCCATCCAGGCCCGACGTTGGCGAAACTGACACCGGTGAAAAAAGCCACACGTTTTGCGTAGGGCGACGCCTTGACGGTGGCCACCATCTGCTTCAGGCGATCACCGGACGCGTTTTCGGCGCTGAGCATCAGTCCGACGTTCAACGCGTCCAGCTCCGCGAACATCGTCTTGAGCCCGCCTGCGGAGGAGAGGCGGCCCCCGGGGTGCCCGTGAAAATCAATCGCCGGGTACTTCGCCTTCGGCGTGGGATGTGCCGGCGCCACCAGCGTGGATTCCGGCCGGTAGTCAAGGATGCTGGGAGCGGGCGCCTGTGGTGCCTGGCAGTTGCCCGGCCTCACCAGCGTCGTGCCCGGGGGGCATTGCTCCCCTGGGCCGATCTGAATGCCGCCTCCGCCACGTCCTTGTGCCTGCACGACCAGCGTCGCCGCTGCCGCGACTGCCACCACCCCTGCCATCAGTCTCCATGTGCGCATGGGGAGATCCTACTGCGGTCAGAATCCCAAGCGTGAGCTTGTCGATACGGAAGCCCTCCCGCAGGGCATGATGTGCACATGACTCGACGACTGCTTTGGCTGCTGGTGTGTTGTGTGGTGGTGCCCGCGTCGGCCTGGGCCCAGCCGGACGTCACGGGCGCCACCGACCATCCGATTGTGCCGCGACTGGCCGGGGGCCAGTACTACATCTCCGACTATGAAGCGCACGACCTGGGGACGGGCGATTTCTACATCGCCGATGGCTCCAGGACCGTCGAGGGACGATTCACCCGAATCGAGTACTGGATCAAAGATGCCGGCAAGGCGTATTCGGGTGTCGAGATCGGCCGCAACTATCAGCGGGCCGTGACCGAGAAGCAGGGTGAGACACTCCACTTCGACCTGTCGAATTCCGGCGGCAACGCGACCTTTCGCCTGGTGGTCGCCAAGCGGCTGGTCTGGATCGGGTTGTCGGTCTCAAACGACGGCGACGTCTACGAACTGACGATCGTTGAAGAGACGGTGACACAGCCGCTGGTGGCACTCCACGCGGGTGCGATGGCGGCAGCGCTCGTGGCCGATGGGCGTGTGACGGTGCAGGGCATTCTCTTCGACACCGGCCAGGCCACGATCACAACCGAGTCCATGCCGCAACTGGAGGCGCTCGCCGAACTCCTGGCATTCGACGACAGCCTCCACCTGGAAATTGTCGGACACACCGACGCCACCGGCGCGCCCGCGGACAACCAGACACTCTCTCGGCAGCGAGCCGAGGCGATCAAGACCTGGTTGGTGACCACCAAACAGGTCGCCGCGGCGAGGCTCACCACGGCCGGGCGTGTCGACTCGCATCCGGTCGGCGTCGAACTGATCAAACGTTCGTAGTGCCGGCGCCGGTCACCGACAGGTGCGGCCTTTCCACTGCTTGGGCGACGCACCACCACACGACCAGTCCTGATGGTTGACCCGCCCCAGCGGCCAGGCCCACCCTGTGTAATACGCGTTGACCTCGGCGTCAGGGACGTGGCCCAGCGGTCGCGCGTCGCATGAATATTTGTTCTCGCGCGTGGGGGCCCCGCTCCGGCACCCTGGCAGGTTTTTCTCCACCACGTTCGGCACCAGATCGAGATCAAAATCGCGCGCGAGCCATTCGAGTTTGGTGACGCTGTGCGGCCCCTTGGGCGAACCCCACCAGGTGATGAAGTCGGTCCGATGCTGCAGTTCGTGGGCGACCAGTTCCGCAAAGCAGTCGATCCCTTCGGCGATGGCGCGGCCACTGGGATCGTGGGGGGGCGCCGGTTGCCGCGGCAGCTCACACAACTGGGACGCTTCGCTGCCGATGAACAGGGTTTCCGTGACGCCATCCCATCGCGCGGCGACCGTTCCTCCTGGCGCGCCTGGATCCAGCGGCAGGAATCCCCGAAACACCATCGTCACGTTTCGTGCGGCGGCCGGGACGGCCTCGGTCTGTTTCCAGTAGTAGTACCAATTGGGATCGGTCCCCTCGGGATTGTTGGCCGCGTCCGCGTTAAAAAACAGGCGGACCGGCTGCGTGCGCGAACAGTCACACGCCCCGGCCTTCACACGCGCCTCGAGCGTGCGCGGGCCGAATTCGTCGTGACGTCTTGGCAGCCCGGCATAGGTGAACGTGACCCGCTCGCCCAGCGCTGTGGTGGGGACGACCGTCTGCACGGTTGGCGCCGGGATTTTGTCGAGCGTCCACGCCACCTGGTCGTTCGCCGCACGGCCGTTGAGCCACGCCTCCTGCCGCGCGGCAATCTCCGCGCGCCCCGTATCGCCGGAAAACGCGGCGTCGCCTGACGGATCGTCAAGTTCGATCGGTTTCATCGCGCAGAACTCCACACGAAAGGGCGCGGCGTCGAAGGTGCGGCCATCTCGTGTGTACCGGATGCGGAGCGTCACCGGGCCAGTGGTCTGCTTCCCCTGCAATTCAAGCACGGGCTGGGCCCCACCCGAATTCTCCAGCACCTCGGGCGCTTCCCCTTCTGCGGTCACCACGAACTCCGAGAACTCACCGCCACGTCGCGTCGCCCCTGCCGTGAAGCGCAGCGTCGTCCGGCCCGGATCCTCCGCGTCGATGCACCCGCACGCGGGACCGTAGATGGCCACCCGGGGATCCCGGTCCGCAGTCCCCTTGGTGATCGTCCATGAGATCGACTCCGTGAGCGGCGCGAGGTTCTGCATGGCACCCAGGGGCACCGTGCCCGTGATCGTGCCGGACAAGGAGCGAGCCGTGGACGGCTGCCGCGCGATGTCAACAAACCCCTCCACCGTTCGCCACTCATCCTCGATGACCGGCGGCACGGAGCGGTTGCCGGAAAACGGTGCTACCAGCATGTCGTAGAACGCCTGCGACATCGACGTGGTGTCCAGTCGCGCGCGCACCTGTCCCCCGGCCGCACCCACCTCCCACGCGCCACCAAGCAGACCGATGTGTCCCAGCCCCCAGTACGTCTCTCCGGAAGTGGTCCCCGAGGACCGGAGCGGTGGGTACATCGGCAGGGTCATGTGCCATTCGTAGTTGGCCACATATGACGCGGTGCCATCCGGCCGCAGTGTGAGTTGCATGCGCTCGGAGTGGAACACCTGGCCGGCCCCAATCGGGCCTGTCCCTTGCCGGGTAATCGTGGCTGCGCCCGACCAGCCTTCCTCGGGTGCCGCCGCAGCACCCTGCCGATCGCCACCTGCCGACAGCGCCACCACACACACGCCAACGACCGCACCCGACAAGGACAAAGGGGAAATCCGCATGGCT
This sequence comes from uncultured Solibacteraceae bacterium, assembly GCA_964423815.1. Lineage (GTDB taxonomy): Bacteria > Acidobacteriota > Vicinamibacteria > Vicinamibacterales > SCN-69-37 > SYFT01. The sequence continues at coordinate 70,952 of CAYRGW010000006.1, read as the reverse complement.
GCGGATTGTAGTGGGATTTTTGTACAGCGAGTAAGATGCGGGCATGACTTCTGACCGCCGAACGTTTATCGCCAGTCTCCTGCTCCTCGGTGCGGCCATTACGGTCGGGCCGGCCGCATGCGCCAAACCTGAGGCCCCCCTCCGCATCGTGGCCGTCGGCGACGTACACGGCAGCTTCGAGGGCCTGACCGCAATTCTGCAGACGACGGGCATCACTGACGCGGAACAGCGATGGGCCGGAGGGACGATGACATTTGTGCAGACCGGTGACATCTTCGACCGGGGCCCGGGCGTGCGGCAGGCCCTGGACATGGTGATGCGGCTGCAAGGCGAGGCCAGTCAGGCCGGCGGCCGGCTCGAACCGCTGCTCGGCAATCACGAGGTCGTGAACATCCTGGGCGACCTCCGCGACGTCCCGGCGGAGGGCTTCGCCGCGTTCGCCGACGGCCAATCCGAAGAGCGGCGTGTGCGCGCGTACGACGATCTGGTGGCATCGGCCACGCGCCGAGGTCAGCAGGCCTCGGTGCCGGCCCGTGATGCGTGGATGACGGCGCACCCGCCCGGCTTCATCGAGTACAACGAGGCGGTTGGCCCGCGCGGGGTCTACGGCCGGTGGATTCGTTCCCACAAGGTGGTCGTCGCCATCAACAACACCGCGTTCATGCACGCGGGTATCAATCATGACTTTCAGGGCACGCTCGACGACGTGAACCGGATCGTCGCCGACGAGATCGCGGCGTGGGATTCGACAAAGGACGCGATGGTGCGTGCGGAGCTCATTCCGCCGTTCGCGACCATGAGCGAGACGATCGCCGCCGCCACGGCCGAGCTCGAGCGCCTCGCCAAGGCGGGTCAGGCAGAGGCATCGCCCGCTGCGTCGACACCGCCCGACTGGGTCGAGAGACTCAAACGTGTGACGGCGATCGAGACGTCGCCCCTGCTGGCCGAAAACGGGCCGATGTGGTTCCGCGGCTTCGCGCTCTGGAAGGAAACCGACGAGCCGCCGTTCACGGCGCTGCTGGGCCGCCTCGGCATCGGCCGGTTCGTGGCGGGCCATACGCCCATGCCAACCCGGCGCATCATGAATCGGTGGGACTACCGGGTGTTCCAGATCGACAGCGGCATGCTCGGCGGCGAAGCCTTCAAGGGCGGTCGCGCCTCAGCGCTTGAGATCCTGGGCGATCGGATCACCGCCATCTACACCGACAGCCGAGAGGTGGTCGTCGCCGGCGGCAGTTAAGGGCCGCGTCCAATGGCGGCGATTTTGGCCTAGAGTATCCGGCATGCGCCCACACCCTCGTCTCGTGCTCGTTGGATCGCTCGTCGTCGCCATGGCCGTTGTGGTGCCTTCCGGGCGCGGTGTCGCGCCCGTGCAGGCGCAGGCAGCCGCACAGGCCCCGGCGGTTGCGGAGGCACCCACTGAAGAGTGGAACAAGACGCAGCACACCCTCAAACTGGGGAACCAGTCGATTCCCTACGAGGCGAGTGCCGGCACAACGAGCATCAAGAACGACGCCGGCGACACACTTGGACTGATGTACTCCGTGTCGTACGTCCGCAGCGACGTCCAGGACCGGAGCACCAGACCCGTCACCTTCCTCTTCAACGGCGGCCCGGGCTCGGCGTCCATGTGGCTGCACATGGGGTCGGTCGGGCCAAAGCGGGTGGTGACGGTCAACGGGCAGTACACGCCGCCGGCGCCGTATCAAATTGTCGACAACAACGAAACGATGCTGCATCGGAGTGACCTGGTGTTCATCGATGCGATGGGCACCGGATTCAGCCGCATCGCCGGACGCGGCACCGAGCGGGATTTCTACGGCGTGGACGAGGATGCGGCGGCGTTTACGCAGTTCATCACCACGTGGCTCAGTCGCAACGGGCGCTGGAATTCACCGAAGTTCATCATCGGCGAAAGTTACGGCACGTTCCGTGGCGCCGTGGTGGCCAACCTGCTCCAGCAACGGGGCGTTCACATCAACGGGCTGAACCTGTTGTCGATGGTGCTCGACCTCTCGACGATCACGTTTGCGCCGGGTGACGACCGTCCCTACATCCACTACCTGCCAAGTTATGCGGCCGTGGCGTGGTTCCACGGTGTGTTGCAGAACAAGCCGGCGTCACTGGAGCAACTGCTGGAGGACGCGAGGCGATACGCCGTGTCCGAGTACGCGGCCGCGCTGATGAAGGGCTCGGCGCTGACCGAGGCTGAGATGACGGCCGTGGCGAAGCGGCTGTCGACCATGACCGGCCTGTCGGAGGACTACCTGAAGCGCGCCAATCTGCGGCCAACGCTGGGACAGTTCAACGCGGAGTTGATGCGGTCACGCCGGATGACGGCCGGGCGCATCGATGCGCGGTTTGCCGGCGACACCCTCAACCAGCTCACGGAAAATGCCGAGAACGATCCGTTCAACTCCGCGGTCGGCAGCGCCTACACGGCGGCCGTCAATCACTACACGCGTGAGGTGCTCGGCTTCGGCGGAGACCGTCCCTACCTCAACACAAATGGCGCGGGTGGCCGGTGGAACTGGGTGCGTCGGACCGGCGGAGGATTCTTTCCAAGCGCGCCGAATGTGCAGAGTGATCTGGTGCAGGCCATGGTCGCCAATCCGCACATGGTGGTGCAGGTCGAGAACGGGTACTACGACATGGCGACGCCGTTTTTCCCGGCGGAGTTCACGATGTCGCACCTTGGTCTCCCCGCCCGCCTGCAGCGGAACATCACGCTGAAGTACTACGAGGCAGGCCACATGATGTATCTGCGCGACGAAGACCGCGTGGCCCTGACGCGGAATCTGCTTGAGTTCCTCGACCGCGGTCTGCGCCGGTAGGGGCGCCGGCTGAAGGAGGCATCATGCGCAAGCGGCCGGCACTGTCGCTGATCACAATCGCCGTGCTCTACTATTTCGGTTTGTTCGCGGGCGCGGCCACCTATCCCGGGTACAGCCACATCACCAATTACGCGAGTGAGCTGGGTGCGGCCGACGCGCCCTACCCGTGGCTGTTCAACGTCAGCATCATGCTGGCCGGTGCGACGGCGCTGATCGCGGCGCTGACGTTTCCCGGCGCCCTCCAGGCCACCGGAGCGACCCGTCGCTGGTCCATCGCGGCCGCCATCACTCTGGGCCTGTGGGGCGTGGCCATGGTGATGGGCGGGCTTTTTCCGATGCCCGACGAGCGGCATGGCGCATTCGGTCTCGGCCTCGTTGCGCCACTGATCCCGTTCTTTGTGCTGCTCGCGTTGCGGCCCGTCGCGGACACCCGCGGCATACGCACCTTTCTCGCGATCGTGTGCGCCGCTTCGGTGGTGATACTGGCCATCATGTTCGGTGTCGGCGAGCTCGTCACGAGAGCCAACGTCGGGCTCTACCAGCGGCTGAACAGCGGAGTCAGTATCGGCTGGTTCGCCGTGTTCGGCCTCTGGTGGCTCACACGCGACCGATCGCAGACACACGATCCGGCGTGACGCGCGAACGGATGCCGAATGCGCTCGGCGGATTTCTAGCATCCCTCTGTCGAAATCTCAGCAGCCTCGACTGGTGAGCCACCGTCCAGCCGCGATCTGCAAGCGAAGCCGCCCCCCGCTCGCGGCATGGCACTTGCATCCGGGTAACTGATAATTAACGGAGGCCGACATGTCCAGACTGCTTCGTATCGCCGTGTTCGGTGCGTGTGCGATGGTGATGGCCGCCTGCGAGGCCCAGTGCTCGGTCTCCACCGCCAACCTGTCCGAAGAGACGATGGCGAGCGCCATCAATCCTGAGACAAAGGCCCCGGTGACACCGGCGACGTCGTTTACGTCTGACGCCGCCGACATCTACGCCACGGCCAAACTCTCGACTGCGCCGGCCGACACCGCGATCAGGGCCACGCTCCACTATCTTGAAGGCGGCGACCGCCAGGTCCTGGAGACCGACATCACGGCTGACGGGACGCGCTACGTGGCGTTTACCTTCTCGGCGCCAGCGGTCGGTTGGCCCGCGGGTCAGTACGAGGTGCGGCTCTTCGTCAACGGCAAGGAAACCAAGCGCCTCCCGTTCAACGTGGCGCCGCCACAGGTGGCAGCCCAGTCGGCCGCCAAACAGTTCCGCGATGAGGCGTTCGCCTTCACGCTCGAGTTGCCGGAAAGCTGGGCCTACCGCCTCACGCCTGCAAAGGACTACTTGTTTGAAGGCCCCAAGGGCACCGACGCTTACGAACTGTCGGTGATTCTGCAGTTCGTGCTGAAGTCGAAGAACCCGGGAGCGACGGCGACGACCCAACTGGCGGGGCTGCTGGCGGACCTGGAAAAGGCGCCTGCGGCGTCGGTGGTCGCGCGTGACACCCGTCGGGTTGGTGGCCAGCCCGCACCCTTCGTGACCGTGACGTACGACGCAAAAAACTCGACCGGTGGAGTGGAGCAATTCACGCACGCGCAGTATGTGGTGGACCACGGGGCGTACTTCTACCTGATCAGCTACTCCGGCCCATCCGCGATCTACCAGAAGCACCTGGCGGTATTTGACCGCATGCTCGACAGCTATCGGTTCACGGACTAAAGAGGCGATCTCACCGCTGCCGGTACGATGCGGCGGCGGGTGGGGTCGTTGCGCTACACTGTCGCGTCGGAGGTGACTATGCGTCGGCTTGTGATTCCAGCCTGCCTCGTCGTGGTTCTGCTTCTGTCCACCCCCCCGCCCGTCCACACCCAGTCCCCCGCTCCGGTGGTCGTACTCGAGACCGCCAAAGGGACCATTGAAATCACCACCGTGCCCGACGAAGCGCCGAAGTCGGTGGAGCACTTTGTCGCGTTGGCGAAGCGCGGGTTTTATCGCGGCCAGCGGTTTCACTGGGTGCAACCCGGGGTGGTGCAGGCCGGCGATCCCCTGTCGCGCGATGTGACCAAGCAGAACGACTGGGGCACCGGCGGCAGCGGTCTCAGCTTCAAGGCGAAACCCCTTGGATTTTTTGAACCTCCGAAGCGGACATTCGTACGCGGCATCGTGGGCCTCGCGTACCGGCCGAACTACAAACCGGAAACGGCCGACAGCATGTTCTTCATCCTGACCGGACCGAACCCGGCGCTCAACGGCAAATACGTCGTGCTGGGTCGTGTCACCAAGGGTATGGACGTGGTTGACAAAATCGCGGTCCGGGATCTGATCAAGAACGTCGTGGTGCGCTGAGCCGTCACTGCGCAAACGGCCGAGGCGAGGCGGCCTGATGGCACGGTGAAAGAGGAGATATACTGGCGGTCCGTCTTGACCAGCCACGTGAGTTCTCGAAGTCAGACATTGCTTGCGCGCATCGAACACCTCGGACGCACGATGCGTCCGACGCCGATCGTCGAGTTGGCCGTTCCCGGTGTCCGCCTGTTCGCCAAGCTCGAGTACGCCAACGCGATCGGCAGTTTGAAGGATCGCACCGCCTACTGGATCCTGCGCCGGGCCGCCGAGCGCGGCGACATCAACGAGCACACGACGATCATCGAATCCTCGTCGGGCAACTTCGCCTCCGCCCTGGCGGCCTACGCGAGCCTGCTCGGCCTGACGTTTATCCCGGTGATCGACCCGAACATCCTGCCCACAAACGAGTCGTTCCTTCGACGGATGTGCCCCACCGTGGTGAAGGTGGACACACCGGATGCCGCCGGCGGCTACCTGCAGACGCGGCTCCGCGCGGTGGAGGATCTTCGCGCGCGCACCCCAGGCGCCTTCTGGACGAATCAGTACGCCAATACCGACGGCATGGACGCGCATTATCACCTGACCGCCGCCGAGATCTGCCGGGACCTGCCGGCGCTCGACTACGCGTTCATCGGTGTCAGCACCGGCGGCACCATCGCCGGCATGTCGCGCCGCCTCAAGGAGCACTACCCCAACGTCAAGATCATCGCGGTGGACGCCGCCGGCTCGGCCATCTTCGGCGGTCCGACCTGCGCGCGTCACATCCCCGGTCTGGGCGCCACCATCGTCCCTCCCCTGCTCACACACGCGTTGATCGATGATGTGGTGATTGTCCCTGAACAGACGACGGTGCGCGCGTGCCTGGAGCTCCTGTGGACGCACGGCCTGTTCGTCGGCGGCTCCACGGGAACAACCTTTGCGGCAGTGCAGCAGTACCTTCCGATTCTGCGCGACGCACCGGCAACTACAGCGCTCTTCCTTTGCAGCGATCGCGGCACGGCCTACCTCGATACGGTGTTTAATCCCGACTGGGCCACGCGACTGGAGTAAGGGTGGCGTTCGAAGTTTCGATCATCAAAGGCAAGACCGTCTACGACCTGGTGCACACCAACGTCCGTGAGTGCATCGAGATCGTCAGAACCGCGTACCTCGCCCACGGCGAGGGCCACACGGTCAATCCCGACAGTTATTTCCTGCGATTTCCCGACAACCCGGGCGCGCGTATCATCGCGCTTCCTGCGTCCCTCGGGCCAGAGGCCGGGGTCGCAGGCATCAAGTGGATCGCCAGTTTCCCGGAGAACATCCAGCACGGCTTCCCGCGCGCGTCTGCGGTATTGATTCTGAACGACTCAACGACCGGGTATCCGTTTGCCATCCTCGAGGCGTCTGTCGTCTCCGCCGCCAGGACGGTGGCGTCCGCCGCACTCGCTGCCGAGTGGATGAACCACCACGACAAACGCACGCAGACGCTCGGGATCGTGGGTACGGGACTCATCGCCCGGTACATGTACCGCTTCCTGCTCGCCGCCGGATGGACGATCGACCAGGTGCGCCTTTATGACGCCACACCAGGCGAGGCGGAGTCGTTCCGGGCCAACGTGGTCCAGGCCGACGCACACCAGTCAGTGGCGGTGGCCGGCGACCTGGATTCCCTGCTGCGCGAGTCCAGCCTGATCGTGCTCACAACCACCGCCGGCGCGCCGTACATCCACGACACCTCTCTTTTCGCGCATCAGCCCCTCGTGCTGCACCTCTCCCTGCGCGACCTGGCGCCGGACATTCTCCTGAACGCCCACAACATCGTGGACGACGTGGAGCATGTGATGAAGGCGAACACGTCGCCGCACCTCCTGGAACAACAGGTGGGCCACCGGAGGTTTGTCACCGGCACACTCGCGGATTTGATGACCGGTCGCGCGTCGGTGGACCGCACCCGTCCCACGATCTTCTCGCCGTTCGGACTGGGCGTGCTGGACCTGGCCGTCGGCAAGTGGGTGTACGACCGCGCGCTCGCCACCGGCGAGGACGTGCGGCTCACCGACTTCTTCTACGACCTCACCCGTTAGGGCGCGATCACCATCTCCTTCTTGGCAAACAGATTCTCTGCCGTGATTCCGCGCTCCGCGCACCACGCCAGCAGCCGGTGCGCCTCTGTGGTCGCCACCGACTCGTCGTCGAGCTCGTTGTCGAGGATGTGGCTGAGCCACGGTTCCTGGCCCATGGCGTAGACGTAGACCTGTGAGAACCCCAGGCGTTCGATGAGTGCCACGGCCTCGGCGAAGTTGGAGCCACGCGCGCGACGGGACTGGTCCACCTCGCGGGTCAACGGCTTGGTGAACATCGGGCCGTAAATCCAGGACGCCGGCGCCCCCTCACACTCCATGCCGAGGAACAGCGCCTCGGACGGGCCGAAGAGCCGGGCCACCTCGTCGAACAGGCGCGCATCAAGCACGCCCGAATCCGCAATCGCCAGGAGGGACTTGCCATCGATCTCGACGCGGTAGGTCGCGCGACTCTGCACGTTCAGGTCGTGGTGCTCGCCGAGGAACGGGAGCGGAATGATTGAACCACCGGGAATCGTGATCTCGTCCAGATCACGCACCTCGATGATGTTTGTGAAGCCCGTGTGTTTGAGCGCCAGCTGCAGCGATGGATCCTGCGGGAACCCGTCGAAGTTCCTCGGCACAACGATGTTCTTGATCATGTGCCGGAGTTGCAGCAGCGTCTCGAAGTGCACGTGATCGTGGTGGCTGTGCGTCAGCAGGACGTAGTCGATCGTCTCGGGCAGGTCCTCGAAGGTGAAACGATCGGGTGACGCGCCGTAGTTGTAGCTGATGATCGGGTCCGTCATGATCGTGACGTCCCGCGACTCGATGAGCAGGGTCGCGTGGCCCAGGTACCGCACCCGGAATCCGTCCCCCGTGTACTTCGGCGTTTTGGGAGGCGAGGTCTCGGTGAAAAACGGACGCAGCTGCTCCTCCGTGGCCACTCCCTTGAACAACTCCACGACGGCGCTCATCGGTTGCGGCGTACGTTTCATGCGGAAAAGGTCGTCGAGCCGGCTGTCGGCAAAGGGAATGTTCAGGAACACGGTCTTGCCGTCCTGCAGCCGCGGTGTGCTGAGCATGAACGGACGCTTCCGATCTTCGACAATCTCCGAGAGCGCCACACTCTGACAATTTTCCGCGTAATACTTGCTGCGATACAGCAGTGACTCGTGGACCCGGAAGAACGGGTTGTTGGCCATGTCGTAACAAAGCTCGACGTAGCCGCGCAGGGGCTCTGGAATCTCCACGTAGAGCGTCTCCATCGCCATCCCCTTGGCCTTCTCCTGCAACAGGGCGTTGAGCTGGGTCATCGCCTTCGCAAACTCGATGAGATGCGCGCAGCGTTCCTGTGTGGCGGCGATGAGCGCCTTGACCTCCGGCGCGCGGGACGGATCGAGATCGATGAACTTGCCGCCACGCATCTTGCGGTTCTTCAGTGCAGCCTGATGCATCGCCGGCGCGTTCACAAACGACGTCATCGTCTTCAAGTGCCGCTCGGCGGTGTTGATGGCGGCGGTCACCGGCGGCACCAGCAGGTTCCACGCGTACCACTGGTTGAACAGGGGATCGACTTGAATATTCGGCTTCAGATAAACGGACATTGGTTGCACTTCTCCAGATCTCAGCGAATCGATTCGAGTTTCTTCAACAGCAGCGCCTCAGCGTCGGCATCCGACAGGGCGTCAATTTCAGTATCCGGCGTTTGCGCGATCGCAGCCACCGGCGTGGCCGTCGGGCTCCCATCCAGCTCACCCGCCAGGAAACGCGCGATCGCATGGATGGTCGGGCAATCAAACACCAGGGTCGCCGGCAGCGCCCGCGAGACCAGCGTCTGCAACCGGGTGCGCAGTTCCAGGGCCATCAGTGAATCCAGCCCCATCTCGAACAGCCCTTGCGCCGGATCCACGTGCGACGCGTCCGGCAGCTCCAGCACCTCCGCCACTTCGCGCCCAATCGCCTCGGTCAACAGGCGCTCGCGTTGTTCCGGTGCCGCCTGGGCGATCTGCCGCACCAACACGTTGTCGCCCGCGTCGGCCCGAGCCTCCGTTGCCACGGTCAGCCGCTCGAGCAGACGCCGATGGCCGCGCGCCTCATACGACCCCTTGAACAACGTCCAGTCTATGTCGGCCACCACGGTCTGCGGCCGATCGCCTCGACTGAGCGCGGCCAGAGCCCCAAGCGCCTCGGCCGTGGGCAGCGGCCGGATGCCCACTCGACGCAAGAGCGTCTCCGCTTCCGGCGTCGTCATCCCGCCTTCCACCCACGGTCCCCAGTTGATGGTGACGGCGGGCAGACCGGCCGAACGCCGCAGGTACGCGAGCGCGTCGAGATACGCGTTGGCCGCCGCGTAGTGTGCCTGGCCGCGTGATCCCCAGGCGGACGAGATCGACGAAAAACACACGAAAAAATCGAGCGTCAGGCCGCGCGTCAGATCGTGCAGGTTCCAGGCGCCCTCGACCTTGGGTCGCAGCACCGCTGCCAGCGCGTCGGCGGTCAGATGCTCAAGGTCCACGTAACCCGGCAGCCCGGCCGCGTGCACGACACCAACGAGTGGAGGCCCGGCTGCCAGATCGCGCATCACGGACGTGACGACGGCGCGATCGGCCACATCACCGGTGACCACCCTCACGGCGGCGCCCTGGGCTTCAAGCCCGGCCACGACCGAACGTTGTTCGGGCGTCGACACGCCGCTGCGCCCGAGCAGGCAGAGGTGCCGCGCACCGCGCCGCACCAGATCCCGCGCCACAAGCAGCCCAATGCGGCCGAGCCCGCCAGTCACGAGATACACGGCATCACCACGCAGAGGTTCCGGGCGGATCGGCACCTGCGACACCGGCTCAACGCGCTGACCGTACCTGCCCCCTCTTCGCAGCGCGATCTGGTCCTCCACGTCGTCGTGCAGAACTTCCGCGAGCAGGGTCAACGCGTCGTCGGAGCCGGCCACTGGATCCAGATCAAGCAGTCGGCCAAACAGCTCCGGGTGTTCGAGCCCGACGACACGGGCGAATGCGGCCAGAGGCGCGTGCGCCGCGCCCGTCTCCGTCATCCCGCCTGTCACGGGAATCGCACCGCGGGTCACCACCCAGATGCGGGGTGACGCACCACCCGCCGAGACAAGGTCCTGCGTCAGGGCGAGCAATCCGGCGCAGGGGTCGCCGGCATCCCCGGCTGCATGCGCGCCGCCAATGAAGATGATGTCGGTGGGACGCGAAGCGGCGGCTTCCCTTGCCTGCCCCACCGAGACCGTCGCGCCGTGCGTCACGAGCATGTCCCGCACACTCTCGGCCAGCGCCGTGTCTCCAGGCACGATCGTCCAGCGACGCTCCTTGCACGTGGCCACGTCCGTGCCGGCGTCGCCGACACGCGTCCACACCAACTGGTACTGCGACGACGCAGGGGCCGGCGTGTCCTGGTCAGGCGTGTCCACCCAGTACCGCTGCCGTTCGAACGGGTATGTGGGCAACGCCACCCGTGAGGGGATCTCGGCACCGTAGAGCCTGGTCCAGTCGATGGTGACGCCTTCGAGGTAGAGATCAGCGACGTCGGCCAGCGCGGCGTTTTCATACCCCCGCGCCAGGCGCGTCTTCACGTCTGCCCCGTCTCGACGATAGTCGGCGTTGGCGGCCTTGCCGGTTTTGACTGCAGGTGACGGCTGATTCGTGATGAATGTGTCCAGTGCCTCACGCGCCTCGCTCGTGGTCGACGCCAGCACGGTCAGCCGATGCGGGAAATGCACGCGCCCAATGCCCGCCGTGTATGCGATTCGCGCAAGATCGCCTTCCGGGTCCTGCGCCAGCAGCGCCACATACCGGGCGGCCAGCGCGCGCAAGGCGCTCTCACTCTTCGCCGACAGCGGCAACAGGCGGAGCCGACGCGTCACCGGCACCTCTGCCGACGCACGAGGCGCGGGTGGTTCCTCGACGATGGCGTGGGTGTTGGTGCCGCTGAATCCGAACGCACTCAGGCCGGCCACGCGTGGTGTGGCGGTGCGCGGCCATGCCACCGACTCAGCCACCACCTTGACGGGCACCGTGCTCCACGGGATGTGCGCGTTTGGTGTGTGGAAGTGCAGGTGCCGCGGAAGTCTCTCGTGCTGGAACGCGAGCAGGATTTTGATCAACCCGGCCATGCCGGCAGCGGGCTCAAGATGTCCGATGTTCGTCTTGACCGATCCGATCAGCAGCGGACTCCCCTTCGGCCGATCGTCTCCGTAGACCTTGGCCAGGGCTTCCACCTCAATCGGATCACCGAGCGGCGTGCCGGTGCCGTGGGTCTCAACGTACCCCACGGCCGCCGGCGCGAGCCCTGCCGACTCAAGCGCGCGGCGAATCACCTGCTGTTGCGCGGCGCCATTCGGGACGGTCAGCCCACCGCTTGGGCCATCCTGGTTCACGGCGGTGCCGCGAATCACCCCGAGGATCGTGTCGCCATGTGTGACGGCGTCCGCATACCGCTTGAGCACCACGACACCGCAGCCCTCGCCGCGCGAATACCCGTCGGCGGAGTCGTCAAACGTTTTCGAGCGGCCGTCGGCGGCCAGCATTCGCGCCTGCGAAAAACTCACCATCACCTCAGGTGAGAGGATCAGGTGCACACCGCCGACGATCGCCGCGTTTGACTCGCGCGAAGCAAGGCTCTGACACGCCAGATGCAGACAGACCAGCGATGAGGAACAGGCCGTGTCCACCGCCATACTCGGCCCTGTGAGCCCGAGCACGTACGACAGGCGCCCGGGCGCCATGTTCAGCGCGCTGCCTGTGCCGGCGTACGCGTTGAAGTTCCCTGGCGCGCGGCTGATCCGGATCGCGTGATCAAAGCAGGTGATGCCCACAAAGACGCCGGTCGCGGTGCCATACAGGTCGGACGGCGGAATGTTCGCGTTCTCGAGCGCTTCCCACGCCACCTCAAGCAGCAGCCGCTGCTGCGGATCCATGTGCTGCGCCTCGCGAGGCGCGATGCCGAAAAACTGCGGGTCAAACTGATCCACGCCACGAATGAACGCGCCCTGCCTCGTCATCATCTTGCCGGAGGCCGACGGGTCCGCATCGTAGAACGTGTCGGGATTCCACCGTTCGCGCGGCACCTCGGTCACGGCATCGCCGCCGCGCGCCAGCAGGTCCCAGTATTCCGAGACCGTCGGCGCGCCCGGCAGACGGCACGCCATTCCGACGATGGCGATCGGTTCACGCGTGCCGCGGCGCAAACGTTCGATTTCCGCGCGCTGCCGGGTGATCTCGTCGATCGCCTGTTGAAGGGCCGCTTTACGTTCCACGACTCGCCCCGATCTCCCGCAGCAATTGGCGCGTGAGTTCCTCTTCCGACGGTCCATCGTCGGGCAGTGGTGCCGGCGGCGCGGCCGGGATCATCGACCCGAGGATGTGGTCGCACAGGGCATCAAGCGTCGGGTGTACGAAGAGCAGCGTGGCGCTCAACGGGACACCGACCGCACGCTCGAGCCGATCCTTCAACTCGAGCGCCATGATGGAATCGAGACCGATATCAAACAGCGGTTTCCGCGCATCGAGCGGCTCATCGGTCCGCAGCTTCAGGGCCGCGATCACCATCTCCGACAGGAAGTGCAGCAGGTGCGGGCGCCGTTCATCAACCGGCAGCGCCACAAGTGCATCCACAAGGGCGGATGATGTTGCCGGCCGCGTTGCTGGCGCTGCCGCCGATGTTGGTGCGGCAGGCGTCACAACAAGATCGGCCAGGAGCCCCAGACGCGCCGCTGCGGGATCGGCACTGCACAACCGCGCCCAGTCGACAGGCACGACCGCCACCTGGGCGCGCGCCTCAAGCAGCAGTCCTTCAAGGACGCGCAGCGCTCGACCCGGCGCCATCGACCCAATGCCCAGCGACGCGAGATGCGCGTGTGCCTGGCGTCCGTACTCCGTCTCGGCGTGGCCCACCTCCGACCACGGTCCCCAGTTCACGGCGAGGGCCGACAGTCCCTGCGATCGCCGATGGTGCGCGAGGCCGTCAAGAAACGCGTTGGCGGCGGCGTAACTGGACTGGCCGGGCGCCGGCAGCAGCGACGACACCGACGAGAACATCACGAAATGTTTCAGGGTGGTCCCGCGCGTGAGTTGGTGCAGGTTCCAGGCGCCTGTCACCTTCGAGGCGAACACGCCGGCAAACCGCTCCCACGTCTGCTCGCCAATCCGCCCATCGTCGAGCACCCCGGCGAGGTGGAAGATGCTGGTGACCGGCGGCCGCGCCAGTGACGACTGGTCGAAGAGCGCCTGCAGTGCGGTGTTGTCGGCGACGTCCACCGCCCACGTGGTCACATCCACACCCGATGCGCGCAGCCGTTGCAGGCGCGCCTCGGTCGAGTCCAGAGGCCGGCGCCTGCCGCACAGCACAATGTGACGCGCGCCTCGTTGCGCCAGCCACTCCGCCAATCGCAGCCCGAGACCACCAGTGCCACCAGTGATCAGGACCGTGTCATCACTCGTGAAGGTCAACGCAGACGTGTCTGGCGCAACCGTCACGGTCCGTCTCAGGCGCGGCACGTATCTGACACCAGCGCGGTACGCCACCATGTCCTCACTGGTGTCGCCGGTCAGCATCTCCAGCACCTGGCGCGCGCTCTCGTCGGCGGAGGCTGCCGGATCCAAATCAACGAGCGCACCAAGGGCGCCGGACTGCTCGACAGCCAACGCACGCCCGAGTCCCCACAGGGGCGCCTGCGTCACGTTCACCGCCTCCGCCTCGCCGAGCACCGGCACGGCGCCGCGGGTCACGATCCAGAGCGGTGTGGAACCGTGGGTCTGCGCGGCGACCATCGCTCCACGCACGGCATGATCCACGGAGCGGTCAAGTGCCTCCGGGCCGACATCAGGTCCAACGCCCGAATCAAGCCCGCGCAGGTACACGATGCCGCGCAACGACGAGTCAGCGGAGGTCACACATGTGCCGCCGTGCTCCTCGATCCCCTGCATGAGTTCCGCGGCGACCCCGGTGGCGTCCGCGATCACGAGCCAGCGCCCGCGTGCGTCAGACACCGGCGGCGGCTGCGTCGTGGCCTTCGTCGCCTTCCATGCGCGCTCATACAGCCACTGATCGCCCTCAGCCACCGCGGTTCCCGGGGCCGCGCTCGCCGCACGATGCAGACGGAGCCCCACGAGCCGCGCGAGCACCTGTCCCGACTCGCTGTACACATCGACGTTGCCGGTCACCCCCGATGCGGATCCTCGCGGCTGCCCCGTCGTCGTCGCATGCACCCACACCGATCCCGCCACAGGCCCGGGCAGGTCACACGCGTCGAAACCCTGCGCGACATAACCGGCTGCGCCGTCCGGTCGCGGCTCCGACAGCGCCGCCGCCAGGACCTGGCCGCACGCATCAAGCGACGCGGGATTCACCTGGTAGCCGCGCGCAGGGGCCTGCAGCACCAGTTGCGCGAGCGCCTCTCCATCCCGGCGCCACAGTCCCGGCGTCACGTTGGCGCATCGCGCGAGCACGACGGCGCGGTCGAACCCGCCTGTCGAGGGCCCGGTCGACACAACCGGCGTCACGACATTGGCGTGCAGGTCCTTCAGCCGCGCCAGATGCGGCAGGTTCGTGAGGATCAGATCGACGTCGGGGCCGAAGTCGAGCAGGCACGCGAGTTCGGTGACGCCGATCTGCTCAAGTCGCGACACCAGCGGTGCACACGACTCCGGCGTCCCGATCAGGCCGCGCGACGCGGCGAAGCGGTCGTACAGGAAGTTGGTGAACTCATCAAGATCCGCCTCGGACATCGACGACAGATCCACCTCGCGGCCGCGACTCTGCTCGAGCCCCTTGAACAGCCCGATGTTGGCCTTGATGTAGTTGCAGTACGGACGCCGGGCCTGTTCACGCACCAGGGCCGCGTCCGATCCCACAAGCGTGTGAATCATCAGCGAGACAATGCCCGTCGACGGGTCGAAGCCGGCCGCCGCGCGCGCGTCTCGGTAGATCGCAATTTTCGACGCGAGCGTGGCTTCGTCCTGATCGAGCAGATGGGTCAGCAGGTGTGCCCCGCAAGCGCCGGCCCGCTCGAAGTTGCGCGGATTGCCCGCGACGGTCAGCCACACCGGCAGTTCCGCCTGTACCGGCTTCGGATAGATTGTGACGCGCGCGGGTTTCCCGACGCCGTTGGTCCCTTCGAACGCGTCGCCGCGCCAGAGCCGCTGCACCTGCTGCATGACGTCAAGCAGGTGGTCGTTGCGGGTCGCGTACCGCTCGGGATAAAAGATGAAGTCGTCCGGATTCCAGCCGGAGGCAAACGACAGCCCGACGCGCCCGTTCGAGAGGTTGTCAACCACCGACCAGTCTTCGGCGATGCGCACCGGATGGTGAAGGGGTGCGACGACGCTGCCGGCGTTGAGTCGGATGTGTTGAGTGCAGGTGGCAAGTCCCGCGTGGAGCACCGCAGGGTTGGGATACAAGCCACCAAACCCTGTGAAGTGTCGCTCGGGCACCCAGACGCTGGAAAAACCCGCGGCATCACCAAACCGCGCACTGTCCACCACGAGACGGTACTTGTCTGGCCCCAATGAATCTTCACTGGCGGCAAAAAACATCAGACCGAACTTCATGGGGTCCTTGAGTTTAGATCAGCAGTGCGGAGACCGACAACGTCCACGACGCGCCGGACCGGTGGTAGACACGGAACTGCCACGCGCCGCCAGTTGCGGTATCGATGACCGTCTGCAGTCGCGTGGGTTCGGTCGGCGACGCCACCACTCCGTGATGGACGCGCAGATTTATCACCCGACGCGGCACGCCGGCAATTTCGGTCGACGCGGCGAGCGCCATTTCCACAAACGCGGTGTACGGCAGGTGCCCCTCTGCAGGCGACGACTCCCAGACATACGAGTCAGGTGCCTGCGCGGTCCCCGGGAGGCGTCGTCCGAGCAGCGGGTGGAATGATTCGTCGAACCAGTACCGTTGCCGCGTGAACTGTGGTGGTGTCACCGCGCGAACCGGCGCCTGCGGGTCTGCCGGCGGCGCCTCCTCGAGCACGACATGCGCATTGGTCCCGCCAAACCCGAACGCGCTGACGCCCGCCCGGCGCGGAGCATCTCCCCGGCGCCAGTCCATCGCGGCGGTGGGGATCACGAACGGCGTGCCCTCGAGCGCGATGTGCGGGTTGAGGTGACTGAAATGCAGGTGCGGGGGAATCACCCCGTGTTGCAGCAGGAGCGCGGCTTTGATCAATCCCGCGATGCCCGCCGCAGCTTCCAGGTGGCCGATATTTGTTTTGACCGACCCCACCGCGCATCGCGCGGATGATGACCGGCCCTCCCCGAGGACCGCCATCAACGCGTTGAACTCGATGGGGTCGCCCAGCGGCGTGCCGGTGCCGTGCGCCTCGACGTATCCGACCTCGGCGGGTGCCACACCGGCGTTGCGCAGGGCTGCGCGGATCACGTCCTGTTGCGCCGGGCCGCTGGGCGCGGTCAGGCCGTTGGTGCGGCCATCCTGGTTGACCGCCGATCCCCGGATGACGGCGTGGATCGTGTGGCCGTCGCGCACCGCATCCGACAGGCGCATGAGCATCACCACGCCGATGCCTTCGCCGCGTACGTAACCGTCCGCGTCCGCGTCGAACGTGCGGCAGCGATGCGCCGCAGACATCATCCCTGCGCTCGTGAACACACGTGTGAGTTCCGGCGAGAGGATCAGGTTCGCGCCGCCGCACACCGCCACATCGCTCTCACCGCTGCGCAGGCTTTCACACGCCTGATGCACGGCCACCAGTGACGAGGAGCACGCGGTGTCGACGGCCCAGCTCGGACCGCGGAGGTCAAAGTGGTACGAGAGACGATTTGCGGCGATGCTCAGCGCATTGCCGGTGCCGGCATACGGATCGGTCGCGGCCGGATGACCGGCCTGCAACCGCAGATAGTCGAGGTTGCTGATGCCGATAAAAACACCCGTCCGGCTGCCGGCCAGTTGCGCGGGCGTGAGTCCCGCGCGTGCGATTGCCTCCGCCGCCACTTCCAGCAACAGGCGCTGCTGGGGATCCATGGCTTCGGCTTCGCGCGGCGTGAGACCAAAAAACGCGGCGTCGAACTGTTCGGCGTCCGTGATGAACCCGGCGGTGCCCAACTCGGCGGCGTGTGGCCGTCCCACGGGGGCCGCACCGATCGTGTCTTCGCCGCGGACGAGCAGATCCCAGAACTCGTCGGGTGAGTCCGCATGGGGGAACCGGCAGCCCATGCCGACAATGGCGATGGGGTCGTGGCGATCGGACGTCGAGTCCGGCAGCGCGCCGCGGGCCGGTGCGGCGCCGCTCAGGTGTCGTGCCAGCGCGTCGACGGTGGGGAAATCGTAGGCGATGGTCGCCGGCAGCGGACGGCCCAGCCAGTCCTGCAATTCACCGGACAGAATGACCGCGCGCTGGGAATCAAGTCCGTACCGGCTGAAGGGATCCCCGACGCTGAGCTTGTCCGGCGCGATCCCTGCCTGGGCAGCAAGTCTCGACACCAACCAGTCGCGAATGGCCTCGTACGACGCGCCGCCGCCGGCGTCGGGAGGCGCCAGCGAGAGGGCGGGACGCCGCCACTCCCCCACCACATCAAACGTCCCCGCGAGGAACCGATCGCGGCACGCGCGCCTCTGCACCTTGCCGCTCGACGTCTTTGGCAGGCCGAGTGTACGCAGCAGCAGGATGGCGGCGGGATCCACGTCGTGCTGCTCGGCCACGGCCTGCCGCACGGCGAGGAGCACCTCGTCCGCGTTCAGTCGTGCCAGCCGCTCACGCGCGACCTCACACACCACCACAAGTTGCTCGCTGTCGTCACCCCCGTCGGGCGCGACCGCAAACGCCGCCACCGAATCGCTGCCGAGCGCGACGTGGGCGGTGCCGGCGGTGTACTCGATGTCCTGCGGGTACAGGTTGCGGCCACGAATGATGATCAGGTCCTTCAAGCGCCCTGTGACGAAGAGCTGATCGCCGCGCATAAAACCGAGGTCACCTGTGCGCAGGAACGGGCCGGCCTCACCAACCTCAGCCATGCGGCCTCCAAACGCCGCGGCCGTTTCGTCGGGACGCTGCCAATACCCGGCGGCGACGCTTGGACTGGCAATCCAGATCTCGCCCGTCTGCCCTTCGGGACACCGCGCACACGTCACGGGATCCACAATCTCGACCTGTTCGTCGAGCCAGCATCGGCCCGAGCTGACCCACGTCGCCCCATCCTGGTCCGTGTAGAACGTCGGCTGCTGCCCGGCGCCACCAATCGACACCAGCAGCGTCGTCTCCGCCATGCCGTAACACGGCTGGACGGCCTCGAGCCGCAGGCCGCATGGCGCGAAGGTGTCGTAGAACCGCCGCACCGTCGACGCGCGCACGGGTTCCGCGCCGTTGTAGGCGAACTGCCAGCTGCGCAGATCCAGTGTCGCGCGGTCCTCCTCCGAGACCTTGCGCACGCACAACTCGTACGCCGAGTTCGGCGCACCGCTCGTTGTTGCGTGATAACGGGTAATCGCCCGCAACCACCGCACCGGCTTCTGGAGGAACGCCGCGGGCTCCATCAGCACCGATCGCGCGCCCGTGTAGATCGGCTGGAGCACCATCCCGACCAGGCCCATGTCATGAAATACGGGGAGCCAGCTGACAAACACCGACTCGGCCGAATGCGAGAACCCGGCCTTGATGAGTTCGCAGTTGTGCAGCAGGTTGCCGTGCGTGATCATCACGCCCTTCGGCGTGCCGGTGGACCCGGACGTGTATTGCAGGAACGCCAGATCGGCGGGGCCGACGGTCACCGGACGCCATGCGCCGGCGTCCAGCGATTGCTCACGGTCCGCGACGAGCACCGGCACGTGCAGGTCCCCACCGTCGCCGCGCGCCAACGCCTGTGCGACGGCCGCATTCGAAAGTGCGACGGTCGTCTGTGCGTCGGAGGCCACGGCCTTGAGTCGATCAACCGTGCGGTTGCGGCGAGGCGGATACACGGGCACGGCGACGACCCCGGCGTAGAGGCACCCCATGAACGCCCGGACGAAGTCGAGCCCGGGCGGGTACATCAGGAGCGCCCGGTCGCCGACACGGGTGTGCGCCTGCAGGAGGGCGGCCACGGCCCGCGCATCACGGTCGAGCGCCGCAAACGTCAGGACATCCGACTCGGTTTCGCCGTTCTCCAGGAACGTGAAGGCCACCTGATCAGGCCGGGCGTCTGCCTGCCCGCGCAGCGCGTCGACGAAACTGTTCACGCCCGGACCCACGAGGTCTCGGACAACACCTCGTTCACCATGCGGCTCTCGTATGTGAACCGACGTGTGCGCCCCGACGCGTCGTAGGTGAAACGGATGTCGATCGGCAGGCTCTCCACACAGAAGTGCCCGGCCGAGACGCGCACCAGCGCCTGGGCGCGAGTGGCGGGCAACTGGATGTACAGCCCCTTCGCGTCGGTCGAGATCACACAGGACTTCCGGGTCGCACTTCTGTACGACCCGACGTGCCGCAGAAGCGCCGGAGTCGTGAGCGGTGCCGCGGGTCTGCGACCAATCCCCACGAAGGCGGCCATCTGTCCCTCACGCCGATCCCATCGCCCACGGCTGACATCCATGGCGCGCCGCGGGATCGTCAACTTTGGCAACACGGAGTCGATGATGGCCTGCTGGCGCTCATAAAACGTCACCAACCCCTCGACGTTCCGGACGCGGTGCCGCTGCCCGTACGGCGACTCGGCCAATGTGGCGGTCATCGCCTCCAGCCAGTAGGCCCCGCGCGCATCACCGATCCGCTCAAGGGCCGCGCGCACATCCGGGCGAAAGAGGTAGATGAGCGAGACGTCGAGTCCGCCCAGCGTGGCGTCGATCTGCCGGAGCATCGCGCGTATCCGCGTGACGGGCGCGTTCATCGCGAGCATCACCCCGACGGGGATCTGAAAGAACGCGCCTTCGATGATGCGCACCTCCACACCGTCGGCCTGCTCAGCGACCGACCGCCAGCCGGCCAGCACACGTTCTTCAAATGGTCCGGGTGCCTCGCGCAGCAGGTCCTCGACTTCCCCGTACTGAAAGACCGGATGCGCGGCCTCGTGTTCGTGGAACCACTCCGCGTCGCGGCCGGCCCGCGCCAGATGGAGCCAGAGGTGCTGGGCCGCAGTGGACTTGCCGGATCCGGCAAGTCCGTCTACCAGAATCAGCTGGGACACTCGTCAGAACTGGAATTTCAGTCCGGCGCTCAACACCTGGAAATACGCCGGGTACCCGGGCGGCACGATGCTCTCGTGGTTGTACTGGTATTCCAGCTGCATGCCCATCGCCTTGGTGATCCGGCCATTGAGCGAGGTCACCGATTCGATCGACTTGTCGTCGTCCTTGAAGTTGCTGCGGAACCTGAATGAGTTGTCGAACGACCACGACTCGTTGATGTGCGCGGTGAACTTCTCGAAGAAACCCCAGCCCGTCTCCCAGTCGTGAATGTCGGAGTAGCCCAGATCCTGCTTGAACAACGAAAATCCGGGGATGAACTGGAACTCGAATCGCTTCTTCTCGTCGTACAGGTGCACGCCGACTCCCGCGAGTTGTTCGAAGCGGGAGTTGACATACATCTGTTTGTCTCGCAGATACATCGACCGCACCATGACGACCGTGTGTTTTGTTGGATTGAGGTCGATGCCAAGGCTCGCCGCGCTCCGGTCAGAGAGCACAGCCTCATCCGGAAACGTCACGCGCTGGTACTGCTTTGACGCCTGTGCCACAAGCGTACCGCCGTCGGTAAACGCATGTTTGAGACCGGCGGCCACCTGATACCCGCGCTGGGCCTGCGCGCCGCTGGCCACGGCGAGGCCAAAGTTCAGCGACCCATGCCACGTGCGCTCATGCCGCAACGGCGCCGGCGCCGGCGCTTGCGCCTGAGCCTGCGACGGGGCCTGCGGAGCGTCCGACTGTGGAGCTGCAGTGGTAATCGAAGGGACGGAAATGAGCAGGATGGCCGCGAGGGACGCGACGCCGAATTTATGTGTCATGGGTTTCACTTCAAAATTACGCTACATGCGGTTTGGTAATGTCATTCCAAATGCCTGCTGGTGTCAACCGATGAGTGCGCGCGTGTTTTCGAAATGGGTCACCTGTTCGCGGCCCCGGCCCGAGGCGCGGATGCGACTCTTCACACTCCCCTTCGCAGGCGGCGGTGCGTCCGCCTATCGACTGTGGCCCGCGGGACTGCCGTCATGGGTGGAGGTGTGTCCGCTGCAACTGCCAGGACGGGAGGACCGTTATGGTGAACCCGCATTCACGAGCGTGACCGGCCTGTCGCGGGCGCTCGCGCGTGAACTGACGCCCTACCTCGACAAACCATTCGCCATCTTTGGACACAGCATGGGCGCGCTCCTGGGGTTCGAGATCACCCGCGCGCTTCGCCGCGCGGAGGCTGCGGCGCCGCTCGCCCTGTTCCTGGCCGCGTATCCGCCGCCCCACGTGTCCCTCGCGCGCGCGGCGATCCACCATCTGCCCGACGCCGAGTTCATTGAGGAAATGCGGCGGATGCAGGGCACGCCCGAGGCCGTGCTCCAGAGCGCGGACCTGATGGCGTTCATGCTGCCGATCCTGCGTGCCGATTTCCAGGCCTGCGACACGTACACCCTGGCGCCGGAGCCGCCGCTGGACTGCCCGCTGTTCATGTACGGCGGCGTCGACGATCGGGAAGTGGACCAGCCGGCACTCACGGAGTGGCGGCGCCACACCTCCGGCGCCTTCACGCTCCAGATGCTGCCCGGTACACACTTCTTCGTGCAGTCGCACAGGGACCTCCTGCTGCAGGATATTGCCGGCCACCTGGAGGCCCTGCCCGTATAATGACGCTCTGGTGACGACCATGGACGAAGACAGCGCCGCCACGGCGGCGCGACGAGCCGGCGCAATGCGCATCGTGCGCCGATACACGGGCGCTTCCGCGATCGCCGGTCTGAATCCGGTCCCCGTGCTCGACGTCGCAGTGCTGGGCGGCGTCCACGTGAGCCTGATCAAGGACTTGTCTGATCACTACGGCGCCGAGTTCTCCGAACACACCGCGCGCAACATCCTCATCGCCATCGCCGCCAGCATTGTCCCCGGCGCGATCGGCTCCCTGCTCGGCCGCAAGATGCTGGGGGCCCTGCCCTTCATCACGCACGGCGCGGGCCTGCTGACGATGTCGGCCTTTTCGGCCAGCGTGTCCTACGGACTCGGCATCGTGTTTATCCGTCACTTCGAGGCGGGCGGCACGCTCGACAGCTTCAACCTGGACAACCTGCACAAGGTCTTCAGCTGGTCGCCGGCATGAGCGCGCGTTTCCTGTGGTCCGGTGCCGCCGCGGTCCTCGCCATGGCGGTGGCCTGCGGAACCACGGTGGTCCCGCCGGCCGAATTGTCCGACGCCTCCCTGCAACACGTCACGACCTTCGAGGACAACGACGACCCGTTCGACGATCCGGGAAGCGCCAAGGAACTGCGCGCCATCACCTACGCGAAGGACTACCTCGAATCGCTCGGCCTGCAGGCGTTCATTCAGAAGGTCCCGCTCGTGCGCATGATTCCCGGGCCCTTGTCGCTGGGGGTGCAAGGGCCGGCGGGCACAACCATGGAGGTCGGCGCCCACGACGAACACTTCGTCCTGTGGCCGGGCCGGCAGGAGGAACGTGTCACGCTCGAAGCCGAGGTGGTCTTCGCCGGCTACGGCATCGTCTCGCCGGAATACCATCGCGACGACTACAAACTCATGGACGTGACGGGCAAGATTGTCCTGGTGCTGGAGGACTCTCCGCAGACCGGCGACCGTTCCGACCTTGGTGTGCTTGGCCAGACGTACTACGGGACACGGCTCTACAAAGCCACCGAGGCGGCGCGCCGCGGCGCGGCCGGTCTCCTCATCATCCAGGGCGATCCGGGGACACCGTGGTGGGAAATCCAGAGCGCCGCCGCCGGGTCCATCATCGACCTTGATGGGCGGTTGCAGGACAAACACCGCTCCCCGCGATCCGCAGTCGAAGGCTGGATCTCCAACAATGCGGCCAGCCGGTTGTTGGCGCTGGCAGGCCACGACTACGCCACAGCGTATCGGCACGCGCGTGAAATGGCCTTCCAGCCGGTGGCCCTGTCCGGTGTCCGCATCGCGGTGGACATGACGAATGAGATCCGCCACTACACGTCACATGACGCCATCGGCGTGCTGCCTGGATCCACACAGGAATACGTGATGCTGGCGGGCCGGTGGAACCGGCTTGACCCGACCGCCTGGGCCCACGCGTTCGGTCCGCAGAACGCCGTCGAGGGCGAGCCGACCGTGCCAAGCGCGTCTGCCGTCACGAATGCGAACGACCTGCCCGACGATGACGGATCCGGCGCGGCGGTGGTCCTTGAAGCCGCCCGCCGCCTCACCACAGAGTTCCCGCGCCCGCGCCGCACCATCGTCTTCATGGTGGCGACCGCGCTGAAGCCGGGCATTGTGGGCCTCGAGCACTACTCCGAACATCCGCCGGAGACGTTGCCGATGGAACAGATGACCGCCCTGGTCTTCCTCGATCACGGCGACCCGCTGGGCACGAGCCCGCGCGTCGGCAAGATCGGCGTCAACGCGGACGAAGCGCTCTCGCAGGTCGCGCGCGAAGCCGCGGTCGAGCAGGGTCGCCTGTTCGAACTCGACGACCATGAGGAGAAACGTTTCTACTACGCGTTTGGCCAGACCGAGCTGGGACGCGACGGTGTCCGGTCCCTGTATCTGACGACGCGGCCCGACGACGACGGCACCGCTCGCCGCCTGCGCAACCTCGCGCGCAAGGACCGCGTGGCCGGCCTGGCACCTGCCGCCATGCTGGTGCCAACCCCGAGCCTGTCGAAAGATGCGGCGCTGCTCACCACCCTGCTGCTTCGGGTGGCCAACGCCACGAACTGGCCACCCCGGATCGAGGCCGCCGGAACTACGCGCTGACCCGGGCGGCCGCCGGCGTGAACAGGCGCGTGATTTCGTCTTCGTGCTGACTGAAATCACGCGGCGCCGTTTTCGGCGCAAACAGCCCGTCACGCTCCCAGCGTTCCGGATCCAGGCTGATCGCTTCGGTGTTGATCCAGCGGGCCGCAGCGAGTCGCGGCCACTCGTCCGGCAGCACGTCCTTCACCGCAAGGAAGAAGATGATGTGCGCGAGCTCCTCAATACGATCCACGGCCTCGCGAATGTTGTCGAGCAACATCCGGAAGTCGTCGGTCTTGGGCGGCAGGTTCCGCACATGGAGGTTCTTGAGCGTCGGCAGATCGACGATGTAGTCGATGAACCCGAACGTGTAGCCGGTGGTGTCGGTCCGCTGTCCCCAGTCCTCGAACAGTTTCATGATCCGCGCCTGCGTGACCACGGTGCGCGAGATGACGCCGCTCATGATTTTTGTCAGCGTGGGGTCGAGGTACACCTCGTGGTAGAACTGCGGGTCGGTGGTCGTCCAGCCGATGTAGTAGTCCCAGATCGTCTTGAGCGCCATGATCGGCCCGATGTGGTGATTCGGGTACCCGCGCTGAATCGTGTCGGTCAGGAAATCATTGAGCGTCAGGAAGTAACGATTGGCATGGTCGACGTACTCCTGTGTCAGCTCGCCCTTCCGATCCATCTCCAGCATCCTGCAGATGAACCCGTTGGCAAACCCGATCATGTTTGAGCCGACTGAGTAGTACGGATCGGCGAACACCCCCGACACGCCCGTGCACGCCCATCGATCGACCGAGAACACCTGCTTCGCGCTGTGGCTGTACTGCTTGAGCTTCAGGAAGTCGAGCAGTTCGTGGCCCTCAAGCGCGTCCGCAACGAGCGGCTCATGTTTGCGGAGCCATTCCAGCGCCTGCTCGTACGACAAACCGTACGTGTTGAGCGGATGAATCGACTCCTTGGTGACGATGCCGACCGACGTGTAGTCGGGCGCGAGCGGAATGAGCCACACCCAGTACCCCTTGCCCATGAGGTGGGTCGTGGACTGCCAGCGATCGTCCTCGATGCGCTCGTGCCATTCCCGGTTCGAGGCGGGCACAAAATCGTTTTCGCTGACCTTGCCCTTGACGCGCCACCAGGCGGAACTGCACGGACCTCGCCACCCGTCGCGATCGAGTCCGAGTTTGTGCATGAGGTAACGGCGACGCCCCATCGCGTCCACCACCCAGCGTCCGCGCGCGCGCTGCAGGACGCCGTCCTTGCCGGTGAAGGTGACCTCGTGCGGCGTGCCCATCTCGATGTCTTTCACGCGCACGCCCTCGCGCAAGTCGCACCCGGCCTCGTCGACGAGATCGCGGAGGTGTTCTTCGAGGGTGCCGCGGTCGAGCTGGTAGGACTTGGCCGGCAGGAAGTTGCGCGCGCCGTACTCGGGCCGGTCCGCGAACGTGCCGGTGCTGCCGTAGAAGTAGCGGAGGCCGAGTTTTTCGAGATGCTCGGCTTCCAGGTAGTCGTACAACCCGAGGATGCCGTGGTAGTAGTACGCGCCGGTTTCAATCGTGGACTCGCCGATCTTGAACGCCGCCACCGGCAGGGGGCGTTCAAGCATGTCGAGGATCAGGATGGACATGTCATCGCCGCGCAGCGCCAGCTGCCGCGCCAGACCGAGGCCGGCCAGGCCGCCTCCACAGATGATCAGGTCGTACTCGGGAATACCGTTCACGATGGTCGGGGTGCGCATGCCTGGTGTGACTCCTACTGAGGTGTTCGTTCGAGCCGATCGGCCATCTCACGGACCGTCGGATATGTGTAGACATCCAGCAGCTCCACCCCCAGCGACAAGTCGCCACGGATGCGTGAGGTCAGCTCCATCACGCGCAGGGAGTTACCGCCCATGGTGAAAAAATTATCATCGAGGGCGACCTGGGTCCGTTTGAGGACGTCGGCCCACAACCCCAGCAGGTTCGCCTGCAGGGACGAGAGCGGGACGTCCGCATGTTCGGTCTGGTCACCAAAATCATCGACACCGCCCAGGGCCACACGATCGATCTTGCCGTTCAGATTCAAGGGGAGCTGCGGCAGGACGGTAAACGCGTCGGGCACCATGTAGGACGGCAGCTGCGCCGCCATGTGCGCGCGCAGGTCGGCACGTGTCAGCCCCGGCTGGCCCTCGGCGTACGCCGCCAGGTACTTGGCACCGCCCGCGTCTTCCTTGCAGATCACCGCGCCGCTCTTCACCCCCGGGTGCCGGCGCAACGCCTGCTCCACTTCATCCACCTCGATGCGCACGCCTCTGACCTTCACCTGGCTGTCGAGGCGGCCGAGAAACTCGAGCGACCCGTCCGGCCGCCAGCACCCGCGATCCCCCGTCTTGTAGAGGGTGCCGGCGCACTGGTCGGGGACCGGGCTGGGCACAAAACGCTCCGCCGTGAGCCCATCCTGATTCACGTAGCCGCGGGCCAGTCCCGCGCCTCCAAGATAAATTTCGCCGGGCACCCCCATCGGCACGAGCCGGTTCGCCGCGTCCAGGATCACCACCGTCACGTTCCAGATGGGGCGGCCAATCGAGACGGTGGGTTCCGCCGTCTCGATGCGACACGCGGTCGAGCACACGGCGTTCTCCGTGGGGCCGTACTCGTTGAACAGCCCCACTCCCGGCAGCGACCCGAGATGCCTGGCGACCAGGTCAGGCGTGGCGCTCTCGCCGGCCAGCGTGACCCACCGCAGCGTGGGCACGGCGCCGGCCAGTTCGGTCAGCAGCAACGTGTAGTAGCTGGGCGTCACAATGCAACTGGTCACCCCGCGCGCGGCCGACAGCTCGAGCAGATGCTGCGCGTCGAGTCGCAGATCCTCATCGGGCACCACCAGTGTGCCGCCCACGGTGAGCACGCAGAAGATGTCGACGACTGAGCTGTCGAACGCGAATGACGGGATCTGGAGATTGATGTCCGATGGCCCGATTCCGTAGAACACATTGCGCCACAGAATCGTGTTCACGATGGCGCGGTGTTCCACCGCCACACCCTTCGGCTTGCCCGTCGAACCGGACGTGTAGATGACGTACGCCAGGTCGCGGTCGGTGGCCGTCTCCGGCGGCTCGGGCGCCTCTGGTGCCCCACGCAGTTCGATGTCCACCACCAGCAGGTCGCCGGCGAAGCTGGCCGCGGCGGCAATCGACTCCGAATCCACGATCAGCACCGTGATGCCGGCGTTCTCGACCATGTAGCGAATGGTCTCCCACGGATGACGCGGATTGATCGGCACGTACGCCGCGCCGGCCTTCATCACCGCATACAGCGCCATGATGGCCTGCTCCGACCGCGCCATCATCACGCCGACGCAGGCACCGGTCGTGACGCGGAAGTCGCGCCGCAGCACGGTCGCCAGGTGGTTCGCCTGCCCCTCAAACGCGCGATACGTCAGCGCCACGGTGTTATGGACCACCGCCACGGCGTCCGGCGTGCGCGCGGCCTGCGCGGCAATCAACCCGTGCAGGGTCTGCCCGGAGGGAAGCACGACAGACTCACCGGTGGCGACCCGTCCAATCTGCTGCCGCTCCTGCGGGGACAACAACTCGAAGTCAGACAGGCGCGCGTCGTCGCCCAGAGACAGCCACTCCATCGCTCGCGCCACATGCGTTGCCAGCTGCGGCAGCAGGTCCGACGAAAACGCTGTACCGTCGGCCTCCACCTCGACCGTGACATCCGGACCGCGCGGCTCCACGCGGATGAGCACACCCGCACGATCGCGCAGCGCCGCCGCCGACGTCAGCGGCCCGCACACGAACCCCAGTTGCAGGAACGCGCGCCGCTGCTCGTCGGCAGTGAGGCCCAGTCCGGCCCCCACACGGTCGAGCGGGCACGGCTGATGGCGCTGCGCAGCGTCCACGGCCAGGCGCATACGACTGAGGAAGGCGGTGCGTGTCTCGGTGTCATCCCACACGCCGGAACTGGCAAACGTCAGCGCGTCGCGGCCGGAGTCGGCGGGCAACACGATGAGCACCGACTCGCCACCGTTGTATCGGCTGGCCAGCAGCACGGTCGCCGCAAATCCGAGGGTGTCCACACTGTCGACCTGCGGGCACATGGCGTGCGCCGACGCCGTGCCGGGCGCGCCCGGCGGCAATCCGCTCGGAAGAAACCGAAGGCCATGATGAAAAGGCCCCAGCGTTTCAATCCAGTAATTTGTGTGCAGGTCTGGCAAGGTACGAGGCCGTGGCTTCAGGAATGTTCGGGAGGCGCTGACCGCGAAATGTTAGCTGGTGTTCAGGCCGATATGCAAGCGACGCCTCGGTCTCGCGGGTGCTGCGAGCAGGTCCACATCACCGAGTGTCCTTGCGTCATCTTCCGTCAACCACTGCAGCACCGCCAACAGCCGCGTGCGGGCAAGCGCGACGGCCTCCTCGCTGAAGCGTCCGGCGTGAAACACGAGCTGAATCGACAGCCGTGATCCCTGGTCGGATTCCCCCACCAGGACCATCGCCTCGTGATGGGCCGCGTCGACCGCGCGCGGGTATTCAGAGACTCCCAACCCCACCTCGTCTGCCGATACGCCGATCGCGTCCGGTCCTGGCACGTAGTCGATGAGTACGTCGAAGAGCGGCGTTTTCCCCTGAGGAACAGACACGCCCAGATCGTCAACCAACGAGTCAAACGGATAGTCCCTGTGCGCGAGTGCTTCGCGGCAGACGCGCGCGGTGCGGTCGAGCAGATCCGTCGCCGTGTCGTGTCCCGCCGCCGTCCCTCGCAGGACCAGCGTGTCGATGTAACACCCGACCTGATCCTCCAGCAGCGGATGGTCGCGGAGGCTGACCGTCGATCCAATCACCAGGTCCTGCTGCTGCCGATACCGATGAAGTAATGCATACACGGCCGCCACGATCACGCCAAACGGCGTGGTGCCGTGACGCGCGGCCACCGCGCGCAGCGCGGACGTCTGGGCATCGTCGAGGGCCGCGATCGCGGTGATCCCGGGGGCCGTGTCTGAGACCACGTCGGGCGTGTCCGGCACGAACCCCGTGCGCGGCATCTCCGCGCTGAGCGTGTCGAGCCAGTAACGCCGGTTCTTCTCACGCGCGCCGGCCGCGGCACGCTGGTTGCGCCACGCGACAAAGTCGCGGTACTGGATTGGCAGCGGCGCCAGCGGTGGTGCCGTCTCACCACGACGGAACGCCGCGTACAGGGCGAGCGCTTCCCTGAGCACGATGCGAATCGATCCGGCGTCGCCCACGATGTGGTGAAGACGCACGATGAGCACCGACCGCCCGTCGGTCACGCGCAGGAGTTCGGTGTCGAAAAGCGGACCGCGTGACAGGTCCATGGGCGTCGCGATTCGCGTCTGAATGGCGCGGTCCAATTCGTCCGCATCCGACGCACCCAGCACGCCGCCTCTGACGTCGGTGAGCCGGAACACCTCGCCCACCGCTCCCTCGTCGAGAACCTTCTGCCGCAGCGCACCACCGCGGACCACAAACACGGTGCGCAGGGCCTCGTGCCTGGCGACCAGCGCGCGGAACGCGCGTGCCAGCGCCGAGGCGTCCACGGCCCCCTCCAACTGAAAGACCCCGGCCATGTTGTAGCCGGCCGATCCTTCAGGAGTACGGCTTGCCAGCCACATCCGCGCCTGTGTCGGCGACGGGTCGTAGTCCTCCTGGTCCGGCTGCGGCACAAGCGCCACCGACGACGCGAGCGATCGCTGATCCACCCGTGCCGCCAGTTGCCGCACGGTGACACACTCGAAGATGTCGGCGACATCAATCCCCGCGCCGAGGTCGCGGTTGATGCGGCTCACGATTTGAATCGCCTTGAGGCTGTGGCCCCCGATGTCGAAAAACGATTCGTCCACGCCGATGTCGTCGCGCCGCAGGACCGCGGACCAGATGCGGACCAGCGCGCGCTCGGTGTCCGACTGCGGGGCCACGGGTGTGTTCCCCACCGCCCCGGCGATCGGCCGCGCCTGAAGTGCGCGCCGATCGACCTTGCCATTCGGCATCACCGGCATTTCGGGCAACACCCGCACGACGTCGGGCACCACATGGCGCGGCAGGTGTTCGATCATGTGGCGCGTCAACGCGTCCGGATCGAGCGCGCGGCCGCCCTGGGCTGTCACGTACGCGCACAGGACGAGATCCCCGGATGTGTTCCCGCCTGCCACGACCACGGCGTCCCGCACATCGTCGATCGCCGCCAGACACGACTCAATTTCGCCGAGCTCGATCCGGTGGCCGCGGATTTTGACCTGATGATCGCGACGGCCGAAGAACAGCAGCGCGCCGTCGGGACGAAGGCAGCCGATATCCCCGCTCCGATAGACGCGGTGAGGGGCACCACGGAACGGATCGGTCAGGAAGGCGATCCGTGTGCGCTCGTCATCAAACAGGTACCCGCGTCCGACCCCGATCCCCCCGATCAGAATCTCCCCCTTGACGCCGACCGGACACGGCCGCATGGCCTCGTCGACGACATACACGGTCATGTTCCGGATCGGCCGGCCGATCGGCACGAGCGCCCCCCCCAGCGGGCCGGTGAGGGTGACATGTGTCACGGAGTCGGAGGCTTCGGTGGGCCCGTACGTGTTCATCAACGGGATGTGCGGATAGAGCAGGAACCAGCGCGCGATCGTCGACGACGAGAGCGCCTCGCCGATCACGACCATGTGCGTCAGCGCGCCGAACACCGGTCGTGGACCGTCGTGTATCGCATCGAGAAAGACGTTGAGGTACGACGGCACAAACTGCACGACCGACACCGCGTCGTCCTCAAGCCGCGCGGCCAGCGCGTCGGGGCGGCGGACCATCGCGTCGGGATAGATCATCGTCGTGCCGCCGGCGACGAGCGCGGCGAACATCTGCCACATCGAGATGTCAAAGCTGTGCGACGCCGTCTGTGCGACGACACTCGTCTTTGTCAGCGCGAGGTCGTCGACCATGCTCAGCACGTGGTTCAGGAAGCCCGCGTGTTCCACCATCGCGCCCTTGGGCGCACCCGTGGACCCGGAGGTGTAGATGACATAGGCCAGCGTCGCGGGGTCTTGCGGGGCGGCCAGGTCGGCGTCGTCTTCGTTCGCGCGCGCGTCCGCGATCTCTTCCAGCAGTGCCTCATCAATCACAAGTGCGGGCCGTGCGTTCGTGATGATCGCGTTCACGCGTTCGGCCGGATACTCCGGATCGATCGGCACGTACGCGGCGCCACACTTCCAGAGCGCCAGCACCGTCTCGGGCCACACCGCAGACCGGCGAAGGCGCACGACCACGCGGGGCACTGAATTGGGGCCTGCGCCCTGCCCCAGCCGGCCCGAGGCACGCAGGACCCGCGCGAGCTGGTTCGCCCGCGCGTTGAGGGCACCATAGGTCACGCGACGGTCGTCACACACCACGGCGATGCGGTCGGGCGTCCGGCGCGCATGTGCTTCGATCAGGCTCAGCACGGTTTCACCGGAAGGCATCGCCACCGTGGTCTGATTCCACCGGTCCATCTGCGCGCGTTCCGAGGGAGTCAGCAGGGAGAGGCGGCCGAGCCGGCCCTCCGGCGCGTCGGCAATGCCGGACAACAGCGCAATGAGATGGTCGAGTGTCCGATCGATCGTGGCACGGTCAAACCGCCCTTCGTCGAACATGATCTTGAGGGCGATGTCGTCGCCGGGCGTCACGACACACGTCATCGCGTAGTTGTTCGGCTCAGACGCACGCACGTCGGCGATGGACAGGGTGTGACCTGTGCCCGCCAGTGCCGCACCCACCGGGTAGTTCTCGAAGATCAGGATCGTGTCGAACAACGACTCGCCGCCCGGGACCGCACTCTCCCGCTGCACATCGGCCAGCGGCGAGTACGCATATTCCTCCCGTGCGGCGTGTGCGTCCTGCAGACCGCGCAGCCAGTCGAAGATCGGCGCCTCATCCACCAGGCGCACACGAGCGGGGATGGTGTTGAGGAACAGGCCCACCATCTCGTCGGACCCGGCGACCGCAGTGGACCGTCCCGACACGATCGAGCCAAAGACCACATCGGTGGTGCCGCCATGACGGCCAAGAAGCAGTGCCCAGATGCCCTGAAACAGCGTGTGCAGCGTGACACGATTGGCCGCCGAGAGGGACATGAGGCGCGCTGCGAGTCCATCGGGCAGATGCCGCTCCGCCTCGGCCATCCGTGATGGCCGCACCGTGCCGTCCATCTCGGGCAGTCCCAGCACCAGCGGCGTGGGCTGGTCGAATCCTGCCAGTTCCTGCCGCCAGAAACGGCCGGCGGCGGCCTGATCCTGCCGCGCCAGCCAGTGGATGTGATCGCGGAAGGGCGGCGGTGCAGGCGCGTCGAACCGCCCCCCGCGCGCGATCACGTCGTACGCCGTGAGGACGTCGTGCAACACGATGGAGGCGCTCCAGCCATCGAGCAGCAGATGATGCTGGCTCCAGCGGAACCGGTGGACGTCCACGCCGGTGCGCACCAGCGCGCAGCGCATCAACGGCGCCACGGACACATCAAACGGCCGCCGGCGATCGTCATCACCCTGCTGAATCCACCGGCGTTCCTGCAGGTCGGATGGCAGCGCCGACCAGTCGTCCACCACCCACGGAATCTCCGCGCTGCGGTGCACGGCCTGGACCGGATGCTCCAGTCCCTGCCAGTGGAACGACGTCCGGAGTGCCGCATGGCGGGCCGTGACCACCCGCCACGCCTCCACAAACGCCTCCACATCAAGCGCGCCCTGCAACACACACGTGAGCTGGTTGAAGTACGCGTCGCTGGTCTGCGCCACGAGGCCGTGAAACAACACGCCCTGCTGTGTCGGCGACAGGTCGTAAACCTCCTCGACGTCATCGGCCATGGCCACGGCCGTCGGGGTCGCGGCGACAAGCGCGGTCACCTGCGCCTCCAGATGGCGCGCCAGCGCAGCGACCGCCTCGTCACCATGAAGATTCCTGCTGTAGCCGACCGTGATGCGCAGGTGTCCGCCGGCGACGAGTCCGTTGATCTCGAGGGGGTACTCACGGGCCTGACGAGGACTGCGATCGGGACCGTGCGGATCGGACGATAACCGCCAGCCCTGTCGGGACTCCTGCTGGCTGTCAATGCGGCCGTGGTAGTTGAGCAGGATGGACGGCCGCGGCCCGACAAAAGACGACGCCTCGATGGCATGGCGCAACGCCTCCGTCGCCATCACGACGACGCGGGTCGGATCAGACGTGTCCGCCGGCAGATCCATCGCCACGGGGACCGTCGACGTAAACCACCCAACGGTCCGGGTCAGGTCCAGACCGTTCGTGTCGTCGCGACCATGCGTCTCGAGATCGACCCGCACCTCGTGCCCGCCCGACCACTTCGCGTACGCGAGCGCCGCGGCCGCAAGCAGGAGTGCCGTCGGGCCGGTCTGCAACGTCCCCGACACCATCGTCTGGAATCGGCGAGTGGTGGCCGCGTCGACGGTGATCGAGACTTCCGCGGCCGAGCCGACGGTGTTGAGGCCCGGATTGGACTCGTGTGCGGCTGGATACACGCGCGCGGCGTCGGCCTGTGCGTCGGCCCAGTCGAGAAACGGCGTGGCCACTGGCGGCAGCGCCACCGTCTCCCCGCGGCCAAGCGCCTCGTACGCCGCGGCCAAATCGTCGAGGATGATGCGCCATGAGACACCGTCCACGGCCAGGTGATGCGCGACGATCAACAAACGGCCCGGCTCGTCGGATTCACGATCGATGAACGCAGCCCGCACGAGTGGACCACGCGCCAGATCGAGACTGGCCTGCACGCGACCCGCGATGGCCTCCAACTCCCCCGCCGCATGGGTCTCGAAGATCGCGGACGCTTCGGAGGCTGCCACCGTCTGGCGCCAGACGCCGTTGGTCTCCGTAAACCGCAGCCGTAACGCCTCGTGGTGCCCGACCACCGCCGCAAACGCGCGCCGGAAGCGCTCCGGCTCAAATCCCGCGGGAACCTCCAGGAGGATTGACTGGTTGTAGTGATGCCGGTCGACGGTCACGTCCTCGAAAAACTGCTGCTGGGCCGGGGCCAGGCGCGCTGGACCGGTGACGCGGCGTTCCCCGACCGTCGGGAGCGCGGCCACCGGACGGGCGACCGCCGCCAGTTCCGCGATCGTCTGATGCTGAAAGACGTCGCGTGGTGTGATCGCGAACCCGGCACGCGATGCGCGCGACACGATCTGCATGCTGAGAATCGAGTCGCCTCCCACCGCGAAAAAATTGTCGTGGATGCCCGGGCGGGCCACACCGAGCACGTCGCCCCAGATCTCGGCCAACGTGTGCTCCTGCGATGTGCGGGGGCCGACGTACATCTCCGTGTCCACCCGGGAGGTCTCGACGGGCGCCGGCAGCGCCTTCCGATCGATCTTTCCGTTGGGCGTCAGGGGCAGCCGGTCAAGCACGGTACAACTCGACGGAACCATGTAGCCGGGCAGACGATCGGCCAGCGCACCGAGGATGTGCGTGGCTGTTGCCGACGGATCGCGCAGCGTCACATACGCGGCCAGGTATGTCCCGCCTGCGGCGCGGTCGTGCCGGTCCACCACCACGGCGTCACCGACCGCCTCAAGTCCCGTCAGCGCGGCCTCGATGTCTCCCAGTTCGATGCGATATCCACGAACCTTGACCTGATGGTCCTTTCGGCCCGACAGCAGCAACACGCCGTCGGCATCGAACCATCCGACGTCGCCGGTCCGATACATCCGTACGCCGCGCTCCGCCCGGAACGGATCCTCAAGGAACACTGCAGCCGTCCGCACAGGATCGTTCAGGTAGCCCCGGCCCACCCCGGGCCCCGAGACGCAGAGTTCGCCCGGCACACCAATCGGACACAGGCGCAGTTGCTCATCGACGACATAGATATGAAAATTGCGGACCGGTTTGCCGACGGGCACGGTCGGTGTCAGCGGTGCCTCACGCATGAACGCGTGTGTGATGTCGTCAGACGCCTCAGTCGGTCCGTACGCGTTGACCACCGGAATCGTCGGACACACCCTGAACCACCGCTCAACCAGTGACGGTTTGACCGTCTCCCCCGTGACGAGCAGCCAGTGCAGATCACCAAATGGGCGCGCGCCGTGCCCCGCGCGATCATCCTCGGCGCGGTCGAGCAGCGGGGTCAGATACGACGGCACCACCTCCAGCACGGTCACCCGATCGGTCCGGACCCGCTCCAGCAACTGCGCCGGATCAAGCACGAGTGCGTCCGTGTACACAAGCGTCCGCCCGCCGGCCAGCAACGCGGCAAAACACTGCCACACGGAAATGTCGAAACAATGCGACGCGTTCTGCACGACGACGCTGCGGTCGTCGAGTCGGAGGTCCTCGATCTTCGCGAGGATGTGATTGAGCAGGCCCGTCTGCTCCACCATCGCGCCCTTGGGTTGGCCCGTCGACCCGGACGTAAAAATCACATAGGCGAGGTCCGCACCTGTGCCGTACCGCTCCAGGTTCGCTCCGCCGGCCTCACGCGCGACATCGTCCACCTCATCAAACGAGGCAAAACGCACGCGATCAGCAAACGTGGTCTCAAGCGCCGGATCGACGGTGCCGGTGTCGCGCAGCACCACACACGGCAGCGCGTTCTCGATCACCTGCCGAATCCGCTCGGCCGGGTAGTCCGGATCAATCGGCACGTAGGCCGCGCCGCATTTCCACACCGCGAGGATGGCCGCCACCAGCCGCTCGGATCGCGCGAACGCGATGGCGACGAGTGTGTCGGTGCCCAGCGGCCTGTCCACCGGCGCCCTCTGCTGCAGCCCGCGCGCGAGCCGATTGGCCCACTCGTTGAGCTGGTGATACGTCAGCCGCGTCTCGTTGCACTCCAGCGCGATCGCCTCGGGCGTGGCCGCCACCTGGGCTTCCCACATGTGGATGGCGGTGGCGCGAGGGTCGAGGGGCGCGTCGGTGGCGTTGAACTCGTCCAGGATCTGCGCGCGCTCCGCAGCGGTCACGATCTCGAAGGCCGAGAGGGGCCGGTCGAGGCCGTCCAGGAACTGCGTCAGCAGATGTGCGACGTGCCCCAGCATCCGCGTCATGGCCGCGTTGTTGAAACGCGACCGGTCGTACAGAATCTCCAGCGCGATCCGGCGGCCGGGCGTGACTTGGAGCGTCAGGGGAATATCCGTCTGATCGACGATCCGCAGGTCGCTGATCGTCAGACCCGCCGCGCCGCCGGCCAGCGCCTCGTCCATCCGGTAGTTCATGACAATGACGTTGGTGTCAAAAAGCGGCGCGCCAGGCTCAAGGTCGGCGAGTTTCTGAATCTCGGACAGCGGGATGGCGGCGAAGGGTTCGCGCGCGACCTGTTGCGCCTGGACGCCGGCGAGCCAGGCCGCGGCCGTGGCATCGCCCGGCACCTGCACTCGCGCCGGCAGTGTGTTGATAAAGACCCCGAGCATCGTCTCGATGCCGGGCACGTCCGGCGGGCGGCCCGACACGGTCACGCCAAACACCACGTCGTCGCTCCCGCTGTATCGGCTGAGCACCAACGCCCACGCGCCCTGCACCAGCGTGTTCAGCGTCAGGCGGTGCCTTGACGCCAGGGTTCGCAGCGAGTCGCTCACCTGCTGGTCGAGTCGCAACTCGACCACGGCGTCGGCCTGCGCGGCACCTGTGACGACGGTGCCGGCTGAGGCAAACAACGGCGTCGCCGCGCTGAACCCGCGCAACGTGGTGCGCCAGTGGTCCACAATCGCGTCCTGATCCTGCCGCTGCAGCCACTTGATGTACTCGCCGTACGGCCGCACCGGCGCGAACTCCGCCACGCGCCCGTGCGTCAGTGCGTCGTACCGCTCAAAGAGCTCGGACAACACCAGCTGCAGGCACCAGCCGTCAAGCAGGAGGTGGTGATGACTCCAGCAGAAGTAATAGTCGCGTTCGGTGAGGCGGACAATGGCCGCGCGCATCAGGGGCGCGACGTCGGGCTGGAAGCCGCGGGCCCGATCCGCGGCGAGGTACGCGGTCCAGCGGGCGGCCTGCTCGTCCGGGGACACACCGCGCCAATCCTGCGTATCCCAGGGCAGCGCCGCCTCGGCGTGGACCACCTGGACCGGCTTGTCGAGTCCCTCCCAATGGAAGGAGGTCCGGAGCACCGGGTGCCGGTCCACGAGCTGCTGCCACGCCCGGCGCAGGAGCCCGGGGTCC
This sequence comes from uncultured Solibacteraceae bacterium, assembly GCA_964423815.1. Classification (GTDB taxonomy): domain Bacteria; phylum Acidobacteriota; class Vicinamibacteria; order Vicinamibacterales; family SCN-69-37; genus SYFT01. Next base: position 33,753 of record CAYRGW010000006.1, on the reverse strand, counting down.
ACGTCTCCGGAAATCCGGCAGCTGAACTGGTCAAAATAGGCGGTGGAATCGGGCGCGAAAAGGCGGTGAAACAACATCCCCGCCTGCAACGACGACAACTCGTAGATATCCGCAATCATGAGGCCCGGTCCACTGTGATATCTTCCTCCCTCTTGTCTCAAGTTCCACGCACAAAGACGACGTTTCTGGATCTCGTCAGGCGGGAATCGGCTGGAGTCCGCCGGAAGATCGTCATCACGTCCGCGGTGTCCGGGTTCGCCAATGCCGCGCTGCTCGCCATCATCAACCAGGCGGCCCACAGCGCCAGCGCCGAGCCGGTGAGCATCCAGTACTTCGCGATGTTTGTCATCGCGATGGCGCTGTACATCATCTGCCTGCGGTTCAGCTCGCGCGAAATGAGCCGCGTGATGATCGAGGTCGTCCACCGCATCCGCCTGCGCGTCACCGGCAAGGTGCAGACCTCGGAGCTCGCGGTCCTGGAACGGATCGGCAAGAACCGGATCCTGAGCGCCATCACGCAGGAAGCCACCATCATCGCGGACTCCGGCGGCAACGTCATCGGCGGTCTGCAGGCCGCGATCGTCGTCTTTTTCGCGTTCTTTTATATCGCCTGGCTCTCGGTGCCGGCCTTCTTCCTGACGGTGCTGACGGCCGCGGTGGGCATCATCATCGTGCAACAGAGCCGGTCGCTCTCGCGCAAGTGGATGAAAGCGACCAAGAGCAAGGAAGTCGAGTTCCTGAACTACACGACCGATGCCATTGAAGGGTTCAAGGAAACCAAACTCAACGCGACACGCCGCAGCGACCTCAAGGTCGATCTGGAACGGTGTTCGGCGGAGATTACCGACCTCCGGATCAAGACCGAGAACCTCTCGACCGGCAACACCATCCTGGCCCAGTCGATGTTCTACGTGTTGATCGCGTCGGTGGTGTTCATCCTCCCGCAGCTGATTCCGACCTACGGCCAGGTCCTCATTGAAATCACGACCGCGATCCTGTTCATCATCGGCCCGCTGCGGCTGATCATCGGCCTGGTCCCCTACTTCGTCATGTGTGACGAGGCCACGCGGGCCATCGTCTCGCTTGAGCAGGCCCTGGATGAGACCCAGCCGATTACACCGGGCGGCGCGCCGGAGGCCCCGCCGGCGCCGCTCCCGGTGCCGGAACGTTTCGACTCGCTCGCGCTGGACAACATCAGCTTCGCCTACAAACACAACGGCAGCGAGGTGTTTGCGATCGGCCCGTTGTCCTTCACCGTGACGGCGGGGCAGATCATCTTCATCATCGGCGGCAACGGGAGCGGCAAGTCGACCCTCCTGAAGGTCCTGGCCGGCCTGTACGCGCCCGACAGTGGCCAGCTCATCATCGACGGCGTGCCGGTGACCCCGGAGGCCCTGCCGCCGTATCGCGGGCTCTTCGCCGCGATTTTCTCGGATTTCCACCTCTTTGAGCGGCTGTACGGCCTGCTGGGCACCGACCCGAAGGCCATCGCAAGCCTGTTGACGGAGATGCAGCTCGACGACAAAGTACAGGTCGTGAACGATCGCTGGTCAACACTGGACCTCTCGACTGGACAACGGAAACGCCTGGCGCTGGTGGTGAGCCTGCTCGATCGCCGGCCGCTCCTGGTGTTTGACGAGCTGGCCGCGGACCAGGACCCGGAGTTCCGGCAGTTCCTCTACGAGCAATTGCTGCCGCGTCTGCGGGCTGAAGGCAGGACCATTATCGCGGCGACGCACGACGACCGGTACTTCCACGTCGCCGACACGGTGATCAAGATGGAGCACGGAAAGGTGGCGTATGTTCAGCCGTAAATCAGATGACGGGCTCGACGAGGATCTCGACATCGAGGAGTCGTCATGGCTTCCGCGATCGGTGAGCAAGTGGCTCAAACGATCGGGGATCTATCTGGGTATCGGCCTCCTCGTGGTCGCGTTCATCATTGTGGCGCTGCCCAGCCGCATCCTCTACGCCATCAAGTCCGGCGAACGCGGCGTGCGCTGGTCGATGTTCGGCGGGGGCACGGTCATGGACTACGACTACGAGGAAGGTCTGCGCGTCATCTCGCCGTGGGACCGCCTGTACATCTATGACGTGCGCGTCCAGGAAGTGCGGGGCAAGGTGGTGGTGCTGTCGTCGAACGGGCTGCCCATCTCGGTGTCCTACTCGGTCCGCTTCCGGCCCGACCTGCAGAAACTGCCGTACCTGCACAAGACGTACGGCCCGGGCTACATCGAGACACTGGTCCGGCCGGAGATCGTGAGCGCACTCCGCGAGGTGATTGGCAATTACCGACCGGAAACGATCTACTCCCGGAGTGAGCTCGGCCTGATCGACGAGACCTTCCAGTCGCTGGCCGCGCAGTTGACGAACCGCTACGTCGTGATTCAGACGGTGATCATCGAGGAACTGCGGCTCACGCCTGAGCTCGAAGGCGCGATCAACCAGAAACTGGTGGACGAACAAGCCGCGCTGGCCTACGAATTCCGCTTGAGCCGTGAACGCAGCGAAGCGCAGCGCAAGGCGATTGAGGCCGGGGGCATCCGGGAGTTCGAGCGGTCTTCCGGCATCTCAATCCTGCGATGGCGCGGTATCGAAGCCACCGAAGCGCTCGCCAAGTCACCCAATGCAAAAATCGTCGTCATCGGCCCCGGCGGCGACCAGTTGCCCGTGATCCTGAACACAGGACCGGGCGGCGGCAACTAGAGAGGTCTTGACCATGCCACTGCCGATCTTGCTGAACCTCAGCTTCCTGTATCTGCTCCTCTGCGGGGTCGCCGGCTTCTTCGGCCGGCACCGGCGGATCGGGTTCTGGGGCTTCTTTTTCCTGTCGATCATCGTCACGCCGTTGGTCACGTCCGCGTTGATCTTCTTTGCTGCGAAGACCGCCCCGCCGAAACGCACCGTCGCGAGGCGCGGGTGACAAAGGCCGCTGGGGCCGGTGCCCCGGACGCCGGACGTTCGACCGTCAAGCGTGCCCTGGAGGCGATTGATCGCCTGCAGGCGCGGGTGGATGCGGCGGAGCGTGCGCGCACCGAGCCCATCGCCATCGTGGGCCTGTCGTGCCGCTTCCCCGGCGGCGTGGAGTCCCCCGACTCGTACTGGCAGCTGCTGGCCGATGGCCGGGACGCGGTCACGGAGGTGCCACGGGATCGCTGGGACCTCGAGCAGTACTACGACCCCGATCCTGACGCGTCGGGAAAGATGTACGCGCGCCATGGCGGGTTCCTGCGTGACGTGCGTGGTTTCGACTCGTGGTTTTTCCGCATCTCTCCGCGCGAGGCGCAGAGCCTGGATCCGCAGCAGCGCCTGTTGCTTGAAGTCGCCTGGGAGGCCCTGGAAGACGCCGGCATCGCCGCGGATACACTCGCCGGCACGGCCACCGGCGTCTTCATCGGACTGACGACCAACGACTACGCGCAGCTGTTGATGCGTGAGGGCGGCGGCCGTGGGCTTGATGCGTTCTTCTTCACGGGCAACCCCGCGAACGCGGCTGCGGGACGGCTGTCCTACCTGTTCGGCTTCCAGGGACCCGCTCTGGCGATCGACACGGCCTGTTCGTCGTCACTCGTCGCGGTCCATCAAGCGTGTGCCAGTCTGCGGACTGGTGAGTGCCGCACGGCGCTGGCCGGCGGCGTCAATCTGGTACTGGCGCCTGAGAACACCGTGGCCGTGTCCCGGACGCGCGCGCTCTCCCCTGACGGGCGCTGCCACACATTCGATCGCGGGGCGAACGGGTTCGTCCGGAGCGAGGGTTGTGGTCTGGTTGTCCTGAAGCGGCTCTCGGACGCCGTGGCGGACGGCGACCCGATCCGGGCGGTCATTCGTGGATCGGCCGTGAATCAGGACGGTGCCAGCAGTGGGTTCACCGTGCCGAATGGACCCGCGCAGCAGGCGGTGATTCGGCAGGCACTCGGCGACATTCCGCCGGCGGAGATCGACTACCTGGAAGCCCACGGTACGGGTACGCCGCTGGGGGATCCCATCGAGGTGAACGCCGCGGCCGCAGTGCTTGGACACGGGCGCGACGCGTCGCACCCGCTCTATCTCGGATCGGTCAAGACCAACATCGGGCACGCGGAAGCGGCGGCGGGGATTGCCGCCTTGATCAAGACCGTCCTCGCGCTGGAGCACGGAGAGATTCCGCCGCACCTGCATTGCCACGATCCCAATCCGCTGATTGACTGGGACACGTTGCCCGTGTGTGTGCCGCAGACGCGCACGCCCTGGCCGCAGGGGACGCGACCGAGGCGCGCCGGGGTCAGTGCGTTTGGCGCGAGCGGCACAAACGCCCACGTGGTCCTTGAAGAGGCGCCGTGCGCGCCGGCCCCGGAGGCCGCGCGCGCTGACGACGCGCCTCACGTGCTGGTGCTGTCGGCCAAGCGGCATGACGCCTTGCTGGCGCTCGTCGCGCGGTATCGTGACCACCTCGCGGCGAACCCGTCCGCGGATTTCGGCGACATCTGTTATTCGGCGGCCACCGGCCGCGTGCATCATCGCCAGCGCATCGCCGTCGTCGCCGCATCGGTCGAAGAGGCTGTCGCGCAGCTTGACGCGATCCACACGCGACTGGCGAGTGCGCCCGCCCCGCCGGAGGCGGAGCCACACGGCGCGTCGATCTCGGAGCAGGACACGCGCGAGTACGCGGACGTCCTGGCGACGGCCGCACGGTCGCTCAGCGGCGACGAGCGGCGCCGGCTGCTCGAGCGCGTCGCGGCGGTTTATCAACGCGGCCTCACCATCGACTGGCAGGCCGTCGACTCGTCGTACCCGCGGCGCCGCGTGGCGCTGCCGACCTATCCATTCCAACGAACGCCGTTCTGGATTCCCGAACCACACACCACCATGCCCGACACTGACACCCCTACACCCACCTCCGGAGGCGCGCCCGCCCGGCGGGATGCCGTCCTGGGCGTCCTGCGGAAGTACATCGCAGAACTGCTGCAGGCGCCCGAGTCGGAGATCAACATCTACCTGCCGTTCCTTGAGATGGGCGCCGACTCGCTCGTGATGGTGGACGCCATCGGCCTGGTCGAAAAGGAATACGGACTGAAACTCGCGATCCGCCGGTTCTTCGAGGACCTGTCGACGATCGACGCGCTCGCCGGTTTTATCGACTCGGCCCTGCCCCCGGAGGCGGTGGGCGCTCCGGTGCCCGCAGCCGCGCCTGTGACGGCTGTGGCGATACACGCGCCGGCACTTCACACAACAAGCGAGCCCCTCGCCGCCGGTTCAACGCCCTTTGAACGGATTCTCATCGAGCAGAACCGGTTCATGGCGCAGTTCATGGCGCAGCAGACCGAAATCATGCGCCTGGCCCTGGGCCAGGTCGAGGCGCCTGCGGCCACCAGGCCCAGCGCACCGGCCCCCGTGGTGGCACCGGCTCCGCGCGCACAGAAGGCCGATGGGCCCGTCGCACCGCCCATGCCGTGGGGTAACCCCGCAGAGATTCGGGCGCGCGGCCTCAGCGAGACACAACACGCGCACCTCGAATCGCTGATCACCCGGTACACCGCGCGCACACCGCAGTCGAAGGCGCGGACGCAGCAGTATCGCTCCGTGCTCGCTGACAGCCGCGCCACGGTCGGCTTCCGTTTGTCGACCAAGGAGATGCTGTATCCCATCTGGGGGGCGCGCACCGACGGGTCCCGCACCTGGGATATCGACGGCAACGAATACATCGACTTTACGATGGGCTTCGGCGTACATCTGTTCGGCCACAAGCCGGCGTTCATCCAGCAGGCACTCCGGGAGGATCTCGAGCGCGCCGTCGAACTGGGCGCGCGCGCGGACCTGGTGGGTGAGGTCGCCGCCCTCTTCACCGAACTCACCGGACTCGATCGTGTGGCCTTCAGCAACTCAGGCACCGAGGCCGTGATGGCGGCCGTGCGACTCGCGCGGGCCAAGACCGGCCGCGACAAGATTGCGATTTTTACCAACGCCTACCATGGCCACGCCGACACGACCCTGGCGCGCGCGCAGAACACCGCCGGCGAGTTGCTGAGTGTGCCCATGGCCCCGGGCGTGCCCGGCGCGATTGCGTCCGACATTCTTGTCCTTGAGTACGGCAGCGACGAAGCCCTCGACATCCTCCGCAAGCGTGGCCATGAACTCGCGGCCGTGATGGTGGAGCCGGTGCAGAGCCGCCATCTCAAACAGCAGCCACGCGCGTTCCTGCACGAGTTGCGATCAATCACCACTGACGCCGGCGCCGCGCTGATCTTCGACGAGATGATCACCGGCTTCCGCGCGCATCAGGGCGGCGCGCAGGCGTACTTCGGCGTCAAGGCCGACCTCGCCACCTACGGCAAGATCGTCGGCGGCGGCATGCCCATCGGCCTGGTCGCCGGGTCGGCCGAGTTCATGGACGGCGTGGACGGCGGCATGTGGCAATACGGCGACGGCTCGTTTCCCGCGGCCGACCGCACGGCTTTCGGCGGCACGTTCTGCCAACACCCGCTCTCGATGGCTGCCGCCCGCGCCACTCTGCGCCACCTGAAAGAGCAGGGCCCATCACTCCAGCAGGGCCTGAACGATCGCACCGACCAGATGGTCCGTACGCTCAACGACTACTTCACGAAGGAAGCCGTTCCCATCGAGGCGACACACTTCTCGTCGCTTTTCCGCTTCGAGTTCTCCAGCAACCTGGACCTGCTCTTCTACCACATGCTCGAAAAGGGCATTTATATCTGGGAGTGGCGAAGCTGTTTCCTGTCGACCGCGCACTCGGACGCCGATGTGCACCGGTTCATCGAGGTCGTGCAGGAGAGCGTCGACGATCTCCGTCGTGGCGGATTTGCGCCTCGGCCGCACTCGGGCTCGTCCTCCCCGTCCGGGGCGGGCCCGTCACACACCCACAGGACGGACACCACTGACACCGCGCCGCTGAGCGACGCGCAACGCCAACTGTGGCTCCTCACGCAGATCGAGGAGACCAGTTCGATCGCCTACAACATCAGCACCACGCTGGAGCTGCAGGGGGCGCTCGACACCGATCGCCTCCACGCCGCACTCCAGCGCGTGGTGGACCGGCACTCCGCCCTCCGCACGACCATCGCGCCTGACGGCGACCATCAGATCGTGCACGCGCCCTCCCCCATCACTGTTCCCGTGACGGACCTGTCGGGCGAGTCAGCGAAAAAACGCGCACGCGCGTACGCCCGGTGGCGCGAGGACGTCAGCCGTCAGCCGATCGACCTCGTGCAGGGTCCGGTCTTCCGCCCGCAGCTCGTGCGGCTCACACCAGACCGGCACGTCCTCATGCTCACCGCGCATCACATCCTTGCCGACGGGATGACGATGGGCGTGGTGCTGAAGGACCTGGCGACGTTCTACAACGAACCGGGCGCGACCACGCCGGCGCCGATGCAGTTTCGCGAATACGTGGCGCTCCGTGACCAGCATCGTCACTCCGCGGAAATGCAGGCGCACGAGACGTTCTGGCTCGATCAGTTCGCCGACGGCGTGCCGCAACTCGACCTGCCGCTCGATCGCGTCCGCCCACGGGTCAAGACGTACACCGGCGGTCGCGTCACCACCGAAGTGGACGCCGGGACGCTGCAGGCCATCAAACGTGTCAGCCGCGAACATGGCTGCACGCTCAACATGACGCTGCTGGCGGCGTTTTCGCTGCTGCTGCATCGTTTTGCCGGGCAGAACGACATCATTGTCGGCACATCGGTCAGTGGCCGACCGTTCCCGGGCAGCATGGACATGGCCGGGTACTGCACACACCTCGTGCCTGTGCGCAGCCGACTGGGCGACGACCCGACGTTTGCCGAGCTCCTTCGTGCAACGAGGGGTCGCCTGCTCGACGTCTTTGATCACCAGGATCTGCCGTTCTCCGATCTGCTGCAGAAGCTGCGGCTTCCCCGCAACGCCGGCACGTTCCCGTTGATCTCCGCAGTGTTCAACCTCGAGCCGGTGTCGACCCTGCCATCGTTCGAAGGCCTGACCACCCACCTGCTGCCGCAGGCGGTCAGCTTCACGCCGTTTGATCTCTTCGTCAACGTCACCGAGGGCGGCACCACACTCGTAGTGGACACGGACTTCAACGTGGACCTGTTCGACGAGTCCACGGTGCGGCGCCTGATGGAGAGCTTCAACACGTTGTTGCGCGCGGTGGTCGAGTCGCCCTCCGCCCGGGCGCGTGCGCTCCCGCTCCTCACCACGGCGCAGCGCGACCAGCTGGTCGTCGAGTGGAACAACACGGCCATCGTGTATCCCGACGTATGCGTCCACTCGCAATTTGAAGAATGGGCGGCCCGCCGCCCCGACGCCGTCGCGCTCCAGTTCGAGGGGCGGGCGGTCACGTACGCCGCCCTCAACGCGCGGGCGAATCAGCTCGCCCACTGGCTCCGCTCGCGTGGCATCGGACCTGATGTGCTCGTTGGCATCTGCTGCGAGCGGTCGGTCGAAATGATGACGGCGATCCTCGGTGTGCTCAAGGCCGGCGGCGCCTACGTGCCGATCGACCCGGACTATCCGGATGACCGGGTCACGTTCATGGTCAACGACGCGGACGTGCCGATGGTGCTGACCCAGCAGCGCTGGGACGATCGGCTCCGGGCCTGCCGCGGTGAGCGTCTGCACCTGGACACCGACTGGGCGCGCGTCGAGGGCATGCCGACCAGCAATCCGGAGCCTCTCGTGTCGGGCGACCACCTCGCGTACATGATTTACACGTCGGGTTCGACCGGCCGGCCCAAAGGCGCGCTCAATATCCACCGCGCCATTACCAACCGCCTGCTGTGGATGCAGGACACCTACGGCCTCACGCCTGACGACCGTGTCCTCCAGAAGACGCCCTTCAGTTTTGACGTCTCGGTGTGGGAGCTGCTCTGGCCCCTCATGACCGGCGCGCGTATCGTCATGGCCGTGCCGGGCGGACACCGTGACCCGCGGTACCTCGTGGACCTCATTGACGCTGCGGGCATCACGACGATTCACTTCGTGCCGTCGATGTTGAACGCCTTCCTCGAGGAGCCGGACCTGCACCGGTGCTCGTCGCTGAAACGCATCATCTGCAGCGGCGAGGCGCTGTCGCCGGAGTTGGTCCGTCGCGCGGCGGCCGCGATCGAGGTGCCGTTGCACAACCTCTACGGCCCGACGGAAGCCGCAGTGGACGTCACCGCGTGGCCGTGCGACCTGGCCACGATGGGCTCCACCGTGCCGATTGGGAAACCCATCGCGAATACCCAGATCTACCTGCTCGATCCCCGCGGGGAGCCGGTGCCGGTTGGGGTCACGGGGGAGCTGTACATCGGCGGGACCGGCGTGGGTCGCGGGTACCTCAAGCGGCCCGACCTCACACGCGAGCGGTTTCTCCCGGATCCGTTCCGCGGCGATCCCTGGCGTCTGTACCGGACCGGAGATCTCGCGCGATTCCGACCGGACGGCAACATCGAGTACCTCGGCCGTGTCGACGACCAGGTGAAGATCCGCGGGTTCCGTATCGAACTGGGCGAGATCGAGACACGCCTGCTGGAGTATCCGGGCGTCACCGGCGCCGTGGTGGTGGCCGAGCACGCCCCGTCGGGAGACACGCGGCTGGTCGCCTACGTCGCCACCGCCGACCGCCCGGCGCACCTGGCCGCAGACATCAAGGTGCATCTGGGCCGCGCGCTGCCCGACTACATGGTGCCGCCGGTCATTGTTGCGCTCGACACCCTTCCACTCCTGCCCAACGGCAAGGTGGATCGCCGCCAGTTGCCCGGCGCGGGGAGCGCGGCAAGTGACGTCGCACACGTCACGCCTGCGCGTGGCCGTGAGTCCGACATCGCGGCGATCTGGGAGGACGTGCTCCATCAGGCGCCGGTCGGGGCGCTGGATGATTTCTTCACGCTCGGCGGCAACTCGCTGTCGGCCAGCCAGGTGGTGTCGCGCATCAACCAGCGGCTGAAGACGCGCATCGGCATCAAGGAGATGTTCGCGCACCCGACGGTGCGGGCACTTGCCGAGACGATTGGCCGGATCACCGGTCAGGCCCTTCCGCCCGTCACGCCTGTTCCGCCCCAGTCCGACTACGCGCTCTCCCACGCCCAGCGCCGCTTCTGGATTCAGGATCAGCTCGCCGATGCGGATCGTGGCAACAGCCATCCCGCGTCATTCCTGATTGAGGGCGCGCTTGATCTCGACGCGCTGCGCCAGGCGTTCCAGGCGCTGGTCGCACGCCACGAAATTCTGCGCACGGTCTTCATTGACGTCAACGACGAGGCCCGACAGCGTGTCCTGCCCCCTGAGGCGTCCGGGTTTGTTCTCGGTGAAACGGTGCTGGCCGATGCGTCGGATCTGGAAGGGTCCCTCCGGCTCATCGAGCAGCAGCAGGCCTCGGCCCGTATGGACCTCGCGAGTGGTCCCCTCTTCCGCGCACAGGTCGTCACGGTTGGTCCAGACCGGCACATCTGCGTGTGCAGCATGCATCACACGATCACCGACGGGTGGTCGGTGGACGTCCTGCTCAACGACCTCACAACGTTGTACGACTCGTTTGCCTCCGGTGGCGGCAACCCCTTGTCCCCGCTGCCGATTCAGTACCGCGACTACGCCGCCTGGGAGCACCAGATTGCCGAAGGGCCTGAGTTCGCGGCAATGCGGGAATACTGGCGCACCAGACTTGAGGGCGTTCCGGCGCTGGCGCTGCCGGCCGATATCACCAGCGCGCCCGGCACCTACATCCGGACAGTCAGCACGGTGGTCGTCGATCGCCAGCTCGCCGATCAGTTGACCTCAACGGCGCGCCAGCACGGTGCCACACTCTTCATGGCGATGTTGTCCTGTCTGAAGGTGCTGCTCTACCGGCACACCGCCCAGCACGACATCTGCGTCGGCACACCGGTGTCCGCCCGGATGCAGCCCGAGCTTGAGCCACAAATCGGCCCGTACCTCAACATCCTCGCGCTCAGGGATCGTGTGACCGGCGACGACACGTTGACCTCGGTGCTCCACCAGGTGCGCGACACGGCCCTCGACGCGTTTGCCCACCAGCGCTATCCGTTCGATCTCATCGTGCAGGATCTGCGACTGAAACGTGTACCCGGCCGCAACCCCGTGTTCGACGTCGGTTTCACCCTGCAGAACCAGCATGACGTGCAGGTGCGCGAGACCTCGCGCCACGTGCGCCTGACAGAGCTGACGCGTGATGAAGAGTCGTTCGAGGATCCAGAGGCCGCCACCGATCTCTGGGTCGTGGCACACCGGAATGAGGGCGCGCTCGTGTTACAGGTCGTTTACAATGGAGCGCGGTTCAGCGCGGATCGGATCGACCGGCTGTCGAAGGACCTGCTGACGATCATGTCCGCGGTGGTCACCACCCCGGACACGGCAGTGAAGGCAGTTCCGCTCGCCGCAACCGGCCGCGTCCCCGCCGGGCGGACCATCACCATCGATCTCGGGTTATAGCTCCTGCATGGCACTACCACACACGCTACTGACCGACGGGGCGCACGACGAACACATTGCCTTCTGGACGTCGGCGCTCGGCGCTGTCTCCGGCGATTTTCACATCCGCCAACCGTGGCTGTCGCCTGCGGTCGACCCGGCACACACCATCGAGGAAGACTGCGCGCTGTCGCCGGCCACGGCCGCCCTCATTGATGACCTCGGCCGCGGCCAGGACCTCGGCGCGCTCGTCGTCGTCATCGGCGCCGTGTCGTTCCTGCTGCACACGTCCACACAGACTCCCGTCGTCGCGATCGACTCCCCCCCCTTGAAGGGCGAGGGCGGCAGTACGGACCTGGAATTCATCCCGCTCATCACCACCGTGGATGGGACCACATCGGTGCGCGACTATCTGACACAGGTCAGCGCGCGTGTGGGCGGCAGCTACTCGTTCCAGGCGTTTCCGATCGCCCAGTTCTCGGAGCTGCGATTAAAACGACCGCGACCGACGACAAATGTGCGCGTGTCCTTTCCCGGGTTGCTCGACGCCGTCTCAGGGGCCGGCAACCACGACCTGGAAATCAGCATCTCCAGATCCCCCGCGCTGGCCGTCCGGCTGACAGGACGAACGCCGGCCTTCTCGCGGGAGTACCTGGCGACCTTTGCGCGGCACCTTGGCCTCGTGCTTGAGGGATTTCGCGACCGCTCGACGGTGCTCGATGCCATCGACGTGATGGGCGACGAGGAGCGCGCCCGTGTGCTCGGTGCCTACAACACGACGTCCGGCACAGCCGGGACAGACCACACGATTCATGAGCTGTTTCAGGAGCAGGCCGCGCGTGCGGGGGAACAGATTGCTATCCAGTTCCACGACACCGCACTCACGTACGACACGCTGAACCGCCAATCCAACCAGCTCGCGCGGTTCCTCCAGCAGGAGTACGGCATTCAGCCCGGCGACGTCATTGGTGTGCTGACGCACAGAGCCCCGTCCACGGTCACCGGCCTGCTCGGCGTGTTGAAGGCAGGCGGAGTCTACCTGCCGATCGATCCCGACTATCCGGAAGAACGCCTGCAGTTCATGGTCGCCGACGCCGGCGTCAAAGTGCTGCTGGTGCACACGGAACACTTCGACCGGCTCACGGCGCTCTACGAGACGCCGATGTTTGCGCTCGATCTCCAGCTCGATACGCTGGAGACGGCCGACACCGATCTCGCGCCGGCCTGCACGGCCGACGACCTCGCCTACATCATCTACACGTCCGGCTCGACCGGGCAGCCCAAGGCCGTCCTGCTGGAACACCGGGGCTTTGTGACGATGGCGCGTCACCATATCGGCGCGTTTGATGTGCAGTCGTCAGACCGGCTGCTGCAGTTCTACGGGCTGAGTTTTGACTCGTCGTTGTTTGAGGTTTTTGTCTCGCTCCTGTCAGGCGCCACCCTCGTGATGGTGGACCGCGCCACGATCGACGATCCTGCGCAGCTCGCGGCATACATTGAAACCCAGCAGGTGACCTCGCTCACGATGCCGCCCGTGTATGCGGGCACACTCGACGCGGACCGGCTCGGCTCGGTCCGCCGCTACGTCAGTGCCGGCGATCACTGCCGTGTCGAGGACGCATTGCGGCTCGCACGGACGGCCGCGTATTACAACTCGTACGGCCCGACCGAGACCTCCGTCTGTGTGACGCACTATCAGGTGGACCCGTCGCGCCGGTACGGCTCTCGTATTCCCATCGGCAAGCCGATTACAGGAACCACGATCTACCTGCTCGACGAACGCCGTCGTGCTGTTCCCGAGGGTGTCGTCGGCGAGATTTGCATCGGCGGCGCGGGGCTGGCGCGCGGGTATCTGAATCGCGACGACCTCACAGCCGAAAAATTCGTGGCCAACCCGTTTGCGGACGGCGAACGGCTGTACTGCACAGGCGACCTCGGCGTCTGGCTGCCCGACGGTAATCTCGAACTGATTGGCCGCAAGGACAACCAGGTCAAGATCCGCGGCTACCGGGTCGAACTCGGCGAGATCGAATCCGTGCTCGACCAGCACCCGTCGGTGCGGGAGTCGGCAGTCATCGCGCGCGAAGACGAAGCCGGGCATCGTCGGCTTGTGGCGTACGTGACGGGCACCGGTGCCATCGACATCACGGATCTCAAATCGCTGCTCAAGGCGCGGCTGCCGGCGTTCATGATGCCGTCGACATTTGTGGTCCTCGATCAGATGCCGCTCACCGCCAACGGCAAGATCGATCGCAAGGCGCTTGCCGCGATCGTCGAATCC
>CAYRGW010000006.1:0-20083 GCA_964423815.1 uncultured Solibacteraceae bacterium | reverse complement strand
CCCGCCACTGACCCATCGGCAGGTCTGCCGCAGACCCCCGTCCAGGAGACCCTCGCGGGGATCTGGCAGGACGTGCTCGGTGTTGCCCGCGTCGGCATCCACGACAACCTGTTCGATCTGGGCGGTGACTCCATTCTGATCATCCAGATCGTCTCTCGCGCCCGGGAAGCCGGCCTGAAGCTGGCGCCGAACCAGCTGTTCGATCATCAGACGGTGGCCACCCTCGCGGAGGTGGCGGTGTCGGCGCAGCCGTCAGCATCGGCGGTGGCGGAACAGGGCGCGATTGAAGGGCCGACGCCGCTGGCGCCCATGCAAGCGTGGTTCTTCGAACAACGTTTCGCCGACGCCCACCAGTTCAACCAATCGGTCTGCCTGGTGGACGCCGTGCCTGCCGGCGGCACCGCTGTGACACCGAGCTTCGATGTGCACGCGGCCGGTGTGGCCGCGCTGGCGGTGCTGACGCACCACGATGCCCTGCGCCTCCGATTTGCCGAGCGGGACGGGCGATGGACAGCCGAGTACGCGCCCATCACATCCGTGTCGCCGTTCGAGGTTGTGGACCTGCGGGACGTGCCCGCCGATCGCCTGGACGACAGCCTCCGCGACGCCATTGCGACCTGTCAGCGCGGCTTCGACCTCTCGACCGGTCCACTGTTCCAGGTCCGACTCCTCCAGCTTGGTGGCGGACAACCATGGCGCCTGCTCTTCATCGCGCACCACCTGGTGGTGGACGGCGTCTCATGGCGCCTCATCGTGGGCGACTTCGCCACGGCGTACACCCAGGCGAGCCGCGGCGATGTCGTGCGCCTGCCCGCCAAGACGACGTCGTTCCGGACATGGGTCACTCAGCTCGCAGCTGTGGCCCCGGACATCGACCGCAGTTACTGGCTCGCCCCCGGTGGCGACGACGCGTCGCCGCTGCCGACCGACCATCCGCGCGCGGCGGGCATCAACACGGTCGCATCCGCGCGCGAGATCATCCGCTCACTCGACGCGGAGACCACCACCGCGCTCCTGCAGGACGTGCCGCGGACCTATACGACCGAAATCAACGACGTCCTGCTCGCAGGACTGGCGATGACGTTCCAGTCGTGGACCGGCAGTGACCGTCTCCTGGTCGACCTCGAAGGCCATGGTCGCGAGGAGCTCATCGACGATGCCGACACGTCGCGCACCGTCGGGTGGTTCACGTCGCAGTTCCCCGTGGATCTGCGCATCGCTGCCGGCGCGGGCCCCGGAGACGCGATCAAGGCCGTCAAGGAACAGCTCCGCGCCGTGCCGCACCGCGGCGCCGGATACGGTGTGCTGCGTTATCTCTCCGGGGACGCACAGGTCGTCGACGCGCTGAAACACCGCGCAGCGCCAGAAGTGCTCTTCAACTACTTCGGTCAGGCCGGCAAGGTGCTGACGCCCGACCTGCCGTGGACACTGATGGACGGTCCGACCGGTGGCGATATCAGCCCACGCGCGGCCCGGCCGCACCTGCTGGAGGTCAACGCGATGGTCACCGGCGGCTGCCTGACCGTCTCATGGACGTTCAGCGAAGCGATCCATCGCCGGGAGACCATCGACGGTCTCGCGTCCGGTTATGAGCGCACGCTTCGTCAGCTGGTTGATCACTGCCGTGCCGCAACCACCAGGCAATACACGCCGTCGGACTTCCCGGCGGCCGGCCTGGACCAGAAGTCGCTCGACGCCCTGCTGTCGAAACTGAATCGCTGAACCGGAGCGATGAAGGCGAGCGACTACACACTTCTCGCGACGAGTGAGGCCTACCGCGACGTCACGGCCTTCTGGCGCCGGCAACTGGACGATCCGGGCGACCTGACCACCGCGCTTGTGGCCCCCACCGGCGTCGAACGCCCACGGCAGTCGCTGATACTCACCCTGACGCCGTCCGCCGCGGCTTCCCTGCGGGCGATCGCCAACGACAGCCTCGGGCGCTTCACGGTGTGCACGGCCGGCATCGCGCTCGGGCTCGCGCGGTACACCAATCACTCACGCGTCCTTCTGCGCACACCGCTGCTGACAGACGACGCCGAGGGCGTGCTCAACGACGAACGCGATGTGCCGCTGGTTGTCACCGCCGCGGGCGACGCCACCCTGCGCCAGTTCCTTCAGCACGCGGCACACATCGTCGAGGAAAGCTACGCGTTCCAGGACTATCCCATCCACACCCTGTGTGCCCAGGAACGCGGTATCGATTTGTTCGAACTCGCGGACGTCAGTCTCTCCAGCACGGGCATCCACGGCGGCGCGCCCGGCACTCGGGCGCCGGTGCACTTCATCCTCGACGACCTTGACGAAGGTCGGGTCGTGATCGACTTCGACCCGTCAGTCATCGATCCCCGCGTCGCCGACGGACTCATGTCCGTGATTGCGGCCACGCTGGAGCACTTCAAGGACCTCTCCACATCTGTCCGCAGTATCGACCGCGTGCCGGCCGGCCAGCGCGACCGTCTGCTGGTCGAGTGGAATCGCACGGAGACCGCTGCGACACCCTTCAGCAGCGCGCACGCACTCTTCGAGGCGCAGGTGCGACGGACACCCGAAGCGACAGCAGTGCGGTTCGGGGACGAGACCCTGACCTACCGCGAACTGGACGAGCACGCGAACCGGTTGGCCCATCACCTGATCGACACCGCTCCGACGGATGGCTCGCGGGCGGTCGGCATCTGGATGGACCGCTCCCCCTGGATGGTGGTGGCGGTGTTTGGCGTCCTGAAGGCCGGGTGTGCCTACGTGCCAATTGACACCTCGGCGCCACCGGACCGTCTGGCGTTCCTCGTGCAGGACTCCGGTATCGGCCGACTGCTCATTGACGCACATCGGGCCAAGGCCGCTGCGGCGCTTGCGTGCGAGATCGTCGTCGCCGATAGCAGCAGGGCGGGCGCGGCCACGCCCCCTGCCGTCACCGTCGGCCCGTCCGACCTGGCGTACATCCTCTACACGTCCGGCTCCACCGGCACACCCAAGGGCTGCGCAATCGAACATCACAGCCTGTCCAACTACCTGCGATGGGCGATCGACTATTACTGGACGACGGCCACTGTGGGAACGATGGGGCTGTTCACGCCGCTCTCGTTTGATCTGACCGTGCCGAGCCTCTTCTGCCCGCTGCTCAGGGGGCGTGTCCTTGTGGTGTACCCGCAGGACGCGATGATCGACGACGTGCTGCGCCGGCAGTTCGAGCCCGGCTCGACGATCGATTCGATCAAACTCACGCCGTCGCATCTGCGCATCCTTGACGCGTTCGCGCTGACGGCCACCGATGTCCGGCTCGCCATTGTCGGCGGCGAAGCGCTGACGCCCGAGCAGGTGGCGGTCCTTCACCGCATCGACCCGCGCATCCGCGTGATCAACGAGTACGGCCCGACCGAAGCCACCGTCGGCTGTATCGTGACGGAAGTCGCGCCCGGCGCGGCCGTTGTCATCGGCCGGCCCATTGCCAACATGCGCGCGTACGTGCTCGACGATGACCAGCAGCCGGTGCCGATTGGTGTGCGCGGCGAGCTCTGCATCGGTGGCGAGGGCGTGGCGCGCGGCTATCTCGGCCGACCCGAGCTGGAGGCCGAACGCTTTCTGCCGAACCCCTTCGTGCCTGGTGATCGGATCTATCGCACCGGCGATATTGCGCGCTGGCTGCCGGACGGCGAGCTGGAGTGTTTCGGCCGTCTCGACAGCCAGGTGAAGATTCGTGGCTACCGCATTGAGCCTGGGGAGGTGGAAGCGGCCCTGCGGCACTGCTCCAGTGTGCGTGAGGCGGTGGTGGTCGCCAACGCCGGGCAACTTGTGGCATACGTCGTGAGCGACGACGTCGTCGACCAGGTAGCCCTGCGGCAGGCGCTCAACCAGACGTTGCCCCACTACATGGTGCCGGCCGTGTTCATGGCAATTGCCGAGGTGCCGCTCACCGCCAACGGAAAGATCGATCGTGCGCGATTGCCGGACCCATCGCCAGTCGCGCAGAGTCGCAGGCCCTACCTGCCTCCGCGCACCACCCACGAACGGGTGGTGGCCACGATCTGGGAGCGTGTGTTCCGACTGGATCACATCGGCGTGGACGAGGACTTCTTCGAGCTCGGCGGACACAGCCTGCGCGCGATGACGATCATGCAGGGGGTCCACCAGGCGCTGGGCCTCGAGGTCTCGATTGGCGAGATTTTGTCCCACCCCACCATCGGTGCGCTGGCGGGCATCCTCACCTCAAGGACTTCGACTGCGGCGACGCGTATAGCACCGGTGCCTGGCGCCACCGACTACGCGGTCTCGCACGGGCAGCGGCGGCTCTGGCTCATCGACCGCATCGAGGAGGACTCGCCCGCCTACAACGTCTCGTCCGCGTTCGACCTGCGCGGCCCCCTGGACCTCGACGCGCTGGGAACGGCGTTTGATGCGGTCGTCGCGCGCCATGAATCACTGCGGACGATATTCGTGGAGGTCGATGACGAACCGCGGCAGCGGGTGCTGCCGCTCCTGCAGTTGCCGATCGAGTATGTGGACCTCCGGGACGAGATCGATCAGACGCAGCGACTCGAGACGCTGGCCGCCAGACAGGCGGCCACGCCGTTCGACCTCGGGCGCGGACCGCTGCTCCGCGTGAGCGTGTTCCAGCTCGAAGACGCGCGCGCAATACTGGCCGTGACCATGCACCACATCGTCACGGATGCATGGTCGATGCGGGTGCTGCTGGCGGATCTGATCGGGCATTACGAGAGCGCCCGTAGGGGTGCCGACGTCGCGCGTGCGCCCCTGCCAATTCAGTACAGGGACTACGCAGCGTGGCAGCGTCGTCTGCTGACCTCACACACGATGGAGGCGCACCGGCAGTACTGGCTGACGAAGCTGGCCGGCCCGTGGCCCGTCCTTGCGTTGCCCACGGACTTCACGCGGCCGCCTGTGCCCTCCTATCGAGGCCGGCATCACCACGGACACATCGACGCGCTGACGCGCGCGAAGCTGCGCGCCCTGGGTGCCGCCCACGCGGCCAGTCCGTTCATGACGCTGACCGCGATCGTGAAGGCGCTGTTGTTCCGCTACACCGGCCAGTCGGATGTTCGTATCGGGTCACCGATCGCAGGTCGGATGCAGGTGGACCTCGCGGAACAGATTGGGTTCTACGTCAACACGCTGGTCCTGCGCGACGAGGTGCGCGGCGACGAATCATTTGACGCGTTCCTGAATCGCGTGAAACATACGGCGGAAGAGGCCTACACGCACCAGCTGTATCCGTTCGACAAGTTGGTCGAGGAGCTCGGCGTCGACCGCGATCTCAGCCGGTCGCCCCTGTTCGACGTGATGGTGACCTACGACAACGACTCGGACGCGCCGCTGCCGACCTCGGGCCTCACGGTTCAGGAACTGTCTCTGGACTCCGGGGTCAGCAAATTTGATCTGACCTTTGCGTTCGCCGAGTCGGAACAGGGCATCGACCTCGAGGTGGAATACCGCACGGACCTGTTCCGCGCGGAGCGGATCGCGCGAATGACAACGCACCTGCTTCGACTGATTGAGAGCGTCGTCTTGAGCCCGGCTGCGGCCATCAACCGTCTGGAGATCGGAGAACCAATCGAGGCGGGTGCGACAGACCTGATGGCGCCTGTCCCCGCTGTCCCGGCCGATCTCAGCGTGCTTCCTCCCCTCACGCCACTGGATGGCCGGGACATGCGGCTTG
Organism: uncultured Solibacteraceae bacterium; assembly: GCA_964423815.1. Taxonomy (GTDB): domain Bacteria; phylum Acidobacteriota; class Vicinamibacteria; order Vicinamibacterales; family SCN-69-37; genus SYFT01. The sequence continues at coordinate 14,409 of CAYRGW010000006.1, read as the reverse complement.
TGCAGGTGCTCGAGTCGGTCCTCGGCAGAACACGCATCAACACCTCCGACAACTTCTTCTTCATCGGCGGCGATTCGATCAAGGCCATTCAGCTGGTGAACCGCCTCGCTCGCATGGGATGGACCCTGCGGGTCCGTGATGTGTTCGAGGCGCCGCGGATTGACGCGCTGGCCGGGCGGATGGAGCCGGCCACCGCCGTCCGTCGCCGGGCACCGGTCGCAGGTGACGTCCCTCTCACCCCGATTCAGCGCTGGTTCTTCCAGACACACACACACGACCGGGCCCATTACAACCAGTCGGTCATGCTGCGGTTCGTGGATCGCCTCGACGCCACAGCGGTACGGCGCTTGTGCCGTGCCCTCGTGGAGCACCACGACGTGTTGCGGCTGCGCTATCGGTTCGACGCAAATGCCATCACCCAGTTTTACGGTGAGCCGTACGACGCGGTCGAGGTGTGCGACCTGCGTAACGCCGCGAGTCCGATCGCGGAACTCGAACACCGCGCCGTAGCGGTGCAGGCGAGCCTGGACCTTGAACGCGGCCCGCTCGCCCGTTTCGTGCTGTTCCAATTGCCCGACGCCGACAGGTTGCTGGCTGTCATCCATCACCTCGCCGTCGATGGCGTGTCCTGGCGGATCCTGCTTGAAGACCTGCGCACCGGTCTGGCGCAGGCCGCCAGGGGTGAAACGATTCAACTGGGTGCGCGCTCGGACTCGTACCAGGCGTGGTCGCTCGCCCTCGAGGCGCACACGCGCGACGTCGACGTCAATCGCGAGTGGTGGGACGCGGTTGAGCAGATGGACGTTGTGCCGCTGCCAGTCGATATCGAGATCGACGACGACCAACGCCTGGAAGCCGATGCGGTCGAACAGCGCCTCTCGTTGAGCGCCGGGGATACCGCCGCTCTGCTCTCACGCGTCCATCAGGCGTACAACACACGGATGCAGGATGTGTTGCTGGCCGCGCTCGCGCGCGCACTTCGAACGTGGGCGGGCCCTGGCGCCGTACGCCTCGACGTCGAGGCTCATGGCCGCGACGCGGTGGACGCCGTCGATGTGTCGCGCACGGTCGGCTGGTTCACGACGCTCTACCCCATCGTGCTGGCCATTGGTGATGAACCCGATCCCGGGGCGCAGATCACCATCGTGAAGGAATCCCTGCGGCAGACACCCGGGCACGGTCTTGGCTACGGCCTGCTGCGCCGCGGGCGTCCCAGCGGCGCCCCGATCCTGTTCAACTTCCTGGGTCAGTTCGACACGGACATCGGCGCGTTCGAGATGGCGGACGAACACCGCGGACCGGAACACGGCCCGCGGGCCCCGATGACGCATGCCCTTGTCATCGGCGGATGGATTGCGGAAGGCCGGCTCCAGATGACGGTCCGCCATTCACGGGCCCAGTTCCGCGCCGAGACCATCGCCCGGCTGATGACGGCGTATCAGGATGCCCTGACAGAACTGATCGCCCACTGCGCAGCACGGGCCAGCCGGGTGCGGACGATATCCGACTTCCGATACACCGACAGCACCACGCCCACCCTGCTGGCGCACATCGGCGCGGACCGCGTAGAGGACATCTATCCACTGACGCCCATGCAGCAGGGCATGCTGTATCACAGTGTCCTTGGAGACGACTCACCCGTCTACGTCGAACAGTTCACGTGTGCGATTACCGGGCCACTCGATGTCGCCGCGTTCCGGACGGCGTGGGAACACGTCATCACACGGCATGCCTCGCTGAGGACCGCGTTCTTCTGGCGCGAGATCGCACAACCGGTCCAGGTCGTGTTCACGCACGTCGATGCCCCCTGGGTGATGCTCGACTGGCGGGCGCTGACCAGCGACGAGTGCAAACGCCGCCTCGCACAGTTTGTGGATCAGGATCGGCGCAGGAGTCCCGATCTGGACACACCGCCGCTGATGCGCTTCACGTTGATTCGCACGAGCGACCAGGGCTGGCAGTTCTACTGGACGTCCCATCACCTTGTGCTCGACGGCTGGAGCACGGCGACCGTACTGCAGGAGGTCTTTTCGCATTACCAGTCGTCGATGGCGGGCGAGGCATCCTCGCTGGGACCTGTTCGCCAGTTCGGCGAGTTCGTGGACTGGCTGCGCGCACAGGCCCCTGCGCCGGCAGAGCAATACTGGCGCGATCGACTCCGTGGATTCACCCTCCCAACACCGTTGCCGCTGTCGGCCCCCACCTCCGATCTCCAGGATCAGCCCGGCGTCACGGAGTGGACGATGGCCGCGGATGCCAGCGCCGCGCTCGCCGCAACGATCCGCGATCAACATCTGACGATGAGCACGGTGGCGCGTGGCGTGTGGGCACTCGTCCTCGGTGCCCACGCGCGCCAGGACGACGTGGTGTTTGGCGCGACGGTCGCGGGCCGACCGGCCGCCCTGCCCGGCGTCGAAACCATCGTCGGACTCTTCATCAATACGCTGCCGATTCGGGTCCGCATCGATCCTCAGGCGCCGCTGACCGCGTGGCTGCACCGGCTGCAGATCGAGCAGGCTGAGCTCGACGCGCATGCGTACAGCTCGCTGGCCGAGATCCAGCGTGTGAGCGATATCCCCGCACGCACACCGTTGTTTGACAGCCTGCTGGTCGTCGAGAACTACCCGGTTGATCAATCGCTCGACCCGGGGCTGCATGGGCTCGCCATCGAGGATATTGCGGTGGCCGAGCAGACCAACTATCCGCTGACGCTGACGGTCGTGCCTGGCGAGCAGGTGCTGCTGCGGCTTTCCTACCACTCGCGAGACGACGAGGCAGGCGCGCTGGCGCTGTTGCGGGAGGTGGAGGCACGGTTCAGCGCCTTTGCCCAGGCCCCTCAGCAACCGGTGCACACATGCCTGGCACTCGGCGAGATGGACATCGCAGCGCCACAGTGCCGGTACGAGGTTGACACGGACCACGCGACGACCCAGACGGTGCTCGCCGCCCTGCGTGCACGGTATGCGACGAACGAAGACCTGCACGAGAACGACCTGGTGTTCACCACCGCCGAGCGACAGGGGGGCACTGTTGTCGAGGCCGCATCTGGCTCCGGGCGGTTCGACGAGGCGTTCCTCCAGCGCACACGTGACCACTTCGTGACACTGGCCGCGGCCCTCAGCGCCAATCCGGACGAACCGGTCGCCCGGCTGCCGCTGCTGCCGGATGCGGAGCGGACGCTGCTGCTCGAGGAGTTCAACCGCACGGACAGGGACTGGGGATCGGACCGGACGATCGCGCAGTACTTTGAGGCGCAGGCGGCGGCACATCCCGATCGTATTGCCGTGCGCCTGCCGGCACTGGATCGCGAGGACATGTCGCACGACGAGACATGGACCTACGGTGTGCTGAATGCACGCGCCAATCAGCTGGCCCGCACGCTCGTTCGAGAGCACGGGGTCGGCCCTGACGTGCGGGTCGGAGTGCTGGCGGAGCGCTCCCTCGAGATGGTGCTGGCACTGATGGCCATCGAGAAGGCCGGCGGCGCCTACGTGCCAATGGATCCTGAATACCCCGGCGAGTTGCTGCAGTTCATGATCGAGGACTCCGGCGCGGCTGTGATCCTGGCGCAGCGTGGCTTTCTGGATCACACGGCCCACGCCGCCTGCCCCGTGGTTGCGCTCGATGCCGTGTGGGACCGCATGACCACCGACGACGACTCGAATCTGCCCTCACGCGTCACGGGCGACAATCTGGCCTATGTGATCTACACGTCCGGGTCGACCGGCCGGCCCAAGGGTGCGATGAACACACACGCGGGCATTACGAACCGGTTGCTGTGGATGCAGGACGCCTACAGCCTGACCGAGCACGATCGCGTACTCCAGAAAACGCCCTTCAGCTTTGACGTGTCCGTGTGGGAATTTTTCTGGCCGCTGATGGTGGGCGCGCAGCTGGTGGTCGCCAGGCCCGGCGGCCATCGTGATGCGGCCTATCTTGTGGCGCTCATCGAACACGCGGCCATCACGACGCTGCACTTCGTGCCGTCCATGCTGCAGGCATTCATCGAGGAACCGGGCCTTGAACACTGTCGCTCGTTACAACGCGTGGTGTGCAGCGGCGAAGCCATCACGCCTGAGTTGCTGAGACGGTATCTCTCCCGTGTCCCAGTGCCGCTGCACAATCTCTACGGGCCGACGGAAGCGGCGGTGGACGTCACCGCCTGGCCCTGCACGGCCGCCGACACCCACGCCATGGTGCCCATCGGCACCCCCATTGCCAACATCCGGCTGTACATCCTTGATCCCCTGCTTCAGCCGGTGCCACTCGGCGTCACGGGCGAACTGTTCCTCGGTGGTGTTGGCGTGGGCCGCGGGTATCTCAACCGCCCCGAATTGACCGCGGAGAAGTTCATTCCCGATCCCTTCAGTGCGTCGGGCGGGGCGCGGCTCTACCGCACGGGCGATCTCGCACGGTATCGCGACACTGGTGTGGTCGACTTTCTGGGGCGCATCGACCACCAGGTCAAACTGCGGGGCTTCCGCATCGAGTTGGGCGAGATTGAATCGGCGCTGCTCGCCCAAGCGACGGTGCGTGAGTGCGTGGTCCTCGTGCGTGAAGACAGGCCGGGCGCGAAGCGGTTGGTCGCCTATGTGGTGCCCCAGCCCGGCGCCGCGCCCGAGACTGCGGCGCTGCGCGCATATCTGCGTCAACACCTTCCCGACCACATGGTCCCCGCCGTCATCGTGACGCTGGCGGATCTGCCCCGCCTCACCAATGGCAAACTCGATCGCAAGGCACTGCCCGTTCCCGAGGATGTCGTCGAGACGACGCGGCGTCACGTCGCGCCGAGAGATCCGATCGAGCGCCGCCTGCTGCGGGTCTGGGAGGACGTCCTCGGCCAGAAGATGATCGGTGTGACGGACGACTTCTTCGAGCTCGGCGGACACTCGCTCCTGGCGCTGAAACTCGTGGGGGCCATCCACGTCGAGTTCGGACGCAGCCTGCCGCTCGCCCAGCTCCTCGGCAACTCCACCGTTGAGCGCCTGGCCGTGGTCCTCAAGCGCGAGCACGACGACCAGGACTGGCGGCCTCTCGTGGCGATCAGAAGCGGACGCGCGGTGCCGCCGCTGTTTCTGCTGCCGGGCGCCGGCGGCAACGTCCTGTACTTCCATACACTGGCGCAGGTGCTGACGACGACCCGCCCGATCTACGGACTGCAGGCCCTTGGCCTCGATGGCCGGACCCCGCCCCTGACCACGGTGGAGGCGATTGCCGCGGCCAACATCGAGGAAATGCGCCGCGTCCAGCCGCACGGGCCATACGTGCTCGTGGGCCATTCCTTTGGTGGACGGGTGGCGCTCGAAATGGCCCAACAGCTCGCCGGCCACGGAGAGTCGATCGGACTGCTCGCCGTGCTCGATACCGCCGCACCGACGTTTGACCCCGCGGCGGTGGGCGCCGGATGGCTGGACGCGCACTGGCTCGCGAAGATCGCGCGCGAGATCGAGGAGTTTTTTGGTATCCGCCTGGAGGTGACGCTTGATGACCTTCTGCCGCTCCCGCTTGAGGCCCAACTGCTGATGGTCGTGTCGCGCATGCAGGAGGCCGGGGCGTGGGCCCCGGGGGCAGACCTCGATCAGCTGCGTGGGTACCTGCAGGTCTACAAGGCGCACTCCCAGGCCGCCTACGTGCGGTACGAAGACACCAGCACACGGGTCCCGATTGCGCTCTTCAAGGCGGCGGTGAGTGACCCCGACCTCGAGGCCACACCCGCTGGCCTTGAGGCGTTGAACGCGCAACACGACTGGGGCTGGAGTCAATTTGCGCGCGGCGCAGTTCGTGTCTACGACGTGCCGGGCGGGCACCTCTCGATGCTCACACAACCGCACGTGCCCGCACTGGCGACGGCGCTCGACGAGGCACTGGCGGCCGCCGAGGTGCCGGCATGAACGACATCACGGCAGGACTGACGTCGGTGGATGCGGCCACGCTGACGCCGATGGTGCGGATGGCACTGGATCTGGGAGATGCCGAGGTCACCACGTGGAGCCACGAGCCGTTCGGCCATTCGCTTGATGCGGTGTACGGCACCACACGATCGATCTATCGCTTCAGCGGGGTCGCCCGCGCCGGAGGGCGTGACGTCCCGTGGACGCTGGTGCTCAAGATCGTGGGGGCGCCGGCCACGCCCGACGATCCGGCCTCACCCACAAATGGCGAGCGCGAAGCGTTGGCGTACCGGTCCGGGTTTCTCGACCGTGTCTCCGGCGTTCGTGCACCTCGTTGTTACGCCGTGACGGAACGGCCGACGGGCGGCTTCTGGATCTGGCTGGAGGCGGTGGTGGATGGCATCGGCCGGGAGTGGCCCCGCGAGCGGTACCTGCTGGCCGCGCGGCACCTGGGACAATTCAACGGCGCGCACCTGGCCCGCGGGTCCGCCTCGTTTCCGTGGCTGAGCCGATCGCCGCTGCGCCAGGCGTTCCTGGAGATGGCGCCGGGCGTGGCGCGCCTTGCCGAGGCCCGCGACAACCCGTTTGTCGCCCAGGCGATCTCACCCGAGGCGACGGATACGTTGATCGCGCTGCTCGGAAAGACCGGCGCGTGGCTGGACCGTCTTGATCAGTTGCCGCAGACGGTCTGCCATTGGGACGCGCACCGCGCGAACCTGATCTCGCACACCAGGACCGATGGCACGGTTGAAACGGTGGCGATTGATTGGGCGGGTGTCGGCTGGGGCCCGCTCGGATCCGAGATGTCGAAGTTCCTCTCGCAGACCGTGAACTTCTACGGGATGAGCGCCGAGGGGCTCCCCGCATTGGACCTGGAGTTGTTTGAGGCGTACGTGGCCGGTCTGCGGCACACGGGGTGGAGCGGCGACGAGGGGCCGGTCCGGTTCGGCCACGTGGCGGCGTCGGCCGTGCGTGTGATCGTCCGCACATCCACTGCGATTGAGTTGGCGTGTAACGAGCGGGCGCGCCAGGCCTTTGAACGTGCCGCCGGCCAGTCCTTCGAGACCCTGGCCGGCAGATTCAGCGCAACGATGCCCTACTACCTGTCGCTCGTGGACGAGGCTGGGCGCCTTGCAGATTCGATGTGACGGCTACGCGGCGGCGTCGGCCTTCTTGTCCTTCGAGAAGAAGTGGCGGACCTTCTCCGGATCGAAGTCGAGGAACGTGCCACCCGACGCGAAGTGCTGGATGAAGACCTTGCCAATGGCGAAGGTCAGGCCGGCGGCGAACGCGGGCACCGAGACGAGGCCGATGGCCTGGCCGATGAGCGGCACACTCTTCAGCATGCTGCCACCCACGCCGTACCCAATCTTGGTCGCCGAGTAACCGCCGATGAGCGAGGCCACGATGGGGCGCACACGATCCTGCTCGAACGGCATCCCATACAGGGCGCCGAGGTCGCGCAGCATCTTGAGCTCCAGGGCGGTGATGGCCGCGAAGTCTGCAACCGGAAACGGGATCAAGCCCGCGCCAGCGGCGTAGAGCGCGTATTTCTTGACGATTTCCTGCGCCGCGACATCCTTATCACTCATGAAGCCTCCCAAGGTTCCAGATCGTTAGACAAAAAGGGTTGAACGGCGCCAAGTATACATCAGGCGCGGTGGACGGACACCTCGCGCGTCTCCCCGGGGAGCCGGCGGACGGCGACCGCCATCCTGTGGGCCTCCGAGGGCGCGAACAGGGCGAACTGCCAGGCGGCCGGATCCTGGCCGGCCGGTGGGTCGAATCGGGGCGCCGTCGGGTCATCGAGGAGGAAACCGAACGTGTGGAGCGGGTGCGACAGCCCCTCCCCGATCGCCTTCACGTACGCCTCCTTCAGGGTCCACAGCTCGATAAACCGCTGCTGGCGGTCCTCGTCGGCACAGGCCCGAAGGCCGGCGACCTCCGCGCTCGAGAAGAAGCGGTCCGCGAGTTCGAGCGGGTGGACCCGCGGGGTCAGTGATTCGGCGTCAATCCCCACGTCGGCCCCACGGCACACCGCGCACGCAACCAGACCGTGGGTGTGGGACAGGTTGAACGAGAGACCACATCCGGCGTGTGCGTCGGCGAGCATCGGCTTGCCGTGCGGGGTCAGCGCCCAGGTCCACTCCGCGGGCCGCACATCAGCGAAGTCCGAGAGCGCCTGCCGCAACAACGCATGCGCGGCCACGTAGTCCACACGATCACGTCGAGCGACAAAACGGCCGGCGCGCGCCCGCTCGTCTGGAGACAGCGTCTCCAGGGCTCGCGTGTGCATGTCGTCGTCAATCGCATCGGTCAGGCGATAACGAACGTGCACGTCGCGGAGTCCGAGCGTCATGAGCGGCGGCATACAGAGCGTTCGACGATATCGCAGTTCCCGCTCCCCCTCGCGGCATCTGCTACGCTGTGCCGCGCTGGGGATAGATGACGGAGATGATCGCCGACCTCTCGCTCGCCCGCCGCCTGGAGCGCGCTGAAGCCTGCGCCAACGCGGCGTTCGTCGAGGCGCGCGCCGCCATGCACCCCACGTCGGGAGCAGTGTGGATCGACGTCAACGGCACGTATGCGATGTTTGATGGCGTTGGATCACCACTCACCCAGACATTCGGCCTCGGTCTGTTTGGCCCACCCTCCGACGACGCGCTTGCAACGATCGAAGCGTTCTTCGTGACGCGCGGCGCCGAGGTTTTTCACGAGGTGGCACCGCTCGCCGACCCGGCGCTGCTGTCGCTGCTCGCTTCGCGGGGTTATGTGCCCGTTGAGCACACCACGGTGATGCATCGTCTGCTCACGCGCGCGTCGCTGGCCAGCCAGTCACCACCCACTGCGCTGACGACGCGACGCATTGAGTTGGCGGAACTCGAGGCGTGGGCCGAGACCTCGGCCCGAGGGTGGGGCGAATCGCCGGAGCTCGCCGTCTTCATGCGCGAGTTCGGCGCCATCTCGGGGCGGAGCCGTGGAGTCAGTTGTTTCGTGGCCGAGCTCGAGGGGCAGATGGTCGCCACCGGTGCCCTTGCGATGCATGGTGGCGTGGCCCTGCTCGCCGGTGCCAGCACCATTGCCGCCTTCCGGAGCCGGGGCGCGCAGACCGCACTGCTCGGAGCACGCCTGACGTACGCGGCCGACCACGGCTGCGACCTCGCCATGATGGGTGCGGCTCCCGGCAGCACCTCTCAGACCAATGCGGAGCGACAGGGATTTCGTATCGCGTACACGCGGCTGAAGTGGGGACTGCGCTCGCCGGCCGGTTACCGCGTCGCGCCGGACCCGATCAGCGTCTGACCGCCCGACCGTCCCGGGGCATAGGGACCGTCGGTGGGATCAACAGGTGTCTCGTCGCCGAGACCATCGATCACCCGGGTGGCATGCGCGAGCCACTCCGCCAGCCGTCCGTGGGTCTCGCCGATCTGCTCGAGGCGATCGTCGCTGCCGCCGAAGATCGAGTCGATCAGGTCGCTGATGTGCCCCGAGTCGAACACGTCCTCTTCGGGCCGCTCGCCGCGTTTGATCCGCTCCTGCCGGGCCCACCATTCCTCGTAGGTCTCAATACGATCGCGCATATCGCGGGCGTCTTCGGCTCGTCGTCCCAGATCCCCGAACTGCGGCGGTGGCGCCCACGACGCGGCTATCACGCGGAATCCGCGGTCGGGCGTGTTGACCTGATCGCGTCCGCGGGATCGGGCCGTCGGACGGCCGGTAAACACCCACGCGTCCACATCACGTGTCACCGATCCTCCGCGAGCAGCGGGAACGTCGATCCGGACGCGCGACACGGCATGAGCCGTCAGGCCGCGGTCGCCCGCATACGGCGTGCCTGGCCCCTGGTCGCGGTAGTCGATCGCCAGCACGTAGTCGCCAATGGCAAAACGTGTGACGCGCCGCCACTGGTCACGGGTGATCTCCGGACGGCCCGGGACGACCACCTGCATGGTCATTCGTGAATACCCTCCGGCTTGCACACGCACGAGATAACCGCCCGGATGCAGGTTCCATCGTTCACTCGGGATTTCGGTGCGCGTGCCCGGCGGTGGCTGCGGCCGCATCGTGGCCCGCTCAAAGTCCTCGTACGTCCGGGTGGTGTCCCTGAACATGCCGCGCATGCGGTTCTCGTACTCGAGCAGCGGCCGGAGCTGCCGGTTCACGGACCCGAAGAGTTTCCGCGCGGCGACATCGCCGACGTAGTCGAGCGCCCCGCGCGCCATGAGCTCCGTGCCCCGATCCCCGAGCAGTTGCACGAGCGCACGTTGTGCCCCCCCGCGCATGTCCTCCGGATGTGTGCGCGAAAGCACGGCCCAGATGAGGAGCTGGGCGTCCCGTTGATCAACCGAGTCCGACATGACGGTGTAGCGCTGGACGATCTCGCGCAGCAGGTCCGCTTTTGATCCCTGCCACGCCCCACGCACGTAACCGTCGCCGGCGGTGGGACCGTAGGTGTACCCGCGCGCGCAGAAACTCTGCAGGTCCAATTGATAACGTCCCGGCTTCAGGTGGAAGCGGCCGTCCGCATGTCGATCGGCGTTGGTCACCGACACAAATCCGTCGAACGGCAGGCGATCAAACTCCGGCCACCCGCGGACGGGGATGTTCGTGACATTTGTGTTGAGCGGCGGCTCGCCTCGCGTGAGATCAGCCAGGGACGGCAGCCGTCCCGGTAGTCGCAGACTGCGAGGCAACTGGGCGTCGAGCGTGAACGACCACGCGGTCACGGCGAGCACGGACACAAGCGCAATGTGGGAGACCGGACGCATCAGGTACCTCGCAGAGAAATGAGGGTGCGCCGGGGAGCGTGTCGCAGTCTAACACGCCCCTACATCTGGGCGAACTGTGCCGTGAAGTGCCGCAGCGCGGACGGGGCCTTGACGATCCGGTAGCCGCGAAGGGTGTCGCGTTTGGCAGCGACGGCGGCGACGACCTCGCCGACGTAGTCGATGTGTGATTGCGTGTAGACCCGCCGCGGAATGGCGAGCCGCACAAGATCCATCGCGCCGGCGTGTTCGGTGCCATCCGGATGCAACCCGAACATCACGGTGCCGATTTCGACGCCGCGCACGCCGCCTTCCACATACAGCGCATTGACCAGCGCGATCCCCGGATACTCCAGCGGCGGGATCTGCGGCAGCAGCGCGCGCGCATCGATGTAGATCGCATGGCCGCCCGGTGGCTGGATGATCGGCACCTCCGCGGCCACCAACCGCTCACCGAGGTAGGCGGTGGAGCGAATGCGATAGTGCAGGTACGACTCCTCGGTCACCTCCTCGAGGCCTCGCGCGACCGCCTCAAGGTCATACCCGGCCAGACCGCCGTACGTGGGAAACCCCTCCGTCAGAATCAACGCGTTGCGACACGACTCCGCCCACCCGGCATTGTTCATTGCGAGGAACCCGCCAATGTTGGCCAGACCGTCCTTTTTGGCCGACATCGTGCACCCGTCGGCCAGCGAGAACATCTCCTGCGCAATGGCCTTGGGCGTGCGGTCCTGCTGCCCCGCCTCGCGCGTCTTGATGAACCAGGCGTTTTCGGCGAAGCGGCACGCGTCCAGGAACAACGGCTTCTTGTAGCGATCACACAGCGCCCGCACACCACGCAGGTTTTCGAGCGACACCGGTTGTCCCCCACCTGAGTTGTTTGTCACCGTCACCATCACAAGCGGCACATGCGCGCCGCGCGTGGCGAGCACCTGCTCCAGGGCCGCGAGATCCACATTGCCCTTGAACGGATGGATCGTCGATGGCTGTCGGCCTTCGGCGATGACCAGGTCCAGTGCCTCGGCGCCTTCCACTTCGATATTTGCCCTGGTCGTGTCGAAGTGGTTGTTGTTGGGCACCACATCGCCGGCGTGCAGGATGGCGTGAAACAGAATCCGTTCCGCGGCGCGTCCCTGGTGCGTCGGAATGATGTGCTCGAACCCCGTCAGGTCCGCCACCACATCCCTGAATCGGTAGAAGGACCGGCTGCCCGCGTACGATTCGTCCGCCTGAATCATCGCGGCCCACTGCGACGAGGACATGGCGCCGGTGCCCGAGTCGGTCAGCAGGTCGATCAACACATCGTCGGCGTGCAGCTGAAAGACGTTGAAGCCGGCCTCGCGGAGCCGCGCTTCGCGCTCGGCGCGCGTCGTGAACTTCAGGGCTTCGACTGACTTGATGCGGAAAGGTTCGATGGTCGTCCGGAAGGGCACGTTTTTCATTCTACGCCCCATGGCAATCCGCTATGCTCCTGTGCGTTGGAGGCACATATGACTCTCGGTATTGGTCGTCCCCGCTCGGTGGTTGCCGGCATGGCGCTGGCTTTGGTGTTTATCGCTGTCTGGTCCTGGCCTGTGGTGGCGGACCGCCCGGGTGAGGCGCAGGCGGCCACGGGGCTGCCCCCGTACGTGAACCTGTTCCAGTGGCGCAGCCTCGGCCCCGATCGTGGAGGACGGTCCCTGGCCGTCTCCGGCGTGACCGGGCGGCCGAATGAGGCCTATTTCGGCGCCGTCGGCGGCGGGCTCTGGAAGACCTTTGACCGTGGGGAGACCTGGGCCCCGATCACCGACGGCCACGTCGGGAGTGCGTCGGTGGGCGCGGTCGCCGTCTCCGAGACCAACCCGGACATCGTGTTCATCGGCATGGGCGAGACCTGCATCCGCGGCAATATCCAGTCGGGTGACGGGGTGTACAAGTCCACCGACGCCGGCAAGACCTGGGCACACATCGGCTTCCGGGATGCCAAGAACATCTCCAAAATCCGGATCCATCCGAAAAACCCCGACATCGTGTACGTCGCCGCGTTCGGACATCACGCCGCCCCGAATGAGGAGCGCGGTGTCTTCAAGAGCACGGACGGCGGCCGGACGTGGCGCCGCACGCTCTTCCGCGACGCCAAGACAGCCGCGATCGATCTCTCGATTGATCCCAACAACCCGGACGTGATCTATGCCGCACTGTGGGAGGCCTACCGGGTCGAGTATCAGATGTCGAGTGGTGGTCCAGGCAGCGGCCTCTTCAAGTCCACGGACGGCGGCGAGACCTGGACGGAACTGACGCGTCGTCCCGGTCTGCCCTCGGGCATCATCGGCCGCGTCGGCGTCTCGGTGTCGCCTGCCAACGCCAACCGCGTGTACGCGATTCTTGAGAACGACAACGGCGGCCTGTTCCGCTCGGATGATGCCGGCGCCACGTGGACGCTGGTCAACAGCGGCCGCAACATCCGGCAGCGCGCCTTCTACTACACGCACGTGACCGCGGATCCGGTCGACGCCGACACGGTGTACGTGCTCAACGTCGGCACGTTCAAGTCGACCGACGGCGGCAAGACCCTGACCAGCTTCACCGGCGGCGACTCACACGACCTCTGGATCGATCCCGCCGATCCGAAACACATCGTCCACGCGAGTGACACCGGCGGCGCCGTGACCTACACCGGCGGCAACCCGTTCACCGCACGTGATATTCCGACGCCGCAGTATTACCACGTCGTCACGACGAAACACGTGCCGTACCACGTGTGCGGCGCGCAGCAGGACGGCAACACGGTCTGCCTCGACAACGAAACGGCGGGTCGTGGCACCGGAGCGGGGGCCATGTACAACCCCGGTGGATTCGAGCCTGGCTACATCGCGCCGGACCCGAAGGACCTCGACGTGTTCTTTGCGGGCGCCGTCAACGGCGGCTGGCTCGATTACACGAACCGGCGAACGGGCCAGTCGCGCGAGGTGCATCCCTACCCGCGCATGTTCTCCGGCGAGCCCTCAAGCGCCCTGGTCGAACGCATTCAGTGGACGTTCCCGATCATCTTTTCGCCGGTCGACACACGTGTGCTCTACACCGCGACGCAACACGTGTGGCGGACCACCAACAACGGTCAGAGCTGGGACCGCATCAGCGGCGATCTGACCCGTCACGATCCAAAAACGATGGGTCATTCGGGCGGACCGATTACCGGCGACATGAACGGGCCTGAGGTGTACGCGACGGTGTTTGCGCTGGCCCCCGGCAAGACCGACGCCAACGTGTTGTGGGCCGGATCTGACGATGGCCTGATCCATGTCACACGGGACGGCGGCAAATCCTGGACGAACGTGACGCCACCCGACATGCCGGACTTCGGCCGCGTCAGCATCATCGACGCATCATCGTTCGACGCGGGCACCGCCTATGCCGCCGTCAAGCGGCCGCTGCTCGACGACTTCTCGCCCTACATCTTCCGGACCCACGACTTCGGGCGGACGTGGACCAAAATCGTCAACGGCATCGATGCGGATGAGTACGTGCACGCCGTCCGCGAGGATCCCAAACGAAAAGGTCTGCTCTACGCGGGGACGCAGGAAGGTGTGCGCATTTCGTATGACGATGGCGCGACGTGGCTGCCGCTCTCGCTCAACCTGCCGAACACGCAGGTGTCGGATTTGATCGTCGAGGACCGTGACCTCGTCATCTCGACGCATGGGCGCGGCTTCTACGTGCTTGATGACATTGCGCCGATCCGGCAGCACTCGCCTGCCGTGGCTGCCGCAACG
>CAYRGW010000005.1:20550-84026 GCA_964423815.1 uncultured Solibacteraceae bacterium | reverse complement strand
CAGGACCCGAAGTCCCGAAGTCCCGAGGTCCCGAGGTCCCGAGGTCCCGAAGAAGTGATAATTGCCGTGTGAGGACCCTCGAGGACGACATCCGGCGGCGGTTGCAGACGCCGCTGCCAGGGAAAGACGCGCATCTGCGATTTGCACCGAAGCCACTGCTGAAACACTGGGACCCAGCGGCCCGACCGCCCGAAGCACGTGTGGCCGCGGCGCTGATTCTTATCTACCCAGGCGAGCAGGGTCCCACCGTGGCTCTCACCCTGCGGCGGTCCGACCTGCCCCACCATGGCGGCCAGATCAGCCTGCCCGGCGGCGGCTTGAACCCGGGGGAATCCCCGGAGGCCGGCGCACTTCGGGAAGCTCACGAAGAAATCGGGATTGAGCCCTCGCTGGTGCGGGTCGTCGGGGCGTTGTCGACGCTCTGGGTGATCGTGAGCGGGTTTGTCGTGCACCCGATCATCGGCGTCATGGAGACCCCGCCCCTGTTTGTGCCGTCGCCGCGTGAGGTGGACACAATTATTGAGGTGCCGGTATCCGCATTGCGTGAGTCGGCCTGCGTCAAGGTGGGCCAGCGGGACCGCGGGGGTGTGATGGTGTCGTACCCCTACTTCGCCATCGGCGATCACCATGTCTGGGGTGCCACGGCGATGATGCTCGGCGAGTTCTGCACAGCCCTCGACCCCGACTTCGCCTCAGCAATCCGCTGAGCCCCGTGGATCGGTTACGATCCCGCCCATGGTTCGACAGATTCGTCCTCTGATGCTGGCTGTGGCGCTGGTTCTTCTGCCCGCGCTGATGTTCACAACCCTTTCGGCGCGGCAGGCACCGTCCGCGGCTCAGGCGCAAACACCGGAGAATCCGCAATGGGCAGGCCTGCGCTGGCGCAACATCGGGCCGTTTGTCGGCGGTCGCGTCACGGCCGTGGCCGGGCACCGCAAGCAACTAAGCACCTACTACATGGGCGCCACAGGCGGCGGCGTGTGGAAGACCACCAATAACGGCGCGACCTGGCAGAACATCTCGGACGGTTTTTTCGAGACCGCGTCGATCGGCGCCATTGAAGTCGCCGAGTCTGACCCGAACATCATCTACGTCGGCACCGGCAGCGTGGCCATCCGTTCGAATGTGATCGAAGGACGCGGCCTCTACAAGTCCACCGACGCCGGACGCACGTGGTCCCACATCGGTCTGAGGGACGCCGGGCAGATTGGCTCGATCCGGGTGCACCCGACGAACCCGAACCTCGTGTATGCCGCCGTGCTCGGCACGGCGTTTGGCCCAAGCGAGACGCGCGGTGTGTACCGCTCGCGTGACGGCGGCCAGACCTGGCAACGCGTCAAGTTCGTCAGCAACGAGACGGGCTTCGTGAACCTTGCGATGAACCCGTCCAACCCCAACGAAATTTTTGCCGCGTCGTGGCGCGGTGAACGGCGCCCCTGGACGATCATCAGCGGCGGGCCGGCTGAAACCGGAGGCCTCTACAAGACGACCGACGCCGGTGAAACATGGACCCGCCTGGGCGGCGGACTTCCCCCGGGCATCATCGGCAAGATCGACGTGGACATCGCGCGCTCGCAGACCACCACCGTGTACGCCCTGGTGGAAGCGCCGGCACCGCAGGGTGGCCTCTATCGGTCCGACGACAGCGGGGCGACGTGGAAACAAACGTCGAACGCGCCGAACCTGCTCGCCCGACCGTTTTATTACACCTACGTCGATGTGGATCCCAAGGACCCGAACACGGTCTGGGTCAACAACCTGTCGCTGCTCAAGTCCACCGACAGCGGCGCGACGTGGCGCAACGTTCCGACTCCGCACGGCGACAACCACGGGATGTGGATCAATCCCGACAACCCGAACCACATCGTGCAGAGCAACGACGGCGGCGCCAACGTCACAACCGACGGCGGGGCCACCTGGTCCACCCAGGAGAATCAGTCGACGTCGGAAATCTACGGCGTCGATGTGGACAACCAGTTTCCCTATCGCGTCTACGGAGCGCAGCAGGACAACAACACCTGGATCGTGATGAGCAAGCTGCCGACCTCGGCGCGACTCGACCAGGCCGACACCTACATGGCCGGTCCCGGGTGCGAAACCGGTCCGATCAAGCCGAAACCCGACAACCACAACATCGTGTTTGGTGTGTGCAAGGGCGAGTTCTACCGCGAGAACCTGCTCACCGGCCAGACACAGAGCAACTGGGTCTATCCGCAGAACCGCTACGGCCACGCGTCACGCGACATCGTGTACCGCTTCCAGCGCACATCGCCGTTCATGATCTCGAAGCACAACCCGAACATGATTCTGCACGGGTCACACGTGATGCACCGCACCATGGATGGCGGCAAAACGTGGGAGATCATCAGCGGCGACCTGACGCTGAACGAACCCGGCGTCCAGCAGGACATCTCGGGTGAACCCATCACACGCGACATCACAGGTGAAGAGGTCTATTCGACGATCTTCGCGATCGAGGAGTCCCCCGTCGAAGCCGGCGTGATCTGGAGCGGCGCCAATGACGGCCCCGTGCACGTCACCCGCGACAACGGCAAGACGTGGACCAAGGTCACACCTCCGGCGCTCCCACCCGGAGGCCGCGTCTCCAACATCGACCCCTCTCCCCATCGTCGTGGCTCCGCCTACGTGGTGGTCCATCGGCGGTTGCTGAACGACCAGAAGCCCTACGTGTACCTGACCAACGACTACGGGGCGACGTGGTCACTGCTCACGCCGGGCACCAACGGCATTCCCGCCGATCACGTCATGCGTGTCGTGCGTGAGGACCCGAACCGTGAGGGTCTGCTCTACGCGGGCAGCCAGTTCGGCTTCTTTATCTCGTACGACAACGGTCGCAACTGGCAGCGGTTCCAGCAGAACCTGCCGATCACGCCGGTCACCGACATTCGTATCCACCAGAAGGACCTCGTGGTCTCGACGATGGGTCGTGGCTTCTGGATCCTCGACAACATCACGTCGCTGCACCAGACCCCGTCGACAACGGGCGCGGGATTTTTGTATGCGCCGCGTCCAGCCGTGCGCGCGCGTCACGCGGCGATGCCGGGGTCGTTGACGACGCCGGAGCTGCCGGGTCCGGGTGCGCAGATTGACTACACGCTGCGGGAAGCCGCGGCGGCGCCGATCACGCTGGAGATCCTCGGCGCGAACGGCGAGGTGTTCCGGACGGTTCGTTCGGTCGCGGGCGGTGCCAACACCGGGGGTGGACTGCCGGTCGCACAGGCGTCGGGCATGACTGAACCGCCGCTGCCCGGGCAGGGTCGCGGGGGACGCGGCGGTCGCGGAGGTGGTGCCGCAGCAGTGCCGCTCACCGCGCGGGCCGGCATGCAGCGCTACGTCTGGGACCTGGTGGCGGACAACGGCCTGACCGTGCCGCCCGGCAAGTACACGGTGAAGCTCACGTCCGGCGCGTGGACGCAGAGTCAGCCGCTCGAGGTGACGCTTGATCCGCGCCTCACCGCTGATGGCATCACCACGGAGGATCTTGAAGTGCAGTACCGCTTCAACATCCGCCTGCGGGCGACCATTGCCGACGCGCAGCGTTTCACCGCGGCGGTGCAGACGGCGGCCAAATCCGCGACGGGTGACGCCAAGGCGACCCTGGATCGCATCATCAAGGCGATGGTGAACGAGTCCGGGATCGCGTATCCGCAGAACATGCTGAACGCGCAGCTGTCGGCCGTCACACGTGTGTCAAACGTCTCAGACTCGCGGCCGAACAACGACGCGGTTCGCCGCCTGGACGACCTCGAGAAAGAACTCGCGGCGCTCAAGGCCGAAGCCGCCAAAGCGGGCGTCAAATGAGATGTGGGATCGGGTGATCGGCGATCGGGCGATCTGAAGTTCACCCGATCACAGATCGCAGATCGCAGATCCCTACAGCAGGTCTTTGCCGTGGGCGCGGAGCCATCGTTCGGCTTCGCGCCACTCGGCGCACACAGCAGCTACCTCGCGCCAGAAGGCGCGTGAGTGGTTGGGCTGTCGCAGATGCATGAGTTCGTGGAGGATCACGTAGTCCGACACAAACGGCGGCATCAATATCAGCCTCCAGTTCAGCGCTATCGTCCGACGTGTTGAACACGAGCCCCAGCGCGAACGCTGGCTGCGCACGGAGACACGGACCACGGTCTCCCCGTGCTGCGAGGCGAGTTCCAGACATCTGATCGGCAACTCGGTCGCGGCAAGCGCCCGCATTCGAGCTTCCACCACTCCGCGGAGATCTGAGGGGGCCGCGGGCCGCGGCCAGCGCTGATCCCCCACCTGCACGTGCGTGGCATCTGTCACCAGCGGCACCTGCGTCCCTCGAAACCACACCAACGCCCCGGGCTCCAGCGTGGTCAACCGCGCGTGGCGCCGCAGGCGCTCGCGTGCGATCCACGGTCCCTGCGTGCGCACAAACTTGAGACCGGCCTCTACCGACGCCCGGCGGGGGACGGTCAGCCGCAGCCCTCCAGTCTCGGTCATCCGCAATACGTACCGACGGGCGCGCTGGTGCCGGACCACCTGGAGCGGCCAGTGGCGGCCTTCCACCTCGATCGTCGATGGCGTGGTGGCGCGTGTGGCTGGGGACGGCGGGTCCCACGGAAGCCTGATTTGGATGCCAAACGCCACGAAAAGAAGCGTACACCGGGTCCAAAGCCTGGATATCGCGATCTGAAAAGAATCCTAAGCTTGTGAATGTTTTGAACAAACTCGCGTAAACAGCCGTTAAATGCAGAGTGTTGTTGGAATTTGGCCAATCAAAAGGCAAGCAAGTAACCACTTGCTTGCACAAGAGGGGTCAAGGTAGGGTTAAACGGTATGGTCGCTATCGACGTTCGTGAATCACTCCTGAAGGCCGCGCTCAAGCTGTTTGCCGAACACGGCAGCCGCGGCGCGACGACCCGCCGCATCGCCCAGGAAGCGGGCGTCAACGAGGTCACGCTGTTCCGGCACTTTCCGAACAAGCAGGCCCTGCTCCATGCCGCCCTTCATCAGTTCGCGGTCGAAACCCCGTACGCCCGGTTACCCGAGACGCCGAACGACCTGGCGGCCGAACTCGACGTGTGGGCACGCGACCACCACAAACATCTGCACAAACTCCGCGCGCTCATCCGCACCTCAATGGGTGAATTCGAGGAGAACCCCGAGCAGTGCAAACAGGCGATGTGTGTCTCGATCAACATCGCCAACGAACTGACCGACTACATCACCACCGCGCAGCGACTTGGAATGGTGGCGGCCGACACGGTGCCGGCTGCAGCGACCGCGATGCTCATGGGCACGCTGTTTGGCGACGCCATGGGACGCGACCTGATGCCCGAGCGGTATCCGTACTCCATGCGTGACGGCATCACGCACTACCTGCAATTGTTTCTGCGCGCGATTGGCGCAAAGAGGGTGAATTAAATGCGCGCGCTTGTTCTTCTTTCCGTTCTGTTGATGGCGGCCCCGGCCGCAGCACAATCATCCCAGCCGCCGCTGGTCCTCACGCTCGAAGACGCGTTGAAACGCGCCGAGGCCAACAGCGAGTCCATGACGATTGCGGGCGCGGGCGCCGCGCGGGCGCAAGCGGATTTGAAGCGAACCAACAGTCAGCGGTATCCGCAGATCAACTTCAGCGGCGGATATGACCGCACGCTGGCGTCGGAGTTCAGCGGCGTGTTTGGTGGCGACTCGGGCTCCGGGTCGGGCTCCGGCGATGTGGACTTCAGCGACCTGCCCTTTGGCCAGGCCAACGCGTATCGTTTCTCACTCTCCGGCTCTCAGTTGATCTATTCGGGGGGCCGCGTGGGCAAACAGCGCGATCAGGCCGACCTGGGCATTCGCACCGCCGATCTGAATGTGGAAGCCACTCGGGCACTGGTCCAGTTCGATGTCACCCGCGCGTTTTACGACGTGGCGCTGTCCGAACGGCTGCTGGTCATCGCCCAGTCCGGCTACAACCAGGCCGATGCCGCCTTCCAGCAGACAAAGCTGTCGTATGACGCCGGTCGCCTGCCTGAGTTCGAAACGCTGCGCGCGCAGGTCCAGCGCGACAACCAGCGCCCGGTGGTGATTCGGGCGCGCGCCAATCGCGACAACGCGATGTTGCGCCTGCGCCAGTTGCTGGAATTGCCGGCCGACGTTCCCGTGCAGCTGGCGGTGGACCTTGAGGCGGCGGAACTGAGCGCACCGGCGGCATTTGCGGACGCCCTCGCTGCCGTACAGGCCGACGCGACTCTCGCCTCAAAAACATCGCTGGCCCAGGCGGAGCTGAGTGTGCGCTTCCAGCAGCTGGGCATTGAGATCGTCCGGACCGCCAAGCGTCCGACGGTCAACTTTGTGTCGACGTACGGGGTGACCAACTATCCGAAGGAGATCTATCCGGACTTCAGCCGCTTCCGGAACAACTGGACGCTGGGCGCGCAGGTGACGATGCCGGTGTTTGCGGGATTCAGAATCCCGGCAGAAGAAGCATCGGCGAAAGCCGGACTCACCGAAGCCGAAGCGCGTCTGAAGCAGGCGCGTGAAATGGCCGCGCTCCAGCGCTCCACAGCCCTGCAGGATCTGGAATCGGCCCGTGCGGCCTGGGAGGCCACGGCGGGGACGATCACGCAGGCCACCCGCGCATACGAAATCGCCGAGCTGCGTTTCCGTGAAGGGCTGTCCACACAGCTCGAGTTATCCGATTCACGCCTGGCCTTGCAGTCGGCCCAGGCCAATCGTGCGCAGGCCGCGCGCGATTTGCAGCTCGCGCGTGTGCGCGTCGCGTTGTTGCCTGATCTGCCGATTCAGGGTTCGTAGGTGTTTGGTTCAGGGGATATGAGCATGCGTAGAGGATCACACGTCGCAATCGTCGGAATGTTGGGTCTCGCGGGGTTTGCCGCGGCGTGCGGGGGCGATCCGGCACCGGCGGCTGCCGTCGACACCGCACCGGCTGTTGTTCAGTTGGCACCGGAAAACGTCGCCACGGCCGTCATCGCCGACCTGACCTCCGGCCCGTTTGTCTCGGGACAACTCACAGCGGCACGCGAAGCGACGGTGCGCGCCCAGACCGGCGGCGCCCTGGTCAACCTCACGGTGGACCGCGGTCGCGCCGTCCGCGCCGGCCAGATCATCGGACGCATCGCCGCCCGTGACCTCGACGATGCGATGACGTCGGCACAGGCGGCGGTGAAGTCCGCCGAGAATGCGCTGACGGTCGCGCGCAGCGAGGCCGCGCGCACGGAGGCGCTCGTCAAGGGAGGCGCGCTCGCCGCCCGCGATTTGGAACAGGCGCGCAACATGGTGGCCGGAGCGGAGGCGCAGGTCGCCGCCGCCAAGGCGCGCGAAAAGTCGATCTGGCAGCAGCTCGACGACACCAACGTCCGCGCGCCGATCACCGGTGTGGTCTCCGACCGCCCCGCCAACGCCGGCGACATCGTGTCCCCCGGCACGCCGCTTGTGACGATCATCGACCCGTCCAGCATGCGACTCGAAGCCGCCGTGTCCTCAGACCAGGTCGCGCTGGTGAAGCCGGGCGCCAAAGTCCGGTTCCGTGTGCGCGGTTTGTCGACCGACGAGTTCACCGGCACCATCGATCGGCTCAGCCCGTCGGCGGATCCCGTCACGCGGCAGGTCACGATCTTCGTGACGCTCCCCAATCTGGGCGGCAAACTCATCGCGGGTCTGTTTGCCGAGGGACGCGTCGACGCCGAAACCCGGCGTGGCGTGATTGTGCCGCTCGGCGCGGTGGACGAATCGGGTCCGACGCCGCTCATCACACGTATTCGCGACGGCAAGGCGGAGCGGGTGCCCGTGACGCTCGGTCTGCGCCAGTCTGAAGCGGAACTGGTCGAAGTCACCGCCGGCATCGCCGAAGGCGACGTCGTCATTCTTGGCGCGGCGCGAACGCTGGCCCCGGGGACGCCGGTCAAAGTGGTCGGCCCCGTGACCCCAACCGCGGCAATGCCGTCAGGACTCTAGCCCATGGTCATCTCAGATTTCGCCATTCGACGGCCGGTCATCACGGTCGTCTCGATGGTCGCGCTCGTGGTCTTCGGACTCGTGTCGTTGACCCAGCTCAATACCGACGAATTCCCGGAGGTCAATCCGCCGATCGTCGTGATCGCGGTGCCGTACCCCGGCGCCTCGCCGGACAACGTCGAACGCGAGATCGTCGAGCCGATCGAAGAATCGCTGGCCGGCATCAGCGGCGTCCGCAAGATTCAGTCGTCGTCGCTCGACAGCTTTGCGACGATCACGATCCAGTTCACGTACGAGAAGGACCTGCAGGAAGCGGTGCAGGAGATTCGCGACGAGATCAACGCCATCCGCAACGACCTGCCGCCTGAGATGGAAGAACCCGTGCTGACCAAGATCAGCCTGGACGACTTCCCGGTGGTGTCGCTCGCGCTGGCGTCCGACACGTTGTCGATTCCCGAGCTCACGTTGCTTGCCGACCCGGGCATCACACGACGCATCCGCGCCCTCGGCGGTGTCGGGTCGGTGGACATCTCGGGCGCAAATACGCGTGAGATGTCGGTCGAACTCCGCCCAGAGGCGCTGCAGAACGCCGGCGTGAGTGTCGGCGAGATCGTCGGCGCGGTCCAGCGCCAGAATCTTGCGGCGCCGGTCGGGCGACTGCAGGGTGCCAACGACGAACGCACCATCCGTCTGCGTGGTCGCGTCGAAACGGCTGAGGACTTCATGCGGGTGGTCGTCGCCGAGCGCAACGGTCGGGTGATTCGCCTCGGCGATGTCGCCAACGTGCGCGTCGGCGTTGAGGAAGCCCGCACCACCGCGCTCTATTCGGGCCAGGATGCGGTCGGCATCGACATCAAGAAGTCGCGTGGCTTCAGCACCACGGAAGTGGCCGATGCCATTCGTGCCGAGGTTGAGGCCATTCGTCCAACGTTGCCCCAGGGCGTTGTGCTGCACATCGTCCGGGACGCCGGTACACGCGTGGAGAACTCCGTCGCCAACGTGCAGTCGGCCCTGATCGAAGGCGCCGTTCTGACCGTGCTCGTGGTGTTCCTCTTCCTGAACTCCTGGCGGTCCACGGTGATCACAGGCCTCGCACTGCCTGTCTCGGTCATCGCGTCGTTCATCGCATTGATGGCATTCGGGTTCACGCTGAACACGATGTCGCTGCTGGGACTGTCACTCGCCATCGGCATCTTGATTGATGACGCGATCGTGGTGAGAGAGAACATCGTGCGCCACGTCGAAATGGGCAAGAGCCACTTTGATGCGGCGCGTGAGGGCACGGCGGAAATTGGTCTGGCCGTCACGGCCACAACGTTGTCGATCGTCGTGGTGTTTGTCCCCATCGCGTTTATGGGTGGTGAAGCCGAACAGTGGTTCGCACCCTTTGCGTTGACGATTGCGTTCTCCGTGCTGGTCTCGTTGTTTGTGTCGTTTTCACTCGACCCGATGCTCTCGGCCTACTGGCCGGACCCGCACATGGCGATGTCCGAGCGGTCGTTCATCTCGCGCGGACTGGATCGCTTCAACCGCTGGTTTGATCGCCAGGCGGATCGGTACAAACGTGTCATCGGCTGGGCACTGAGGCATCGATTGGCGATGGTCGCACTGGCAATCGGGTCGTTTGTCTTCGCGCTGGCGATGCCGGCAATGGGATACCTTGGCGGCGGGTTTTTCCCCGTGCAGGACGTCTCGGAATTTATCGTGCAGATTGAGACGCCCCCGGGGTCGAGTCTCGAATACACGAAACGCAAGGCTGAAGAGGCCGCGTCGCTTGCTCGCGCCAAATCTGATGAGGTGTTGTACACCTACACCACCATCGGTAGCCTGACCGGTGCCGTCGATGAGGGAACGATCTATGTGCGCCTCACGCCCAAGGCCGGGCGGGTGCGCCATCAGGACACGATCGCAGCCGAGCTGCGCGAGGACTATATGAAACTCGGCGGCGTGACGGCATCGATTTCAAGTGGACGACTCGACAACCAGAAGCAGATTCAGGTGCAGGTGCGCGGGACCGATACACGCGAACTGACCCGCATCGCCGATGAGGTCATCGCGCAGGTGCGCCAGGTGCCGGGGGCTGTGGACGTCGGGTTCTCGACCCGTGGTCAGAAGCCGGAGCTGGATGTGCGCATCGATCGCGCGCTCGCCGGAACGCTGGGTGTCACCGTGGCCGACGTCGCACAGACCCTCCGGCCGGCGTTTGCCGGCATTGACGCGGGCGACTGGGTCGACCCCACCGGCAAAACTCGCGACGTGACGATTCGTCTGACGCCCGAGGCGCGTCAGCGCGCCAGCGACTTGTCCAGCCTGCCGATCACCGTGCAGGGTCCGCAGGGCCTGCCGGCGTCACTGCCGCTTGGGCAGGTGGCGACAATCACACAGTCACTGGGACCGGCGCGTATCGACCATCTGGACCGCGATCGCGTCATCTCCGTCCAGGCCAACACCCAGGGCCGGCCGCTGACCGAGGTCATCACGGAAATTCAGCGTCGCATCGACGCCATCACGCTGCCGGCGGGGTACGCCATCACACAGGGTGGCGAGACCGAGGACCAGCAGGAGGTGTTCTCGCGCATCCTGATCGCGCTGGGCGTCGCCGTGGTGCTGATGTATCTCGTGCTTGTCGTGCAGTTCGGATCGTTCCTGGATCCGTTTGCCATCATGTTGTCGTTGCCGCTGTCGTTGATCGGTGTGGTGCTGATCCTCATGGCCACCGGCGACACGCTCAACATCATGAGCATGATCGGCGTCATCCTCCTCATGGGCATCGTCGCGAAAAACGCGATCCTGCTCATCGACTTCGCCAAGATGGCCGAAGCCCAGGGGATGCCACGGCAACAGGCGCTCATTGAGGCCGGTCGCCAGCGTCTGCGCCCGATTCTGATGACGACGTTTGCGTTGACGGCAGGCATGGTGCCGGTCGCGCTGGGGATCGGCGAGGGCGCTGACTTCCGCGCCCCGCTGGGTCGCGCGGTGATCGGCGGCGTCATCGCGTCGACGTTCCTGACGTTGCTCGTGATTCCGACCTTTTACGACATCCTGTCCGGCGCCCGCACGCGCATGGGCCGCCTGTTCGGCCGCGCCTGAAAAAACCGTCGGGAGGCTTTTTTTTTGTTGTCCAAGATAAAAAAGCCTCCCGACGGCTTTTTCTATACAGTGCTCGGGATGCTGAGACGTTTGGCCCGCCCGATCGCCTTCGTGGCCGCCATGGTGCTTCTGCCGGCCACCGCGGCGGACGCACAAACGTCAGACCGCCGATGGCAGGTCGAGTGGCTCGGCGGACTCTCAATCTTCGAACTCCCGACCTCCGGCGAGGCCGCACTTCCTGCCGCCGGTCCCGCCCTGCCCACCTCAGGCCCCACCAATCCCAGCCGGCGCATTCCGACCTGGTTTCTCAACGACGGGGCCTCACTCCTGAACGGCGCCAACGACGAGTTTGGTGTGGTCAGCCGTGTGGTCCCACTCGACGATGCGCTGGGGCGATTGGGGTTGTCGGGCACCAATGCGCCTGTGATGGGTGTGCGGCTGCGCCGGGATCTCACCGCGCGCTGGTCAATCGACCTGAGCACGGAAGTGTGGACGGGCGCGACCGAGATCGATCCAGCGCTGCTCGACGCCGTCGAGGCGTCGAGGGCCAGCTTTGAAAGCGCGTTCGCCGGGTTGTTTGCGACAGGCCCATTCGGCGCCACCGCGGTCAGCACCGATGTCTCGATCAACGAACGGACGTCACGGGAACTGGCCGTCGTTGGCTCGGTCAGGTATCACCTGCTCACCGGATCGTGGTCGCCGTACCTGACCGTTGGCGGCGGTGTGCTGACGCGCATCGGGTCGCTGCCGTCCATCGCCCTGAATGGGTCGTACCAGTTCCAGGTGCAAGCGGCGAACGTGCCCGCCGTACCCTTCTCTGAATCCGACACCGTCACACTTCGTTTTGAACAAGCGGCCGGTCCGGTCGGTGTCGCAGGTCTTGGCATGCGACAGCAACTCAGCCCACGGATGGGTTTTGCCATCGACGGCCGCGTGTACGTCAGTCGCGAGACGTTGAGCCTGCGGGTCGACTCTGCGCCAACCGTGACCACGGGCACACCCGCGGGTTTCATCGAATCGTTCACCACGCCTGCGGTGCAGTTCAGCAACAACACGTCAACCGGACGGGCGTCGTCTCTGAGCGGCGCGCCGCTGAACGGTTTCAAGGCCTTCACCACGTCCGGTGTGCAGCTGCGCTACGCGGTCACCGCCGGCGTCTTCTTCAGATTCTGAAAAGCGCGCACGCCCGCTACTGAATCTTCAGTGCGAAGACTCCCAGCCCGTGGGTCGCGGCCACCAACACGCCCCGCTCCGGAACGATCTTCAGGTCGACCATCACCACCTCTGGAAATCCCGCACCAGCGACAGCCCACTGCGTGGTCCCCTGCTTCAGCACCAGGGGACCAAAGTCGGTCGCCGCATACACATCACCTCTGAGGTGGTCATACGCGATCGTATTGATCGGCAGATCACCAAGGTCGTAGTCCAGGGACGTGAACGTCGCGCCCCCGGTGGCAGGATCAACGACCACGCGAAAGATGTGCCCGGGTGTGCCGGGCGTCAGTACGTTAAACCCGGAGTACGACACGAACGCCGCGTTGGTGTTGGCGGGGTCGGCGAAGATCCGGGTGATAAATCTGCCCGGCGTGTCAGGGGAGTCCACCCGCGTAAACGTGACCGCCGATGCGGGACCGTCCGCATTCCTGGAGACAAACAGGCGCCCGCGACTGGTGGCCGCCCACAACGTGCCGCCATCTCCGACCGAACGTTCGGCCGCGACGATGATGCCGCCCTCGCGATCAAACCCGTAGACATCACTGGTCAAATCGCCTGGCTTCCGACTGGTCGACGCGGGAGTGGTTTGTGTGGCAAAGGGATACACCACGCCGAGCGGCTGCCAGTCGCCACAACTGACGCCCGCCACCGAGCCCGACGGATACCGACAGTTGGCTTCAAGAAACGCCTGAGGCCCCCCGTTGTTCTGCGTGCGCCAGATGTGCTGAAACCCCGTGAACTGCGTGTCGGGATTCACCCGATCAAAGGTCAGGAACTGACGGCCGGTCGACGTGGTCACCGTGGCCCGTTCATCAGCCGCACGAATCGGATCATCCGTCCGCACCCACATGGACTGGTCAACATTGCGGAAGTTCGTGAAGTACCTGTTGCTCTGGAAACTCGCGAACATCACAGCCGACCGTGACGGATGGAATCCCGACGCCGACGTGCCGTCACCAAAGGCAAAAAACGGCTTCCACACTCTTGCATCGCCTGTGCCGTCCGTCCAGATCGTGCCGTTGTCCTGCAGACCGCCAACCAGCCGGCGCAACGGGTCCTGGGAATCAAGCGACACGTTATAAAACTGCATTGTCTGCAGTCCCTTGTTGAGGAAATACAGCCGCTGCGGCACACGCGACAGCACCACACTGCATTGGGGTGCGGTGCCGAACAGTTGCGGACATCGGCTGCTGATGTCCGCGAACGAGCCGTCGTTGCGCACCACGCCGCCGTCGGATCCAACAAACGCGATGTTCGAATCCTCTGGATGAAACACCACGGCACGGACGTCCACGTGGCTGCTCACACGCGGGTTCTGGGCATCGCGACCAAAGCCTGAAAATCGCACGCCGGCGTCGATCGAACGAATCGTCGCCTCGCCGTACGTCGGGGTCGCGACCCCGCCAACCACCACGATGTCCGGCTGCCCTTCCGGCACGGCCACCACAAGGTCATAAAAACACTGGGCGCTGCACATCGCGCGACTGATCGACCCGACCTGGCTCGTGCTGTTTGACGACAGACCGATCCACGCCGAGGTATTCGACAGGCTCGATCCAGCGCCGGACACCAGCGTGGCGGCAGCGACATCCGCATTGTCCAGGCGATACAGCCCTTGCGTCGCCGTGTCTTCGGTCCCGTTGTACACGTAGATCCGCGTGCGTCCGTCCTTCACCGTGAGATCAAACATCGCGAGGTCCTGATACTGACGAAGACCCACGATGGCGTACACGGGCTTGAACGACGTGTCGCCCCCCTCCAGCGAGGGTGCCGAGCGATGAATCGCGTTGTTCCAGGCAGAGGCGTAGACGATCGACGGGTTGCGTGGGTCCAGCTTCACATGACGCACCCCCCTCATCGTGTCGGACGCACCGGCGTTGAGCTGATCGGTCTGCGGCGTGGTCGGTTCCAGTGGCGGCACCCAGATCAACGTCCACGACGCGCCGGCGTTTTCGGTCTTGTAGAGTCCCACGCGAGGCTGGGGATAACCAGTCGTCTGGCTCTGCCCTCCTCGCACGGCCGTCATGCCCAACATCGCCGTCGTCGTGGCCACATAGATCGTCTGCCCGCTGCCGGGGGCGACGATGACGGTGCTGATGCCGCGGGTGATCGTGAAGTCGATCGGGGCGGGAGAGACGGCCGGGTCCACAATTGTGGTCGGCACGCGGGTCCAACTGTCGCCGCCGTTGATGGACTTGTAGAGGCCGGTGCCGGCATTCGAGTTCTGCGGCGTGTTTGTCTCACCCGTGCCGACGTAGATCGTGTTTGCCGTGCGGTCATTGGGATCGAGTGCGAGACTGCCGATGCTGTTCGTGCGCAACCCACGCGAAACCCATTGCCAGCCCGGATCGGTGGTATTCATCGCATCGTCGGTCCGCCAGACACCCCCGCCGGCGGTGGCGACCCACAGGCGGCATCCGCCCTGTTCCTTGCAGTTGGGCGAAATCGCCAGCGCCGAGACGCGCCCGGAGACACTCTGCGCCAACGAGGCGGTCGGACTTTGCAGGGTGGTTTCGGGACCGAGGCTGGTCCACACGGCGCCCAGCGGAGCGGCACCGGATCGATAGGCAATCCCCTGGAACGCCCAGAAGCGGCTGCTGAACGCCCGGCGCACTTCCAGACTCCCCGGCGTCCCTGGGAAAGCTCGAATGTGCTCCTCGAGGTCGTAATACCCCAGCGGAGAGTACTTCTCCGGCTTGGCCTGCTCCTGCGTCGAGAGAGCTGCCGCCCCGACCGCGCACAACACCACGACACTGAGGATGGCCCGCATGGCCCCCATTATTCCCGAACACGGAACCATCGTCAGACTACAACGTAGTATTAGCCCATGACCGTGTACCTCGGCGAATTTGAACAGTTGGTCCTGCTCGCGATCATCCGGCTGGGTGAGGACGCCTCGGGCGCCGCGATTCGGGAGGCCGTCGAGGAAGGCAGCCAACGGACAGTCTGGATTGGCGCCATCTACACGACGCTGCAGCGCCTGACCGACAAGGGACTGATCAACGCGGATGTTGTGGCACCTGATGCCGCCGGACAGCGCAAGCGAAAGATCTTCGCGCTGACCGACGAGGGCCAGTCCGCGATCGGCCGAGCCTACGAAACGTGGGCGCGCATGACGCGCGGCCTCAAACCCAGGCTGGAGTCGCTGTGAGCCGGCAGG
Source organism: uncultured Solibacteraceae bacterium (assembly GCA_964423815.1). Taxonomy (GTDB): domain Bacteria; phylum Acidobacteriota; class Vicinamibacteria; order Vicinamibacterales; family SCN-69-37; genus SYFT01. The sequence continues at coordinate 68,617 of CAYRGW010000005.1, read as the reverse complement.
CGCCGCGATGGCTTCGAGGGGTGGCGACACTCCTGCTGCCCTCGGCGCACCACGACCTCATCCTCAACGACCTTGATGAGGACTTCAGCCGCCGACGTCGGTTTGCACACTTCTGGTACGTCGCTCAAACCATTCATCTCGCGTGGACGCGTCCCTGGCAACAGCGTCACATCCACCACTCGAAAGGGTCTCGACTCATGTGGGCAACTCTCTGGCAAGACGTCCGATACGGCCTCCGCACGTTGCGCAAGGCCCCCGGGTTCACCGCGGTCGCTGTGGTGTCTCTCGCGGTCGGCATCGGACTCAACAGCGCCATCTTCACCATCGTCGACAATCTCTTGTTTCGCCCGCTCCCCTTTGAACGACCGGACTCGGTCGTCTCGATCTACACCAGCGATGATGGTGAGGCTCGGTTCGGCAGCTCCTCGTACGCCGATCTGAAAGATCTCGAAGCCTCCAACGTGGTGCTCGAGTCGCTGACGGGACACTCGATGATGTTTGCGGCCATCGCCGTGACGGGTGACGTTCGGCTGGCATTTGGTGAAGTGGTCACGGCGAACTATTTCTCGGCGCTGGGCATTCCGCTGGCGCTCGGCTCCGGATTTTCGCCGGAGCACGAAGTGGGCGAGGGTGGTCACCCGGTGGTGGTCATCAGTGATCGCCTTTGGAAGCGCAGCTTCAGCGGGCGCACGGACGCCGTCGGTCGCACGATGACCATCAAGAGTCGGCCGTACACGGTGATTGGTGTCGCCGACGCTTCCTTCTCGGGCATGATGCCCGGCGTCGTCGCCGATCTATGGATCCCGGCGAGCATGGTGGGTGATGTGGAGCCGGCCGGCCAGATCGATGTGGTGCCGTCGGCCACCGGCACCACCCGCCTGCAGCAACGCGGCAACCGCTGGATGTTCATGAAGGGCCGACTTCGCGAGGGCGTCACGATTGAAGCGGCTGAAGCCAACCTCGCCTCGATCATGAGCGGCCTCGAGCAGGCCTATCCGATGAGCAATCGAACGCGCCGACCCACGGTCGTCCCCGCGCGCGATGTGCGGTTCCACCCCGAGATCGATGCTGTGATGCGCCCGGCAGGGGCCGTGTTGATGGTCGCCGTCGGCCTGGTGCTGCTGATCGCGTGCGCCAACCTTGCGAGCATGTTGCTGGCGCGTGGCGCGGCGCGCACCAAAGAGATGGCGCTGCGATCGGCGATTGGCGCAAGCCGCGGACGGCTCGTCAGGCAGATGGCCGTGGAAAGCCTGGTCCTCTCACTGCTTGGTGGCATCGCCGGACTTCTTCTGGCGACATGGGCCACATCGTGGGTCGTGTCAGCCCGTCTTCCCATTGACCTGCCGATCGCATTTACGCTGGCCACCGACTGGCGCCTGATCGCCTTCACCGGCTTTCTGTCGCTCGTCACCGGTCTCGCATTCGGTATCCTGCCTGCCCTCAAGGCCTCTCGTCCTGCACTCGTCGCCTCGCTGAAAGACGATGCCTCGATGGCGGCACCGGGTCGCGCTTTTGGGATGCGGCACACACTTGTTGTGCTGCAGGTCGCCGTGTCCGTGGTGCTGCTGGTTGGCGGCGTCCTGCTGATGCGCAGTCTGTTTGCGGGTTTCAACACCAATCCCGGCTTCAAGGTTGGCGGCCTCGTGACGGCGACCGTTTCGATGGATCTGCACGGGTACGACGACGAACGCGCCACACAGTTCTTTGAACGCGCCTCCGCGCGCATCCGCCAACTGCCGGGCGTGCAGGCCGTGTCGCTCGCGGAGCGGTTGCCGTTTTCACCAAACAACCACACCACCACGATCGTGGTTGATGGACGTCCGGATGCCACACCGGCCACCGGGGCATCCGTCGAAACAACACGGACCACGGCCGACTTCTTCGAGACCCTCGGCGTGCCGCTTCTGACTGGCCGCACGTTTGATTCACGGGACACGCCGGACTCGACGCGCGTCGCCATCATCTCGGAGGCGTTTGCCAAGGCCTACTTCCCCAGTGGCGACGCCCTCGGCAATCGTGTGCGGCTTCGCGATCAGACCGGCCCGATTGTCGAGATCATCGGCATCTCAAAGGACTACATGATTCGGCAGGTCGGCGAAACGCCAAGGCCGATGATCCACTTCGCCACGTCACAACGATCGTCAACGGCCTACAGCTTTTTGACACGGACGTCTGGGGATACCGCGCTGCTTGTGACGGACATCCAGCGTGAATTGCGGGCGATGGAGCCGGAACTCGTCTTCCTGGAACTGGGTTCGCTCGAACGTATGGTGGCCACGTCGATGCTGCCAATCACATTGGGCGCCTCGGTGTTCGGTGGCCTCGCAGGGTTGGCGATGTTGCTCGCCGGGATCGGACTCTACGGCGTCATCGCGTTCAGCGTGTCCCGCCGCACCAGGGAAATCGGCATTCGTATGGCGCTGGGCTCCTCACGCGGCATGGTGGTGAAACGTGTGCTTCGCGAAGCCCTGACGCTCGTCGCGATTGGCACCGTCACTGGTGTGTTGATGGCCGCGTGGGCCGCACAGGCCCTGTCGAGCATCCTGCTGGGCGTGACGCCGTTTGATCCAGTCAGTTATGTAGTGGCCGGCACGGTGCTGTTGACCGTCGCAGCGTTGGCGGCCATCGTGCCCGCCCGCCGCGCGGCCTCAGTGGACCCGTTGATCGCGCTCAGGAGTTTGTAGGCGCCGGTCTACCCAATCCGTACGGCCATCATGGTGGCATCGTCGTTGGGTTCGCGAGTGCCGCGGAAGGACGTGACGGCTTCTTCGACCTGCTGCAGGACACGGTCGGGTGTTGAGGGACCGGACGAACCGATGGACGTCAGCAGGGCTTCCAGGCGGACGGTGCCAAACATTTCGTCTGATTCGTTCTCGGATTCGACACACCCGTCGGTGTAGAAGAACAACAGGTCGCCGCTGGCCAGCGTGACGTCGCGATGTTCGTACCCGCGGCCGGCGAGCAGGCCGATGGGGATCCCCGTGGCGTGCATCTTTTCCAGCGTCTGCCCTGGGCGAAGCACAAACTGCGGGTTGTGACCGGCGTTGACGTACTGCAACCGTCGGGCAGCCGGGTCGAAGATGCCGATAAACAACGTGACGTAGAGACGGGATCCGGAGGTGGTTGCCATCTCGCGATCCAGCGATTCCGCAATCGCGTCCAGGCTCTGTCCCATGGCGAGGCGTGTGCGAAGTGACGCCTGAATGTTCGCCATGAGCAACGCGGCGCCGACACCTTTGCCCGACACGTCACCGACCAGAAGGGCCAGTTGGCCATTCTCCAACGCAAAGTAGTTGAAGAAGTCACCACCCACTTCCCGCGCAGGAATCGACACACCCTGCACTTCGGTCAGACCAAAGGACATGGGCGCGCTGGGCAACATGTCGCTCTGAATCTGTCGTCCCAGTTCCAGCTCCCGTCGCAGGCGTTCCTGTTCGACGACCGCCGTCTGATGGCGTTCGACGTCTGCGGCCATCTTGTTGAAGGCCGCCGCGAGGTCGCCAATCTCGTCGCCGGACGCCACCACCACGCGCGCGCGGTAGTCGCCATGCGAAATGCGATCGACGCCTTCGGTCAGCGCCGTGAGGTTCCGCGTCAAACGGCCCGACAGTGGCACCACGCCGACGATGGCGATGCCGATGAGCAGGAGGCCAAGACCGGCGTTGCGACCGGCCGTACGGCGCAGGTCATCGAGCGAGTCGCCTACGGGCCGCGCGATGCCGAAGCGCAGACCCGATCCGGACGGGTCCGCCGTCGTAAACACGATCCAGTCCGGCAACACCGTCTTGCCGAGAGGGCCGTCCGGACGCGCGATCGGACCAAGGTCCTGCACGGTTTTCTGGTCCGCGTCGTTGGCGGTGTAGACCTTGCCGTCCGGACCGATGGCAAACGGCACCTCACCCTGTTCCCGGCGCGTGGGCGAAAACACCGTCGCGAGCACGTTCTCGAGATCAATCGTGGCGTTCACCTCGCCGACCACTTTGCCGTCCTGCATCAGCTTCACGTCGAGTCGATTGCCGACGAGGGTGGACGTGCGCGTCGTGGGCCGCGCGGCGGGTGTTGGTGTTGACGGCCGTCGTGCGGGGGCCGGCGCCGCAGGGCTGGGCGGAGGAGCAGGTACGACCACCGCAGATTCCTTCCGCGCTTCCTCCGCGCGTTTCTTCAACTCTTCCGAGCTGATGCGGATGCCCTCGGCAATCCCCATCATCCGGGAGTTCACTTCGCGCGCGAGTTGTGTGCGCTGTTCCGGCGTCATCTTTTCAAAGCCGCCCTCGGGGACGTACTTGCTGAACATCTCACGCGCGATCGCGCCCATGTCGATGACGACTTTGTCCTCCACGGCCGGAATCGCCGGCGGGACGGGCACCGCCGGCGTGGCCTCAGGCGGTGGAACTCCGTCGGGGGGTTTGGTGCCATCGACCGGCTTCGCGGGACCAATGGCGTCAGGTTTTGGCGGGCCGACTGCGGCGCCTGGAGGGCGCGGTACCAATCGGCGATCGTTGCCCCCACGCCCGCCGTCGACACGGGTGGCGTCACCGCGGCCGCCACCGGGTGCGCGGCCGCCACGCATGCCCTGCAGCTCCACGGTCTGGAGCAGCATCGCGGCCGCGCCGAGCGCTTCAGCGACACGTGCCTGCTCGGACGCCTGGGTCACCGGCGCCACCGCAGTGGTCGTCGTCGCCGTCGTCTCGGTGGAGACAACCGGCACGGGCGCGGTTGCGGGAGGATCGGACACAACAGAAGTGGCCGGTTCGGCTTCTGTACGCTGGGCCACCCGCACCACGGCAGGTTCATTGATCTGCGCGAGTTGTTCGACCCGGGTGCTCAACTCGGTCGTGACGAGCTGCATGCGCTGCGTCATTTCCGAGGACAACATGTCGGCTTCCCTGGTGGCCAGGTCCCGTAACGCGCGCACCTGGCTGGTGTACGAAAAATACGTCACCACGCCGAGCGGAACGACCGACAGCACGAGGAGGACAACGATGAGTCGAGTGCGCAGGTTCATGGCAAAAAGGTGACCACCACGGGGGCATGGTCGCTGGTGCCAAACTCCCGGCGCGACACACACGTCCGCGCCATCGGTGCGAGAGTGGGGGTCGCGAGCACGTAGTCAATCCGCCAGCCGATATTGCGCTGCCGCAGGCTCCGCCAGGGTGCCCACCACGTGAACAACTCGTTGTTGTCCGGATCCAGGGTTCGGCCCACGTCAGTCATCCCCGCCTCCAGCATGACACCGAACAGGTCGCGTTCTTCCTGTCGGGTGCCGATCTGGTTCGGCTTGCGTTCCCGCGGGTGGACGTCCCGTTCCTCGCGTGCCACGTTGATGTCTCCACAGAGCACTAGCGCCGTACCCGCGCGGTTTGTTTCAGCCAGCCACCGCTGCAGATCCCCGAAAAATCGCATCTTCGCCTCGTAGTCCTTGCCCCCATTGGGCACATAGACCGAGACGAAACGAACGGCGCCAAGGTTTGGCCCGGCCGACGGCACATCCGCCACCACGATGCGCTGCTCAAAATCAAAATCCGGGTGCCAGAAGTGTGGCGCCTCTGCGGCAAAGGTGCGACGAATCAGCAGCGCCACGCCCGAATAGCCCCCGGCCCCGTGCCATACCGACCAATACTCGCCGGGATTCACCAGCAACTCTGGCACCTGCGCCGGCGTGGCCTTGATCTCCTGGAGGCACAACACATCTGGCTGCTCGGTCTCGAGCAACTCCTGCACCTGGGCCTGGCGGGCCCTGATGCCGTTGACGTTCCACGTGATGATCTTCACGCGAGCGCTTTCAGTCCAGTGACCAGCCGGCCTACGCCGTCAGCGGCCGTCGCCCGATCGAGCGCGCCATAGGACACCCTCAGATAACAGCCGTCCACGGCGCCAAACGCCGACCCCGGAATCACGGCCACACGATGTTCCCGAATCAACCGCTCCCCCATCGTCATCGAATCCATCGACGTGTGAACCTTGATGAAGTAGTAGAACGCACCCGTTGCCGCGGGCACGTCACACGGCACACCCGGCGCAGTCAACGCGGCGGTGACGATCTCACGTGCCTCGGCGATGACGGCCACCTGCGCGTCACAGTACGGGCGCCCCACCTTCATCGCGGCCAGCGCCACGTGCTGCGAGACGATGGGCGGGCAGACGAGCAGGGTGTCCTGGATCTTGTTGATGGCGTCCCACAACGTCTCCGGAAAGACCATGAATCCGACGCGCCAGCTCGCCAGGCCGTACGCCTTCGACAGCGACATCAGCGAGATGGTGTGCGGGGCCGACGCCGGGTCTGCCGCCGGTGATTCGTGGCGCGCGTCACCGTAGGTGAAATATTCGTAGACCTCATCGTGAATGTGGAAAATGCCCGACTGACCGCACAACTCGTTGAGCGCGCGCAAGGTCGCAAGGGGATGCACCACCCCGGTGGGATTGCCGGGTGACACAGTAACCACCGCGCGTGTGCGCGGGGTGATCGCCTTGCGAATCGCATCGATATCCAGCGCGTACGTCGCATCGGTGGCAACCGGAACAACCACGGCGCCGGCCATTTCAATCGCCATCGCGTAGTTGAAGTAATACGGCACCGGCAGGATCACTTCGTCACCGGGGTCCGTGATCGCGAGGATCGCGTTCATGAATCCCTGGTTGCTGCCGGCAGTCACGATGGCGCGACGGCCCTGGCGCACATCGATGCCGTTTTCGCGCGCGACCTTGTCTTCAAATGCACGAATCAGCGCGGCTTGTCCTTCGACCATGCCGTATTTGTTGTCGGACACCTGAGTCGGGAAGCCACGAAGGGCTTCCAACGCTTCGGGCGGAGGTCCATAAGCAACCATGCCCTGGCCCAGCGACACCACGCCAGGCGTGCCCGCCATCCACCGACTCACGATCGGAATGATCGGTGTCTGCACGCGGCCGAGTCTGCGGGACTGCCCAAGTGCGCTCATCGGGTCACCGCCGCCTGCGACACGATCGCGATCCATCGGCCGTCGGGACTCACCGTCAGGCGCGTGATGTTCTCGACACCCTGCTTCGTGAGGTCCGCGATCTCGGTCCAGCCTGCTTGCCCTGAGCTTGCCGAAGGGGAAGGTCTCCACAACATCAACTTGCCCTTCTGACCCATCACGATGGCGCCGTCGGGCGTCCACGCGAGGTCTTCGCTGCCTTCAACGGTGGGAGTCAACGTGGTGATTTGCTTGGTCTTCGGATTGAGCTCGCGAATCACCCACGGGCTGCCCTGAGGTTTGTGCACAAAACTCACGGTGCCGGTGCCCGGACGCATGAGGAGTGAACGACCGATGCTCTTCTCGATCACTTCCCCACCGCCTGTGCGGAGGTCCAGCAGCTGCAACGTGTTTGGCTCGCGGTTGGCGCCGAGCACAAACGTCGCCATCTGCGAGGGGGAAATCCAGACGTGATACCCGATGAGGCCCATGTGGGTCCACGCCAGGCCTGCATCGGTGCCGTCCATGGTGAAACGCCACAACTTCTGCTGTGCGCCACGCACGGTCGAGAACGTCTGTCCATCAGGCGTCAACGTCGGCGAATATTCGTTTTCGGCGGTGTTCGTCACCTGCACGACGCGTTTGGCCGTGATGTCGTAGCGGTGGATGTCGGTCTGCACACCATCACGCATCGAGGAAAAGAGGACGCCGCTGGAGTCCGCGAGAAATTGCGGCTGGTTGTCGTACCCGGGGTTATTCGTGATGTTGATGGGGCGCCCCACCGTCACCTTCGTCCCCGCCGTCGTCAACGGCGCGAGGAAGATTTCAGTCGCCGGCGGCGCCTGTGCGCTCAGGAACCCTGAACCCAGAACAGCACCCAGAACCCAGAACCTTGAACCCAGAACCCTAGTCATTCCCGCCTCCGAGTCAGAGCATAAACCGCGATGGCCGTCGCCGCCGCCACATTGAGAGAGTCCACGGCTGCCGACATCGGGATCCGCACCTGCACGTCCGCCGCCGCCCTGGTTTCCGGCGTGAGACCGGCACCTTCGGAGCCAACCATGAGGACGAGAGATTGCGCCTGGCTGAGGTCCAGATCGGCGATATCCATTTCGGCCGGATCCGGCGTCGTGGCAATCAGTGTGTGTCCCGACGCGTTGAGGGCCGTGAGCACGTCCGGCCAGGGCGCTGCGTCGAGAATCGTTGATGTCAGGACGGCCCCCATCGAGGTGCGAACGGCTTTCCTGTAGAAGGGGTCAGCACATTCGGGGCTCATCAAGAGTGCGCGCACCCCAAGCGCTGCGGCGGTCCGCGCGATGCTGCCGACGTTGTCGGGATCGTGCACCCGTTCAAAGAGCACGGAGAGGCCTCCGAGGGTCAGTGCAGGCTCCCACACCGGCAGGGGCTGTCGTTCGGCAAACGCCACGCAACCCTGGTGCAAGCGGAATTTCGTCAACTCGTCCAGTTCGCCCTGCGACTTCACGACGACCGGCGGACGGTCGGCGGGCGGGATGGTGTTGATCACATCGGCGAGCGCGGCCTCTGCGGTTGGAGTCACCAGGAGCGCGACGACCTTGAACCGCGATGTGGCGAGCAACCGACGCGTGCAGTGGCGACCCTCAGTGACAAACAGGCCGTTGGCCAGCATCCAGGCCGGGTCAGCCGTGTGCGTGAAGATGTCGGTCAGGTTGCGGGTGGTCACACACGTGTGACCTGGCGACGACTGCGGTGGGCATCCAGCACATTCAGTCCAAGCGCCTTGCTGAGGTACACCTTCGCATTCATCACGTCGGGCGCCACTTCCAGCTTGATCACGTTGAACTGCAGCGTGTCGAGTGCGCCGCGCATGTCGTAGTACCGGTTTTTGGTTTTGACGACGACTTCATCGAAGCCGAGCGAGACCGCCCAGACTTCCTGCTCTTCGGTCAACGCGCGGAAATGACCCTGGCCGCGCCAGTCGCGCCGGGTGGCCCCGAGCCAGTTGTAGAGAATTTTGCGTCCGTTGAACACGACCGTTCCCTTCAGGCGCTGGACCAGGTCGGCCAGGGCTGGGTCGGTCTCGTCTTCGCGCAATTCGTGGGACACCTTGTAGGACACCGGCACCACGGTGCCATCTTCAAGCGGCGCCTCAGCCATCAGGATGTGGCTCTCGCGATCCTGCAGGCGGCTCATGATTTCGTTGGCCGTCTTGCGTTTCGGGAATTCGTTGAAGAACTCCTCGATGTACGCAATTTCAAGCGCACCTTGCTGGAGGGGATATTCGCGAAGGTTGTACTGCGGCACGGCCACTCATTATAGAGCGTGCTAGTCGCTGCGCAGCGAGGCCAGGAGCGGGAGGCGTCTGACGGCGCGGGTGGCGACCAGGGCCGCGACCACTCCGGCAGCCGCCACGGCGAGCAGCCAGATCATCGACAGGGCCGGCGGTCGGCCGCCGCGAGCAATGAGGACCGGCGCGATGGAGACCAGCGCCGCGACGACACCAATCCCAAGGCCGAACGCTACAAGACCAAGGTTCTCGGCCACCACCATCACCGACAGGTCGCGCATCCGGTACCCGGAGGCGGCAAGCAGCGCCAGTTCGCGACGGCGCTCGAGGACGTTGCGCGCGGTGACGGCCGCGAGGCCGATGGTGCCGAGCACGAGGCCCAGTCCACCCAGTGTCTGGAACGTCGAGAGATAGGTGTTTTCAACGCGGTGATACGCCTCGAGCTTGCGCACGGTCGACTGCACGTCGGCGCCATACGGTTCGAGCCGGTCTTCGATCGCGACTGAGACCTCATCACCACGACCGGCCTCCACCTGCACGAGCATCACGCGATATCCGGCCGCATCGGGAAACACACGCGTAAACGCCGACTCCGCAATCATGATTTCGCCCTGCAACACGCTGTCTGAGAGCGAGCCGACAATGCGCAGGCGCAACGGCCGCGCGGTCTCGGCGTCAATGGTGATCACGTCACCCACCGCCGCGTGCAACACATACTGCAGCGACGTCGCGTCCACCACCGCCGGCACCACCCCATCGTCTCCGGCGCCACGCAGCAGTCGCCACGGATTTTCGCGATCGGCATCCGACTCGGCGAGGCTCTTCGCGAAGGTAAAACGCCCGGCGTCGATGAACGCATCCGTCACGCCAAGCACCCGTGGTTGTTTCGGCTGATAGAGGTTCAGACAGCTCGCGTCATCCCCAGGCCGAAGCCGGGCACCATACACCGACGCGCCGGCAAACACCGGGTCGTTTTCCTGGAACTGCAAACCGAGTTCTTCGCGTCCCAAGCTCGTCGAAGGGTCGTGCACCAGCGGCAACACGGTTTCCGTGATGAGCGCGAACCCACCAGTCCCGCCACGAGCGTCCTCGGCGGCATGTGTGCTTTTGCGGAAGGCGTCGACCGACACCAGCAGGAACGCGGCAACGGCGACAAGACCCGCCGACGTCATACTGCGACCGGGTCGCCATCCGGCATTGCGCCATCCGAACGCCGAAAGCGCCCACAGCCCCTGCCCGCCAAGTACGGCCACATGTGGCTTGCGCAGGCGAACGCCGAGCATCAGCAACCCACCGATGAGCACAAGCGCTCCGGCACCAAAGAACCCCGCCGCTGCGGGAATCACGCCGGCAATGGACGCGCCCGACAGCACCAGCGCCAACACAAGGAGGGACGGCGCCAGTAACCGGCGAATCGCCGAAGGCTTCTGGGTTGCGGTCAGAGCGCTGGTCGTGGACCCACTCAACAGTTCACGTGGGGAGAATTTACGGACACCACGGACGGTCAACCAGATACACGCGATGGCGGCGACGACGCCGCCGAGCGCACCGGCCACGAGCGTCACAGGATCCACGTGAAGCTGGAGGGCGGTGGTACCAACCGCACCCACCCACCACGTGCGCAGTCCGTACATCATCACCGCCGCCCACGCGACCGCGAGACCAACACCGAGCAGCGCACCAACGGCCGCCACCACAACGCCCTCCTGGAGAAACAGTCGTTGTATCGCCGTGATGCTGAAGCCAGCCGCGCGAAGCACACCGATTTCGCGCAACCGCTGCTCAATCCCAAGACGAAAGAACAACGCGGTCAGCAACAGCGCCGACACCACGAGGAAGAAGCTGAAATACGAAAAATAGGCGCCGAAGTCGGTCGCGCCCACCGAGGCGGACACGTTCTGCGAACGCACATCAACGACAACCAGACCGCCGCGGATGGCGCCGACGGAGCGGGCGACGTTGTCTCGAAGTCCCGGGGTCCCGAGGTTCGCGGGGTTCCGGGGTCCCGAGGTTCCGGGGTTCTCGGGGTCCTTCCGGAGACGGATCGAACTGACTGCACCGTACCTCGTGCGCCACAATTCCTGCGCGATCTCAAGCGGCACAAACGCCTTCGCAGTCGTGCGGTATTTGTCCCAGTACTCTTCGTCCACGGGACGGACGAGTTGGAGATCAATCGGAAATGGGGGATCCCAGTCGCCGACGCTTTCGGCGTCCGTGATGCCTGGATACGCGGGGGAGAGGCGACGGTCGGCAGCGATGCCGGCGATGGGCACAATGCCGGACACGCGGAATGACGTGCGCTCGGTGACCAGGCGCCCTTCGTCAGCCCAGCGGTAGTACTCCAGGTCGAGCGGCGCGCCCGCCGACACACCAAGCTCCCGCGCGGTCCAGTCGTTCAAGACGATGGGTGGTGCGCCCGCGCCGCTGTCAGCCAGCATCGCCGCCATCGCGGAGTCACCGGCAGCTGCCGGCCCCAGGCCGGCGATCAGCGAATACGGCACCGAGCGCCCACCCGACGTCATCCGGTTGGCCAGCCACGTCAACACCTCGGTGCGCTCAAAAGAGAGCCGTGTCGCAATCCCGGTGATGGCGTTATTGATCGACTCTGGAATCAGACCAGCGGCCGTCTCCACCAGCACGGACTCATCCGGCAGAGTCTCGACGCGCAGGCCGAGGTCGTCACCATCAATCGCTGCGTCGAGCGCTTTTTCAACATCAGCAGACGCCAACGCGGCTGCGCCTTTGGCGATCAGCATCGCGTTGACGCGGTCCACCTGCTCGAGATCACGCTGCAGGCGTGGCAGCGCGATAAACATCGCGCGCACGGGGCCTTGACTGGGCGACAGGGAGAACTCACCCATCAACTCCCTGGCGAGAGTGCCTTTGACACTCAACCGCATCGCCCTCCCCACATCGTCTTTTCGACCATGAAGTGAATCGAGCGGGATGTCGGACGGACGTGCCACACGCAACACAACGGCGTCCTGGTCTGCCGCGCCAAGCTCAGCCGCGAGATCAGGGCTGAGCCAGACCTGTCCGCCAGTCGGGGCCTCAACCTCTGCTACGCCGTGAAACTGAAAAAACCGCGCGTCCACGCCATACACGCTGACGTTGCCGGCCCGGAGTCCACTGGACTGATGCGTGAGAATGCCCTCGAGCGCAAACACTGGTGCGACCTTCGCCTGGATGCCCGCAAGTTCCGGTTGTTCCTGAAGGCGCGCGGACAACCCATCCGTAAACGGATTCTCGGCGGAGACGACGATGTCGGCGTTGCCGAGGCGCGCAGTGACGAGACCCGCAAGGCTCGCACGCACGGATGAGCCCACCAGCAACGATCCCGCGAGCACGGCCACGGCGGCAGCCACACCACACACCACCGCGACGTGTGTGCGCCGGTAATACGACAGACTCCGGCGAGACAGATCTCCCAGTGTCATGCCGTCACAAGCTTCCGATCGGTCAACTCGTACCGCCGCGGGAATCGTGCCGCGAGCGCCGGACTGTGGGTGACCACCACCAACATCGTGTTGTGGGACGTTTGCAGATTCGCGAGCAGATCCGCCACGGCTTCGGCGGACGTCCGGTCCAGGTTGCCGGTCGGCTCATCACACAACAGGAGCGACGGCTTCTGAATCAACGCGCGGGCAATCGCGACCCGCTGCCGTTCACCACCGGAGAGTTCGCCAGGACGATGGTCGAGACGATCGGAAAGACCCACCTGCGTGAGCAAGGCGCGCGCGCGATCACGAACGGCCGCTGCGGGCTCAGGCGTCGCCGAGACCAGACTCGGGGCAATGACGTTGTCGAGCGCGGAGAGCTGCGGAAGGAGCAAGTGATCCTGAAACACAAAGCCGACGTGCGCGTTCCGAAACGCCGCCTGCGCGGCATCGTCGAGGTCAAATGGGTTCTTCCCGTCGAGGGTGACCGTGCCGGCAGTTGGACGTTCAAGCGCTCCAAGGATGTACAGCAGCGTGCTCTTGCCGCACCCAGACGGCCCCATGATCGCGATGGCATCACCACGCGCGACCTCCAGCGAGACGTCGTCGATGATGGGCACTCCACCACGAGCGGTGTCGTAACGTTTGGCGAGATGTGTGGCGACAAGCATGGTTACCCAATCACTCCCTGATAGATCGTCTCGGCTTTGGTGGCCGCCTGCGCAACGGTGAAGTGCTCACGAACGCCGGCCGCGGCGGCCTGCCCCAACTGTGCGGCCCGCGCACGGTCTTTGACGAGGGTGTACAACGCGTGCGCCAGTGTGGCGGGTTCTTCGGGTGTCACCAACAGTCCGCCACCGGTGAGATTGATGATTTCGGGAAATGCGCCATGCCTGGGCTCGACGACCGGCAGACCATTGGCCATCGCCTCGATCAGAAAGAGCCCCTTCGGATCTGCATACGTGGTGGGCACCGAGAACACGTCGAACGACTGCAGCAACGCGATCTTGCCCGCACGGTCCGGGGCGCCGGCGTAGGTGAACTGATCCGCGACGCCCCAGTCCTTCATCCGCGTCTGGCATGACGTCAGATACTCTCGATGTTCATCGAGCAGATATCCCCCAGCGACCAACCGCGTCTCCGGCACGTCGTCATACTTCCGCAGCAGGTGATAGGCCTCACACAACACGTGCAGGCCCTTCTCCGGCGCGATGCGCGCAAAATAACCAATCGTGTAAGGCGGGTTGGTTCGAACCGGCCTGGCCTCGTGTCCGGTGAAGTCGATGCCGAGGGGCACCACCGAGATCTTCTCGGGCGGGATACCGAAGTACCTGACCATGAACTTGGCGTAGTACTCGCTGACCGCCACGAAGTGGTCCACATGGGGGACCGCCGCCCGGATGAGCGCCATCGCCTCCGACTTCCATGGCTCGCGCAGCTGATCAAGAAACAGATCCTCGCCCTGCAGCGTACACACCACCGGACAGCCCAACGCGTCTTTGATCGGCTTCGCCAGACTGATGAGCAGTGCAAACGGCAGGCTCACCAGGTCAAAACGTGACTCGTGTTTCAGCCAGGTGACCAGTTTCTCGACTTCCTTCTTCTGGTAGCCGTCGGTCCCCTTCAACATGGAGACCGTCATCGCACCGAGAAACGTGGGATCAACCTTGATCTGTCGCTTCGATGCCAGCTTCAGGACCCATTCGGCGTCCCATAACCTGTCCAGAAACGCGGGCGTGTGGCGAAAGAGCGGGACGTTCTGTTCGAGGAACACACTGATCCCGCCGAAGAAGACCCTGGTGCTGCTGACATTTTTTTCGTCAGTCGTCGTCGGTGTGTAGATGGGCATCAACACGACCTCGTGACCACGCGCCATCAGCGCCGTTGCCAGCGCGTTGTCGCGCAGACAACTGCCGCAATACATTTCCGCGGCGCCGGCGGTCAAATACAGCAGCTTCATCGAACTAACTAGCCGACCTTCTGGAAAGCCCGTCGAGCGTAGAGGTGGTCGAAGAGGTTGCCCTCGTGCGGTTGGTCCCAGGCAATACGATTGGTCTGCAGTGGCCCGAGGTTGAGGCGACCGATGAGATCGGACTCGACCATCTTTTGACGCAGCGCCTCGTCGTTGGTCAGCGCCGTCACCGCTAACGTGGATCCGATGCACTCGGGCATCGCAGCCATCTCGTCAGCGGTCACATCCACCACCGAGACAAACGGGAACAGGAACTCGCGGTTGGCGAGTGGGTGCTGTGAGGACGTGCAGTGGACTACCGTCGGCAGCAGGAATGTCCCGCCATGGGCCTTCACGAGGCGCGGGCCGCCGCGCAGACGCATCGTCACATCTTCGGCACCGAATTCGAGAAGTGCGGCGTCGATCTGCTGGGAGATGCGCTCGGCGACTCGTGGATCCACGAACGGCGAGATCTCCGCGTCGGGATCGTCCTCTGCACGCGGCTGAATTTTTATCAGTCGGGCCGCGAGGGCCTCAGCGAGTTCGCGCCCGTGTGACGGCGTCCAGACACCAGACGCATTCACACACGACCGGCCGCCGTTTTCGGCGACCGACAGGGCGATCACATCAAGGTGGTCGGCCCACTTCGGCGCGAGGTCACTGCCAAACACAAGCTTGCTGTACCCGGGACCGTGAAGCTCGACCCTTGGATCACCGGCCACCGAGCCGACGGCGCTCACATCACCGAAGAACATGCTGCGACCGGTGCGGCGCACGATCTCACCCGCGCCGGCGTGGTCACTGGGGAAGAAGCTGAACGCATCCCCTGGAACACCGGCCTTCATCAGCGCCTGGATGATGCGATAGGGACTCCACGGTTCGGTGCCGCCCGGCCGGAGCACCAGGGGCATCTTCATCGAGATGGCGGGAATCCAGAGGCCGTGTACACCCGGTGAGTTACTCGGCAGGACCACGCCGAGAGCCTTTGCTTTCGGGAAGAAGCTCAGCGCCTGGCCGTTCACCTCGCCAAATCCGTGGTCCAGAATCGTCAGGTCCAATCCCCGCGTCAGCCCGCGGAGAATGTCCGGCACGTTTTCCATCACGGACACGATGCGCTGCATGTTGCGGCGAACCATGACGTGCGGCATGCCCGTGGTGGCGGAGAGCTGGCGGACGTAGTCGTCGGGCGTCTGTTCGGTATCGCCCAGGGGCAACGTGTCGTGGACGAAGTGATGGGCCGCCTGTTTTGTCATCTCCATCAAACGGGCGACCGGAATTGCCAGGAGTGAGGCGCGCATGGCGTCCTGCGCGAGCAGGTCGCGGCGAATCAATCCCGCATTAGCCTGGCTGATTTCGGCAAACGGTTCACGGGTCGCGTGATGCACGATCGTCGCCACGTCGATGCTGCGGTAGCTGACGCCGCGGCGAAGCAGGGGGATGTGGACCATGCCCTGATTCTATCCGCCTTCCGGAGTGACCCGGTCACCGGCGGGCGATGGTAGTCTTTCCGGGATGCAGCCCCAGACCAAAGACGCGCTCGACGCCCACGTGCGGGAGATTGTCCACTGGCATTTCAGTCCGGAGACAGGCACCCCGTTCTGGCTGGATTTTGCGAAAAAACTCGACTGGGATCCCCGCAAGGAGATCCGGGCGTATGAAGACCTCGACCGCTTCGGATTTTTCGAGGATGAGTGGCTGCGTGGCGGTCCGGTGCGCCGCTGGGTACCGAAGGCCTACGCCAACAAACCCATTTACACGTTTGAGACGGGTGGCTCGACCGGCGTGCCGAAGTCACGCATCAACATCGACGACTTCCGCATCGACTACGAGATGTTCAGTGACACGTTGCCGGACGAGCACTTTCCCAAGGGCGCGGACTGGCTCATGGTCGGCCCCTCCGGCCCCCGTCGCCTTCGCCTCGCGGTTGAACACCTGGCGCAACATCGTGGCGGCATCAGCTTCTGTGTGGACCTCGATCCCCGCTGGGTCATCAAACTCATCAAGAGTCGCCAGATGGATCAGGTCGAGGCCTACAAGCGCCACGTGATCGATCAGGCGATGACGCTGCTCAAGGCCCACGACAACATCAAGTGCATGTTCATCACACCCAAGTTGCTTGAGGCGTTGGCGGAGAAGATCTCGATCAAGAAGGCCGGCATCACGGGCATCTTCTGCGGCGGCACCGAGATGACCCCGCAGTTCCATCGCTGGGTGCGCGAAGAAGTGCTCGACGGCGTGTTTTTCGCGCCGACCTACGGCAACACATTGATGGGTCTGGCGGTCGGCAAACCGTTCGACATCAAGGACAACTACGCGATCATCTATTACCCGCCGATTCCGCGTGCCGTCCTCGAGGTCGTGGATCCCGAGAACCCGATGAAACTTGTGCCGTACGGCAAAACCGGCCGCGTGCGACTCACCACACTCACAAAAGAGTTCTTCGTCCCGCGCTTCCTCGAACGCGACGAAGCCGAACGCGAACCCCCGTGCGACACCTACCCCTGGGACGGCGTCCGCAATGTGCGGCCGTTCTCCAGACTCGGCACGTCGGTCACAGAAGGGGTCTACTAGGACACTTGTCGTCCAAGGTCCGACTTGGGTCCACGGTCTAAGGTTCCGACTTGAAGAACCCTGGACCGTGGACCTTGTCGAACCTTGGACTACAGGGCATCCGCTAATCGTTGGATGTCCCCATCGTCGTTGTACACCTGTGCAGAGACGCGGACCCAGACGCGGCCAGCGCGCGCATGCGCTTGCACTTCGATGTTGTGCTGATGCAGCAGTTTGTCTCTCAGGGCGCCCGCCTCTGGTTTCGTTGTGCCGCACTGCTCGGGTGTCATCACACTCACCATCGAACCGACAGCTGATTCGGGAATCTCGAGTGGGGTGTTCCAGCGGTCCGTCAGTGTCTGCGCGGCGCGCCAGGCGAGGTCGTGGTTGTAGGCGCGAAGGTCATCCAGACCCAGTTCCTGCAGAAAACGAATCCCGTCGGGCGCACACAACCACGGCGTGGGGTCACGGGTGCCGACCCAATCAAACTCGCGCAGAAACCCACTGCCGAGTCCCCATGAAATCACCGGCGGATGGACCATGGCCTGCTGCTCGGGGTTGACCACCATGAACGCGCTGCTGCGCGGCGCCATGGCCCATTTGTGCAGGTTGGCGATGTAGAAGTCCGCGCCGATCGCAGACACGTCGAGCGGCAGTTGACCCGGCACATGCGCGCCGTCAACAAGCACGGGCACACGACGTTCCCGGCAGACCTGGACGATCAGTTCAACGGGAAACACGAGCGCACTTTCAGCCGCGATGTGATCCACAAGGACCAACCGCGTCCGTGGGGTCAGCGCGGCAGCAATCCGATCCACACACTCACCCGCGCTGAACGCGGGGTACGGCATCTCCACTGTCCGCACCGTCGCGCCGGCGCGCTCGGCACAGTACTTCACCGCCGTGACAATACCGCCATACGCATGGTCGGTTATGACCACTTCGTCACCGGGCGCAAGCGGCAACGAACGCATGACCGCGTTGACGCCGGTCGACGTGTTGTCCACCAGGACGAGGTCGTCCGCACGCGCACCCACAAACGCCGCAACTTCAGCCGCGGCCTGGCGAATAAGCGGTGGCCCGTCTGCGGTGGATCCGGTGAAACTCCACAATTCGCGCAGCATAAATCTCGCGGGATGACGTTCGATGCGATCGCGCCAGCGCTGCTGAGCCTCAAGCACCGCGCGGGGTGTGACGCCGACCGTGCCGTGGTTCAGATATGTCGCGTCAGGATCGAGCGGCCACAACGAAAGAAGAGAGCGTCCAAACGTCATCGGTAGAGTGTAGATTACTGACCCATGCGACACAGACTTCTCGCTACCGCACTGGTTGTGGTCGGACTCGGTCAATCGGGCAACACACAGGCGCCGGCCGGAGAATGGCCGCAATGGAGAGGCCTGAGCCGCGACGGCATGGTCGCAGCGGGCCAGGCGCCGTCGGCGTGGCCAGCTGCATGGAAAGCCGCGTGGAGTGTTGAGGTGGGCGAAGGGTATTCGTCGCCGGTCGCATCCAACGGACGCATCTATATCCACAGTCGACGCGACCCCCACGAAGTGGTGACCGCCCTCGACGCTTCAACAGGCAAACCCCTCTGGGAGCGGGGCTACCCCGCCGCGTTCACCAAGAACCAGTACGCCAACTCGATGGCGAAAGGACCGAACGCCACACCACTCGTCGCTGATGGTCGCGTGTTTACCTTTGGCGTCAGTGGCATGTTGACCGCGTGGGATGCCGCCTCAGGTCGGCATCTCTGGCAGAAGGACTTCTCGTCGGTTGTGGATTCCTCAAAACTGTTCTGCGGCACAGCGGCCTCGCCTGTGATGGCACATGGCCTGCTCGTGGTGCAGGTCGGCAGCGACGTTCACGGCGGTCAGATCATCGGACTTGACCCGGCCACAGGCACCGCGAAGTGGACGTGGAAAGGCGCGGGCCCCGGTTACGCGTCTCCGTTTGTCGCCACCATTGGTGACACGTCCCATCTGATCACGATGACCAACTCCTCAGTGGTTGGCGTGGATGCGCACACCGGATCGCAGCTTTGGTCCATCCCGTTCCCCGACGAGTGGCACGAGAACATCACGACGCCGATCTGGACGGGGACACACCTCGTCGTGTCCGGGAGCCGCCAGGGCACCCACGGATACACCCTCGCCAAGTCCGGCGATACGTGGACAACAACGCAGGCGTGGAAGAACACAACGGCAGCCATGTACATGAGCACGCCCGTGCTGGCGGACGGACTCGTCATCGGTCTGTCGGCTCGGCAGAAGGGCCAGTTTGTAGCGCTCGATGTGCGCACTGGTGAGGTGACGTGGTCCAGCGCGGGACGTGCGGCTGATCATGCCTCGGTGCTTCTGACGTCAACGCACATCGTCTATCTCACCAGTGGCGGTGAGTTATTGCTGGTGAAACGGCAGGCGGACGGGTACGTGCGTGAACAGACCTATGAAGTCGCTGACCGTGCGACCTACGCGGTACCCACGTTCCTCAACGGCGACCTCATCATTCGCGACGCCACACACGTCACGCGACTTGCGGGCGCCCCGGCGCGGCTAAAGCCGACGCCCTACGAAGACTAACCAGAGCGGCGGACCTGAAGGTCACGCCCTACGAAGACTGGTAGCACGCACCTAGCGTGATCCGCGCGCGCGGAGGAATCCCGCGCGCGCGCGGGCCTGTTCGTGAGCGGGCCAGGCGTCCACCGGCCAGGGCAAACGCCACGTCCAGTTGTGCTCCCCGACGGTCGCAGGCGTGTTGATGCGATCGCGCCATCCAAACACATCCTGTATCGGCAGAAAGACGTGGTCGGAGGCGGCCATCATCAATGTGCGCAACAACGTGTCGCGCAGTGCGTCGCTCCACGCGCCGGCCGGATCCCAGTGGCCCTGCCCCACTCGTTCAAGGAGCGAGACAATCGCTACGCGCTCCTCGATGTCGGCCTCGTCCCACCACGCCGCGATGGGTTCAGTGTCGTGTGTGCCCGTCGTGGCGACTGATCGACGTGGGTAGTGCGACGGCAGAACAAACGGCTGCCCAGGTTCGTGCCACACACGTTCCCATCGCAGCACCTTGTAGCCGCCCACACCCAACCGTGCGATCGAGGATCTGACGAACTCGGGCACTGTGCCGAGATCCTCGGCGACCACCGCCGCGCCGGCATTGAGGAACGCGCGCATGACCTGTTCGCCCTGCCAGAGTTGCGCGTCCTCGTTGTCGGGAAGAAAGAACTGTTCACCATTCGGCGCCCGACCGTACGTGCGGTAGAAGCCGACCAGGTGATCCACCCGGAAGCCGTCGTAGAGGGACGCCATCCGCCGCGCCCGTTCATGAATCCACGTGAACCCCGATGCGGCAATCACGTCCCACCGGTACATCGGCAGCCCCCAGTCCTGCCCGGTGTCACTGAAGGCGTCCGGAGGCACACCCACAGACACGTCGGTCAGAAACTCATGCTGCCTGGACCAGACATCGGCACTGTGGGTGTCCACCACAAACGGCAGATCCCCGTACAGCGCGATGCCCCGCGCATGCAGCGCGTGTCGCGCGGCGCGCCACTGCTCGTCAGCAATCCACTGGACGTACTGCGTGTATCTGATTTCACGACTCAGTTGCCGGCGTAACTCGCCAAGTGTCCGCTCATCGCGCCGAGCCACAGCGTCCGGCCACTCACGCCACGACTTGCCCGGCCACAAGGTTTCGCACGACCGGAACAGGGAGTAGTCATCGAGCCACCATCGTTCACGCGACGTGAACCCCGCAAACGCCGCGGCACGGGTCGTACGATCCGACCAGTCGGTGCGAAGGAAGCGATCAAAGGCCTGACCGATCGCGGCCTCCTTGATGCGCCGCACATCCGCAAAACGCACACGCGCGCTCTCCCTGACCTGACCGATCAGCCGGCGATTGTCTTCGCCCAACCCGGCCACACCGCCGATGTGCCGGAAGTCCTCCATCTGATCCACCGAAATGTAGATGGGATCAATCGCCATGGCGGAACATGCCGAATATGGCGACGTCTGCCCCGTCGGCATCGTCCCGATCGGCAACAACATCAGCCGATCACAGCCGGCCTCGTCCAACCACTGCGCAAACGCCTGCAGGTCGCCAATCTCTCCGATGCCCCACGACGACGAGGACGGCATAGCCGAGAGCGGCAGGTTGATCCCGAGGTGACGTGTCATACAGCGATCTCCAGAACGTGACTCAAGCCCTTCACAAACACGGCCGGGTCGGGCAGCAGGCTGACCACCAGATGTGCGCCTGCCTGAAAGTCAAAAAAGTATCCCGGATGCACCAGAACATGCGACTCCTGGAGGATCCGAAGGACGAGGGCCTCTTCGCCGATGGTGGACGGCACCTGAATCACCGCACACCATCCACCCTCGGGCGCCAGCACACGGACGGCCGGGTATCGCGCACACTGCGTCAGCAGCGTCTGATAGTTGCCGAGCACCCGCCGGCGAATGTGGTCGCGGACGATGGCCCCGTCGGCGAGCAGGCGCGCGGCCGCGACCTGCACCGGGGTTGAGACCGACAGGTAGGTGTCGCAGATGATCTCGAGTCGCTGCAGGGCATCGGTCACATCCCGCGCCGGTCCCGACACGACGATCCACCCGAGCTTGACCTGCGGCAGTCCAACGGACTTCGACAGCCCCCCGAGCGTGAAGGTCAGCACCCGATCCTCCCCCAGCAAAGACGACGCGTCGGCCCGCGGGGCGATGGGATATCCGGAGAACACTTCGTCGCTGATCAGCGCGAGTTTGTGATCACGAGCGAACGCCACCAGCCACTCGTGGTCCTCATGGCGCAACATCGAGCCCGTGGGGTTGTTGGGCGACACCACCAGGATGGCGCGGGTCCGTGGTGTACAGGCGTGCTGCATCCCGTCGCGATCAAGGGACCACGCGCCATGATGTTCGAGACGGTATGGCAGCGCCGCGACCCCATCAAGTTGCGTCAACAGGCCAAACAGCGGATAACTCGGCTCCGGCGTCAGCACCTCGTCGCCGGGATCACACAACAACTTGAACAGGAGCGAATAGGCCTCGCTTGTGCTGGCGGTCAGAACGATCTGCCCGGGATCCACGCGCAGGTCCGGCGTGGACATCTCGTGGGCCACTGCCTGCCTGGCGGACGGGAGACCAAACGGCGCCGGCTCGTACGACAAGGCATCGGCGTTCGCCAGTGGGACGAGCAGCTCGGGAGGGTACGTCAGGCCCACCCTGGTGGGGTTGGAGGCCGTCAGGTCGGTCAGTGCCACACCCTGGCCACGCAATGCAGCAATCGCCGCACTGAAGCGGTTGGCGTCGAGGAGGGGCGGCAGGCGTGAAGAAAACACGAGCCTCGTTACGATACCCCGACCGGCGTAAACTGGTGCGCATGACAATGCCTCGATTTGTTGCCGGCACCCTCGCCTGCGCGCTGCTGCTCGTGGTCGCACCACTCTCCGCGCAGTCACAGGCGCCCAAGGTCTCGGCGCCCTACAACATGTTCACGCTGCCCAACGGCCTGACCGTGATCCTCCACGAGGATCACAGCGTGCCGATGGTGACCGTTAACGTCTGGTACCACGTCGGCTCCGCGCGCGAAAAGTTCGGGCGCACGGGGTTTGCCCACCTCTTTGAACACATCCTCTTTGAGGGGTCCAAAAACGTCAAAGAAGGCGACTTCGACAACCTGCTCGAGGCCGCCGGCGGCAACAACAACGGCTCCACCACCACTGATCGCACCAACTACTACGAATCGCTTCCGGCCAACGCCCTCGACCTCGCGTTGTTCCTCGAGTCCGACCGCATGGGTTTCCTGCTCGACGTGGTCACCCCCCAACTGGTGGACGGCCAACGCGACGTCGTCAAAAACGAACGCCGCCAGAGCTACGAAAACGCGCCCTACGGCATGGCAAACGTCCGGCTCACCGAGCTGATGTACCCCAAGGAGCACCCCTACTACTGGCCGGTCATCGGCTACATGGAGGACCTCTCTGCTGCGACACACGACGATGTGAAGGAGTTCTTCACGAAGTACTACGCGCCGGCCAACGCCAGCCTCGTCATCGCGGGCGACATCAACCCGGCCGAGGTGCGCAAGAAGGTCGAACACTGGTTCTCCGACGTCAAAGCGGGCCCCCGTCCAGACCCGATCGTGGTGCCGCCAGTGGAACTCACGTCGGTGGTGACCGAAACGCTCACCGACAACGTGGAGCTGCCGCGCCTCTACATGTCCTGGCACTCGCCGGCGCAGTTCAAACCCGGTGATGCCGAACTCGACGTGCTGGCAGGTGTGCTCACCGGCGGCAAAAACTCGCGCCTCTACAAACGCCTCGTGTACGACCTGCAGCTCGTGCAGAGCATCGGCGCATTTCAGGCGAGCGCCATCCACGGCTCCAGGTTCCAGATCACCGCAACCGCGCGACCGTCCGCAGAGGCGCCTGCCGATGTGCTCGCGAAAATCAAGGCGATCATCGATGAAGAAATCGAAAAGCTGAAGCAGTCTCCGCCGGATGCCCGTGAAGTACAGCGCGTGCTCAACGGCGTGGAGTCCAGCTTCCTGAACGGCATGCAGCAGAGTGGCTTCAAAGCCGATCAGATGAACGCCTACTACTTCGCGACGGGTAATCCCGACTACTTCCAGGAAGATCTGGCGCGCTACATGGCGCTCCAACCCAACGACATCCAGGCGGCCGCAAAGAAGTGGCTGCCCTCTGACCGACGCCTTGAGCTGTCGGTCCACCCCAAGAAGTAAAAGAGTGTTATTGAGGATTGAGGATTGAGGAATGGGGATTGAGGAGAACAGAATGTCTCGAATGAAGTCGTGGACCGCAATGGCGTTGGTGGTTGCCGTGGTCGTTGCTGTTCCTCTACTGGCACAGCAGGCCCCTGATCGCTCGAAGCCGCCGGCGCCGGGTGCCGCATCCGCGCTCACATTGCCGCCGATCCAGAAACACACACTCGCCAACGGCCTGCCCGTGTGGATCGTCAATATGCCGAAGGTACCTGTCGCGCAGATCAACTTGATCGTACGCGCCGGTGCCGCCGTGGACCCGGCCGGCAAATACGGCCTCTCCAGCTTCACCGCGGCGATGCTTGATGAGGGCGCCGGTTCCAGGAACGCGCTTGAACTTGCCGATGCGATCGAATTCCTCGGCATCAACATCTCCACGGGCAGCTCGTGGGACGCGTCCACCGTGGGCCTCTTCACACCGGTGTCGAAACTCGACGAGGCGCTGCCGTTGCTGGCGGATGTGGCCCTGCACCCGACCTTCTCCGAAAATGAGGTCGAACGGCTCCGCAAGGAACGGCTGACAACGCTCCTGCAGCAGAAGGACAATGCGTCCGCGTTGGCCACGCAGGGGTTTGGTCGCCTGGTCTACGGACCGCGGCACCGCTATGGCACAGGGGCCATGGGCAACAGCGTCTCGAACGGCGAAATGACGGCGTCGGAGATCCGCAGCTTCCACGCGCAGTACTTCCAGCCACAGAACGCCCACCTGCTCGTCGTCGGCGACGTCCAGGCGGCGACGATCCTGCCCAAGTTGGAGAAGACGTTTGGTGGATGGAAGAACACCGGTACCGCAGCAGCCACACCCACGCTGCCGGCGGCCACCCAGCATGCAGCCAAACAGATTTACCTGATCGACCGTCCCGGTGCGGCACAGTCGCAGATTCGCATCGGCTGGATTGGTGTGCCGCGCAGTACGCCGGACTACTACGTGCTTGAGGTGATGAACACGGTGCTGGGTGGTTCGTTCACGTCCAGGCTGAATCAGAACCTGCGTGAACGCAACGGCTACTCGTACGGCGCCGGATCGGTGTTTGACATGCGATCCACCCCGGGACCGTTCTACGCGTCCTCTGGCGTGCAGACGGACAAAACGGCTGAGTCCCTGCGGGAGTTCTTCAACGAATTGGCGGCGATTCAGCAACCCATTCCGGCTGCGGAACTGGAACGCGCGAAGAACTACCTGGCGCTGGGATTCCCGGCTGGATTCGAAACCACCGGATCGGTCGCCGCACAAATCGGTGAACTGATCATCTACGGACTCAATGAGACGACGTTCAGCGAATACGTCGGGAAGATCCAGGCGATTACCGTGGCGGATGCCGCACGCGCCGCAAAACAGTACGTGCAACCGGACAAGTTTGCGGTGATCGTGGTTGGTGACCTGTCGAAGATCGAAGCCCCGATTCGTGCGGCGAATCTGGGACCGGTGCGTGTGGTGCCGGTGGACGAGATCCTCAAGTAGGTGATCGTTGTTGTTGGTGCGGGAGCCGCTGGACTTGTCGCCGCGATCTTTGCGCGGGCCAGCGGTGCTCCCGTCACATTGCTTGAGCGCACCAGCGATGGTGGGCGCAAGATTCTGATCAGTGGGGGCGGCAGGTGCAACATCCTGCCGTCCTCGCTTCACCCCGAACAATTTGTCACCGACTCCCCTGCACATCTCATGCGCGGGCTGCTGCGGTCGTGGCCACTCAGCGAACAACGCCGCTTCTTCGAGGAGGAGATCGGGCTTCCCCTCGCTCTTGAGGAGGAATCCGGAAAGTTGTTTCCCAGGTCCGACAAAGCACGCGACGTCCGTGACGGCCTGATGTCGCTGGCGCGCAAGCGGGGTGTGGAGTTTCAGGGCAACACAATCGTCACGACGCTGGCGGCCACCGGCGACAGCGCGGCTCCGTGGCGGCTGACGACCTCGCGCGGTGACATCGAGGCGTCGTCAGTCATCCTCGCCACGGGAGGACTGTCGGTGCCCGCGACCGGCAGTGACGGCGCAGGTCTGCGATGGGCGGCGTATCTCGGTCACGAGATGCACCCGTTATATCCCGCGCTCACGCCGCTCACAGGCACAATGCCGGGACGAGCGGACCTGGCGGGTATTTCGCTGTCGGTGCGCATTCGCGCGAAGGCCGATGGCCGGACGCGTGAATCAGAGGGCGGATTCCTCTTCACCCATCGCGGATACAGCGGCCCGTCGGTGCTGGATGTCTCGCACATGGCGACACGTGCAGCGCAGGAACGTGCCGTGATTCGTGTGGCGTGGACCAGGCGCACCGAGGCTGAGTGGCTGAAGAACATCACCGCCACTCCCGGTCGTGTCGCCGGCGTCATCGCGCGTCACCTTCCGGAGCGACTCGCTGAAGCGCTGTGTGCGGACGCCGGGCTTCCGTCAGACCGACGGGGCCCTGAACTCAGGCGCGACGAACGCCTGGCCCTCATTGAGCGGCTCACGTCGTATGCGCTGCCGTGGACGGGAGACGAGGGCTACAAAAAGGCCGAGGTTACCGGCGGCGGCGTCGCGTTGACGGACGTTGATGCGCGCACACTCGAAAGCAAGCGGCACCCGCGCCTCTTCATGTGTGGCGAGATGCTCGACGCGTTTGGCCCGATCGGCGGCTACAACTTCGCGTGGGCCTGGGCCACCGGCCGCGCCGCCGGCCTGGGTGCGGCGGGGAAGAACTGAAGACAAGAAAGATTTTTCAACATGGGGGGCCATGAAGATCCATGTTGAAAAGCCCTTTCCTAACCCCCGCAGACGCGGGCGGGGGGCGTCGTCGGAGCGGGCTGGACGGATAAGTACTGCACCTTCGGCGGCATGGTGGGTGCCAGGGTGATGGCGACGCGCAGGTCGCCGCGCTCACACGACATCGTCCACGCGCCTCGCAGCGCGTTCTCGACATCAAGGGGTGCGTCCACTTTGCAGACGCCCACCTTGGATCGCAGACCGGTGATCTGCCGCTGGCGCCTGTCCTTCGACTCGTCCAGGAACAAATTGACGGCCGCAATCCGATCCGCCAGCCCGTCGTCCCACTGATTCACGAGTTGTGTGACGTCGGCCTTCGCCGCGAGAAGCGCTGCGCTGGGCTCCGGCTGTCGGCGGGTCAGGCCGCCCGTCTGGGCGAGTGCCGCAGCCGCCGCATCAAACACGCCGTCCCATCCGGTGTACGTCAGGTTGCCCATGGCGATCAGGGCCACACCCTCCTCCGGGTACCACCGCATCTGTGACCCGAACCCCGGCAGCCCGCCGCTGTGCGACACGATATGGCGATACTCGCAGGTCTGGCGGATGCGGAGACCGTACCCGTAGGCGTTGACGTTGAGCCGCAACGAGCCTGGTCCCTGGCCCGTGGTGGCGGTCGCTGGTCTTGCTCGCACGGCCTGCTGCATTTCACGAAGCGACGCACGGCGTACCGGACCGGGATCGGCGTCACTGCGAGGCGGCCACGCACTCATCAGGAACCCGACGTATTTCGCGAGGTCGCGCGTGGAGGTGAGCATCCCGCCCATGGACCCAAATGCGCCGTCGGGCAACTGCGGCTCCTCCTTCCACTGCGCGTCTTCCCACCGATAACCATGTGCGAGCCGGTCAGCCGGCACGGCGGCAGGTTCAAGGGTCGTCGCCGTCATACCAAGCGGCTGCAGGATCTGTGTGCGCACATAGTCGGCGTACGGTGTGCCCGAGACACGCGTCACAATGCGCCCGAGGATGGCGAAGCCGTAGTTGGAA
Source organism: uncultured Solibacteraceae bacterium (assembly GCA_964423815.1). Classification (GTDB taxonomy): domain Bacteria; phylum Acidobacteriota; class Vicinamibacteria; order Vicinamibacterales; family SCN-69-37; genus SYFT01. The sequence goes on along the minus strand of CAYRGW010000005.1, from coordinate 40,980 downwards.
TATTCGTAGGAGGTGCCAGGTGCGGTGGAAAACGGAATGCCCGACTTGAGCAGTGCGGTGAACTCATCGTCAGTGACGGCGAGTTGTTGATCGCCCCATGGATTGTCTTCTGGAAAACCTTCGGCGTGTGACAGCAGGTGCCGGATGGTGATCTTCGGCGAATCGGTCGTCGGGTATTTGAGCGAGGCCAGTTCGGGCACATACCGTTCGGCCGGGTCTTCGAGATTCAGCTTGCCGTCATCCCGAAGTTTGAGAATGGCCAGGGCGGTGAAACTTTTGGTCATCGACGCGATACGGAACACCGTGTCCATCGTCACCGGCGCCATCGATTGACGCTCGCGCGTTCCCGGAAAGCCCGAGTGGACCAGTTCACCATCCACCAGCACCCCGTACGCAATCCCCGGCACACGGTTGTTGCGCGCGAAGGCGGCAAAGAGCCGGTCAATCTCCGGCAGCGCCTTTTTCAAGGTCTCCACCCGTGTCGACGCCCGGGTCGGTGATTGTGCGGCAGGGGCCGTGGCGGCGGCGGCCACCAGGGCCATGAGGGCGGCGACAGAGAGCGAGCGTCGGATTGACACCATGATGGTGCCGACTCTAATACAATCGCCTGCGGAGGATCCGCCCATGTCACTTACTCGACGAGACTTTCTGGCCACCACTGCGGTCGCCGTTGGTGCCACCACGTTTGGCCGCCCTGCCCTGGCGGCGGCCTGGCAACAGCAGCAACAGACCCCACCACCGGTCACCGCGGTGTTCACGGAGCTTCGCCGCAATGTCGGCTTTTTCACAGGGCGCGGGGGCACCATCGGGTACCTCGTGAGCCCCACGGGCGTTGTCGCGGTGGACAGCCAGTTCCCAGACTCCGCCAAATTGTTTGTGGCAGGCCTCAACGAGCGGTCAAAGAACCGTCCGGTGGATCGCCTGATCAACACCCATCATCATGGCGACCACACCGGCGGCAACAACGAGTTCCGCGGTCTCGCCAAGGCGGTGGTGGCCCACCAGAAGGCCGCTGAACTCATCAAGGCAGCCGCCGAGCGGCCCAATGCCGCGCCGATGCTTGTGCCGGACCGCACGTTCACCGATGAGTGGCGTGAGGAGATTGGCGGCGAATGGGTGCGCGCGAAACACTACGGTCGCGCCCACACCGGCGGCGACGCAGTCATTACGTTTGAACGCGCGAACGTGGCGCACATGGGCGACCTCATGTTTAATCGGCGCTGGCCGGTGATCGACCGTCCGAGTGGGGCCCTGGTCGCCAACTGGGTGACGGTGCTCGAGAAGACGGTGGCCGATCATCGAGCGGACACGATCTACATCTTCGGCCACTCCGGCGCGACACACCCGATCACAGGGTCCAGCAAGGACCTCATGGTCTTCCGTGATTTCCTGACCGCAGCACTCGAACACACGCGCGGGGCGGTCAAAGCCGGCCTGACGCGCGAGGCCTTCCTCGCCAGCAAGCCGATCCTCAAGGGTTTTGAGGACTTTGGCGCGGGAGCCGGTGGCGGCATGGGTGCGCTGTTCGACGAGGTCAGCGAAGGCGTCTAACGTTTGTCGATGACAAACACCTTGGCCTCACCCGGGCCAAGGCGCACGTGCCAGCGGGAGCCGGTGGCGCGATAAAGCATCGACATCATGTTGCCGTCGAAGAGGCTGAGCCATTCGGCAGCCGGGACCACTGCGGGAAACACCGCGTAGGTGTCGATGGCACGACCAGTCGTGGAGGACGCGTTCGTGGCGATGATGACCCACGAACGCGCATTCTCCAGCAGCGACAAATCCAGGAACGCGTCCGGGGGATCGATCACCACCGCCGGTCCACGCTTCAGGCTGTTGAGCAGGGACCCGTTGGTGGTGAGTTGGCGTCCAAGCGCCGAGGCGAGCGGCACCCAGTCCAGAGGCCCCGTCTCGTCCCACATGCCGGTCCCGGTGGGCAGTCCCGCATCAAAAGACACGACGCGTGCGCCATGCGCCACCGCGCGCCAGACCAGTGACGTCCATTCACTACGGGGCGTGCGCGTGACCCACACGTCCACTTTGGACTCGCCCTTCTCCGCGAGCGCAAACGTCAGCGGCACGGACTCCGAGCGGACCACCACGGTCAACCCAAGGCGGGACGCCATCCGCTGAATTTCCTCGGCACCATTCACGTGCTGCAGTGGCCAGGTAACGGCGTCAAAACCGTTGGCCTTGATTGCTTCCAGATCCGTATACCGCGGCACCCCCGACGGCATGCCCCGATACCAGACGCTGGCGAGCACCTGCGCACCGGCGACGGCCGGCAGCAGGAACAGGCACAGCAGGCTCGTCAGGAGGAGGCGCACACTCAACTCTGCAACTGCGCCAGGTGATGCATCGGATGCCCAGCCATCGTCACGATCAGGTCGTTGATGTCGATGCGACCACGCTCGGGATGGGTAATGCTGCGGGCCCTCACGTCGGGTGACAGACCGCCGACAAGTGCGATGTTCATCGCCCGCACCGCCTCAAATGCCGCCTGAGCCGTCGCCACGTCGACAAACGGCGCTTCGAACTCGAGCAGGGGATCCTGGTCCATGGGCTGGACGACATAGTCGGGGATCGCCAACGCCATCCGCACACGTGTGCTGAAGATCAGCTCCCACTGCACCACGTGGACCAGCACCTGATGGCGCGTCCACTTGCCAGGCGCCCACGGGGCCTGCCACTGCTCAGGCGAGGTGCGGGCAAACACGTCGCGGTAGCCCCGCAGTGAATCTTTCAGCGCAACAAGAGGCTCGCGCCCCTCGACATGGACGGCATACGGAGTCGACATGGGCGGTACTTTAATACGGCTGCTACTTCAGCCGGGAGGCCAACCACACCAATTCACTGATCAGGCCATCGGTGCGTTTGACGTAGACCGGCTCCAGCGCTTCGCCCTCTGGAGAAAACGACTTCTCGACGTGTGACACCGCGACGGTCACCGGCAAGACGATCGCCCCCATGTGGGTGAGCACGGTCACCAGTTGGGCCCAGGCGTTCACCCCGCCGTGGCCGCCGTTTGAAACCGTCACCAACGCAACCGGCGTCCGTTTGTACTGCGCATAGAAGTAGTCGAGTGCGTTCTTGAGCACCCCGGGATAACCGTGGTTGTATTCCGGCGACACGATGATGAGCGCGTCGGCGGCCTGAATTTTTGCGCCCAGTTCCGGCACACCAGCGGGCGACGGATCGATCTTGCCCAGCCGCTCTTCCATGATGGGCAGATCAAGCACGGCCAGATCGACCAGCTCCGCCTGCACATCGGGTGTCGCCGCAAGGCGGTTCATCACAAACGTCGCGACGCGTTCACTCATCCGACCGCGACGCACACTTCCGAGGATCACCAGTACGTTCAACATTGGGTCAGTTTAATCGCTGCGCGCGGAGGCGTGCGTCGACTGAATAGCGGCCGGCGCCGGTCTGCGTGAGGGCGAGGCTCACGAGCATCAGCGTCAGCGCGAACTCGTAGCCGGTGGGCAGGAAGAACCCGGCTGAACCGTGGGCAACGACGGTCGCGACCAACATGGCAAACGCCAGAAGCGCGGCCACCACACGAGTACCGGCGCCGGCGATCAACAGCAGCCCGCCACCAAATTCCACGGCGGTGATGATGACCGCGTTGAGCATTGGGACCGGGAAGCCCATCTGTTCAAACCCCGTCGCGACGCCGGACACACCATACACGGCGAGCTTCTGCCAGCCGTGCGCGACAAACACAATGCCGAGCGCGGCACGCACCAACAACAAACCACGATCGACCGAGACTGAACCCTGAGACACTACGAACTCCTTTATAACGATGTTTGTGTGAACGAATATATGGCCGACAAAAACTACGGCGCCTTCGGACGAGCGTCCTCCAGCAGGGTGATCAGGTCGGTGAGCCGGGACTCCGACAGGTGACCGAGCTGTTGTTCGTGGAGCGCGTCCACAGGTGCATCGAGTTGTGCGAGCAACTCGAGTCCACCCTGCGTGATCGCGGTGCGCACCACACGGCGGTCTTTTTGATCCCGATGCCGTTCGATAAGTGCGCGTTTTTCCAGCCGGTCAAGCAGGCGCGTCACGTCCGGGTCGTGTTGCACCAGGCGTTCCGACACGCCGCCACACGTCAGTCCCTCAGGCCCCGCTCCGCGCAGAATGCGGAGCACGTTGTACTGCGCAAACGACAGGTCGGTCGCTTTGAAGAGTTCGCTGAAACCACGCTGCAGATCTTCCGCCACGCCGACGATGGCGAGAAAGGCATCCGCCTGGGCTTTGGCCCGTTTGGAGCGCACTGGAGCCGTTGCGGTCTTCACAATCCAACAATAGTCGTTTCAACGATATTTGTCAATTTAGCGGCGAGCGCGCGCGGTTGACGGGGGCACAAGGCCCTTCAGGCGCAAGTACGTCACCATGTTGCCGTAGTGCTCGTTGTCGTGGGCGATGTTGAACGTCAGCGCGTATCCCTTCGTGATGGCGGCCTGCCCGAACCTGGCCGGCGCGAGCACTTGGGCATCCGTCAGATCGGTGTACGCGGCGTCACAGAATTCCACCGATGCCTTGAGCGCTGCTACCAGGTCGGCCTTGGTCTTCAGCGTCTCGTGGTTGATCTTGGCGGTGCTGGGTACCCCGCGTGCAGCCGCGCAGAAGTTGTAGTGCGTGTTGGTCACGTGTCCAACGAGTTCGCCGAACGACCGCACGTCTGGTGCCGGCTTGAAGGCGAAGTGTTCCTCGGGCATCAACTCCGCCGCCTCGATCACGTTCGCCTTGATCGATCGATAGAGCTGAGCGAGTCCACCGGCCAGGGTGTCAAGCGCCTGAGGCGCGGGTGCCTGGGCTTGAGCAAAGACGTGAACACTGGTACCCGCCAGGACTGTCAGAGTCAGGGCGACGATCCGAACGACGTGCCGCATGTATGGGCCTCCTGGGGAGATGGTGGGACCATCAGGGGGCCTGTAATCACATTGAGTGACGAATGCCGGTCCGCGAGGGGTTGTCTGCGCTATTTCTGGTTCAGGCGCCGGATGACCTGACCCCCGCGGGCCTCGGTCGTGGCCCCATCACGAACCACCAGACGGCCATTCACCAGCACGTGGGTGATGCCCGTCGGGTAGGCGTGCGGCGCATCAAAGGTGGCGGTATCACCGACGGTCGCCGGATCAAACACGACAAGGTCGGCCGCCCACCCTTCGCGGATTTCGCCGCGCTGGTCGAAGCCAAACTGCCGCGCCGGCAACGAGGACAACTTCCGGACGGCTTCCTCAAGCGGGATCACCTTGCGGTCGCGCACGTAGTGCCCGAGCACGCGCACGGAGTTGCCATACCCGCGCGGGTGCGGCACGCCGGATCCAAACACGTTGACGCCGGCATCCGAGGCAATCCCGACCATCGGATGTTTCATGATGGTCTCCACATCGTCTTCACTCATGAAGTGATAGACCATTGTGGCGCCGCCGTTGATCATCATCTGGCGCGCGGCTTCCAGTTGGGCGTCGGCGGTCCCGGCACCAAACATCTTCTGCGCGACCGCCTTCATCGACAGACCGTTGAACTCCGGTCGCGCGCGATAGGTCGCCACGGTGGCCCATGACAGATCGGTGAACCCGCGGTCGGCCAGCAACTGCACGATCTCGCCTTTCACCTTCCCCCACGTCGCGTCATCCTTCAGCCGTGCGGACACTTCGGCATTGGTGCCTTCAAGCGCCCAGGAGGGAAAACGGATCGCCAGGCCCGAGGAGCCGGCGGTATACGCGTATTGATCGGCCTCGACGTCAATGCCACGGCGACGCGCGGCCTCGATCATCTCGAGCGCCTTCACGCTGGCGCCCCACTGCTTCGGGCTGTCGACCTTCAGGTGGGAGATCTGCACCGGCATCTTGAGGAGGGTGCCGACGTTGATGGACTCGGCGACCGCTTCCAGCAGCGCGGTGCCCTCGTTGCGCATGTGGGTGACGTAGACGCCGTTGTTGTTGGCGGCCACCCGCGCAAGTTCGACGATCTCAGACTCTTTGGCGTAGGTGCCGGGGATGTACTGCAGCCCGGTGGACAACCCCACGGCGCCATCGGCCATGGCCTTGAAGACCAACGCCTTCATCTTCTGGAGCTCATCGCCGGTCGGCGCACGCTGGGCCCGCCCCATCACCGACTGTCGCACAGTGTTGTGGCCGATCAGGGTGGCGAAGTTGACCGCGGGTTCCGCGGACGTCACCTGTTCGAATGCCTCACCCACATCAAGCGCCGACCCACCACAGTTGCCCGCGATGATCGTCGTCACGCCCATGCGCACAAAGTTGGTGGCCTGGGGTTTCTGCGCGAGATCGTCCGCGTGTGTGTGGACGTCGATAAATCCAGGCGCCACGACCTGTCCACGCACGTCGAGACGTTCGAGGGCCGGCGTGTTCGCGGGGGGATTGATCCGCACGACCCGTCCGTGGTGAATCGCCAGCGATCCCGCACGCGCAGGCGCCCCCGTCCCGTCGATGATGCGGGCGTTCACGATCAGAAGATCGACGGGCTCCTGCGGGGTCTGCGCTGCAAGAGCGCCACCCGCCAGCAGCACCGCGAGGAGCGCGCCGCGGCTACGCATTGGTGTCGTGCAACGGTTTTGCCTTGCCCGGCAACACGAAGGACAACAACGTGCCCACCACCGTCACCACCACCGCGCCGACAACGTTCTGCCAAAGCCACGCGGTGTTCGTAAATGCCGCCACGTAGGCCACGGAACCCATACCGGCAATCAGGCCGAAGAAGGCACTGTTGCCGTTGGCACGTTTGACCAGAAGCGCGAGGATAAACACGCCGAGGATCGATCCGTAGAAGTACGAACCAAACTTGTTGACGGCCTCGATGAGTGACCCGACGTTGGCGGCAAACGTCGCGACGACACAGGCAAACAGACCCCAGAACAACGTCGCCCACCGCGATACGGCCACGTAGTGGGTGTCGTCGGCCGTCTTGTTGAGGTGCCGCTTGTAGATGTCGATCACGGACGCGGTGGCCAGCGAGTTGAGCTCAGCCGCGATGGTCGACATGGCTGCGGCGAAGATGGCCGCGATGATGATGCCGATAAGTCCGATCGGCAGGTGCTGTGTCACAAACGTGGGAAAGACGTAGTTGGTGTCGTTATAGGACTTGTCGGGTGTGGCATCCACGACCAGGGCCTTGGCCCGCGTCCGCACATCACGCACGGCCTGATCGGCCGCGACAAAGGAGGAACGTGCGGCCGCGGCGGCGTCCGCCGGGATGCCGTCCTCAAGCGAGGCCGCCATGGCTTCTGCGGCGGCGGTGCGAGCGGCCTCGACCTGCGAATACTCCTGCTCAAGGGCCGCGTACTCCGCCGCACGCGGGCTCGCCTGCACTGCCGCCACGTGCGTGTTCTTGAACAACATCGGGGCCGGTGTGAAGAGGAAATACGCAAACATCAAGACGCCGACGATGAGCACCAGCACCTGCAGCGGAATTTTCCAGAACGCGCTCATCAACAACGAGTGGCGTGCGGCGTCCACCGACTTGGCGGTCAGATATCGCTGCACCTGACTCTGGTCGGTGCCGAAGTACGAAAGCTGCAGGAACAGGCCGCCGATCATGCCTGACCAGAACGTGTACTGGTTGGTGGTGTCGAAGGTGAAGTCGATCGCCTGCATCTTGCCGACCGCGCCGGCCGTGTGCAGCGCGGCGCCGACGCTGACGTTATCCGGCAGCCCCATAATCAGCGCGACCACGGCCGCGATCAGACCGCCGACAATGACAAACATCTGCTTGACGTCCGCCCAGGTGACCGCCTGCACACCACCCTTCATCGTGTAGAAGATGGTGGGAATGCCGAACGCCATGATCGTGAGCGTGAGATTCCATCCGAAGATCACCGACAGGATGACCGACGGGGCGGCAATAACCACGCCACACGCCATGGCGCGCGACAACAGGAACAGGGACGCCGTGAACAATCGTGTCTTGGCGTCAAACCGGCGCTCGAGATATTCGTAGGCGGTGTACACCTTCGCCCGGTGAAAAAACGGCACAAGCGTGACCGAGAGGATCACCATCGCAATCGGCAGGCCGAAGTAGACCTGGATAAACGTCAGGCCGCCGACATACCCCTGCCCCGTCGTGCCCACAAGCGTGATCGCCGACAACTGCGTGGCCATGACCGAGAGGCCCACGGCCCACCACGGCAACGACCGGTTCGCGAGGAAATACCCTTCGAGCTTTTCGGTGTCCCGGCTCAGCCGAAGACCGGTCCAGATAATCCAAACGAGATAAACAACAACGATGGTCCAGTCAATCCAATGCATGACTTATCCGAAGTGGCGGCCGAGCCAATAAAGACCGAGGATCACGATCACCTCGACGACGAGCACGGCCGCGTACAGACCGGTCATGTCTGAATCACCTGGGCGGGATTGGTGGGACATGCGGAAGAGTATAAGTCGGTCCACCGGCGTCCACCCAGCCGTGATATCCCCCGATGAGCGCCCGAGCCGTCACGCCGTGGTCGGCAAGCACACGGACCGCCCGCAAACTACTGGCCTCGCTCGGACACGCGCAGTACGTGACCACCTGTCGCGACGACGCCCGGCGCCGGATGTCCTCCACTTGTGCCCGAAGGGCCGCGGCACCCTCAGCGTCTCCGGCCTCGTTGAGCCAGACCTGAATGGCACCGGGAATGTGGCCCGCCTCGTAACTGCCGCGGTCGCGGACATCCACAACCAACACCTCCTCGCGTGCATACAAGTGCTGGAACTCGAAAAGCTGAATGCCCTGGTCCACCCGGTGTCTGGCGTGCGCGGTCCCGCGTGCCTTCAGTCCATCAGCCGCCACCCAGGTGGTCAGCGCCAGCGCGGCGGCCACGCTGAGTGTTGTCGTCCAGTTGTGGTTCTGTCGTAGCATCGTGATACCTCCGTGCCCCTCTCCCTGATTCACGCGCGTGCCCCTCAAAGCGGCTCCTCAGCCGGCCCTGATGCCACACACATCGACACGTCACCTGACGTGTTACATGCGCACCGTGAAGACGCGGCCCACTTTGCGGGTGGTCACGCCGATGGCGTCGCGCGACCCCGCTCCGAACAGGACGTGGCTCGCCTGCTCACGGCTGCAACCCGGGTCCTGCCCATCGGCGCCCAGTCGTCGCTGACCGGAGGCGCCACGCCGGACGGGGGGCTCGTACTCTCCACGGTGCGGATGACATCCATTCAGGAAGTGGGCCAGCGGCTTTTCCGAACAGAAGCGGGCGTACCGATTCAGACGTTGCAGGAATTGCTACATCAGGGGGGGCAGTGGTACGCACCTTCTCCCACATACACCGGCGCTTTTGCCGGCGGTGTGGTCGCCACCAATGCGGCGGGCGCGTCCACCTTCAAATACGGCACCACACGCGCCTGGACCGAAGGCCTGACGGTTGTCCTGGCCTGCGGTCACGTGCTCGACATCACCCGCGGAGTCGTCACGGCGAATGCGGCGCGGGAATTCCAGATCGACTGCCCCTGTGGGCGACGCACACTGCGTCACGGCTCCTACGTGATGCCCGATGTGCCCAAGGTCTCGGCCGGCTACTTCGCCGCGCCGGGCATGGATCTGATCGATCTTTTTATCGGCGCCGAGGGCACGCTTGGTGTGGTGACCGCCGTCACGTTCCGCGTGTTGCCCGAACCCCCCTCAGTGGCGTGGGCGATGGTGCCGGTGCGGACGGAAGCAGGCGCCGTAGCGTTGGTCGACGCGCTCAGACGCGCCTCCCAGGACACCTGGCGTGTCGCCGACCGTCACGGAATCGACGTCGCGGCGATCGAACACGTGGACCGGCGCTGCCTCGAGATCCTTCGCGAAGACGGCATCGATCGCAAACACGACATCACGGTGCCGGCAGACGCCGAGCTGATGCTGCTGATCCAGCTTGAACTGCCTGCGGGCACCACACCGGCAGACGGCTACGCGCAGACCGCCGCCGCGCTGGGCACCGACGCGCCCGACACACCACTCGTGCGTTTCCTGCGCCTGCTCGACACGTGTGAGGCGCTCGACGATGCGCAGATGGCGTGGCCGGGGGAACGCCGCCGCATCGAACAGTTCCTTGCGTTTCGGGAATCGGCGCCGGCCGGCGTAAATCGTCGCGTGGGTGATGCCAAACGGGACGTCGACAGCCGCATCGAAAAGACGGCGGCGGACATGATCGTGCCGTACGAACACTTCGGCGCCATGCTGGCGATGTACCGCGAAGGGTATCAACGCCGGGGGCTGGACTTCGCCATCTGGGGGCACATCTCCGACGGCAACGTCCACCCCAACGTCATCCCGAAGTCCTACGCGGACGTTGAGGCCGGGCGCGACGCCATCCTCGAGTTTGGCCGAGAGGTCGCGCGTGTGGGCGGCTGCCCGCTCGCGGAACACGGCGTGGGTCGCAGTTCGGTGAAACAGGCCCTGCTGCAACAGCTCTACGGCGACGCAGGACTGTCCGAAATGCGGGCACTCAAGTCGGTGCTCGATCCCCGGGGTACACTGGCCCCCGGGGTCATCTTCCCTAGCGGATCCTGACCGTCACGCCGAACTTGCGGAAGTTCGTGTACTTCGACTCGACGAGCACCTGTTCCTTCCGACGCGACGTGGCGTGTTCGTAACGTTCCACCAGCACGGACGGCAGCCACAGATCCAGCTTCTCCACCTTCGCAAACGTGGTCGTCAGACTCGCAGTAGTGGGGCCGTCCTTCATCGTGATGAATGACCGCTGCAGTCGTCCTGTCACGGCATCAATCGTCAGTTCCCCGCGTGTGTAGACCGGGGACATGTCCGATCCCAGAATCAGCGTCGGGCGGTCACGTTCGGTGAACGCCAGCGTCACCAGCGTGCCCGCGTCGGTGGTCACTACGTCGCGGCGTTCAAAGCGGAAGCGGCTCTGGTGTTTGGGATCAAGGATGACCAGCGCGAGCATCGGGTCGTTGAAGTTTCTGGTGACAGACCCGATGTTATAACGCGCGTTGCGATCGGCCAGCGCTCGTCCGATGCGTGCCATCGATCCGCGGTTGAGCAGTCCGCGCAGATCGTCGCCGGCCTCAACGTCCTTGCCGTCAACCTTCGAAATGTCCCGCACCGACAACCACCCACCGTCACCGGCGACGTACGACAGGAAGAAGTCGCCGGACGTCTCGCGGCGCGCCGTCCGCCGATCACGTTCGTCGAAGACCTCCTGCACGGTGAGCTCGTCGGCGAGCACGAACTCCAGCGCGGCCTGATAGGTCTTGAGGTAGCCCGACGCTGCCGCCAGCACGGCTTTCGGGGACGTGTCCACAGGCCGCGGACGCTCCTGCGCCGATAGCGACACACCTGTGACGAGCAAGAAAAGAAACAGCCGTTTCATTGAATCCCCTTCAAGTCTTCCACAAAATGCGGGCACCAGTCGCCCGGCTGGGGCCGCCATTCACCGATGACCAGGACCGGAGAGGCCGAGTCACCGTAATATGCGGGTGGAGGTTCTTTCAGATGTTCAGACGCACAACACTCGCCTTGGCGGCGTTCGCAGTATTCACGGTCGGGGTCGGGGTGTCGCAGGGGTTCGCGCAGACGGTCGACGAGATCGTTGCCAAGAACTACGAGTCCAAAGGTGGACTCGAAAAGTGGAAGTCCATTCAGACGCAGAAGATGACCGGCGTTGCGGCCGCGCAGGGTTTTGAGCTCGGCATGGTCATCTACGGCAAACGGCCCAACATGGGTCGGCAGGACCTGACGATTGAAATTCCCGGTCAGCCCGGGCCCGTCACGATGGTCAACATCTTCGACGGCGCGAAGGCCTGGATGATCAATCCGATGAGCGGGTCCGACGCGCCCACCGAGATGACCGGTCCCGAAGCCGACACGGTGCGTGAACAATCGGACTTTGACGGCTCACTGGTGGACTACAAGACCAAGGGCCACACGATTGAACTGGTCGGCACCGAAGCGCTCGGCACCAAGAAGGTCCACCACCTGAAGGTGACGCGCAAGGGCCAGCCCGTGCAGCACTACTACCTCGACACCGAGACGGGTTACGAGGTCAAGGTGACCACGGAAGCCGGTGCCGGCCCCGCCGTGGAGACCGAACTGTCGGAGTACCGCACGATCGACGGCGTGCAGGTCCCCCACCTGATTCGTGTCATGCAGGGTGGCCAGGTGCAGGCGGAACTGCGCATCACCAAGGTGGAATTTAACGTTCCCCTCGACGACGCGTTGTTCAAGATCAAATAGGGCGGGTTTTAACAGTAGGCATGTAGCCATGCAGAAAACCTTTTAAAGGTCTTCTACATGCCTGCATGTCTACTGTGCAATACGGAAGTTTTACAGGGGCCGGCCGAGGCGGTCCTGCAGCTTTTCACGGTACCCGCGGCTCAGCGTCAGCTTGGTGCCGTTGCGCAGAATCACCACGTATTCGCCGTTGAACCAGGGCTGCAGTTCCTTGATCCGTTCGATGTTCACGATGCGCGACCGGTGAATACGGAAGAACGTATCGGGATTCAGCCGCGTCTCAATCGAATTCATCGTCTCGCGCATCAGGTGGGATTCCGCGCCCACATGCAGGCGCACGTAGTTGCCCGCCGCTTCGACCCAGTCAATTTCATCCGCGCGCAGGAAGAACAGGCGCCCGCCCGACTTCACGACCATGCGGTCACTCTTGCCCTGGATGGGGGTGGCCGGGACCACATCGGTCGGCAGGTCGGTATTCATGCCGCGCACAAGCGCCAGCAGCTTCTTGCCGAGTGCGCCACTCTCCTCGCTGTCGATCTGATGTCGCACGCGTGACAACGCACTCTGGAAGCGGTCGCGGTCAAACGGCTTGAGGAGGTAGTCCAGCGCCTGCACTTCAAACGCGCGCAGGGCATGCTGGTCAAACGCCGTCACAAACACCACCGGCGGCATCCGATCGGGCCCCACGGAGGTGATGACCTCAAAGCCGTCGAGCTTGGGCATCTGCACGTCGAGAAACACGAGGTCTGGCGCCTGACTCAAAATGGCGTCCACGGCTTCAAGCCCGTCTCGGGCTTCCCCAATCACTTCCAGATCGGGTTCATCCACGGCCATCGATCGCACCCGTTCCCGGGCGAGGGGCTCATCGTCCACAATCAGAGTACGGATTTTTCGGGCGGGCATGGCCATTCAGACGTCTCCTGCACTGCTCCGGTTGTCAGGTCGCGCAGTCTGGGCTCGTCTGCCCGCGCGGCCACTGTCCGGAATGGGAACGCCACCACGACGGAAAATCCGCCCTGATGCCGTTTGAACTCGAACCGGTGTCGCGCGCCGTACTGATGCGACAACCGCGCCCGTGTGTTCGAGAGGCCGATGCCCGTGGACAACGCCGCCAACGCCGGCTCCGACGGCCCCGGTCCATCGTCGGTCACCGACAACACCAGGAGATCGCCTTCGAGATGCCCGGTCACGGACACCGTGCCTGCATGCCCGTGCGGCGCCACACCGTACTTGATCGCGTTTTCGACCAGCGGCTGAAGAATCAGCGCCGGCACAAGCGCATCGAGCGTATCGGCATCAACGTCGAACGCCACGGACAGACGATCCCCAAGGCGGGTTTGTTCGATCTGCACGAACTTGTCGAGGAAGTCGAGCTCCTCGCTCAGCCGAATCTGCGGGCGGGCGATCGAGTCGAGTGTCACTCGCAGCAGGCCGCTCAGCTGCACCAGCGTCCGATCGGCCGCCTGCACATCCCTGTGCATCAGGGTCGAGATGGCGTTGAGCGTATTGAAGAGAAAGTGGGGATGCAGTTGACGCTGCAGGGTCTGCAACTGCGCTTCCACCAGCCGCGTTTCGAGGTTCGCCTGGCGCAGTCCGCGCTCGCGTGACTCCGCGTAGTAAAAAAATGCGTGGGCGACGGCGACGATGCCCGCCCCGGCGAAGAGTTCCCAGTCGAGCGTAATGGCGAGCTGGAGGGGAAACGTGCTGAGCCACTGGTCCCACCAGCCAGGCAGTTTCATGCCCTTGTCGAGCATCCCTGGCGACAGCCACCAGACGGCCGTCTGCGCGGTGGTGAGGAGGGCGATGTGTAACGTCGAGGCAACAACCAGCGCCGCCAGGTGCACGGGGACCGCCACACGTGGCCGGCGGTCGATTCGAAGACGCTGCACCAGCACCGCGAGCGGCAGACACAACACCGCCCATCCGAACCAGAACGCCAGATTGAGCATGGCCAACGCTTCGAGTGGTTGCGCCCGGCCGGAGATGCGGGTGGCCACGTACGCCAGCCCCGTCGAGAACGCGGCAGCGGCGAGAGCTCCCAGGAGAACAAAGAGGATGGCGCGTGAGCGACGGGGCACTCGTCCACTATGGGAAGGCGCCTGAAGACTGTCAACGCCAAAGGGGCATCGTTTTGTACCAATACGGTCAAAAAAAGCCGGTATTATGCGAAGCGTGAGTACGACGAGCCGCACACCGCAGACTTGGCAACAAGGCGACCCCTGGACCGTAACCGATGCCGCAGAGCTTTACGAAGTCTCGCGCTGGGGTCAGGGCTATTTTTCAGTTGGCGCAAACGGACACGTGCTCGCGCACGCGACCAAGGAGCCGGGCCGATCGATTGACCTGAAACAACTGGTCGATCATCTCCAGCTGCGCGGGATCGGGCTGCCGATCCTGATTCGGTTCCGCGACATCCTGCGGCATCGCCTCGGCGATATTCACAGCGCCTTTCAGGCCGCGATCAATCAACACCAGTACAACGGCAAGTACATCTGTGTGTATCCGATCAAGGTGAACCAGCAGCGACAGGTCGTGGAGGAAGTGCTCGACTTTGGTCGTGAGTACGGCTTTGGCCTCGAAGCCGGTTCCAAGCCGGAGCTGCTCGCGGTCGTGGCGATGACGACCAACGACACACCGATCATCTGCAACGGCTTCAAGGACGCCGAGTTTGTCGAGATGGCGATGCTCGCCCTCAAGATGGGCCGCAAGATCATTCCGGTCGTCGAAAAATACACGGAGCTCAAGCTCGTGCTTGAGTACGCCAAGAAGGTTGGTGTGCGCCCGCAGATTGGCATGCGCGTCAAACTCGCCGCCCGCGGCGGCGGACGTTGGCAGTCGTCTGGCGGCTACCGCTCGAAGTTTGGCCTCACGGTGGCGGAAGTGCGCAAGGGCCTCGAAGAGCTCAAGGCGCACGGCATGGAGGACTGCTTCAAGCTGCTCCACTTCCATCTCGGCAGCCAGATTCCCAACATCCGCATCGTCAAGGGCGCCCTGAACGAAGCGGCGCGTATTTATGCCGAGTTGGTCAAGGAAGGCGCCGGCCTGGAGATCCTGGACGTCGGCGGTGGTCTGGGAATCGACTACGACGGGTCACAGACCAACTTTGAGTCGAGCGTCAACTACACGTTGCAGGAATACGCCAACGACGTGGTCTACCACGTGCAGACGGTGTGTGACGACGCGGGCGTGAAACACCCGACGATCATCTCGGAGAGTGGGCGCGCGATCGTGGCGTACCACAGCATGCTCGTGTTCAACGTGCTTGGTGTGTCGGGGTTTGGTGACGAAGAAATTCCCACCAACGGCCACGACGACCAGTTGGAGCAGCCGCTCATTGACTTGAAAGAGACCTATCAGAACCTCACGGCGCGCAACGCGCTTGAGAGTTATCACGACGCGCAGCAGGCGCTCGACATGGCGCTCAACCTGTTCAACGGCGGGTACCTGCCGTTGGCACAGCGGTGCCAGGCCGAAACGTTGTACTGGGCCATCTGCAGCAAACTGCGCAAGCTGGCGCAGTCGATGGACGACGTGCCGGAAGACCTGCAGACGCTCGACGACACACTCGCCGATACGTATTTCTGCAACTTCTCGCTGTTCCAGTCGATTCCCGACTCGTGGGCGATCAAGCAGCTGTTCCCCGTGATGCCGATTCACCGGTTGAACGAGGCGCCGACGCGTCAGGCCGTGCTCGGCGACATCACGTGTGACTCGGACGGCAAGATCGATCAATTCATCGATCGGCGTGACGTGCGCAAAACGCTCGCGCTGCACACCTTCAACGGGGACCCGTATTACCTCGGCGTGTTCCTCGTGGGTGCCTACCAGGAAATCCTCGGCGACCTGCACAACCTGTTTGGTGACACACATGCGGTGCATGTGAGCCTGGACGCCGGCGGCAACGTCGTGCTCGAGTCGGTCATCAAGGGCGACACGGTGCGCGAGGTGCTTGATTACGTCGAATTTGACGCCGACACACTGCTGAGAAAACTCCGTCAATCGGTTGAAGTGGCTGTGCGCGAGAATCGACTCGACTATGAGGAATCAGGACGACTCCTTCGTTTCTACGAAGACGGGCTCCACGGGTACACGTACCTGGAAGACCCGAACGAATAACACTTCTACGGAGGCGCCGGGCTTCAGCCCGGCGCGATGGCTCTCGGGGGTTTTAACCCTCGCGTTGTTGCTCGTTGGTGGGGTGGCATGTGCCACTGCACCGCCCACTGCCACTCCATCAGCCGCTCAACGTCCCATCGTGATCCTCGTCTCCCTCGACGGGTGGCGGCACGACTACCTCGCCCGCGCGCAGGCGCCGACGTTGCGCGCGCTTGCCGCACAAGGCGTGCGCTCCGAGGGCCTGATTCCCGCGTTCCCGTCCAAGACATTCCCGAATCACTACACGGTCGTCACGGGTCTTTATCCGGAAAACCACGGCATCGTGTCGAACACCATGCTGGACCCTTCGATTGGGACGGAACGATTCACGATGTCGTCGGCGACGGCGAAGGATTCGCGCTGGTGGGGTGGGGAGCCGTTGTGGGTGACGGCGGAGAAACAGGGGCAGCGATCCGCGTCGATGTTCTGGCCCGGCAGCGAGGTGGAGGTTGGCGGCGTCCGTCCCTCGCACTGGAAGCCGTATGAGGACGGCTACCCCCATCGCGATCGTGTGAATCAGGTGCTCGACTGGCTGCGCTTGCCCGTTGCAGAGCGACCGACGTTTATCACGTTGTATTTCAGCGAGGTGGACAGCGTCGGCCACAATGCCGGCCCCGAGTCGCCGCAGGTACTCGAAGCGGCTGCGCGACTGGATACGGAAATTGCGGCGTTGACCGCAGGTGTCCGCGCCCTCGGTCTCGACTCACTCGTGCACTACGTGATTGTGTCGGACCACGGCATGTCGCAGCTCTCAAACGATCGTGTGATCGTGCTCGACGATTATCTCGACATGACGACGGTGACGACGCTCGACGGCTCGCCGGTGATTGGGCTCAGCCCCAGGACCGGCACCACCGACGACATCGTGGCGGCACTCAGGGGTAAACACCCGAGGCTGTCAGTGTTCAAGCGGGAAGAGACCCCCGAACATCTGCACTATCGGAAGAACCCGAGGATTCCGCCCGTGGTGGCCATTGCCGACGATGGCTGGACGCTGGCGACACGAACGCAGGTGCAAGGGTGGCAGAAGGACGGCCGCCAACTCGGCGGCGCCCACGGCTACGACACCAACCTGAAATCCATGCAGGGCCTGCTGATCATCGCCGGCCCCCAGTTCCGCGCGGGACTGGTGGTGCCCCCGATTCAGAACATTCACCTCTACGAAATGATGGCGCGGGTGCTTTCGCTGAAGCCCGCAGCCAACGACGGCACTCGCGCCGCCACTGCGGGGTTCTTCCGGTAAGCTGAGCGAATGACTGAGCCGCGCGGAACGGGACTGCAGACGATCTTCGGCTTCTTTCTCGGGCTGATGGTGACGTCGTTTATTGGCGTCGGCGTCTACACGTTTTATCCGCCGGGCGACAAGGCGTTCCAGGAACGCATGCAGGCCATCAACCGGCAGCAGGAGGAGATCCGGACGGCCAAGGCTCCCACCGATCTGACGCCTGAAGACCGCGCGACCCTCGTCGGGTTGCAGCGGGAATTCGACACGGTGCGGGACCAGAGCCAGGCGGCGGGTGAAGCGTGGGGGCGTCGCACCAGCATCATCCTGATTGCCTTGGCAACCCTGGCCATGGCGGTGTCGTTGCTCAAGGCCGTTCAACTGCCGGTCATCAGCAACGGCCTTCTGCTCGGTGGCGTCTTCACGATGGTCTACGGCGTCGGCTGGGTCATTGCGACGGATTCATCCACGGTCAGATTTTTTGTCATGACCGCCGCCCTCGCCATCACCCTGGCGCTTGGGTACGTCCGCTTCGTGCGCCAACAACGCGGAGGGCCACCGCACGCGCCGGGCCTTCGCGACGCAAACACGGAGAGTGTCAGCGACCTCGAGCGCCGGGTGCAACGGCTTGAGGACAAGGTGAACAAGGCTGCCGGGGCTCTCGGCTCCGCTGACGACGGCCCCTCGTGAAATCGCAATTCTTCAAATATTGGTATCGGGTACGGTCGAGCTTCTGGTTCGTGCCGACGACGATGGCCGGCGCTGCGGTGGTGGTGGCCATTGGCAGCGTCCGCGTGGACAAAGCGGCCGCCGCCTGGTTGGCGCTCCACGCGGGGTGGGAGTTCACCGGTGGCGCGGAAGGTGCGAGCGCCGTGTTGGGGATCATCGCCGGATCGATGATCACGATCGCGGGCACCGTATTCTCGATGACCCTGGTCGCCCTCTCGCTTGCTTCGTCGCAGCTCGGCCCACGTCTGCTGCGTACGTTCATGCGGGACACCAGCACACAGGTGGTGCTCGGCACCTTCATCGCGGCCTTTGTGTATTGCGTGCTCGTCCTTCGCACGATCAGGCGGGCGGAAGAGGCGCTGTTTGTCCCGCACCTGTCGGTCAGCCTCGGCGTCGTGCTCGCCGTCGTGAGCGTCGGAGTGTTGATCTACTTCATCCATCACGTGTCGGTGTCCATCCAGGCGAACGAGGTCGCCGCCCGGATTGCCAGGGAGCTTCTCCAGAAGGTCGATCTCCTGTTTCCGGAGCACGCCGGCCACGCGGGTCACCCAATCACGATGGCGCCCGATGCGGACATCCTCGCGGCGTTTGACCGAGACTCCGGGGCCGTCCCGGCGAAAGAGAGCGGTTATCTCCAGTTCATCGACAGACACGCGCTGCTGGCGCTGGCGACCCGGGAGGACGTGGTCATCCGACTTGAGCGAAAGACTGGAAACTTCGTGGTCGCCGGGTGTCCACTGGTGGTGATTTCGCCAAAAGCGCGGGTGACCAATCAACTCGCGGAGCGGGTGCAGTCCCTGTTCGTGTTGGGCCATCAGCGGACCTCCGACCAGGACATCGAATTCGGGGTCAACCAACTCGTGGAGGTGGCCGTACGGGCGCTCTCCCCTGGAGTCAACGACCCGTTCACGGCCATGGCCTGCGTGGATCAGCTCGGATCGGTGCTGTGTCGGATCGCCGGTCGCGACATGCTGTCGCCGTATCACTACGACGAGCAGCACCACCTTCGAGTGATTGGGCGCGTTGACACCTTTCAGGAAGTGGTGGACGCGGCGTTCAACCAGATCCGGCAGTATGGTCGAACCAGCGCCGCAGTGACCATCCGCCTGTTGGAGACGATCGCCGTCATCACGGGATTTGTCCATCGTCCAGAAGACCGCGCCACACTGTTGCGGCACGCGGAAATGATCACCCGAGGCGCCAGGGAGGGTCTGCCGGAAGAAGAGGACCGCCGGGTTGTCGAAGAGCGGTGGGTGGCCGTCAGGCGTCTCACCTCGGGCAGTGACTACGTTGGTTAACGCAATGAGAAGCCCGGCAACAAGTTTGAGCACCGTACGTATCGCACTCGCCAATGTGCGGATTCCTGCAACGCGTGAGGAGTCTGTTGACCTGGCCACTTCGGCCGTGGCGGACGCCGGACGACAAGGCGCGAGCGTGATCTGTTTTCCGGAGTGTTTCATCCCCGGTTATCGCTGGCCCGGCACCACACCACCCGCGCCCGATCCCGCTTTCCTCGAGCGAGCGTTGGCGACGGTCGCCGATGCCGCAAGAGCTGCGAGCATCACGGTCATTCTCGGGACAGAGCGCGTGACTGAACAGGGCCTGCAGATCACGGCGTGTGTGATCGACCCAGACGGCACCATCCTTGGGTGGCAGGACAAGATACAGCTCGACCCCTCGGAAGAGTCCATCTATCCCTCGCGTGGTTCCGAGAGAAAGATCTTCACCGCCGGGCCGCTGACATTTGGTGTCGTGATTTGCCACGAAGGGTGGCGGTATCCCGAGACGGTGCGGGCCGCTGTGAGACAGGGTGCACAGGTCGTGTTTCACCCCCATGCGCATGTCGCCGAGCCGGGCAGTTATCGGCCGGTCACCTTCGCCGATCCCGCAAACACATTCCACGAAAAGGCCGTCATGTGTCGCGCGGCTGAGAACACCTGTTATTTCGCCTCAGTGAACTGCGCGAGCGAAGGGTCGGGCACGACGTCGGCCATCGCACGGCCTGATGGTTCGCTGCAGTGTTATCAACCCTATGGACAACCAGGGTTGCTCGTTGCGGATCTCGATCTCAGCACCGCCACTGGACTCCTCGCAGCCAGGCTGGCGTGGCTAAAGCCAACGCCCTACGAAGA
>CAYRGW010000005.1:0-20450 GCA_964423815.1 uncultured Solibacteraceae bacterium | reverse complement strand
GCTAAAGCCAACGCCCTACGAAGAAACACGCTCTACGCCTGAAGGCGCGCCACCGCGACCTGCGCCGGACGAAGCACATCGTCACCCATCAGGTAACCGGGACGAACAACGCCGATCACGGTGTCGTCCTGCTCGGGTGAAGCGGCTGGCACGGTGGACACGGCTTCGTGCTGGAGTGGATCAAAACGCTGACCGAGCGGATCCACACGCGTCACACCAAGACCTTCGAGCGTCGCCAGGAACTGCTGACGCACAAGCGCCACACCCTGCACCAGCGCATCGGTCTTGTTCGCCCCAACCTCAAGCGCGCGGTCCAGATTGTCCAGCACTTCAAGAAACGACACGATCACCGAACGGCGGCTGCGTTCGACGTCCTTCTGTATCTCCTTGCGCAGTCGCGCGCGGGCCTGATCGAACTCGTCGGAGGCACCGCGGTACTTCGCGACAAGCTCCTGAATCTCCCGGTCTTTCTCGGCAATTCTAGCTTCCAGCTCTTCAATCAGCGTCGGCTTCAGTCGTGGTTCTTCGGAGGGCGTGGGGTCGTTGTCCCCTCGCGCCCACCAACGACGGTCGGTCACCTTCATATCGCTCATAGTCGTTTACTCAAACCGGAACGCCAGCGCATCGTCTGTGACACCAATCGTCACCGTGCCGCCGTTCTCGAGTTTGCCGAACAGGATTTCATCGGTCAGGCGGTCGCGCACTTCCTTCTGGACCACACGCGCCAGAGGTCTGGCGCCGTAGACGGGGTCGTATCCCTTTTTCGCCAGCCATGCGCGCGCGTCCGGCTCCAGGGTGATCGCCACACGCCGTTCCGCGAGCTGCGCTTCAAGCTGAAGGATGAACTTTTCGACGATCAGCTCCATGGCTTCGGGGGCAAGCGCCTTGAAGGTCACGATGGCGTCCAGACGGTTGCGGAACTCCGGGGAGAACACACGCTCAATCGCGGTCTTTGAGCGTCCTTCAGAATTCCGGCGGCCTTCGTCGCCGAGCCGATCTGCAAATCCGATTGAGGCGGCGCTCATCTCGCGTGAACCCGCGTTGGACGTGAGCACCAGCACGACGTTGCGGAAGTCGGCCTTGCGTCCCGTGTTGTCGGTGAGTGTGGCGTGGTCCATGACCTGCAGCAGGATGTTGAACACATCGGGGTGCGCCTTCTCGATTTCATCGAGGAGCACCACGCTGTAGGGATGTGTACGCACGGCATCCACCAGCAGACCACCCTGTTCAAACCCCACATACCCGGGCGGTGCGCCGATGAGACGAGCCACGGCGTGTTTTTCCATGTACTCGCTCATGTCAAACCGTGTGAATTCGTTACCGAGCTGCAGCGCGAGCTGTTTGGCGAGTTCGGTCTTGCCCACACCCGTGGGTCCGGTGAACAGGAAACATCCGGCCGGACGTTCAGGCTGGCCCAGTCCGGCGCGTGAGCGCTTGATCGCCTGCGCCACCAGATTGACCGCCTCGGTCTGACCAAAGACCACCCGTTCGAGCGACTCCTGCAACGTGCGCAGGCGTTCCTTGTCCGAGGCCGAGGCCTGACGCGCGGGAATCCGAGCCATGCGCGCGACGACGGCCTCGACGTCAGCCGCGGTGATCGTCGCCACGACCGAGTCGTCGAGTTCGGCGCGGCCAATACGACTGACCGCACCCGCCTCGTCAATGATGTCGATGGCGCTGTCTGGCAGCCGATAGTCGCGCAGATGGCGCGCGGCCAGCTTGGCGGCCGCCTCCAGCGCTGCCGTTTCGTACACCACCTGATGGTGGGACTCATAGCGGCTCTTGAGGCCTTCGAGAATCCGCACCGTCTCCTCAATCGCCGGTTCGTCGATCGTGATGCGTTGCAGACGACGGGCGAGGGCGCGATCCTTTTCGATGAGCTTGAACTCCTCGAAGGTGGTCGAACCAATCACGCGCAACTCTCCCGCCGTCAGAATGGGCTTGATGAGAGTCGCCAGATCCATCGTGCCGCCGGAGGTCGCCCCGGCGCCGACGGCGGAGTGAATCTCGTCGATGAACAGAATCGCTTTCGGGCGGGCCGCCAGAGCCGCAATCACCGCCTTGAACCGCTCCTCGAAGTCGCCGCGGAAACGTGTGCCGGCGAGCAACGCGGTGGTGTCGAGTGAATACACCTCGGCATCCCTCAGCGCAGACGGCACGCCCGGTTCGAGCAGGCGTGTCGCCAGGCCTTCGGCCATGGCGGTTTTGCCGACGCCGGCATCCCCCACAAACACCGGGTTGTTCTTGCGCCGGCGGCACAACACCTCGATCGTGCGTTGCAGTTCGGTCTGCCGTCCGACAAGCGGGTCGAGCTTGCCTTCCTGCGCCCGGTCCGTGAGGTTCACACAGTAGGTCGCCAGCGGGTTGCGGTTTGGTCGGGCGTTCCCACCTTCCGCAGGTTCGGGCGTGCCCAGCGACTCCGGGGCCTCGTCGGTCGCGCGTCCGGCGACGTGGACTTTGGAAATGCCGTGGGTGATGAACTCAAGGATGTCGAGCCGGGTGATGTCCTGCGCGGCGAGAAACTTCGCGGCCTGGCTGCGCGGCTGCTGAAGGATGGCCGCGAGGATGTCGCCCGCCTGCACTTCCGGCCGCTGCGCGCTCTGCACGTGCAGCACGGCCATCTGCAACACACGCTGGAACGCCGCCGTCTGCTGGGGCTCCCGCTCGCTGCCCTTCTTCAGTTCTTCAACCGATTCCTGAAGATAGTCGTTCAGCGTGTCACGAAGCCGGGCGAGGTCGGCCCCACAGGCGCCCAGGATCCGCTCCCCATCGGGGTCGTGCGCCAGGGCGTACAGCAGGTGCTCAAGCGTCAGGTAGGCATGACGCCGGGAGACGGCCTCGCGGTAGGCAATGGTCAGGACGATTTCGAGTGCAGCAGAGAACACGATGGATCGATTATAAGGACATCATGCCGTTCCCACGTGTGCTGCTCTCGACCCTTCTGGCCCTCTCCATCGCGGGATGTGGTGAACCTGCGCCTCAGGCACTCACTATTGTCCACTTCAACGACGTGTACGAGATTGGCCCGGTCGAAGGTGGCCGGGTCGGAGGCATTGCGAGGGTCGCCACCGTGATCAACGACCTGCGCCGCACCCACGCCCCGGTCCTCACCACACTTGGTGGCGACTTCCTGTCGCCGAGCGCCCTTGCCACGGCCCGGGTTGATGGCGAGCCCATCGCCGGCCGGCAGATGGTCGACGTGCTGAACGCCCTTGGCCTTGAATACGCCACGCTGGGCAACCATGAGTTCGACCTCGCCGAACCCGCGTTTCACGCCAGGCTCGCACAGTCGAAGTTCAAGATCATCGCGTCCAACGTGACCGCTGTCGACGGCACGCGATTCCCGAACACCGAAACGTTTGCGGTCGTGCCGGTCACGCTCGGGGGCCGGAGCCTGAAGGTGGGCATTCTCGGCGTCACGCTCGACTCCAACCCGCGCGCATGGGTGAAGTATCTGCCGGTCATCGATTCCGCAAAGGCGGCCATCGCCGCCATGGGTCCCGTCGACGCCATCGTTGCACTCACCCACCTCTCCCTGCAGGGGGATCAGGCGCTCGTGACGGCGGTGCCGGAGATTGATGTGTCGCTTGGTGGCCACGAGCACGAGAACTGGCTCATCTACCGCGGACCAGACCTCACGCCGATCGTGAAGGCGGACGCCAACGTGCGCTCACTCGCGGTCGTGTCGCTCACCTTTCCCGAAGGACAGCGCCCACGTGTCTCCGTGCGCCTTGAACCAATCACAGATGCCGTGGCCACCGATGCCACGGTTGACGCCGAAGTGCAGCGCTGGACCACCACGGCATTCGACGCGTTCAGACGGGATGGCTTCACGCCCGATCGTGTGGTCGCGCAGTTGACCACCAGTCTCGATGGTCGTGAGGCCACAGTCAGAAATCGATCAGGCAACCTGACCGACCTGCTCACCGCGGCGCTCGCTGCTGAGGGCGGCACCGAAGTCGCCCTGATGAACGGCGGGTCCATTCGGATAGACGATGAGTTGCCTGCGGGACCAGTGACTGAATACGACGTGATTCGGGTACTGCCGTTTGGCGGCAACGTGGTGAGCCTGACCATGGGTGGCTCACTGCTGGCGCGTGTGCTTGATGTGGGGGTCACCAATCAGGGGACCGGTGGGTTCCTGCACGCCTACGGCGTGACGCGGCAAGGCAGTCGGTGGTTCGTCGGTGGAAAGCCGCTCAACCCGTCAATCCGATATTCGGTCACGACCACGGACTTCCTGATGACCGGACGCGAAACACACCTGGACTTCCTGACGCGCACTCACCCACTCGTGCGTGACGTCAAGGACCTGCGCGACATCCGGCTCGCCCTCATCGCGGAGCTGGCGAAGCAGTATCCGGCGAAGCCCTGAGCTTGTCGAACGGTCAAGCCTCTTCAGTAACGGCGCGAAGGGGATAACCGGCCTTCTTGGCCATCGCCGAGACGGTGTCGACCTTGGTTTCGGCGACTTCCCACGGGTAGATGCCGGCAACACCGGAGCCGAGCTGGTGCACCTGCATCATGATGCGGTACGCCTCGGCGGGTGACTTCTGGAACACGTCCTCAAGGATGTGAATCACGAAGTCCATCGTGGAATAGTCGTCGTTGAGCAGAATGACTTTGTAGAGTGTCGGCTCGTCGTTTTTGGGAACGACTTTCGGGTCGACACGTTCCTTGACGATGTCGCCCGTGTGTTGATCGGGTGCACTCATCGATGACGTTCGACGAGCGCAACCAGTTCGGCCATCGTGGACTCGCCGCGATCCCACTCATACCAGCCGAACTTGCGCTCCATCCGCTCCGCCTGTGGCAGTGACGACGCCGGACCGAGCAGCCAGGTCTGCAGGGCGACGGGGCGCTCCACCCACGCGGCCACGATGTGATCACCCTTCACCAGGGCAACGGTGGCGGTCGCCCCACGCCCATCAGGCGTCTTGAACGCGTCCATCACACCTTTTCCGACGGCCGAGTCCACAATGCGCAACGGGACGCCGGCCTCCTTCGCCAGGCTGGCAACGTAGGGAACGGTGTGCACCGAATCACTGCACGCGGCCACGGCCACAACGAGCAACCTGAGATCGCCGGCGGCGCCTTTCAGGCGGTCCACCAACTCCTTTGACGGCTTGCTGCGGGCGGCGTTGCCACGCCACGTCTCGGGCCTGGAATCGGCCGTCGCGAGAAAATCCTCCCACGTTTTGCCCTGGTCAAACAGCGCATTCCCCCCGGTCATGGGCTGCTGCGTCGTCTGGACAGGGGCCACGAATACGAGGACGGACAGGAGGAGACTCAACATGTGCAACAGGGTAACAGATGGGGGATGGGGGATGGGGGATGGAGGATGGGGCAATGGGGCAATGGGGCAATGGGGCAATGGATAATGAGGGGTGCCCCATGTGATCCCACTCGCTACAGGCGTTGACTACGCCGATCTGCACTTCATCGGGTATCCGGGCATCATTGCCACGGCGCTGATTCATGGCGTGGACGGGGTTGCCATCGTGGATCCGGGGCCGACGACGGCGATGCCGGTGCTTGAGCGGGCACTGACCGTGCGGGGCTTCACGTGGACGGACGTGCGGGCGATCCTGCTCACACACATCCATCTCGACCATGCCGCCGCGGTCGGGTCGATTCTCGCCCTGGCGCCGGACGCCATCGTCTACGTGCATGAGCGGGGTGCCCCGCACCTGATCGATCCGTCGAAGCTGGTGGCAAGCGCCTCGCGTTTGTATCAGGGCGACATGGTCCGGCTCTGGGGAGACATCCTTCCCGTGCCGTCTGATCGCGTCCGGATTCTCGGCGACCGCGCCTCTCTGACGGTGGTTGGCCACGAAGTCGACGTGGCGTGGACACCCGGCCACGCGTGGCATCACGTGAGTTATTTCCTGCCGGACTCAGGGATTGCGTTTGTGGGTGACACGGCCGGCATCTGTCGCCCGAGCGGACGGATTGTTGTGCCGCCGACGCCGCCGCCCGACATTGACCTTGAAGCGTGGCGTACAAGCACGGACACCATCCTCGAATGGAATCCAACCACGTTGTTTCTCACCCATTTCGGTCCACGCCAGGGGCCACGCGTGCACTTTCAGTCCCTGTGGGAACAGATCGATGCGTGGAGCGCACTCGTCAAGGCCACACTCGCCCAGCCCGATCTTGATGACCAGGCGCGTGCCGATCTGTTTGTGGAGCAGGCGATGGACGCACTTGCGCGATCGACTTCAGCGGAAGAAACAGACTCCTACACCAGGGCCGCGCGCTTCGACTTTTCGTGGAGCGGCCTCGCGCGCTACTGGCGAAAACAGTCACAGCGGCGGGCCTGAAGGCCACACCCTACGAAGGCTCAGCCGAGAGTGTTTTCGTAGGGCGGCGGCTTTAGCCGCGCCAAAGCGGCGGTCCGCAGACGCTTCAGCGTTTGATTTTTTCCAGTTGCGCGAGCACGTCGCCGAGTTTCTTCATTTCCTCGCCGTAGAGTGCCCAGTTGCCTTCGCGCTGCGCGGCGGTGGCGCGTTCGAAGTGACCTGCGGCCTGTTCGGCGAGGTTCACAAACGCGGCGTCCACGACACCAGTCGCACCGGTCCCCGTGCCTGGTGACGCCACGATTGGCACCGGGGCTCCCGGCACTCCCGTGCCCGCATCGACGCGCCGGTCCGGGCTTAACGCCGTTGCCACGCTGCGTCCGAAGATCTGAACCAGCCCCTGCGTCAGCGTCTCGGCCATCACAATCTGTTCCTGGTAGGCGACGATGACCCGCTTGAGTTCGGGGATACGTCCACCGGCGGAGCGCAGGTACAACGGCCGCACGTAGAGCAACGACTCCTCGATCGGAATGACCAGCAACGTGCCCTGGATGACCTGTGACCCCTGCTGATTCCACAAGGTGATCTGCGGGGCAATCGTCTGGTCCTGATTGATGCGCGCGACGATTTGCCTCGGACCGAAGACAACCTTCTGCTTCGGAAACTGGAACACGATCAACCGGCCATAGTGTTCCGCGTCACTGCGTGCCACAAGCCAGGCCGCGAGGTTGTCCTTGAGTCGCGGCGTAAACGGCAACATCTGGATGAACTCGGTATCGGGTTCACCGGGCAGCCGCATGATCGTGTAGTAGGGCTGCATCGGCGCGGCGTTGGTCTCGCCGTCAATGACCGGAACCTGCCACTGATCTTCCTTGTTGTAGAAGGTCTGCGGGTTGGTCATGTGGAACGTCGCAAACGCCGCCGCCTGCACCTTGAAGATGCGCTCGGGATACCGCACGTGACTGCGGAGCGACTCCGGCATGTCGCTCATCGGCTTGAACATGCCGGGAAAGATCCGGCTGATGGTCTGCACGATGGGGTCGTCCGGTTCGGAAATATAAAACGACGTGGCACCGTGGTACGCGTCGATGACCACCTTCACCGAATTCCGGATGTAGTTGGTCCGCGGCAGATCAAACGGCGTGGCGTACGGATAACTCTCGCTGGTCGTGTAGGCGTCCTGAATCCAGAAGATGCGCCCATCGGCGACAACGGGATACGGATCGGCGTCGTATTCGAGGAAGGGGGCAATCGCGCGCACACGTTCCGCAATACGCCGGTGATACATGATCCGGCTGTCGGACGTGATCTGGTTCGTGATGAGGATGTTCGCTGCGCCAAATCGAATCGCGAACATCACCCGGCGCGCCAGGCTGCTGAGCTCCACACCACCGGTGCCCGAATACGTGGTTGTGACGTTGTCTTCGCCGCGGGGGTAGTGAAACTCCGGCTGCTGCGTCTTGACAAGCGCGTAGTCGCTGGACAACTCACCGAAGTAGATGCTGGGTTCGTCGATCGCAAGATCCACTTCCGACACCGGCGGAAGGTCGCGCACAAACAGCACGGGCTGGCCCGACGTCGTGACTTCGTTGACCGGGCCCAGTGTGAGTCCGTAGCCGTGTGTGAAGGTGAGGCGTTCGTTGACCCACGACCGGTTCGGCAGGCTCTCACTGTTGAGTTCACGCAGGGACAACATCACCTGGCGATATTTGCCGTCGATGGTGTAGCGGTCGTTGTCCACGTTCACGAAGTCGTAGTAGGTCCGAATCTCCTGAATCTGGGAGAACGTCTGCAACAACGGCTGATGGTCCCACAGCCGGATGTTTTCAATGGTGCCGGCGTTGGCGGTGATGTCTGCAGCGGTGAGTGACCCTTCACCTGACAGCTCACGCTCCTCCACCCTGTCCAGAGCGTAGGCCTTCCGCGTCGCGTCGATGTTGTACCGGATGAACGGTTCTTCCTTGGTCTGTTCGTTCGGTGTGACGACAAACCGCTGCACAAAGCCGGCGTAGACACCACCAGCGGTCGTGACCACGATGTAGGCGACGATCGCCGCGGGCAGAGGCCAGCGCTGCGGCCCGAAACCCTGCCACAACGCGACAAGGCTGGCGAGGCTGAGCACGACCAGCGAGACCCGGATGAACGGGATGCGCGCATAGACATCCGTGTGCGACGCGCCAAACACGACGTTGGTCGCGGCGCCGGTCAGCAACGTCTGCGGCAGCTCCAGCCAGGCGCCCCATGCCATCAGGGCAAACAACACCGATAAGAGCACCATCAGGTGCCGCCGGGCGCCGGTGGCGAGATTCATGCGCGGCCAGAACGCGACACCATACCGCGGCTCCATCGAGACATTGCCCGACAGCAGATACAGCAGCGCGCTCGATCCAAGCGCCAGCACCGTCAGCAACAACGCCTGCTGCCGCACCAGCACCATAATCGGCAGCTGGAACACATAGAAGCTGACGTCGCGGTTGAACAACACGTCACGTTCGCCAAACGAGACGGCATTAAACGCGCTCAGCCACTCCAGCCAGTGATTGGCTGCGCTGATCGCCAGGATGAACGAGACCACCACGGTGACCGGCAGGAGAAGCGCGGCGAGACTTTTGCTCTCCACGACAATCGGGCGGCCGTCCTCGGTCGTACCCAGAATGAACTGCGGGCGAGTGAGTGCCCGGCGCGCCAGGCGCAGGTTGGTGAACAGGAACAGGAACGCGACCGTAAACGTCGCGACAAACACCAGCAGCTTCGCGTTGTAGGTCCGCAGAAAGACGCCCTGGTAGCCCAGTTCCTGGAACCACAGCCAATCGGTATAAAACACCGCCGCTGAGGGCACCGCCAGAAGCAGCACCGCGGCAATCAGAATCAGCCCTGGAAGTCCCCGGAATGTCATGGATGCGATCACCTTATCATGGGGATCTATGCTTCCAGTTGGTACCGCCGCACCCGAGTTCGAGCTCCGAAGTCACACGGGCTCCACCGTCCGTCTTTCCGATTTTCGAGGAAAAAAGCACATCGTTCTTGCCTTCCACCCGCTGGCCTTCACGCCGGTGTGTTCCCTGCAGATGCAGACCTATCAGAAGGATTTGCCGCAGTACGAAGGTCTGGACGCCCACATTTTGAGCCTGAGCGTGGATGCCGGCCCGGCAAAAGCCGCCTGGGCCGAGTCACTCGGCGGGATCTCGTTCGACCTGCTGGCGGACTTCCATCCACACGGACACGTCGCGTCGCTCTACGGAGTCATGCGCGAGGACGGCATCTCCGAGCGGGCATCGTACATCGTCGACAAAACGGGCACGATCGTCTGGTCGAAAAAATACGACATCCCGCAGCAGCCCGACCACGGGGAAATGCTCGACGCTCTGAAGAGCCTCAAGTAGGTCTACTTCGTGCCGATGGCGAGCAGCTCTTTGTCTGTTCGCCAGTACCACGTGCCGTCAACGAGGGCGGGTGACGCGAGCACGCGTGTGTCGAACTCGTTGATGTGGTGCAGCTTGAACGTCGTGCCGGCTTGCACGACAAACGTCTGCCCGTCATCGTTGGTAAAGAACAACGTGTTGCCCACGGCGACGGGTGAGGACGAAAAACCCTCGCGCGCGGCCACGCCGAGTCGTTCCTGGTAAACGAGCTCGCCGGTCTTCGCCTGGAAGACCGTCAGGATGCTCTGCATGTCGTTGATCTGGTAGAGCAGATCGCCGTGAATCAGGCTCGACGGGACAAACGGCGATCCTTTGGGTGACGTCCACGCCACGTGTGTAGCGGTGACGTCGCCTGATCCGCCAGGGCGAATCGCCAGCGTGGGGCCCGCGCGGCCCGACTGCGCGAACACAAACCCGTGCCCGACCACCGGGGTCGGAATGACCTCATACAGGTTGCCGGTCACCGTCCACAGATCCGCGCCGGTATCCGGATGGTAGGCGTACACCTTGCGCTGGCTGCTCACGATGAGTTCGTCACGGGTACCGGTGCTGATCACCACGGGTGTGCCCCACCCGACCACTTCCACCCGATCCTTCCACCACATCGTTTCGCCGGTCCTCGTGCTGAACGCCGCGACAAACGACCCGAGATTCGACGACCCGCGATGGTCCTGGTAGATGAAGATGCGGTCCTTGTACAGCACCGGTGACCCGGCGCTCCCATGGGGATTGTTCAGGTCGCCGATCTTGCGATGCCAGACGAGTTTGCCGTTGAAATCAAACGCGGCGATGCCATGGGTGCCAAAGGACGCATAGACCTGCTGACCGTCGGTCACGGGCGTCGCAGACGCGTGACTGTTCTTGGGATAGATGTGTTCGACGCCGCTCGACGGCACCGGCGTCTCCCACAGCAACTTCCCACTGCGGCGGTTGTAGGCGAGCATCGACATCTTCGACCCGCCCTCTTGCGCGGTCGTGATGAAGAGGTGGTCCTTCCACACGATCGGTGACGAGTGCCCAAGCCCGGGCACCTCCGTGCGCCACACCACGTTTTGCGTGGCAGACCACGTGTGCACGTAGTTGGTGCCCTTGACGATGCCCTGGCCGGACGGACCTCGCCAGCGTGACCAATAGTTCTCCGCTTCCGGAGCGACCGGGAACGTGCGGACATCTTCAGGAATGTCCGTCGTCGCGATCACACTGCCGGCCACCGCGATCACAAGGATCGCAGACGTCAGGATGTACTTGCGCATGAGCCCGATCCTAACCCAGAGCGTGAATCTCTACAGCTCCCGGAGTGCGGTCGGAATCGGCAAACGCGCGGCGCGGATGGCCGGAAACAGACCACCGATCAGGCCGAGGAGCAGTGCGTAGAACAGTCCGAGTCCGAGCAACTCCGGCGTGACGCGGAATGCGAATGCCACCTGGCTGAACGTCTGGAAGTTGATGGTGGACGTCTGGTAGCCATTAAAGCCGAAGTAGGCGGCCGCGCCCCCGATGACACCGCCGATGGCGCCAAGCGCCAGCGATTCCATCAGAACCGACACCACCACGGACCCACTGTTAAACCCGAGTGCTCGCAACGTCGCGATCTCTCTGGCCCGTGTCGAGACCGCCGTATACATCGTGAGGATCGCCCCGAACACGGCCCCGATGCCCATCAACAACGCGATGCCGAATCCGACGCCCTGAATCAGACTGCTGAGCGAACGCGACTGTTGCGCGTAGTACTCACTTTCGCGCCGCACCTGCACGTTGAGCTGGGGGTTGGTCGTCAGCCAGTCGCGGAAGCGATCGAAGTCCTCGGACGAATCCAGCCGCGCGAGCACCAGCTGAAACGAATTGCCGCGGCGATAGACGCCCTGGAGCACCCGGGCGTCGATCCAGATTTCGGTCTCCGCCACGCCGCCGTCGGCCTCGAAGACACCCACCACCTTCCAGCTCGACTGGCCCGACTCAATCACATTGCCCACCGTGAGGCCGGCAAACTGGCCGCTTGCACCACGACCAACGATGACCTCGTTGGTACCGAACTCGAACATCCGGCCCTCAACGATGGAGACCTCGTCCCGGACGGTAAATGCCGTCTGCTCCACACCACGCATGGGCACGTTGGCCGCCGTGCCGGTGGACCGCTTCGGCAGGTCGATGATCACGTACAACTCCGCTGACGCCACCGCGACCTGCCCGTCACGGCGGAGGCCCGGTGCCTGTTTGATCACGTCGGCCTCGGTGCCGCCGATGCCGCTGGTCATTTCACTGTCCGCGCCGGTCCGCATGACAATGGCCCGCGATGTGGAGCCACTACCCTGCATCGCCGCCGAAAAACCCGCCGCGATCGACAACACGGACACCAGCACCACCACCACGCCCGCAATACCAACGATGGCCACACCCGACGAACTGAGCCGCTGCGGAATGGTCCGCAGGTTCAGAAGCGTCACCGCAAATGTCTGACTAATCCACTGCATGATTCGCCTCAGTTCCTGCGCAGGCCGTCGGTAATTTTCAGGTTCATGGCCTGCAGCGCCGGCAACGCACCGGCCACAAGCCCCATCAGCACGATCAACACCGCGCCAAACACCACGTCACGCGCCGGCAGCACAAAGATGGGCAACATCCCGCCTGTCGGGTCCCCCTGCTGGACAAACGACCAGGACGCGAGCAGTCCCAGGCCACCACCAAGCGCCGTGATGATGAGCGACTCGCCAAGCACCAGCACCAGAATCGTCGCGCCCGAGAAACCCAGTGTCTTGAGCACGGCCATTTCGCTCGTGCGCTCACGGACGGCCTGCCCCATCGTCGTCGCTGCGATGAGGAGAATGTTGAAGAGCACGGCTGACGCAATGCTGATCATGATGGTGCCGATGTCCCCCACCTGATTGGCAAACCCCTCAACAAAGCCCTTCTCCGTTGTCGTTTTTGTTTCCGCGGACGAGTTCGCGAACATGTCGTCAAAACGTGCGCCGAGTGCCTGCGACTGCGACGGGTCGGCAATCTTGACGACAAACCAGCCAACCATGCCTTCACCACCGGCGCGATTTTCGTCGAGATAGTCGTAGCGGAAGAAGAACTGCGTCTTGTCGATGCCCTGTTCGCCGTCGTAGATGCCGGCAATGTTGAATTCCCAGGTGAGTCCGCCACCTTTGGGCTGCCAGATGGTGGCCTGCAGCGGCACGCGGTCACCCACCTTCCAGCCGAAACGGTTCGCCAGGTCGGCACCAACGATGGCACCCTGTCGATCACCAAGCCAGGCCTTCATCTGGTCCGGTGGAAGCACGTACTCCGGATAGATCTGCATGAAGGGCTCGGGATCCACGACGATTTGCGCGAAGAAGTTGGAGGGGTCCTGATACACACCACCGAACCAGGTGTTGTGTGTGGCCACCTCAACACCGGGCGTGTTCTGCAGTTGCGACTGATACGAAATCGGCAACGGCATGATCAGGCTGACCTTGTGGATCAGGACCAGACGATCGACGCCGGCAATTTCAACGCCGAAGGTGAACGCGGTCCTGATGGCCATCAGGACACCAAACAACAGGAACGCGACAAACAGCGATCCAATGGTGAAGAGCGTCCGGATCTTCTTGCGCCAGAGACTCTTCCAGAGCAGCGGAAGATACTTCATACGGCAGCTCCCTCGGACATCAGGAGCCCCTTCTCAAGGTGAATCACCCGCTTGGCGCGCTCAGCCGCGCGTGGGTCGTGCGTCACCATGACGATGGTTTTGCCGAGGTCGCGATTGAGTGCCTGAAGCAGGTCGAGAATTTCGTCGCCGGCCTTGCGGTCAAGGTCACCCGTCGGTTCGTCCGCCAGGAGAAGCACCGGGTCGGTGACAATGGCGCGCGCAATGCCGACACGCTGTTCCTGACCACCGGAGAGCTGGCGCGGATAGTGTTTTGAACGCTCCGCCAGCCCCACAACCTTCAGGGCGATGGCCACACGCTTGTTGCGTTCCGCCTTCGACAGTTGTGTGAGAAGCAGGGGCAACTCGACGTTTTTTTCCGCCGTCAGCACGGGTAACAGGTTGTAGAGCTGGAACACAAAACCAATGTGCTGCGACCGCCACCGCGACAACTGCGCGCCGGAGAGGCCCGCAATGTTGGCACCAGCAATTTCAATTGCACCTGACGACGGTGTGTCCAGACCGCCCATCAGGTTGAGGAGCGTCGTCTTTCCCGAGCCGGATGGCCCCATGAGCGCGAGGAAGTCGCCCTCAGGAATATCAAGGTTGACGCCCTGGAGCACGTCAATCCGCTCGCTGCCCCTGGTGAAGTACTTGTGAACGTTGTTGATGCGAACCAGTGTGCTCATGGGTGTGTTCCTACTTGACGGTGATCAACGATCCTGTGGTGAGGGTCGGCGGCGGGGACATCACGACACGTTCGCCGGCACGCAGGCCCGCGACCACTTCGAGACGATCGCCATCGGTGCCACCAAGACTGACAGCGCGGCGTTCAACGGTGGTGCCGGTCACGACAAACACGACGGCCTGTTCACCGTCCTGCTTCACGGAATTTTTGGGGATCAGGGCTATCGGCTGTGCGGCGGGAACGGCGGCATCACCGGCCTCGCGCAGGAACGTGACCTTCACGCCCATGTCCGGGAGGATGCGGGGATCAAGTTCCGAAAACCCGATGCGCACCAGCACCGTGGCCTTCTGCCGGTCGGCCGTCGGCACGGTGGTAATCACACGCGCGGGAATCTGAAAGTCAGGGTACGCATCCAGAACCGCCGTCACGCCCTGGTTTGGACGGACCCGGCCGATGTAGCTCTCGTTGACGTCCACCTCGATCTCAAGCGATCGCATGTCGACGATGGTGCAGATGCCGGTACGGGTGAAACCGCCGCCGCCTGACACGGGTGAGACCATTTCGCCGGGCTGCGCATCCTTGGAAATGGCCACGCCGCTGAACGGCGCACGAATCACCATGTCGTTGAGACTGGTCTGTTGAACCGCCACCTGGCTTTCAGCGACCGAAACCTGTTCCCTGGCCGATGCGATCCGGGCAATCAGGGAATCCACCTCGGCCTGCGCGCGGTCGGCGTCCGCCTGGGTGCCAATACCGTCCTTGACGAGTTGCTGGAACCGGCGCAGGGTCACGCGGGCCTCGGCCAGTCGGACTTCACTCTCCCGCATGTTGCCGCGGGCCGCCTCGGCCTGTGCCTGCGCCAGTGCCAGACCCGCCCGCACGGTGGAGTCATCGAGACGGGCCAGGACCTGGCCTTCCCGAACCGCCATGCCTTCCTCGACGTTGACCTCAACGACCTTGCCGGTCACCTTCGAGGAGACGGTCGCCCGTCGGCGGGCGGTCACGTATCCAGACGCGTTCAGAACGGACGCCTGGGTGCCGGCCGCCCGTTCACTGACCGTCGCGACCTCGACCTCGATCGGCCGTTCCCGGTTCATCCAGGACCACCCGGCAACGGCCGCCACACCCAGCAGAACGACGACCACCACCCACTTCACCCAGCGCCGGCCACCCGCCACGTCCATGGGGGCCCGTTCAATGCGAAGCGCCGACAGTTCGTCTTTCAGATCGCTCACAACACCATCCCGGTTCAAGAAAAGGGGTCCACTCTATGCAAACAAAAGGCGAAAATCAAACGGGTCCCCCACAACAGGAAAGGTCGCCTGCGAGTGTGAACTTCGCAAACGACCTCTGATGTCGTGTCGGGAAATAGTGACGGAGGGCGCCGGGACTCGGCGCTGGAAAATCGGTGAATGGTGGCGGTTGGCCGGTTACCGGCCGGGGACGCCGAGCCAGCCACGCGTCAGGTAGTCACCCATTGTGATTCCGAAGAGGATGATCAGCCAGACAAATCCGGACGCGGCCACCACCTTGGTGAGCGGGGTGTTGTATTTGACGCCCATAAAAAACAGGATGACCAGCATCGCCTTGGTGACCGCCACTGCGAGCGCGATCGGCGTGTTCATGGCACCCAGGTCCACGCGCGCAATCAACACCGTGACAATCGTCAGGGCGAACAGCGACGCGAAGATCGTGTAGTAGAGGCCTTTGGAGCTGACGTGTGACATGTCGTTATCCGCGAATCAAAATCAATGGTGTTTCCCGATGAGATACAGCAGCGGGAACAGGAAAATCCAGACGATGTCGACGAAGTGCCAGTACAGGCCCGTCACTTCCACCGGCGCAAAGTAGTCCGCGTTGAACTGGTTCTTCCAGGCCATGCGCAGCATGATGAACAGCAGCACGATGCCCACGACCATGTGGAGGGCGTGAATGCCCGTCATCATGAAGTAGAGCGAGAAGAACAACTGCTGCGCCGGGTCCCGCGCGGGGTCAAAGTGCGCGCCGGGCACCAGATGGTGCTCGAACTTCGCGGCGTACTCGAAATATTTCACCACCAGGAAGATGGTGCCGAAGATGATCGTCAGAATCAGGTTGGCGATCTGCGCCATCCGGTGCCCGACCTGCGCCGCCCGCACCGCCAACGCCATCGTCAACGAGGACACGATGAGGACGAGGGTGTTGACGCCGCCAAGGACTTCGTTGAGCTCGTTGCTGCCGGCCAGCCACGCATCCGGATACATGTTCCGGTAAAGCAGGTAGGCCATGAACAGGCCGCCGAAGAACATGACTTCCGTGACGAGGAACACCCACATCCCGAGGATGGAGGCCTCGAGCTGCTGCGCCATGTTGTGGAAATGGTGCTGCAGCTTCGGGTGATGCGCCTGGTGCGCGTCCGTATGCGCGTTGGGAGCCGACACGTTACACCTCCCCCGTCTTGGTGGCCTTCGGTGCGCGGCCCGCGTAGTTGTACGCGTCCTCGGTCACGATGGGATCGACGTCGAAGTTGAGCGTGATGGGCGGCGACTGAATCTGCCACTCAAGGCCGGTGGCCCCCCAGGGGTTGGCCGGGGCGTTGCGCTCCTTGAAGAGTGAGGCCACAAGGTAGAACACGATCAGCGCGTACCCGAGTCCAAGGACGCCGGCGCCGGCCGTCGAGAGCACGTTGAGAATCTGGAACTCTTCCGGATACGCGTAGTACCGACGCGGCATGCCGAGGTACCCCAGCACAAACTGCGGGAAGAACGTCAGGTTGAATCCGACGAACACCAGGATCGCCGAGACCTTGCCGAGTGTCTCGGGATACAGGCGGCCGGTCATCTTCGGCCAGTAGAAGTGGATGCCGCCGAGGAAGGCCATGATGGCGCCGCCGACCATGATGTAGTGGAAGTGCGCGACCACGAAGTAGGTGTCGTGCAGGTGGACGTCCAGGCCCATCGTGCCGAGGAACAGCCCCGTCAGACCGCCGATGAGGAACAGGCCCATGAAACCGATCACCCAGTAGGTCGGTGATTCCCACGTGACCGATCCCTTGTACATCGTCGCCGTCCAGTTGAACGTTTTGACGGCGGACGGCACGGCGACGATCATCGTGATGATTGAGAAGACCAGACCCGCATAGATGGACTGGCTGCTGACAAACATGTGGTGGCCCCAGACGAGGAAGCCGATGATGGCAATCGCGAGTGAGGAGTAGGCCACGAAGCTGTAGCCGAAGATCTGCTTGCGCGAGACCGCCGCCACGAGCTCGGAGATCACGCCCATGCCCGGCAGGATCATGATGTAGACGGCCGGGTGCGAGTAGAACCAGAAGAGATGCTGGAACAGGACCGGGTCGCCGCCCATGCGCGGGTCAAAGATCGCGAAACCAAGCGCCCGTTCCGCAAACACCAGCAGAATCGTGATGGCGACCACCGGCGTGCCGAGGATCATGACCAGGCTGGTGGCGTAGTGCGCCCAGATGAAGAGCGGCAGGCGGAACCACGTCATCCCCGGCGCGCGCATCCGGTGGATGGTGACGATGAAGTTGAAGCCGGTCAGGATGGACGAAAAACCCGTGATGAACACGCCGAGCGCGGCGAGGGTCACGTTGGTGTTCGACGCAATCGAACTGTAGGGCGTGTAGAACGTCCAGCCTGTATCAACGCCGCCGGCAAACACCGCCGCGAGCGTGAACAACGCGCCGATGACGTAGATGTACCAGCTGAGCAGGTTGACCCGCGGGAACGCCAGATCCTTTGCGCCGATTTGAATCGGAATCAGGAAGTTGCCGAGCGTCGCGGGGATCGACGGGATCAGGAAGAAGAAGATCATCACGACGCCGTGCAGCGTGAAGAGCTTGTTGTAGAGATCCGCCGTGAGGAAGTCGCCTTCAGGCGTCAGCAACTCGGTGCGGATGCCCGCCGCGAAGAGGCCGCCGATCATGAAGAAGATCGTGACCGAGATCAGGTACAGGATCCCGATGCGTTTGTGGTCCTTGGTCAGCAACCACGACGCGATCCCGTGCGGGGCGTCCAGATAACTTGGTGCGTTCACAGTGCCGTGAGTCATAACGGTCCTTGCGCCTTACTGTCCGCCCGATGGGCTGGCGGGTGAAACCGGCGCGGCCGGCTTCAATGTCTTGATATAGGCGATGAGCTGCATCAGATTTTCCTCGCTCACCGTGCCCTGGAAGGTCGGCATGATCGGCTGATAACCGAGCACGACCTTGGCCTGCGGGTTCACGATCGATTCCCGCAGATAGTTTTCGTCCGCCACCACCGTGCGGCCGTCCATGAGTCGCACCTGGCTGCCGAAGACGCCGGCCAGCACCGGACCACGACCGGTGGTATCGGTCTTGTGGCAGGTGATGCAGGCGAGATCGGTGAACAGGCGTTCACCGTTTTCCACGGCCGTGCCGGTGGACCGGCCACCCGCCAGCCACGCCTCGTAGTCATGTTCTTCCATGACCGTGACGTGGCCGATCATGCCGGAGTGCTGCGTGCCGCAGTATTCCGCGCAGAAAATCTGGTACGTGCCCGGCTTGGTCGCCCGGAACCACATCGTCGTGAGTTTGCCGGGAACGGCGTCCATCTTCACGCGGAAGGCCGGGATGTAGTAGTCGTGCAGCACATCTTCGGAGCCGAGCGTGATCTTCACGTTGCGGTTGACGGGCACGTGCAGTTCGTTGATTTCGCGCACACCCTCGGGATGCTGGACCTTCCACATCCACTGCTTGCCGACGACAAACACTTCCATGGAGTCGGCCGGTGGACGCGCAATGCGGAAGAACAGGTCCGCGCCCCAGACAAACATCACCAGGGACAGGATGAACGGGATGACCGTCCAGAGCAGTTCCAGGGCGATGGACCCGTGAATGTCGGCACCCACCTCGTCGGGGTGCCGCCTGCGGAACTTCACCGCAAAGGTGACGACCAGGACGGACACCAAAATGGCGAAGAACGAGCACACCGCCAGGATGAAGAAATAGATCAGGTCGACTTCGTGCGCAATCGACGAAGCGGCCTCAGGGAACAGGGGGAAACTGGACATCTACCGAGTACCCGTTGCGGTCGAAGCGACCGCGGTGCGCTGCCGGCGATCGCGCCGCAGGTTTACGAAAAGAAACGCGCCGAGGCCAACCATGGTCAACACGGCTCCGATCCGGACAAAGGTCATGATGGCCACGCTGTATTTGCCCGTGGCCGGGTCGTAGTGGAAACAATAGAGCAGCGCCTGATCGACCAGCGTACCGATCTGGCCCTCACCCGCCGAGGTCACCGCCAGACGGAAGTCCATCGGCGCAAACTCCACGCCGTAAAGGTACTTGGAGACTTTGCCCTGCGTCGTCAACACCGTGACGGCGGCCGGGTGCGCGTATTGGTCGATGGCTTCGTCGTACACGTAGCGGAAACCGACCGCATCGGCGAGGCGGTCAATGGACGCCTGGCGTCCGGTCAGAAAGTGAATGCCGGCATCGGCGGTGGCCCGTTCGTAGTGTTTGACGTAGCCGGTTTTTTTGGCCATCGCCATCGCCGGGGTTTCGCCCGGATCAAAACTGACGACCACGACGTCGAATTCCCTGCCCGCGTCGATCGTCAGCGGTTCCATTGACGAGAACAGTCCGTTGAGCACCTGGGTGCAGAGCATCGGGCACTCGTAATAGACCAGCGCCAGCACCACCGGCCGTTTGCCGAAATACTGGCTGAGCATGACCTCGCGGCCGCTCTCGTCCGAGAAGGGAATGTCGAGCGGCACCGACTCGTCGAGTTTCTGGTCGATGCGCACTTCCTTGAGAATCGGGAGCGGCGCCAGCGCCGGCTGCCCTGGAGCGGAGGACCCGGGCAACGCGCGTTGTGCCGGCAGCGACACCACGCCCGCACAGGCCCAGAGGACCGCGGCACACGCGAGGAGTCGTCGGACGTTCATGGTTATTGGCCTCCGGCCCGCACAGGCAGCCCCTGCT
Source organism: uncultured Solibacteraceae bacterium (assembly GCA_964423815.1). Taxonomy (GTDB): domain Bacteria; phylum Acidobacteriota; class Vicinamibacteria; order Vicinamibacterales; family SCN-69-37; genus SYFT01. The sequence goes on along the minus strand of CAYRGW010000005.1, from coordinate 469 downwards.
GCATCAACTTGTCTTTGGCTTCCGCGATCGGAATGCGCACGGTGCCCGCGTTCTGGTCCACCCAGCCGTAGGTCGTCAGCGTTTCGTGTTCCTTCGCGCGGAACGTCCTGAGGTTCGCGGGTTCATCCACCAGCAGCGGCGTTGGCGACTGGTTGCCCGAGGTGATGCGTCCGTCGGTGATCGTCGGCGTGGTCGGCGCCGCAGCCAGCGGGTTGCGCGCCGGGTCGTTTTCCGTGGCGCGGGAATCGAGGAACACGAAGAACCCCCACACGATCAGGTAACACGTGAGGGTGATCAGCGCGAGGATCAACATCGACCAACCGAGGTTGGCGTAGGAGATGCCGTCGCCTTCGACGCGCGCCGGCTCCGCGTGGCCGTGATGGTTAGTGTCCATTGGCGACTGCATCCTTGAAGTACGGGTCGTTGGCCGGCACAAGCGACCGGCTGCCGAGGTTGCGATAGAACAGGA
>CAYRGW010000004.1:0-86190 GCA_964423815.1 uncultured Solibacteraceae bacterium | reverse complement strand
GGGTAGGTTCTTTCCATTCGGCCCGCGGGATGGGTCAAAACGGGCTCGTGCGGCACGGGTGAGATAGGCATGCAGATTGGTGGTCGCACCCAACGCGCGGTCCCTCAACGTCATCAGCGTCTCGAACTCATCGTTGATCAACCAGCCTGCAGCTTCGGCATCGCGCAGGTGCTCACCCATCTCCGACAGTGAACCACGCGCGATCCTTACGAACGGGGCGAACTCCTTCGGATAGTACCGACCAAACCCTTCCGCGAGATTCCGGCACGCCGAGCGAGACGCGGAGCGCATTTGCCCGTGAAGATCAAGATCCTCAGCCGGAGTGTGTCGTCGCAGGACTGCCGCGACTCCCGTCAGGAACTCGCGGCAGAGTTGCCACGCCTCGAGATCTTCGTATCGACGCGCGCCCATGGGACATCTTCACAAGCATGCGGCGTGCCAGAACCCTGTGTCTCGATCGTGAGGTTCAAGGTTCAGCGTTCTGGGTTCTGGGTGCTGTTCTGGGGTTCTGGGGTTCGACTGTTCGCGGGTTCTTGGTGCGCGACCACATCCAGGTGGCGCGAAGCGCACCCCCCAGAACCCAGAACCCAGAACCCAGAACCCAGAACCTAGAACCTAGAACAGAACCCTGCACCCTGAATCCTGAACCCTGAACCTTGTTAGGGGTCAGTGAAGCTGAGGCTGCCCCCAGGTGAGCCGAAGCCGTTGACCATCAGGCAGCGTGGCCAGCACGGCGACCGATGTGACCGGCGTGGTGGACGTGTTGATGGTCTGCCCCTGGGCCGCGACGAATCGTTTGACGGGTTCACGCACAAACCCTTTGGGCGGAATCGACGGCACGGTGACGGCGTAATATTCGTTGACCCAGATCCGCACGTCGCGCCACGCCTGGTCCGTCTCGTTGCGCACATGAATCGAGCCGTCGGCCACTTCGATGTCCGGCAGCACGTCGTCGCAGCCGCGCATCCACATAAAACCAGCGAGTCCGACCAGCAGGACGGCGGCGGAGAGAACGCGTCGCCACGGCATACGGGCATATTAGAATGTCCCCGAGGTTTCCACCGATGAAGTTGAGTCACTGGTTCCGGACGCTCCCTGCCCTGACGATCGTGGCAACATCGCTCGCGTGTGGCGGCGCGCCTGAACGCACCTTTGTCAACGTCGGCACGGCGCCCCCCGGCGGCGCCTTTTTTGTGGTCGGCACGGCCCTGACCGAAGTGCTTGGCGCGTCCAGCGGCGACAAGAACTGGCAGGTCACCGCGGAGGGCACCAGCGGCTCGCAGGAAAACATCCGCCGGCTCACCCAGGGCGAACTCGATTTTGCGCTCTCCAATTCGGCAATCACCTACTTTGCCGTGCGCGGCGGCGAGGGCTGGGATCGCCAGTACCCGATGCAGACCGTGATGACGCTGGCTCCCAACGTCGCCCTCTTCATCACCAAGGCCGACAGCGGCATCAAGACGATCGCGGACCTCAAGGGCAAACGGGTCGTCATTGGTCCGGCCGGCGCGGGCTTTGAATATTTCGTGAAGCCGATCCTTGAGGCCCACGGCGTGCGCTACGAGGATTTCACCGCACTCAACGCCAGCCAGGCGGCGTCGGTGGACATGTTGACCGACGGGTCGGCCGCGGCCATCTTCATCGGCGGCGCCATTCCGACCGCATCCATCACGCAGGCCTCCGCGACGATGGACCTGTACTTTGTGCCGTTTGATGAGGCGGCGCGTGCGAAGTTGTCCAGCGACTATCTGTTCTTCTCGCCGGCCACCATTCCCGCCAACACGTACCGCGGGCAGACGACGGAGTTCGCCGGGCTGGATGTTGGTTCGATGCACCTGATCGCGGCGGACAACCAGGACGAGGAACTCGTGTATCAGGTCACCAGAACGTTGTGGGAACAGCGTGAACAGGTGACCCAGAAACATCCCGCGGGTCGCGCGATCAATCCGAAGAACGCGATTCGCGACACGGGCACCCCGTTCCACCCAGGCGCCATCCGGTTCTATCGTGAAATCGGCATCTGGCCGCAGTAACCTCACGCTCACGCTGAGTGCACTGCTCTGCGGGTTCACCCTCGCCGAGGTGAACTACGCGCAGCTGGGCCCACAGGCCCAGCTCGCCGTCTTCGCAGGCATTGGCCTGGTGCTGTGTTTCCTCAACGTGCCCCTCATCAAGGGCTCGCCGAACACCCCACTCATGCGCGTGATCGATGGGGTACTCGTGGCACTCACCATCACCTGCTGCGGCTACATCGTCTGGCAAACCGAGCCGGCCTTCGCCTCTTCCTGGATGGATGGCCGCTCGCTCGGCAATCGCGCGGGCTACGAAACATCGTCGGACATCATGGTTGGCGCGGTGGGACTGTTCCTTGTGATGGAAGCGGCGCGCCGTACGCTCGGATGGGCGCTCCCGATGCTCTCCGGATTTTTTCTGCTCTACGCCTACTTCGGCGCCTGGTCGCCCGATTGGTTTTTTCCGCATCGCGGTTATCCGCTTGACCGCATCGTCGCGCAATCGTTTCTGCACAGTCAGGGCGTGTTTGGCGTGGCGCTGTCGGTGATGTTCACGTACGTCTTTTTGTTCGTCGTGTTCGGCGCGCTGCTGGGGGCCACCGGGGCCACACGGTTTGTCATCGATTTTGCGGCGCGCAGGTTTGGCAACACGCCAGGCGGACCGGCCAAGGTGGCGGTCATCAGCAGCGGCATGATGGGATCGTTGTCGGGCAGTGCGGTGGCGAACACCGTGGCGACCGGGACCTTCACCATTCCCATGATGAAAAGCGCCGGCTTTCCTGCGCACGAGGCCGGCGGCATTGAAGCCGCAGCCAGTTCGGGCGGCGCGCTGGCGCCGCCGGTCATGGGCGCCGGCGCCTACATGATGCTGGAGCTGGTCCAGCCGCCGGTCACCTATCTGGAAATCGTCAGGGCCGCCGCAATTCCGGCGATTCTGTATTACCTCTCGCTGTATTTCATCGTGCACTTCACCGCCCGACGGCTGGCCGTTGGCACGGCCGGGGAATCACCCGATCTGCCGAAGATTGAACGTGGTCACCCCTTCGAGGGGATTGTGTTTGGTGTCGCACTCCTGAGTCTCGTGGTGTTTCTCGTGATGGGATACACCGCGTTCCGGGCCGTCAGCATTGCGCTGCTGGTGACCACGGTCATTTCATTCCTGCACCCGCGCACACGATTGACCTGGACCAAAGTGCGCATCGCCATCATCGAATCGGCGCGTGATTCCGTCCCGCTGGTGGCCGCTGCCGCGTGTGTCGGCATAGTGATCGCGGTGGTCACAATGACGGGCATCGGCACTCGGCTCCCCTCCACGATTCTTCCGCTCGCGGAGCAGAATCTGTTCCTCGCGCTCGCGTTGATCATGGTGTCGTCGCTGGTGCTTGGCATGGGCCTGCCCTCAGCGGTTGTCTACCTCCTGCTGGCCACGCTGGTCGGCCCGGTGCTCGATCAGCTCGGCGTGGTGCCGCTGGCGGCACACATGTTCATCTTCTACTTCGGCATGATGGCCATGGTGACGCCGCCGGTCGCGCTGGCCGCGTATGCCGCGGCGTCGGTGGCCGGGTCCGACATCATGAAAACGAGCTGGGCCGCCTTCCGCTTTGCCCTCGTTGGCTTCACGCTGCCGTTCATCTTTGTGTACCGCCCGGAGCTCCTGATGATGTCCAACGCGGGCGGGTTCCCCCCCATCGGCGACATTCTGGCTGCGGTCCTCATCGCGGTTCTTGGCATCCTCACGTTTGCGGCGGGCATCGCCGGCTTCATGTTCTCCCGCACACCAACGGTCGAACGGGTCCTGCTGTTTGTCGCGTCCGCACTCATGCTCGCGCCTGGACCGACCCTGATGATTGGCAGTTTTCCACTCCATTTGCTCGATGCCAGTGGCGTCGTGCTCGCATTCCCCCTTGTGGTCGCCAACTGGCGCCGGGGATCCAGGTAACACATGGTCAAGAGCGCACTCCTTCAGGCGCTGGACGCCTCATGCAGCGCCATCGCCACAGCCGACAGCCGCGGCCGGGTCACGTATGTGAACCAGACCATGCTGAACATGTGGGGATTCACAGACGAACACGAGGCCCTTGGGCGCGATGCCTTTTCATTCTGGGCCGATCCGGCGGCCGCCGTCGCGGTGGCCGCTCAACTCGCGCAGGACCGGCAGCTGGTGGCAGAACTGCGGGCGCGACGGCAGGACGGTTCGGAGTTTGACGTCGAGCTCTCCGGCACACGCGTCACCACCGACGATGGCAAGCACCAGGTGTACTTCGCGAGTTTTGTCGACATCACGGAACAACGACGGGCGGAGCGACAGGTACTGGTCGAGCAGGAACGGACACGGGCCATCGTGGACCACACCCTCGACATCGTGATGATCTTCGACATCGAAGGTCGCATCATCTTCGAGAACGCTGCTGTTGAGCGGGTGCTCGGGTATCAGCCAGGCGAACGGCTGGAGCACAACATCCTCGACTACGCGCACCCGGATGACCTGGCCGAGGCGCAGTCGGGCCTGGCCAGTCTGTTGACGGCCCCCGTACAGACGGCCCGTGTGACACTCCGGTTTCGCCACAAGGCGGGCGGGTGGCGCTGGCTGGAGACACAGGGGCACAATCTCTGCGATGACCCCGCCATTGGCGGCATTCTCGGTGTCGCCCGGGATGTGACCGAACAGCGCCAACTTCAGGCGCGCCTGGAAGCCACCGACCGTCTGGAAACCGTGGGCCGCCTGGCCGGCGGACTGGCACATGACTTCAACAACCTGCTGACGGCGATCCTCGGTAACGCCGAGTTGGCGGAACGGACCACCAATCCTGGTGAAATCCAGCGCCACGTGTCGGGCATCGTCTCTGCCGCCGAACGTGGACGTGAACTCACGCGCAAGCTGCTGAGTTTTTCGCGCCTGGAGCATGCGCGCCCTGTGACGTTTGATCTGCGACGTCGACTGCTGGACGCGCAGGAACTGCTTTCACGGCTGCTCGGGGAACACATCAGCATCGAAACGATCACGGGCCACGCCGATCTCCACGTCACCATGGATCCGGTGCAGTTTGACCAGGTGGTCATGAATCTTGCCGTCAACGCCCGCGATGCGATGCCTGGCGGCGGCACATTCACCGTGACGGCTGAACCGCTGGTGGTGGGGGCGCTGGCGCCGTCGTACATCGGCGCCGTGGCGCCCGGTCCTGTGGTGCGGCTGCGCTTTGTTGATTCAGGCGCGGGCATGTCGAGCGACGTGGCGTCCCGCGTCTTCGAGCCGTTTTTTACCACCAAGGAAAATGGGCGCGGTACGGGACTCGGCCTGTCGACCGTGTATGGCAGCGTCATTGCCGCCGGAGGGGCCATCAGGATCCGCACGGCGCCCAACGCCGGCTCCACATTCGAGATTCTGCTGCCCCAGGTGGAACCCGCCACGGATGTGGTTCAGGACGAACCACCCTCACACGTCGGCCGGCTCTCAGGACTGATCTTGCTGGCGGAAGATGATGCCGCAGTACGGCATCTGATGCAGGAAGTGCTGGTCAGCAGCGGTTGTCGCGTCCTGACCGCACGCAACGGCGCGCAGGGCATGACGTTGGCCACCCGGCACAGCGAAGAGATCGCCCTGCTGGTCACCGACGTGGTCATGCCGGACGTCAGCGGGCCGGAACTGGCCAGCCACTTCCGGCGGCTGAAACCCGGCGGCCGGGTGATCTTCGTGACCGGGTATGCGCCTGATCCGTCCCTGCTGCAACACGCGGTCTCACTCGGGGCGGTCGTGCTCCAGAAGCCGTTTCGTGTGGACCACTTCCTCTCGGAAGTCGCGCACGCGCTGTCCGTGTAGGGCGAGACCTTTAGGTCCGCCGATTCGGCGCGGCTAAAGCCGACGCCCTACAAAAGCCCGGCTGCTCCGAAGCCAGCTAGTACGGAACGCGGCCGAACCACTGCAACGGCGCCAGCGTCAGCCACGGGAAATACGTGATGAGCAACACCGCGATGGTCAGAATGGCGAGCATCGGCAGTGTGGCGCGCATCACTTCAAGCGCGGGGCGCTCGAAGCGCACGGACGCCACCAGCAGGTTCAGCCCGAGCGGCGGCGTCAGGTACCCAAGCTCCAGATTCGCCACAAAAATGATCCCGAGGTGAATGGGATCAATCTGATACGCCTCCGCCACACCTGAGATGAGCGGGACGACGACCACGATGGCCGAGAAGACATCCATCACACAACCCACCAGCAACAGGAACACGTTCAGCGCGAGGAGGAACATCAACGGCGACTCGATGTGTTCGGTCGTCCACGCGATCAACGCATCGGGGATCTGCGCGTTGATCATGTAGTTGGTGAGCCCGACGGCCACGGCCAGAATCACAAGCACGCCACCGACGAGGCCGACCGAATCAGCCGTGACCTTGACCACCTCACGCATCGACGGAATGTCGCGATGGATGTAGCGCTGCATGATGAAGGCGTACAGCGCCGCCACGGCGGCCGCTTCCACCGGGGTGGCGTACCCGCCCAGGAGGGCCGTCATCACCACCACCGGCAGGCCAATCTCCCACTTCGCGTTCCAGAGCGCCGCGCCGGCTTCCCTGGCGACGAAGGGTGACCGCTCCGCCCCGGACCGAATCGCGTGCCGCACCGCGTACGCCGACAACATGATCAGCATCAGGATGCCGGGCAACAGGCCGCCGATGAACAGGTCCTCCATCGACTGGTTCGCGATGATGGCGTAGAGAATCAGCGGCAGCGACATCGGGAACAAGAGTCCGAGGGAGCCGCCGGAGGTCAGCAGACCGATGGAGAAACGCTGGCCGTACCCTTCCTTGAGCAGCGCCGGCAGCAGGAGGCCGCCGAGCGCCAGAATGGTGACGCCCGAGCCGCCGGTGAGCAATGTGAAGAACGAGCACAAGGCGACGGTGGCCACGGCGATGCCGCCGGGCAACCAGCCGAACAGTCCGCGAAAGAGACGCAGCAGGCGTTCAGACGACCGGCCTTCGGCCAGCAGGTAGCCGGCCAGCGTAAAGAGCGGAATGGTCGCCAGGCCCGCCGACCCTGTCAGTTCCTGATACGCCGTGATGAGCAGCACGGTGGGCTTGCTGCCCTGGGCCATGAACAACACGGCAGCCGCGCCGCCGAGCAACACAAAAATCGGCGCACCGATCAACGCGGCAAACACGAGCACGGCCAACCAGGGCCAGACGGCCGCCCCATCAAGCAGTTCGGGATGGGTGGCGATCCAGTACCCGGCCACGGGGCCGATCAACGCGACGGCACGCAGGGCCCACGTGGACGCCCCGCGCCACAGCAGGCGCGCGGCAATCAACCCGAACGCGATCGGCAGCACAAGATCCGCGACCCAGACGGGAACACCCGCCGCGATCTCGCTGCCGTCCACACGATCGAGTGTGACGAGGTTCAGCCCGCCGACCGCAAACACCGTCGCCACGGCCGACCCGACCAGGGCGGCCGCGAACTTCGCGATATCCGCCGTTCGGCTATGCGCCAGGAACTCGCCGGTCGCCAGCGACAGCAGTTTGCCGTCGCGGGCGGCAATCGCCGCACCCAGCATGCCCACCCACATGGTGAGGTGCTGCGCAAACGGTGCCGCGCCGGGAATACCGGTCGCGAACCACTTGCGCAGCACGATCTCCGCGAGTGGAATCACGATGATCCCGGCCATGGCGACGAGCGCAATGGAGTTTTCGAAACGAACCGCGACCGAATTCGACGCGGCGGGATCAGCCGTGATGCTCGCAGTGGTCACGGCGGACTATTTAACACCCTTGGTCTTGCGATAGGCCGTGCGCGCCTGCATGGCCGCGTCAAACACGTCGGCCGGCACCGTGGTGCCACGCATCGACCCGACCAGTGCTTCGGCCGTCTTGCGGAATTCCGCGGTGGCCGCAGGCGTGAGTGTCGTGACCTTGAGACCACGCGCCGCCATCGTGCCGATCGCGGTGGCGTCGAGTTTCGGCGCTTCACTCATGAACCGCGCTTCGAGCTTGGCCGCTTCGGCGAGCACCTTGGGACGATCCGCCGCGTCGATCTTGTTCCAGGCGTCGTTGGTCAACACGGTGGCGCCGAGCAGGGGGGCCAGTTTCACGTCGAGCATGAACGGCGCATCCCGGAAGATCTGCAGCATCGACGCGCCATACGCCGGACTCGGCGCCGCATCAACCATGCCGCGTTTGAGCCCCCCCACCATGTCGTTGAACGACAGCGGAATGGGCTGGAACCCGTTGGACTTGTACCACTGCACCGACTTGTCATCACCCTCGGTCGTGTAGAGCTTCACGGCCTTGAGCTCGGCGAGACTGCGGATTTCCTTCTTCGAGAACAGCTGCACCCAGCCGGCGTTGCCCCAGTGGAGCACCTTGAACCCCTTGGATTCGATCCGCTGCGTCATCGACGGCCGCATCGCGGCAAACACCGCGCGCATCTCGTCGTCGTTTTCGAGGAAAAACGGCATCCCGAACACATCCACGGCATCGTCAATCCGCGCCAGCCCCGGCGGCAGGAGCAACGCGGCCTGCAGTTCACCGACGGCCGGGCTCATCATCTTGACGGTCGACGCCTCGGTGCCGAGGGTGCCGCCCGGATACACACGCAACGTCACGCGGCCATCGGTGACTTTGGTCCACGAGGCGCCCATGTCGAGCAGGGCTTTGTGCCAGGCGGAGTTCGCCGGGGCAAACGTCGCGAGTTTGATGGTCACAGCCGCGCGAGCCGCCACCGACGAGGTCAACACAACCACGGCCGCTGCGACGGTGACTGGGACAATGAATCGACGAATAGATTTCAGCATTGCGATTACTCCACGTCCTTCAAGAACAGTTCATCCACCTGTGCGAGCAACGCTTTCGCGCGGCGTTGCAGCAGCATGGTGGTCAGACGCTCACTCGGATTGGCGTCTGGATCCACGGCGAGCGCCATGTTCATCAATTTTTCGAACTCGGCGCGATCCTGGCGGGCGACCGAGACACCCATGGCCAGGGAGATGTAGGGACCAGGCGAGAGCCCCTTCTGGAGCTCGACCGCGCGGTCAAAATGGCGCCGCGCTTCCTCCTGTGACCCCCCCAGCAGCTCCTGGCTGTTGAGCGTGATCATCAGTTCGTGAAGGGCGCCGTTCCACCAGCCCGGATCCAGGGCCAGCCCACGTTCGGCCATCGCGCGGACAGCCGGAAAATCTATGGCCAGCGTATCAGGACTGAGGGCCATCGCGAGGCCCCACGAGGCGGCCGACCAGTAGATCAGCTCCACGTCCTCTTTTTTGGCCCTGGTCAGCGCCGTGGCCGGCTCCCTGAGCAGGGCCTCGGTCACGCCCTTGAAGCGCTCCTCCATGGCCCGCGCGCAGTACCCGTGCGCGCGCAGATACATCTTGAGGGTGCGTTCGTCGATCGCCTTCGCCGCCTCACGATCGGTGTACCGGACCTGGTCGGCGTCGGTCGCCAGGTAACCGTAGGCGTAGGAGGTAAACCCGCTGCAGGTGGCCCGCAGCAGGGGGACGTACTTCGGGAGTGATTCCAGCAGCGATTCGTAGGTTTTGAGCGCAAAGGGGACCGCGTCGCGCACCAGCTCCGGATCGTTGTCGGAGGTCATCGAGGTGCCGCCTGACGACAACGTGTCCGCGACCATTTTTGTGGCCTTGTTCGAGATGAGGGAACACCCCGACACACTCACCACCATCACCGCCGCGCCGACCACCCGTGCCCACTGGCTTGCCATCATCACCTCGCCGCCTCCCGCCAATCTTTCGATCCTGCCACAAACGGGGCGTGGATGGCGGCAATCCGGTTACAATCCGCTCACCCGAAGGAGACATTTATGCGTGGACGTGTGGCACTCGGACTGATTGGTGTGGCGGTGTGCGGGGTGGTCATGAGCGGGCAGTCGGCCGGCCATCTCAATCCCATGATCGACCTGCTCTCCTCGAAAAAGCCCGTCTTTGGCGTCGGTGTGCCGACCCAGCCCCGTGCCGGTGGCCGGGCCCGCGGAGGCGCGGACGCACCTGCACCGCCACCCGCCCCCGTCGCCCAGAAGACGCCGGCCGATCTCGCGGCCGACGCGCTCGGGTATCGCAACGCCGACTACTTCTTCACCGCCGTCATGGAGCGCAACATTGACGCCGGTTCCACCGCGATCGGGGCCTTCCAGGACGCGATTGCCGCCGCGGGCCCCCTCACCACAACCACACCACGCCGGCTGATGGTGCCGCTCAGTTCCAAGGCGCCAAACATCTCACGCGCCGACATGCCCGCCGACCCGGCCGCGTATGCCACCAACATCGCGCGACAGCTCAACGTCGGCGTGTCAAGTGTGTCGTTTGTGGAAGTGGACAGTGCCGAAGAGCTGCGTCAGGGCATCGCCGCGATGCGCTTCAAGGCCAACGGCGGGATCCGACCCGAGGATGTCGGCAACGCGCCGAAGTACTGGGGCATCAGTGAGGCCGAATATCGCCGCAAGGCCGACGTCTGGCCCCTCAACCCCCAGGGCGAACTCGTCGTGTGGGCCATCATCGAAACAAAGGAAGGCCTCGCCAACGTCCGCGAGATCGCGCAGGTCCCCGGACTCAGCGTGCTCGTGCCCGGCGCCGGCACCCTCGGCGGCGTCTTCTCCACCACCGGGGCCGACGGCCGCCGCGTGAGAGACGATGTGGCGTGGGAGGCGGCCATTCAGACCGTGCTCGCCGCGTGCAAGGAGTTCAAGCTGGCCTGTGGGTATCCGGTCTCCGAGACCGACATCGACACCCGCATGCAGCAGGGCTTCAACGTGGGCATCCTCCAGGCGTTTAACGACAGTGCCTTCCGCGCGGTGACCAAAGGCCGCCAGATCGGCGGCCGCTAGACCACGTCTCCCTGTGAACGTGTTTGTCCCCGCGTTTGTGACACGATGGGGACAATGCGGACGATCGACACGATTGAGGAACTGGATCTGATCCTGGCCGGCACAGGCGATCGGCCGGCGTTGATCTTCAAACACAGCCTCACGTGCGGCACCAGTGCGATGGCCATGGAAGAGATGCTGGAGCTGATCGACGATCCGCCCGCGGATGTTGATATCTGGGTCGTGCGGATCCAGGCCGCGCGCGCGGTGTCAGACGCGATTGAGACCCGTCTGAAAGTCCGGCACGAGTCTCCGCAGGTGCTGCTCGTGCGCGACGGTCAGGTTGTGTGGAGCGCCACACACTTTCGCGTGATGGCGGCTGCCGTGCGCGCCGCCCTCCAGCAGATCACGCCGCAAAATCAGCACTGACCCGATCAAGACAGCCTGGACAAATCCCGTGTGTCAGCGCGGGCAGGGTGTGTGCCGCCTGAAGCCCCAGGAGGGGAATCGCCACTTCCACTTCCTCCCAGCGCCCATCGGACACCGCAATTTTTTTGCACCACCCACACACACGAATGAAGTCGTCGGATCGTGTGGCCGTGCGGTGAAGAATCGGCTGTGGCTCACGGATGACGGCCTGATCGAGCCGGCTCGTAAAACGGACGCGTCGCCCCTCCAGCGACACGCGCATGTGCATGTCGCGACGAACCGCCGGACCATCACAACGATAGCGGAAGGTGACATCTTCTCCATGTCGCACCCGATCGAGGAGGGTGCGATACAACTCGCGTGTGGACGGGTCGGTGATGGCGTCCCAGAGCCTCAACCCCAGGACTCCAGGCGACGACAACTCGGGCGCATCGTTGGCCACCGCAAACGACGTCCAGGCGTCGTTCACAGCCACGAGGCGATCCGAGTCATCGATCTCGTAGATCAGCGTCGACGAGCGCATGGGGTCCATGACGGGCCTATTCCAGATGGCTGCGCAACATCCACGCGTGTTTTTCGTGGATGTCCATGCGGCGGGTTGCCAGATCCGCGCTGGCCTGGTCCTTCGCCTTCTCGGCCGCTTTAAACAACTTCGTGGCGGCGTCGACAACGATGGCTTGATCGGCGACCAGCGTTTCAAGCATGGCCTTCGCCTTGGGCCGGCCGGTCGCGTCCTTCACTTTTGCCAATTTCTGAAACTCGGCAAAACTGCCGGGCGCATAAGCCCCACACGCGCGGATTCGTTCGGCAATTTCATCGATGGCCATCGCCAATTCGGTGTACTGCTGCTCGAACATGACATGCAGGCTGTTAAAACTCGGCCCCGTGACGTTCCAGTGGTAATTGTTCGTCTTCAGATACAGGGTGTAGCTGTCGGCCAGCAGCCGGGACAACGCGTCGACGATCGCATTCTTCGAAGTGGCAGGCATGGGGTGTCGTCTCCTGCCTCCCAGCATAAACCCATCCCCTGTGCAATTTTGAACTGCGGTCTGCCGGAGGCAGGCCCGACAGTAATGCCGTGAGCGATACGGCCCTCCAGGCCTCCGAGACTCAATTCCGGCGCCTGTTTGAGGCCGCAAAAGACGGCATCCTGATGCTTGATGCGGTCACCGGCGAGATCACCGCCGTGAACCCCTTCCTCGCGAACCTGCTCGACTACGAGGCGTCCGAAATCCTCGGCAAAAAACTCTGGGAGATCAGCCCTTTCGAGGATGGGACGAAGTCGAAGATCCTGTTCAAGGACCTGCAACGCGAAGAATACGTCCGCTACGACGACGTGCCGCTGGAGACACGGCGCGGCCGGCTGATCGACGTCGAGTTCGTCAGCAACATCTACCAGTCCGGTGCCCGGCGGGTCATCCAGTGCAACATTCGCGACATCACGGAACGCAAGGCCGGTGAACGCGCGCGCCAGGCCAGTGACGAGCGGATCCAGTTTGTGCTGGAGGCAGCGAAAATCGGCACTTGGGACCTCGACTACACAACCGGCGTGTTGCAGTGGTCCGATGTGCTGGAGGCGCAATACGGGCTCGCCCGAGGATCGTTTGGCGGCACCTTTGATGCGTTCATTGAGCACATCCATCCTGACGATCGGGCGACCGTGCTGGCGACCATCGACCGGGCCGCACGGATGGGCGGGGACTTTGTTGTGGATCACCGGGCGATTCGGCCCGATGGGTCGGTGAGATCACTCTGTGGCACCGGGCGAATCATCACCGACACGGCCGGGCGCCCCACGCGGGCGATCGGCATTTCCCAGGATGTCACGACCCGCAACACCCTGCAGGTCCAGTTTCACCAGGCGCAGAAAATGGAAGCCATCGGGCGGTTGGCCGGAGGCGTGGCGCACGACTTCAACAACCTGCTGACCGTCATGCTGGGCTGCTGTGAGATGTTGCTCGATGGCAACCGGCAGACCGGCGAGGATCGGCACGACATCGAGCAGATCCAGAAGGCCTCATTGCGGGCGGCGGCACTGACGAGCCAGTTGCTGGCCTTGAGCCGGAAACAGATCATCGATCCGAAGATCCTGGATATCTCGTCCGTCCTGGCGGATTTGCGGCCGATGCTGGCGCGGCTCATCCGCGAGAATGTCCACGTGGTGTTTAACGTCTGCGAAGACGTGGCGCCGATCAAGGCCGACCGCGGTCAACTGGAGCAGGTCATCGTGAACCTCGCGGTCAACGCGCAGGATGCGATGCCGAACGGCGGCACACTGACGATCGCGTGCGACAACATCGTCCTTGATGAGCACTACTCGGCCCAACATTTCAACGCGGCGCTTGGTCCCTCCGTGGTCATCTCCGTCACCGACTCGGGCACAGGCATGAGTCCAGAGGTGCTGGCGCGGTTGTTCGAGCCGTTTTTCACCACAAAGCCGGCCGGCAAAGGGACGGGGCTTGGGCTGGCCGCGGTCCATGGCATCGTCACCCAGAGCGGGGGCAGCGTCACCGTGTCGGGCGAGATCGGTCGTGGCAGCCGATTCGAGGTCTACCTGCCCCAGGCGACAGTGGCGGATCGGGCGGTCGAACATCCGCTCCCGCCCGACGCGGCGCTCCATGGGACGGAATTGCTGCTGGTGGTCGAGGATGCGGACGGTTTGCGCGACCTGACAAAACGCCTCCTGGAACGATTGGGGTACGTGGTGGTGGTGGCGGCCAATGCGACGCAGGCCCTTGAAGTCTTCGACCAGAACCCCTCGATCGCCCTGGTTCTGACCGACGTGGTGATGCCGGGACTCAGTGGCCCGGACCTCACCAAACAATTGCTGGAGCGACGGCCCTGGCTGAAGGTGGTCTACATGTCCGGATACACGGACGAAGCCATCGTCCAGCACGGCGTCCTTCAACCGGGAATCGCCTTCCTGCACAAGCCCTTCACCGCAAATGCCCTCGGCCGCAAAGTCCGTGAAGCCCTGGACGTCGACGCCGACTGACGCGGGCGGTCTACAATTGACGGCATGTCCGCCACCCCCGAGGCTCCGCGTCTCGACTTCATTCGCGAAATCGTCACCGCCGACCAGTCGTCCAATCGGCATGCGGGCCGTGTGGCCACACGGTTTCCCCCCGAACCCAACGGCTACCTGCACCTGGGTCACGCCAAGTCCATCTGCCTGAACTTCGGCGTGGCCCGCGACTTTGCGGGCACGTGCAATCTGCGCTTCGACGACACCAACCCGGTGACCGAAGACGTCGAGTATGTGCGCTCGATCCAGGAAGACGTGCAATGGCTCGGGTTTTCGTGGGAGGACCGGCTCTTCTACGCCTCCGATTATTTCGAACACCTCTACACGTGCGCGGTGCAGTTGATCACCGACGGGAAGGCCTACGTCGACAGCCTCACAGCCGACGAGATTCGGGAATACCGCGGCACCCTCACCGAACCGGGACGCGAGAGCCCACATCGCGCGCGCTCGATCGAAGAGAACCTTGACCTGTTCACGCGGATGCGTGCGGGTGAGTTTCCGGATGGCGCGCTGGTGCTGCGCGCGAAGATCGACATGGCGGCGCCCAACATCACGATGCGTGACCCCGTGTTGTACCGGGTGCGCCGGGCGCATCATCACCGCACGGGTGATGCCTGGTGCCTCTACCCGATGTACGACTACGCACACCCGCTCTCGGATGCCTTCGAACGCATCACCCACTCGTTGTGCACACTCGAATTTGAGGAACATCGTCCGCTCTACGACTGGCTGATCGCGAATGTGACCGGACTGCCCTCACAACCGCGGCAGATCGAGTTCGCGCGCCTCAACCTGAGTTACACGGTGATGAGCAAGCGCAAGCTGCTGCAACTGGTCACCGACAAACACGTCAACGGCTGGGATGACCCACGCATGCCGACGTTGTCCGGTGTGCGCCGGCGAGGATTTCCTCCCGAGGCACTGCGCAGGTTCTGTGACGAGATCGGTGTGGCCAAACGCGAGAACCTGATCGACGTGGGCCTGCTCGAGTTCTGTGTGCGCGAGGACCTCAACATACGAGCCCCGCGGGCGATGGCCGTCCTGCGGCCCATCAAACTGATCATCGACAACTATCCTGCCGATCAGACGGACACGTTCACGGTGGCCAATCACCCGGACCGACCGGAACTGGGCACACGACAGGTGCCGTTCAGCCGGGAGATCTACATCGAGGCGGACGACTTCATGGAAGAACCGCCGAAGAAGTTCTTCCGCCTGGCACCGGGCCGCGAGGTGCGCCTGCGCAACGCGTATTTTGTGACCTGTACTGAGGTCATCAAGGATGCAAGCGGCACTGTCACCGCCGTGCGTTGCACCTACGATCCGGCCACCAAAGGCGGCGACGCACCGGACGGGCGCAAGGTGAAGGGAACGTTGCACTGGGTCTCGGCCGCACACGCGATCGACGCCGAGGTGCGCCTGTATGACCGGTTGTTTACCCATGAAGCGCCGGGCACCGGCGACGCAAATTTCCTGGAACAGATCAATCCGACCGCGCTGGAAGTGCTGACCGGCTGCAAACTTGAACCGTCACTTGGTGGTGTCACCACCGGTGAACGATTCCAGTTCGAACGTCTCGGATATTTCTGCGTGGACTCCGACTCCACACCGGGTCACCCGGTGTTTAATCGCACCGTCACACTCAAGGACAGTTACAAACCTGCTGTTGGCACGAACCCTGCTGTATAGGGACGTACTATGCGTCGTTTGTCTACTATTCTGTTCACTGTTCTGACCCTGGCCGCTGTGGCGGCCTGCTCGTCCTCACCGACGGCCCCCGTCAATTCGACATTCACACTTGCCCCCGGCCAATCGCAGGTGGTCGGCTCGATCACTGTGAAGTTTGTGGGTGTCACCGAGGATACTCGTTGCCCGCTGAATGCGATGTGCATTCAAGTGGGAGACGCCTACGTTGCGCTTGAAGTGTCCGCTCCAGGGACGCGGCGCGAACTTGAGCTGCAACTCCTCAACCCCACCAGACGGGCCACCCAATTCCGTGGGTACACCATTGAGGTTGAGGATGTGACGCCGTACCCATACACCGTCGAGCCGCCTGTCCTGAGGGACTACCGGGTCAAGCTCCGCGTCCACCGGGACTGATCCCGGGCAATCAAACCGCACGAGTTGGCGTGGCGCTTGCAATAGCAGGCGTCATGGCAACCACCACTAGTTGGAAAGAGCTGGGAACTCTCCTTGCCGAAGCGCAGCTGCGTCAGGCGGATGCCGCCACGCTGGACGCCTACCGTTGGGACCTGCTTGAGGCGTCCGCGCGCCTTTCCACCGCGAGGCTGGCCATCAATCGACCCACGCCGGTGCTCGACCAGACCGACGCGGGGCTGCTCGAACCGCTCGAGGCCGCGTCCCCTGACGCGATTGCCCGCTTTCTCGCTGATGTCGCGGCCGCTCCGGCGCGGTGACGTGGGTTGGTGACGACCCAATGTGGGTAAGGTGGTCGTTGGAATGTGGAACCTGAGCGGGCTGAGGAGATCAACGACCAGTGGAAGACATGGCCGGGTATTTGCTGTGTTCACGCAGTGATGACCACTAACCCGCCACAGCCACCCGTCGCACCCGTCCTGCCACCCGATGACCCGAACGCGCCGGACGTGACCAGATTGCCCGACATCGATCCGCCGCCCACAGCGCCGGATCAGGATGCGCCCTCGGACGATCCGTTGCAGCCACCGGGGCCGGGCCTGACCGCAACGTCTATCGACGCAACACGCGTCTGACGGACCGGGCGAATGCGGCCGCGTCGAGCGGCTTCACACAATAGGCAGTAAATCCGGCGGCGAGGGCCAGCGTCTGATCCTCGTCGCGCACGTAGGCACTCACCGCGATGCAGGGCAGGGAGGGGTACAGCGCGCGAACTCGTCGCACGAGTGTGAAGCCGTCCACATCGGGCATCGCGATGTCGGCCACAAGCAGATCGACCCCGCCTGACTGCAGCGCCTCCAACGCTGCGGCCGCCGTCTCGCATGAAATCACCGTGGCGCCGCTGCGTTCACAGATCGCGCCCACAAGCTCGCGCGAGTCCTGGTGATCGTCCACCACCACCACGGTGGCCCCATTCAATCGACTCTCCATCTCCGGCGCAAGCTCGGGCTCCCCGGTGTCATCGCCGGTCGCAGGGGGAGGACGCAGCGGGAATCGCACCCGGATGGTTGTGCCCTGCTTCGGCCCGGCACTCTCCGCCGTGATGTCCCCGTGGTGCTGGTCGACCAGGTACCGCGTGATCGCCAACCCGAGTCCCAGGCCCCCGTGTTTGCGCGTCGACCGACTGTCGGCCTGCCGGAAACGGTCAAACACATAGGGAAGAAAATCAGGCGCGATCCCCTCGCCGGAATCCTTGATCACGATCTCCACCTGCTGATCGTCCGCCCCGCACCGCACCTCCACACGTCCACCCGGCGGCGTAAAACGAAGGGCGTTCGACAGGATGTTGCTCATGACCTGCTGCAGTCGACGGAAGTCACCCTCCACGTAGGGTGAATCACACGTCACGTCCTTGGTCAGGACAATGCCCTTGGCCTCGGCTGCGGGCAGGGACGCCCCCACAGACAAATCCACCAACTGGGCGATCGACACGGGGCGCCGTTCCACCTCCAACTTGCCGGTGACAATCCGGGACACGTCCAGCATGTCCTCGATCAACTGTGCCTGCAGTGTCGCGTTCCGGCCGATGACCTTGATGGCCTGCCGCACACGCTCGGGTGACAGGGTGCCGGTCTCCAGCATCTGCACCCAGCCAAGAATGGCGTTCAGGGGTGTGCGTAATTCATGCGACAACACGGCGAGAAATTCGTCCTTGAGCCGGCTCGCCTCCTCCGCTGCCGCCAGACGTGCCAGCTCTGCTTCCTTGCGGCGCGTGACAATCATGCACACACCCGTCATGCGAACGGCATCGCCCTCAGCGAACTCCGCGTTCCCTTTGCCCTCGGCCCAGCGCACGGTACCATCGGGCGCCACGAGGCGGTACTCCACCTCATACGGAATGCCGTCAGCCAGGGCCTTGCGCACCGCCGCCATCACACGGTCCCGATCGTCGGGATGAATCTCCCGGGCGTAGCTCTCAAACGTCCCATCGAAGGTGCCTGGGGGCAGGCCGTGAATGTGTTCGAGATTGTCCGACCAGCGCACCGTGCCGGCCTTCAGATCCCAATCCCACGTGCCCATGGAGGCGGCATCCAACGCAAATCGCAGGCGTGCCTCGCTGCGACTTGCCAGCTGCTCCGCCCGCGTGCGCGCCACGGCAAACGCCACTTCCGAGGCCACCAGCCGCGCACACAACAACTCCTGGTCGCTCAGTGCTCCCGCCTCGTTGCGGTAGATCATGAACTTGCCGATCACCGTCCCGCCATACACCAGCGGGATAAACGCCATCGCGCCAATCCGTTCCTGGCGAATCGTGGTGATGTACGCGGCCAATGACGGCTCGGCCTCGACATCGCGCACCAGGATCGGCTCTGGGTCCGGCGTGGACGGTGTCCACGGACTGTGTCCCTCCACGGCACGACGGTAGTCGTCCGACAGGCCCCGGGAGGCCTTAAATCGCATCACACCATCGGCATCAAACAGCAGGATCGACGCACGCGTCACACCCAGCGCGTCGTCAAGCGCGTCAAGGGCATGTTCGTACATGGTCTCGACCGACGACGTCCGACCAATGGATCGGATGAGTGACGAACAGACGGCGAGGTAACGATCCGGACCAGTGGGTGTCATGGCTGTGTGCTGGAACAGTTATTGAAACAGATTAGAGCGTGAATTCCCATTCGGCTGCGAATGAGCAGACTTCTGCCCACTATGGGCAATCACGCTCCAGAAAGGCCCCCCGGTGGACCTCGGCTTCCTGTTGACGTCGGTGACCACGGTTGCAGCGCTGGTCTGGGCCGGCGTGGCGTACGTCGTCTTCGGATGGACCGACCGATGGACGGGGGTCCGCACGCCCGTCACCAACGCGGCCATTCTGCTCGGCGGCGGTTTTGTCGCACCAGTGATCGTGCTGGCGACGGTGCTGGCGCTCGTGCTGCCGCTCACGGCCGCAGGGCGATAAGGCGTCATGTATCTCATCCGACTCGTGGGTCGCGCGTTTGTCGCCTTCTGGGATGACAACGGCCCTCGTATGGGTGCGTCGCTGGCGTACTACACATTGTTTGCCCTGGCCCCGATTCTGCTGATCGTGATTGCCGTGGCCGGCATGGTTTTTGGTCCACACGCCGTCCAGGGTGAGGTGGTCGCACAAATCGAGGGTCTCGTCGGCACCAAGGGAGCGGAGGCAGTACAAGCACTGCTGCAGGGCGCCGCGCGGGACCGCAACACGGCCCTGGCGACCACGGTGGGCATCGTCACACTGGTTCTGGCGGCATCCGGCGCCTTTCTTGAGTTGCAGGCTGCGTTTAATACCATCTGGCGGGCGACGCCGAAGCCACGGTCCAAGGTCCTGGACTTCCTGCTCGATCGCGCGCGCGCGTTCAGTCTGGTGATCGCCATCGGGTTTCTCCTGCTGGTCTCGCTGACGGTCACGGCGGCGCTGGCTGCACTTGGGTCCTGGCTCACCCGCATTGCCCCGGGAGCACCGATGGTCATTGGTGTGCTGAACTGGGTCGTGTCGTTTGCCGTGATCGCCGGGCTCTTTGCGCTCTTGTTCAAGTTTTTGCCAGAAGCGCCCACGACGTGGCGAGATGCGTTCGCCGGTGCCGCGGTAACGGGTGTCCTCTTCACCGTCGGGAAACAACTCATTGGGCTGTACCTGGGCCATAGCGCCACGGCGTCCGCCTACGGTGCGGCGGGTTCGGTGATCCTGCTGCTGCTGTGGGTGTATTACTCATCACAGATCGTCCTGCTGGGCGCGGAGTTCACGCGCCTGTATGCGGAGGACCGCCGGACGTCATCGCGTCCACCGCAATCCGACGATGAACGCGCGTTGGATGCCGAACACCCCGTTTGATCCATCACTGAACTCGGGGTGCTCATCGTGATGGAGATTCCGCCCCTGCACGAATAGACCAGCCTCGCTGCTGAACGCCCAGTCAACCCGCACGTTGGATGTGACGTAGCCGGGTAGCCGCAAGGCGGGCAAACCGGACACGCCGCGCAGGAACCAGTCAACGGTGACACGGCGCGGCAGGTGCCAGGTCGTGGCCAGTTGAAGCTGGTGACGGGGACTGCCCCCCTCACCGCGGACTTCCTGGCTGGCATCAACACTTCCGGACTTTTTCTGCAGCTGCACCCGCAGCCACGAATAGTTCAACGTGGTGCGCCACCACGACGTGGGGCGGACATCGTTGGTGATTTCAACGCCGTAGCTGTGTCCCTGCAGGCCATTGCCGAAGAGGATCGGCACGATGACGCGCGCGCCCGACGCGTCGGTCTCAACAAACGGGGCAAACAACTCCCCGCTCAGGACGTGGTCGTGCCGATTGCGAAACACCGCGACGGTCGTCAACACGTTTGGATGGGGCATGGTCACCACGCTGCCCTCAAGTGCGGTGAGTTCTTCCGATCGAAACTGCGGGTTCGGCGTCAGGCGCACGAACATGGGTGTCGGAGTCAACAGGTTGCCGGTCGAGAAGTCGTGCTCCACGCGGGAGGGCGTACGCACCGCGCGCGCAAGCGACATCGAGACCGCCGTTGACGGCGAAAGGGTAAAGGCCAGGCGCCCGTTTGGCTGCCACTCCACGCCGCTATACGCGTTGTGTTCGACCTTGGTGCCGACCGTGAACGTCAGGCGGTCCCGCACCAGCGCCATTTCGTCCTGCACAAACGCCGTGTACAGCTGATCGGCCCTGTCCGGCGTCGTGAACGCCAGCGTGCCGCGTGTTTGTGTGCGGCCGTCGACATGCCGGAAGCCGGCTCCCCACAGCAGGCTGTGGCGACCACGGAGGAGCCCCTGTTGCATGTCGACGTCGAACACGTGCTGCTGCTCGCTGAACACGAGTTCGTCCCGCGTGGTGTGGTCATAGAAGGCCTGCACCTGTAGACTGCGAGGATCGGTGGGACGTCGAGTCCAGCGCGCCATCACATTCGCCCCGGTGAGGGTATCGTCCGTGATCACATCGCGACGTGAGGGAGGGACAAACGTGACGAGGCCGTCGCGTTGCCCGATGATGGTCCGGTACGCATCGCCCTGCACCATGAATGCGCCGGCGGCATTTTGCCATTCCGCCCTCCCGCCGGTCTGCATCAGCCGGGCATCGTCGTATTTCAGGCCGAGTGGATTGGTCTGCGGGGATCGTGTCGCGATTTTTCCCGACAGACGATACTGCAACTGCCGCCCGCCGCCGTGACTGGCCGCGAGTGTGAAGGGGTCCTCGGTGCCCGTGCGAGCGATGACGGTGGTGCCCGCGGAGGCCGCCGCCGTTTTTCGCACAATGTTCACAACACCCGTGACGGCATTGGCACCCCACAGGCTGCCGCCCGGCCCGCGCACCACCTCGATGCGTTCAATGTCGCCCAGAGGGAAGTCCTGGACTTCCCAGTACGTGCCGGCAAACAGCGGCGAATAGACCGGGCGGCCGTCGATCATCACGAGCATCGCGCGCGCGAGCCGGTCGGTGAATCCGCGAATGCCAATCGCCCATTTGTTGCCGTCAATTTGTGCGACGTGTATGCCCGGGACCATCCGCAAGACTTCCGGCAAGGTGGTTGCGCCAGACTGCCTGATCGCATCACTCGTCATCACAAACACGCTGGCCGGTGTCGTCAGGCGTGATTGTGGCACCCGGTTGGTCACCGTGACCGGCACCGCCATCAATTGCTCCAGCGTCAATGACCGGAGGTCCTGCGCCTGCATCGGTGTCTGGGCTCCGGCCTCGGCCGACATCAGCAACGCAGTGAGGGTGAAACAGCCCATCACCTGAGAGCATCGACGGAGCAGTGGTGTGGTCATATCCGGATCCGTGCGGTCACGATGGCCTTCAGCAGTTGTTTACGGTCAAAGGGCTTGGCGATGTGTAATTGGAATCCGGCCTGTGCGCTCCGGGCGACCAGCTCATCGGTGGCGTGTGCGGTGACGGCGATCGCCGGGGTCATCCGCCCTGAGAGCCGGTCGAGATCCCTGATCCGGGGCAGCAACTCGTAGCCGCTCATGTACGGCATGGCAATGTCGCACAACAACACGTCGGCGGGCTCACGTTGCCAACGTTCCAACGCGGCGGCGCCGGAGGTGGCCGTGCGGACACGGGCGCCCGCGTCGGCAAGGACCGCTTCAAGCACTTCGAGCGAATCCGTGTTGTCGTCCACCGCGAGCACCGAGATGCCCGCAAGCGAGGGCAGCCGCTCTTCTTCGTCGTTGCACGGCACCACATGATCCACGCAGGGGAAACGGATGGAGAAGGTGGCGCCGTTGCCACGACCTCCACTCAGCGCCTGCAACGTGCCGCCCTGCAGCTCCACCAGTTCCTTGACCACCGCGAGGCCAATGCCCAGTCCCCCGTGTTGTCGCGTCACCGACGAGTCGGCCTGGCGGAAACGGTCAAAGACATGGGGCAGGAATTCCGGCGCGATCCCCTGGCCGTCGTCGGTGACGACGAGATCAAGGAATGCGCCTTCCTGCCGGACCTCGACCTGCACGTGCCCCTGGGGCGAAAACTTCACGGCGTTCGACAGCAGGTTCCAGACCACCTGCTGCAAACGTGTGCGGTCGCCCATGATGACGCACGCGTCCTCCGGCAACGTGACCGTGAGTGTGACGCCGCCGTGTCCGGCCATCGGCCGGATGGCTTCGACCGAGGCCTCGACGACCGCGCGCAGGTCCACCGGCGTCGGGTCCACCCGCAACTTGCCGGTCACGATGCGCGAGATATCGATCAGGTCGTCAATGACACGCGCCTGGGTCTGCGCATTACGATGCAGGCTGGCGGCCGCCTTGGCGATCGTGGACGGTTCGGGAGTGGTTGTGGACAGAATCTGCGCCCAGCCGACGATGGCGTTGAGGGGGGTGCGCAGTTCGTGCGAGACCGTGGCCAGGAATTCGTCCTTGATGCGGTTGGCCTCCTGTTCGCGGAAAAGCAGCGCCTCACGTTCTTTCTCCACCATCTGGCGCTCCTCGATCTCGAACCGAAGCGCATCATTGGTTCTCGTCAAGTCGTAGGTGACCTGCTGCACCCGTTCGACCATCGCGCCGACGGAGGTCACCAGCTGACCGACTTCATCCTGAGCCACGTCGATCGGCGGCAGGGCATACACACCCGTCCGCCCCATCTCGGCCGTGGCGGAGGCCAGCTGGCTGATGGGTTCCGAAATGGTGCGGTGCAGTCGATGCGACAGGACGAACATGACACCAGCCGCGAGGATGAGGACCACCAGGCTCGAGAGGCCGGCAGTCTCCAGACGGTTCAGCAGAATCTGCCAATCGCGGCTCACGTAGATGTAGCCGACCACGTCCTCGCCGGAGACCACGGGCACAAGCGCGTCGAGGACGTACCACGGTCCATCTGCGGAGGGAAGAGTTTCCGGACAGGGCTGCGACTGCGTGCGGACATAGCGCCCATGGAGGGCGCCGTCTTTCCCGTAGACACACGCGCGTTCGACCTGCGGCCGCAGGCGAAGGATCTCCACGCCCGGCTGCACCGTGTCCATCTGTCCAAACGCGAGCGCCGGACGGACCACTTCAGCCACCATGCTGCCCAGCGTGTGGGCGTCCTGCCTGGCGATGGCGTGAAACCGCCACGCGTCAAGCACCAACAGCGCGATCATGGCGATGGACAACACGACCGTGGTCTTCAGCATGGACGTGAGGACCAACTTGCGGTGGATGGGCTGGGAGCGGAACCAGTGTTTCACTGACCACCCCCGTACACGGCGATGGCGAGCCGCAGGAGTTGTGCATCCACGGTGAGACCACTGCCCCGCGCATGGGTGAGGCTGACCTCAAATCGAATCCGGTCGTCCACGATCCGGAGATTGATCACCCCGCCTCGTTGACAGAAGCCCACATCCTCACCCACCGTGAGAATGGGCCGGCGGCGCGTCAGCGGGAGGAGATGGCTGTCCGCACGATCGATATACAGGACCTGGCAGTCCGCGACCGCGTCGGTGCCGGTCAGGTGCCGAACGACCACGGCCCGGCCGCGCACACTCGATCCCTTCGTCGCGGCCTCAACCGCCGTACCGAAACCATGCGACGCCGAGAGACAGACCGTGAAGGCGGACCCGGGCGTGCCTGGGGGCCAGGCCACAAAGTCCGCGAATCGAATCAGGAAGGCCGCCTTCAGGGCCTGATCCGGCACACGTTCCCGGCTCTGCGCGACGGACTGTGGTCCTGCTGCTGCACACAACACGGCACAGGCCAGGGCGAGCGCCACTTTCATCCCCCGGATGCAAGCAACTCACGTGCCGGACTATCTGGACGATGTGTGCAATTTGTTACCGACTGTGGGCAACCTCAGGGCACATCATGGCACCAGGGGTCATGACGGGCTGGCACCTGTCTTGCTCAAGATGAGTCCCGTCGTGCCAACTCTCAGGTTTTTTGGAAGTTTTTACTTAATGCCGAGGCATCAACAGCAGCTGCCTGATCTGCGCGGTCAGTGCATCAGGCGCGCACGGTTTGACCAGGGCCGCATCAAAACCCGCCGCGCGCGCCGCGTCGAGTTTGGTACCGGTGTGCCCGGTCACCGCGATCAGGGGGAGGCGCGCATGCGCCGCCTGCGCCCGGAGGGTACGCGCGACATCAATGCCGCTCATGCCTGGCAAATCGAGGTCCATCACGATGACGTCCGGCGTGGTGGACTCGACCATCCGCAGCGCCGTGGGTCCATCGGCTGCGGTGTTGACATCAAAACCTTCGGAACTCAGAAACAGCGCCCAGACCTCAAGCGCATCGAGGTAGTCGTCAACAAGGAGTACTTTCGGGCGGCTCATGGGACCCTGCCAAACTATCACGGGTCGGAGGGAAGACATGGCGGAGCTTGAACGCGTCCTGGATGTCCTGCTGCACGATCTGCGGAGCCCGTTGAGCGTCGCCGCAGGTTACGTCCGGCTCCTCCGTCTCGAGCGCCTCGACACCTTCGAGGCCCGCGACAAGGCCTGGTCACAAACCGCGACCGCGCTGACACGCATCGCGCACATGTGTGACGAAGCGGTGGGTTTCCTTCCATCCGCCGAAGGTGTCCGGCGCCCGGTCGCGGCAGCGACCCTGGTGGCCCGCGTGCGCCAGCGGTGCAGCGTGTCCGGATTGTTGTTCGAGGCGAATTCGGAAGACGAGGCGGCAATCACCACGGGGAAAAGCCCGGTGTTGCAGGCGGCCGCCGATGTGGATCAACTCGCACACGCGGTGACCACACTCGCCACACTCAAACACGCCCCGGGTCGCCCGGCGCGTGTGCACATCGTGCACACCGGCGATCGACACGACCTCCAGTTTCTGATCCCCCTCGCCGCGGCACCTGACACGCCCGAGGACGTCCCGTTCGACCCGTGGCAGACACCCGGCCTGACGGCCGCGCTCGCCTGTCACGTCATCACCGTCGCCTCCGGTCACGTCCGATCGGCGCGCGACCTCATCATCACGTTTCCCCTGCAGGAGTCTCCATCATGAATGCCCGCCTCGCCATCGTTGACGATGATCCGGACTTCACAGAGTTTCTCGCCACCCTGCTGCGTGCCCAGTCCTACAACGTGGACGTGTACCACAGCGGCACCGAGCTGCTTGACGCACTCACGCGGGGCCAGGCGCCGCAGGTCATCCTGCTCGACGTCCTGATGCCGAACATGGACGGTCTCG
This sequence comes from uncultured Solibacteraceae bacterium, assembly GCA_964423815.1. Lineage (GTDB taxonomy): Bacteria > Acidobacteriota > Vicinamibacteria > Vicinamibacterales > SCN-69-37 > SYFT01. The sequence goes on along the minus strand of CAYRGW010000004.1, from coordinate 60,196 downwards.
ACACCTTGCGCGCCATTCGCCAGGCCCATCCGGCTGCGCAGGTGATCATGTTGTCGGGTCGGCACGCGCCGGCGACGGTGATTGAAGCCGTGCGACTGGGCGCCGCGGACTACGTGCTCAAGCCCGGGGACGCGGATGGCATGGGTGAGGCCGCCCTTGAAGCCGCGATTCGCAACGCACTGCAGCGCGAGGCGCTCAGTTCCGAAGTGGCACGTCTCAGCGCCCAGGTGGCGGAAGACCCTGAGGGTACCCAACCGTGCTGGAGCATCGGGCCCGCCATGCAGACGGTGATGGACATGGTCGACCGCGTGGCGGACAGCTCGGTGGACGTATTGCTGCGCGGCGAGAGCGGCACCGGCAAAGAAGTGATCGCACGCGAGCTGCATCGCCGCTCGGGCCGTCGCACCCGGCCGTTTGTGAAGGTGAACTGCGCGGCATTACCCGCCGACCTGCTGGAGAGCGAGCTGTTCGGTCACGAACGTGGCGCATTCACCGGGGCTGGAACGACGCGGATCGGCAAATTTGAATTTGCCGACGGCGGAACAATCATGCTCGATGAAATCGGCGAACTGCCCATCGGCCTTCAGGCCAAGATTCTCCACGTGCTGCAGGACCGTCAGTTCACCAAACTCGGCAGCAATCGACCGGTTGATGTCGACGTCCGCGTCATTGCCGCCACCAATCGGGATCTCGACTCGATGATGCGTGATCGGGCCTTCCGCGAGGACCTGTACTACCGTCTCCAGGTCATCGAGTTGCGGATTCCCCCGCTGCGTCAGCGACGCAATGAGATCCCCGCGCTGATTGAGTTTTTTCTCCTCCGGTATGCACGACTCTATCGGCGACCGGCGCCGCGCCCCAGCCAGCTCCTGCTCGACACGCTCGAGGGGTATGCCTGGCCCGGCAATATCCGCGAGCTCGAAAACACAATGAAGCGTTTTGTGGTCCTGCAGGACGAACGGATGATCCTGACGGAACTGAACCGGCCGCGACATGCCGAACCCGCGCCAAAACCCGTGGCGGCCGCCGCGGTCACCGCGCCCGCGCCGACCGAGGTGGATCACACGCCGGTGGCGCCTGCGGCCGAACCCGACGACGTGCCGCTGGAGTTGCTCGAAGACGCCGACGGTCAGATCGATCTGCAGGCCCTCGCCAAGACGGCGGCCCTGCACGCGCAACGCAAGGCCATCGACCAGGCATTGGCCCGCTTCCGCTGGAATCGGCGCAAAGCGGCCGCCTACCTGAGCGTGAGCTACAAAACGCTCCTGAACAAGATGAAGGAATGTGGGATCAGCGAAGCCCCGCCATCATAGGAAGCAAAAGGGACCAGTACGGTAGAAACGGCGGGCACTTCCTGCGCGCAAAACGCGCGATGACGAAAACGGCCCGTATTTCCGCTGCCGTGGGTCTGGAACGAACCTTGAAGTAATCAGGTAGATGGCGATTCGCGAGCACCTGCTCACTCTCGGACAACACGTACGCGCCAGGCATCAGCGCCTGGGACGATGGGCCTGGCCTGTGTGGGTGGCGTCCCTGTTGTTCGTGGTCGTCGCCATCAACCTGTTCCTGATCGTCCCGGGTCCTGGCGGCATCCGTTCGGCGGCTGAAATGCCGATCTCCACACTCGTCTACGACCATCGTGATCGCCCGGTGTTCAGCATCTTCAAGGAACACCGAACCACGGTGACCCTCCAGGACATCTCCCCGGTGGTGATCAAGGCGGTCCTGGCGGTCGAGGACGACCTCTTTTACTCCCACCACGGCATCAACATGCGCCGCATGTTCGGGGCCACCATCGCCAATGTGCGACAGGGCGAGTTGGCGCAGGGTGGGTCCACCATCACCCAGCAACTGGCGCGCAAGTCTTTTCTGACCGACGAAAAATCGTTCTGGCGCAAGACACGCGAAATTGTGCTGGCCGTTCGCCTGGAGTGGGCCTTCTCGAAGGACGAAATCCTCGAGATGTATCTCAACCGCATCTACTTCGGCCGCGGATTCCACGGCATCGAGGCGGCGGCGCAGGGGTACTTCGGCAAAAGCGCCCGCACCCTCACCCTTGATGAGGCCTCGTTGCTGGTCGGTCTGATTCAGGCCCCGTCGGCCTACGCCCCGCCGGCCAACCTGAAACGTGCCCTCGCGCGTCGCGCGGTGGTCCTCACGCGCATGGAAGCCGTGGGCGCCATCACCGCCGCCGAAGCCGAACGCGCAAAAACCTCGACATTGACGTTCCGGCGGGCGCTCAGCCAGCCCCGCTTCGGCGAATACTTCCGCAACCGCGTCATTCGCGAACTCACGGACCGTTTCGGCGAGGAACTCGTGTGGAACGGCGGACTGCGCGTGTATACGACCGTGGATCCCGCACTGCAGCGCTCCGCGGAAGGCGCGTTGGTCGCGGGCCTGACATCCATCGAACAACGGCGCGGCTTCAAAGGCCCCACCGAGGCGCCGGCGTATCTCCAGGGCGCGTTTGTCGCGATCGACCCGCAGACCGGCCACGTGCGCGCACTGGTGGGTGGGCGCGACTTTGACGACAGCACCTACGACCGTGCCGTGGACGCCCAACGCCAGGCAGGCTCCGCCTACAAACCGTTCGTGTTTGCCGCCGCACTGGATGCCGGCGCCAATCCGTCCACCCTGCTCACCGACCTCAATGCGACCACCCGCATCTCCGGTGGCCAGTGGCGCCCTGACGAGGCCCACGGCCTGGGCGGCGACGCGATGACGATGCGCCAGGCGCTGCGCGTGTCAAACAACCGCGCGGCAGTCCGGGTCCTCAACAACGTCGGTCTGGCCAGAGCGGTCAACTACGCGGAAGGCCTGGGCCTCGCGCGCCCCCCCGCCGTGCCCTCGATGGTGCTCGGGTCCGGTGAGGTCACGTTGTTGTCGATGACCACCGCGTACGGCGCGTTTGCCAATGGCGGCATGGTGCGCCCCCCGGTCTTTGTGCGTCGCGTTGAAGATCGCAACGGCCACCTGCTGTGGCAGGACGAGACCGAATCCCATCGTGCGGTCTCTGTATCCACGGCATTTCTGATGGCCGACATGCTGGCCGACGTGATGAACCGGGGCACGGGCGCGCGCGCCCGATCTGATGGATTCCGCCTGCCGGCTGGCGGCAAGACCGGCACGACCGACGACTACAAGGACGCGTGGTTTGTCGGGTTCACACCGACGCTGGTTGCCGGTGTCTGGGCGGGTTTTGACGAACCTCGCACCATCATCCCGAACGGCTACGCGACAGGGTTGGTGGTGCCGATCTGGGCGCGGTTCATGCGTGAGGCGACCAAAGGTCAGCCGGCCCGCTGGGTCGAGACACCCAACAACATCGTGACGGCCCAGGTGTGTATGCGGTCAGGCCTGCGGCCCACCAGAGGATGTCAGGAGGGATCACTGGACGCCGATGGCGAGTTCCGCTCGCACGTGGGCACCGAATATTTCCGCGCGGGCACCGAGCCCGAGGACTGGTGTCCCTTCCACGGCGGACGGGGATTCTTTGAGCGGTTTGGCCTCAAAAAAGCGGCGTGCGCGATCTTCGGGTGTTGATCACCAGATCGTGTAGACCCAGTAACCGATCGGAATCAGGGCGCCGATGCCCACGAGCCATTTGCCGCGCCCACCCAGGCCCACAGGACCACGCAACACAAACATCCCCGTCAGGGCCATCAGGATGAGGGCCACCGCGTAGAGATCCGACAACACCGTCCACAGCCCCTTCGAGGCGTTCAGATGCATCTGGTTCAGCTCGAAGAGGACGGGGCGGGGGCGTGTTTCTTCGATGATGACCTTGCCCGTCGGTGTGTCCACCACGTAGGTGCGGCCCTCGAAAAATATCTGCAGGGTCGCAGGATCCGGTCGGAAGGCGTTCAGGGGCGTCTCGGTGAGGGCGAGTTTTTGAAGCGCCTCGGCCACCAGTCCGTCGCGATCACCGGCGGTGAGTGGCGCGATGTCGACGACCGTGCGTGTCTGCCGATAGGACGGGTTCCAGTCGGCCGCGTGATTAAGCGCCAGTCCCGAGACGCCGAATACCAGTGTGAGTCCGACAATCAGGTATCCGACGTCCCGGTGCAGGACGTTATTGAGCCGACGCCACTTCATCGAGCGTTCAAACGACAGTCGGTCAGAAAACGATCGCGCCTTCGCCCTTGATCTGGATGCCGACTTTGGGTCCCGTGATGGTCTTGGGGTCGAAGGTCGTCTTCTTTTCCCTGGCGTGTTCTTCGCCCTGGGCGATCTGCTGCGCGACGGTCAACGTCTCGACACTGATGATGCCTTCCACCTTGGCGTTTTTGCCCTTGATCGACATCGGGAACACGATCACGCCGTCTTCGACCTTGAAGCGGATCGACTCGAACTCCTTGTCGCTGCCCAGCGCGAGCCAGCACCCCATCGATTCGCAGACGTCGACGATCGGGCCCTGCACCTGGACACGTTTGCCGCTGAACTTCTCAGGGTTCGCGTAGATGTCCGACACCTTCGTAACCTCGGTCAAGGTCAACGCCGCGCCAAACTTCTTCTCCTGCGCAGCCATCGTCACTGCCGCCACGCCCATCACCATCACCGCCGCGATCATCAACTTCCGCATGTGCACTCCTCCGTATCAACAGAACCCTGAACCCTGAACCTTGAACCCTGAACCCTGCCCCCTCACGCCCGCAGGTGGTCCCCGGTCCAGTCCTTGATCATCTGCTTGATGACCTGCTTGTCATGAATGTGATCGCGAAGCACCGCGACCGCCAGGTCGGGCAGTTCGGCATCACTGGCAAATCGCATCGCGACCAGTTGTGCCGGCGTGAAGTCTCCGATGCGTGGATGCAGGCCCAACGGGAGCACTTCGCGCAAGCGCAGCCGCATCTCAAGCCGGATCACACGGTCCTGCACCCGCAGTGAAAACAGTCTGGCCAGAAAAAACAGGATGACCAACGCCAGCGAGGTGAGTGCGCTCACCAGGCTGTCCATGGTTCGCAGTTCATACAGCCGGAACCAGGCCCATCCCAAATTGAGCACGAGCAACGGGAACGCCACGAAGTGGTAGATGGGAACAAATTTCGCGTGGTTCTTGAGTGTCTGAACTGGCTCGGGCATGAGGACTCCCCGGACGTGCGTCGTACCGCCGATCATACTCCCAAGTTGGGACCCCCGGTTACCCAATATGGGCATCCCTTTACATGGGGCGATCCGGAGCGTTTGTGCACGGGATTTGCAGTGTACGTGGCCGAGGCTTTATGCAGACAACCATTGACACAGGAATCACCCCCGTCACCACGCCAGTGTTGGCAGAGACGGCACACAGCGTCCTTGAATTCTGCCCTAAAGAAGTAATCTTCTTCCAGGGTGACCGCGAGGACCATGTGATGCAGTTGGTCAGTGGAGAAGTCATGCTGACCATGGCGACACTGACCGGCAAAGAAGCCATCGTCGGCTCGCTGACGGTCGGCGCATTTCTCGGGGAGGAAGTGCTCGCCGGTCGCAAGTGTCGCATCGTGACCGCCACCGCCGTCACGCCGTGCAGTGTGCGAGTGTTCACACGTCAACAGATCTGGCAGATGCTGCAGCACGAGCAGCAGTTTCGCGAGCGATTTGTCGCCAGCATGTTGACGCGTACGATTCGCCTTGAGCACGACCTGGTGGATCAGATGCTGAATTCGGCCAAGAAACGGCTCGCGCGCGCGCTGTTGCTGCTCGCAAGCCGGACGGATCCATCTGAAGACACGTGTGTCGTCCCGTCCGTCTCGCAGGAGAAACTGGCGAGCATGGTGGGCACCACGCGTGGGCGCATCAACCGGTTCATGAATGAGTTCCGGAAACGCGGCATCGTGAAATACGACCAGCACGGCATCACGCTGACACGATCGCTGCTGCGCCAGGTCCCGGAAAACGACAACGCGCTGGCGCAGTAGTCATGGCGAAGTCAAGGCGACCGGCGCAGAGCCCCGTAGCCGCGAAGCTGGAGGGGACCAACAGTCTTTCGGCGGCAGTCGAGACCAATTCCAATAAGCCACTGGAGTACGGTCTCGACGCCGCGTTGACGCCGCAGCAAGGTGAGGCGTTTGTGCCCGACGACCCAATCGTCGGCGCAAGCACGGTCACCGAGATGCAGGACTCGGAGAAGGTCGGCAGTGGCGGGGCCACGATCGGCACCAACCGCACGATTCGTCCCCTGGATGGTGTGCGGGCTGATGGGAGCGGGCAGCGCCTCACGACCAATCAGGGTGTGCCCATCAGCGACAACCAGCACTCACTCAAAGCCGGCTTGCGTGGTCCGACGCTCCTGGAGGACTTCATCCTCCGCGAGAAGATCACGCATTTTGACCACGAGCGCATCCCCGAGCGGATCGTGCATGCGCGCGGGTCCGCCGCGCACGGTTACTTCGAATGTTACCAACCGCTTGACCAATTCACGCGGGCGTCACTGTTTGCGGAAGGCGGGAAACAGACGCCGGTGTTTGTGCGCTTCTCCACCGTCCTGGGAGAACGCGGGTCCACCGACACCGCCCGTGACGCGCGCGGCTTCGCGGTGAAGTTCTACACCGACGAAGGCAACTGGGATCTGGTCGGCAACAACATCCCCGTCTTTTTCATCCAGGACGCCATGAAGTTCCCCGATCTGGTGCACGCCGCCAAACCGGAGCCGCACTTCGCCATGCCGCAGGCCGCCAGTGCGCACGATACCTTCTGGGACTTCGCGTCGTTGATGCCGGAGATCACCCACATGTTGATGTGGGCGATGAGTGACCGCGCCATTCCACGCAGTTATCGCATGATGCAGGGGTTCGGCGTGCATACGTTCCGCCTCGTCAATGCCGAGGGCGAGTCACACTTCGTCAAGTTCCACTGGACACCCGCGGCCGGTACCCATTCATTGTTGTGGGATGAAGCGGTGAAGATCTCCGGGGCCGACCCGGACTTCCACCGGCGTGACCTGTGGGAGGCCATCGAAGCGGGCGAATTCCCCGAATACGAACTTGGCCTGCAGATCTTCACGGAAGAAGATGCTGAAGGCTTCACGTTTGACGTGCTCGACCCCACCAAACTCATCCCGGAAGAACTGGTGCCGGTGATCCCGGTCGGCAAGATGGTGCTGAACCGCAATCCGGACAACTTTTTTGCCGAGACGGAGCAGGTGGCGTTTTGTGCCGCGCACATCGTGCCGGGCCTGGACTTCAGCAATGACCCGTTGCTTGCCGGGCGGATTCATTCCTACCAGGACACGCAGATCTCCCGGCTGGGCGGACCCAACTTCCACGAGATTCCGATCAACGCGCCGGTCGCGCAGGCCCACAACAACCAGCGCGACGGGATGCACCGCCAGGCGATCAATCGTGGCCGGGTGGCCTACGAACCCAATTCACTCGCGGGGGGATGTCCGTTTCAGGCAGGTCAGGCCGGGTTTGTGTCCTATGCCCCGCCGACCGAACCCGAGCCGTCCAAGGTCCGCGGCAATCCCGAGAAGTTTGCCGACCACTACACGCAGGCGCGGCTTTTCTGGAACAGCCAGACGCCGATCGAACAGGCGCACATCGCCAACGCGTTTACGTTTGAACTGTCACGCGTCGAAACCCCGGCCATCCGCGAGCGGATCGTCGCCGGCTTGCTGAACGTCGACCAGACCCTGGCGGAGGCGGTCGCCGATGGTCTCGGCATCTCGCCGTTGCCGGCACCGCTGCCGAAGGCTGCACCCGAAGACGTGGTCCCCGAGGTCGGCGTGTCACCGGCGTTGTCGCTGACCGCCCGACCCGGTGCCGGGCGAATCGCGACCCGTCGGGTGGCGATTCTTGTGGCGGACGGGGTTGATCCCGCAGGCGTGACTGTCGCGTCGGCACGACTGCGCGAGCAAGGCGCTGTGCCACGAGTGATCGCGCCGCGGCTGGGAAAAGTCAGCACAATCACCGGTGACGTGCTTGAGGCCGACGGCACGATCGCCGCGATGCCCTCCGTCCTCTTTGACGCCGTCATCGTCGCCGGCGGCAAGGAGGTGGTGCAGGTGCTACTCAACGATGGCCGCGTGCCCGAGTTCCTGAAGGATCAGTATCGCCACTGCAAACCCATGCTCATGCTGGGCGAAAGCGCCGAACTGCTGACGGCCACAGGGATTCCACTCACGCTGGTCACCGGCGATCCGGATCCGGGACTCATCGTCGGTGATGCCGCCGGCGACGCGGGTTCCCTGGATGCGTTTATCCATGCACTCGCGGGTCACCGGGTACTCGAACGAGAGTCCGATCCACCCGTCGTCTAATACAGGCCCTCAGGAGATTACGTGTCCTACGAATTAACGAAGTCCATCATGCGGACGGCTACGGCAGCAGCCGTGACCACGACGGCCGCTACTGTGGTGTGCGGCGCGCTCGAGAGCGGCAGCCCCGCGGCGGCGGTGAATGCCGTCAGCCATATCTTCTGGGGGGACACGGCCGCACAGCAGAACGGAGTGTCAGCCAAGTTCACCGCCAACGGCGTGGCGCTCAATTCAGCCGCGATGATCCCCTGGGCAACCCTTCACCACCTGTTGTTCCGGTCGCAGGCACAGCGATCTCGGCCAGTAGCGCTGGCACAGGGCGTTGTCACCGCGGGCATTGCGTACGTCGTCGACTATCACGTCGTGCCGAACCGTTTGACCCCAGGTTTCGAAAAGCGCCTATCAAACGTGTCACTCGCGGCGATTTATGCGTCGCTGGCGTTCGCCCTTGCAACGGGTGGTCGGCTCGCGCAGCCGCGTGGCGAGTAGGGTCGGGACGACTAGTCGCGCAAGGCTTCCGATGGATCGACCCGGCTCGCCCTGAAGGCGGGCTGGGTCGTGGCCAGCAGCACGGCGGCGAGCAGCGCACACGGCAGCGCCAGCCAGACACGCACATCCCAGGGCGACACCCCAAACAACATCCCCGCCTCACTGAGCCCACGCGCCACGACCAGGGCCAGTGGCAGGCCGATAGTGATGCCGAGCAATCCGAGCATGCTCCCGCCACGCACAAACAACGAGACGATGTCCGTGCGAGTGGCGCCAATCGCCAGTCGTACACCGACCTCGCGACGTCGTTGCGCTGCGGCGTACGCAACCAGTCCATACGTGCCCAGACAGGCAAGGACGAGCGCCGCGACGGCAAATCCACTGAACGTGCCGGCCAGGAATCGCTCGCCCCACGTGGTCAGCCTGCGCCGCTCAGTCATCGACAACACATCAAACGTCGCGAACGACGGATCGACCGATCGCACAGCCGCCCGCAGCGACTCTGAATACGAGGATGGCGCGCCAGCGGTCCGCGCGAGCACCGCCAACGTGCGGCCACCGGACCGGCCGTAGGGTAGATACACGTTCAGTTCCGCCTGCGGCGTGGTCTCGCCGAATTCCTCGTACACGAGATTGGGTGTCACACCCACAACCCGCAACGTGTTGGTCACCACCCCGCGCGCATTCACTGTCTGCAGCGTGCGATCAACGGCCGATTGGCCCGGCCAGAATCGCTGGGCGAGACGGTCGTTGACCAGCACCGAGTCGGACAACGGGTCGAGCACCTCGGCGGTGGTCAGGGTGCGCCCCTCCCGCGGTGTCAATCCCAGGGTCTCCCACAGGCCCGATGTCATCGAGATCGCCGTCACACCAATCGCATCTCCGGTGGCCTCGACCGCGCCAGTCGGCCGCAACAAAATCGTCTGTCCTCCGTCGTCGGCCGGGATACTCATGGTGGCGGACGCCGAGGTCACACCGGGAATCGCCGCGATCGCCTGAACGACACGATTGACTGCTGCCGCTCTGTCCTCTGGAGGATCGTACGCGTCACCCGCGATGTAGAAGCGGCCGCTCAGGATGTTGGCCGCATCAAATCCCGGGTCCGCCTGCTGCAGGGCAACCGCCGAACGGGCGAGCAACGTGGCGCCCACGAGCAGGACAAAACTCACCGACACCTGCGCAATCACGAGGCCGCGCTGGAAGCGACGATGCCCGCGACTGGCACCGACCGAGCGCGTCCCTGACCCGGCCGCCGACAGGTCGACCTTCGACAGGCGCAGTGCAGGCACCAGACCCGCCATGAGCGAGACGACCGCAGTCACCAGCGCGGTGGACGCGAGCACCCGGAGATCGATTCTCGGTTCGGTCCAGTACGCGGGCAACTCGGCCACCGATCCGAGCACCGCCGCCAATCCCCACATGGCGAGGCCCGTGCCCACGATTCCCCCCACTGCGGCCACAACAACGGCCTCGGTCAGAAGCAGACGCACCAGCCGTCCACGACTCGCGCCGAGTGCCGCACGGGTGATCAGTTCCCGTTCGCGGGAGACACCCCGTGCAATCAGGAGCCCGGCGACATTGGCGCAGGCGACCAGCAGGAGCAGGGACACGGCGCCGAGCATCGCTGAAAGACCACGCCCGTCTCCGACCTGAAACTCCCGCAGCGTCAGGACATGCACGCCCCACCCCCGATTGGTGTCGGGGTGTGCGGTCGCCAGCGTCGCGGCCACGCGGTCGAGATCCGCCGACGCCTGTCCAATCGTGGTCTGTGTCGCGAGCAGCCCCACACCAAGGATCGAACGATTGGCTCTCGCCGCGGTTCGGTCCGCGGCATACGGAACCCAGAGCTGATGTTGCTCCGGAAACAGGAAGCCGGCCGGCATCACACCGATCACCGTGACGGCGCGGGCATTGAGCAGAATCGATCGACCGACGATCGCGGAGTCAGCCGAGAACAGACGCGTCCAGAGCGTGTGGCTGAGCATGACCACCTGTTCGAACCCTGGCTCTGCCCCGTCTTCGTCGCGAAAGTGACGACCAAGCGCGGGTGCCACACCGAGCATCGGGAACAACCCTGGCGTGATCGACGCGCCGATGACCCGCGCGGCATCGTCGGTTGCAGCGACGGAGAAGTTACGGTGGAGGACCCCTTCGACGGCCGTAAAGGCCGCGGTGCCGTCGCGCAGGTCGAGCAGATCGGCATACGACAGCTCGGAATTGTCCCAATCGGTTGCCTGCGTGGGATGGGTCGAGTGCAACGTCACCAGCCGATCGCTGCGATCGCCGAACGGCAGCGGTCTGAGCAACATCGCATCGACGATCGCATACACCACGGCGTGTGCGCCGATCCCGAATGCCAGCGTCAGCACGGCTGCGATCGTAAATCCAGGCACCTTTCGCAGGGAGCGCGTGGCAACACTCACGTCGGACAGGAGGCCCGTGTGGCTGCGGCCCATCCGGCGTTCACGTCGGAGGTCACTGCGCACGGCCAGCGCGGAGACGACGACGTCCTTGGCGGCGAGGAGTCGGGCCCGCCCGCGTTCGTGGCTGAGGGTGTTGGCCGTCTCGATCATCTCGTCGCCGAACCGCGCGCGGAAGGTTCGCGGATACAGTCGCAGCAACGCCCGGTACAGGAAGGACGGCATCAGGATCGTGTCCGGACCGTGCGTGGTGCGCGGGCGGCGTGCACCAGGCGCGCCATGCGGGCGAGATCAGCCTCGAGGACGTCACGTCCCAGCGGGGTGGCCTTGTAATACCGCCGCCGCTCGTCGTCGCTCTCCTCCCCGTCGGGGCGCTCCACTTCCACAATGAGTGCGTCTTCGAGGAGCCGACGGAGGTGGCGGTACAACGCGCCGGTCTGCAACTCCGTGCTGCCGTCGGAACGGTCCCGCACGTCCTTGATGATCGCGTAGCCGTGCAGCGGCCGCCCGTCGAGCGCCATCAGGATCAGGGCCACTTCGGTCTTCAGGGGCAGGAAGGAGACAGGGTCCGGTCGGCGCGCCATGCCGTTCAGGCTACATTGTCTCTATACACTTTGTCTACAGTTATCGCGCCCTGCCCCGTCGGCCTCATCTCAGCGTCTGCGCCGGATCCAGGCGCAGCAGCGTGAGGGCCGGCAGCAGGCTCGCGAGGCCGGCGACGATCAGCAGGAACGCCGACGCGGCAACATAGGTCATCACGTCGTGCTCCGCGACGCCATACAGCCACGACGCCACCAGGGACGACGCGGGGATGGCCAGGGCCACGCCGATCGCGGCGCCGACCGCCGAGAGGCGGAGGCCACCGGCCAGCACCGAGCGTACCGTCGCTGCCGGTGTGGCCCCAAGCGCCATACGGATGCTGAACTCGCGCCGGCGTGCGGTGACCGCGCTCGCCACAAGGCCGTGCAGACCGATGGCGGTCAACATCAGCGCGACGGCCGCCAGTGTCCCGACCAGGGTCATGAGCATCTGCTCCTGACTCGTCGCCTGATCACGCACGGCGGACATCTCGCGAATGCCGGCGATCGGCAACAGTGGATCAGCGGACGCGACGGCCGCAGCCAGTGCCTGTTCGGCGCGCGCCGGACTATCCGCCCGCACACTGAACACCGGCGGGAACCAGAGGTGCGTGCCGACGATGCCCGCCGGCACCTGCCGCACGGGGAGGTAGATCGTTGGAGAGGCGACCACGGGTCCCGGGACCATGCCCTCGACGATGAACCCGGGCCGCTGCTGTACGTCGGCCACCACTCCAACAATGTGGCGTTCAGCACCAGACAATCGCACCCGGCGCCCAAGAACTTCACGCTCGGCGGAATAGATGTCCCTGAACGCCTCGTTCACGACCACCACCGGCAGGCTGGCGGCGGTGTCCGATTCAGCAAAACCTCGACCCGTCCGCAGTGGGATCCTGAGCGTCTCGAAAAACTCCGATGACGCGTACATCACACTGGCGGTCTCACCCTTGTCGGCCTCCGGGAAGCGGAATCCCATGTTGAGGACACGCTCAAACGGCAGACCGAGCGACACCGACGAACTGTGAATCCCCGGCGCGCGGCGAAGCCCGTCGAGCGTCCGATCGAACAGGCGATTCACTTCCACGGGGCCCGGATAGCGCGCGTCCAACAGGGAGACCGAGGCCGTCACCAGTCCCTCGGGCTCGAACCCCGGCTCAAGTGAGCGAAGGTTGACGAACGTCCGGAATAACAAGCCGGCGGCGACGAGCAACACCAGGCCAAGCGCGACCTCGGCCACGATCAGGCCGCGGCGGGTCCAATGCCGCCCACCGCCCGCCACAGCGCGCGAGCCCCCGCCGGAGAAGGCCGCCTGAATGTCGACACGACTGGCCTGCAGGGCGGGAATGGTGCCAAACAGAAGACACGTCAGCACCGCGCCGATACCCGACACGATCACGACGCGCGCGTCCATCGTGACCCGCTGCCAGTCGGCGTACCCCTGACCGGCCAACGCCTGCAGGCCGTTCAACCCGAGCCAGCCAATCAGCAATCCACCGGCGCCTCCACAGGCCGCAAGCACCAGGCTCTCCACCATGAGTTGGCGCACCACCGCGCGCCGACCGCTGCCCAGGGCCATGCGGGTGGCAATCTCCTTCGTGCGTGTTTCCCCGCGCGCCAGCAGCAGTCCGGTCAAGTTCACACACGCGATCAGCAGGACCGTCAGCGCCGAGGCGCCCAGCATGCCGATGACCTCGGACATATCGGCGGTCATCGCGTCGGTGAGTGATTCCAGACGTGTCGTGGCGGAGACACCATCAGGAAAATCGCGATGCACATACGTGGGGTCAATGGCTCTGGCGAGATCGGGCGCGACCTCCCCTCGAGCGACATCCGCCGGAAGACGAAACAGGATGCGATAGTTGGTGCCGCTGCCTTCCCCGGCCGTCGAGGGGCGCAGCGGTGTCCAGACGCCGGCAGGCACCGTGCTGCGAAAACCTTCGGGCATCACACCGACCACCGTCCAGGGTTCACCGCGCAACAACACGGACCTCCCCAGCACGTTTGTGTCACCGGCGAAGGCGCTCTGCCAGACCTGATGACTGAGGATCACCACGGGGGGACCGTTGGGCACATCCTCTGCCGGCTCGAACTCACGGCCGAGTCTCGGCGCGATGCCGAGGACCTTGAAAAATCCGGCGCCGACGCGTTGCTGGTCCACGATCAGCGCGCGGGTGCCGATCGCAAAGTTCACACCCGAAAACATGTCACTGAAGACGGCGGCGCGATCCGCCCAGCGTGTATCGCGCAACGCCTCCCAGCCCCAGGCATCCTGCGCGGTCGACCCAAACACGCCGCGAGGGGTCGTCACATCGGTGTGCACAAGCATCAGCCGATCCGGATCGGGATACGGCAGCGGGGTGAACAGCAGACCGTTGGCAAGGCTGAACACCGCGGTATTGGCACCAATCACCAGCGCGAGCGTGCCGATCGCCGTGAGGGTGAAACCCGGGGACTTCCGGAGCACACGACCGGCGTACTTCAGGTCGCGTACAAAGGCATCCGCCACAGGCAACGTCTGCATGGCCTCCACGTCCTCGCGGGTCGCCCGCGGATTGCCAAACAACACACGGGCCTGCCGTCGCGCCTCGTCTGGCGCCACACCCCGGCCGATCAGATCTTCGATGTGATGCGCGAGGTGGGACTGCAGTTCCTCTGCGCGCTCACGGTCACGACGCCGGCGGATGAACCAGGGTGTCCAGGCCATGTCGTCTCCTACACCGGACGCATGACACGTGTGACCGCGCGGGCGAGCTGTTCCCAGCGCGTGGCTTCGGCCAGCAGTTGTTTCTTCCCCGCCGGCGTCAGTTTGTAAAAACGCGCGCGTCGATTGGCGTCGGACGTCCCCCAGTACGACCCGATCCAGCCGCGGTCTTCCAGACGCTGCAGCGCCGGGTACAACGACCCCTGCTCGACCTGCAACACGTCATCGGAGCGCCGCGCGATCGTGGAGGCAATCGCATACCCGTGGGCCGGGCCCAGTTGCAGCGTCTGCAGGACCAGCAGGTCCAACGTGCCCTGCAACAAATCTCCACTCGTCTGTGCCGACCGTCTCGTCATGCGCGCATCCTTCCATCAGAAGTTCTAATGGAGAGGTTTGACGGAAATGACGGTCAAAAGGTTGTGGGGTATCCTGCGGCCATGTCCTCAGGAGTGCTGCGACGGGTTGTTGTGGGTGTATGCGTGATGGGAATCGCCGTGGCCGCCGGGCGTGCGGCTGCCGACACCACCAATTGGCCGGGTTTCCGTGGCCCGACCGCCAACGGCGTGGCGACGGCAAGCCTCCCGGACGCCTGGTCAAAAACGGACAACGTCCAATGGTCGGTCCCAGTGACCGGACGAGGTTGGTCTTCCCCCGTCATCTGGAACAACGTCGTGTATCTGACATCGGCAATCAGCGATAAACCGTTCAAGCAGCCCTCACCGGGCCTGTATGGCAACGACTACATCGCGGAACTGCGCGCCAAGGGGATTCCGGCCGCAGAGGTGAACCGACTGGTGCGGGAGCGGGACAACGAGATCCCGGAAGAGTCGGATGCCATCCGCTACATGCTCTACGCGTTTGACGCGGCCACCGGCAAACCGTTGTGGGAGCGTGAAGTCCACAAAGGCCTGCCGTTTGGTGGGCGCCACCGCAAGAACACGTACGCCTCCGAAACCCCGTTCACCGACGGCGAACGTCTCTACGTGTCGTTCGGACAGAACATCGGCATGTTTGCGTTCACACTCGACGGCACGCCGCTCTGGAAAAAGGAGTGGCCGCCGCAGCGCATCTATCTCGACTTCGGCACGGCGTCCTCGCCGGTCGCGCACAACGGCAAAGTGTTCCTGCTGCAGGATTCCGAGCAGGAGTCATTCCTCACGGCGCTCGACGCCAAAACAGGCGCGGAACTCTGGCGTTCAGCGCGGGCGTCGGAGGGACTGCTGCACTCGTCCTGGAACACCCCGTACATCTGGACCCATGCCGGACGCACCGAGGTCATCGTCACGGGCCATCGTTCGGTCCGCAGTTACTCCCCCGAGGACGGCAAGGAGCTGTGGCGCATCGTGATTCCCGGCACCACGATGCCGACGCCTTCGGCGTTTGCGGCGAACGGGATGTTGTTTGTGGGAACGGGCGCACAGGGCGGCGACGCCTCGCGACCGTTTTTTGCCATTCGACCAGGGGCAGCCGGCGACATCTCTCTGAAAGAGGACGAGACCAGCAACACGTTCATCGCCTGGTCACACCCGCGGGCCTCGGGCTACACCCCGTCCCCGGTGCTGGCCGGAGGTCGCCTGTATCTGCTCCATGACACCGGCATCATGACGGTGCTGGATGCGGAAACCGGCAAGGAGCAGTACAAGGCGCGCGTCGGCGGCATCGGCCACACCTTCTCGGCCTCACCCATCGTGACCGGCAACCGGATCTTTTTCCTCGACGAGGAAGGCACCATGGTGGTGGTGGAGCCCGGAGCCGAGTACCGGGAAGTGCGCCAGAACTCGCTGGACGAAATGACCCTCGCCTCCCCGGCCGTGGCAGACAACTCGATCTTCATCCGCACCGAGACCAGGCTCTACAGAATCGGGAGATAATCGGGTGCATGCAAGGCACCCAGGTCCAGCAGTACAAAATTCTTCGGCAACTCGGCAGCGGCGGCATGGGTGTGGTCTACGAGGCCGAGGACACCAGGCTGGACCGACACGTCGCCATCAAGTTTCTCCCCGAGACGCTCAATCTTTCGCCCGACCTGGCCGAACGTTTTGAACGCGAGGCCAAACTGGCCGCGTCGCTCAGTCATCCCAACATCTGCACGGTCCATGACAGCGGGATCTTCGAGGGACGCCGTTTCTTCGTGATGGAGTTGCTCGACGGTGCGTCGCTCAAGACCCTGATCGCCGGGGAACCCCTTCCGGTGGAGCAGATTCTCGAGGTCGGTTGCCAGATTGCCGACGCACTCAACGCCGCCCACACCCAGGGCATCGTGCATCGCGACATCAAACCCGCGAACATCGTCATCACCAACCGTGGCCAGGCCAAACTCCTGGACTTCGGCGTGGCCACCGCAGGCACCAGACACGCGGCGGCCGATGAAACACGGGTGGCCTCCGAGTCGCTGACGATGCCTGGGACGGCGATTGGGTCGGTGAACTATATGTCGCCCGAACAGGCGCGAGGAGAGGCGCTTGACGGCCGCACCGACCTGTTTTCACTCGGCCTTGTGCTCTACGAAATGGCCACCGGGCGCCAGGCGTTCGGGGGGCAGACGACGGCCGTCGTTTTTGACGCCATTTTGAATCGTGATCCGGTGCCCGTGCAGCAGGTCAACCCTGCGGTGCCGGTCGACCTCGTGCACATCATCACGCGCGCGCTCGAGAAGGACCGCAAGATGCGGTACCAGACGGCCGCCGATCTGTTGTCGGAACTCAGCCGTCTTCGACGCGACACCACGGGACGCACGTCCACAACCGTCGCAGCACCCACCGTCGCATCGACGAATACCGACAAGACCGTGTCCACACGTTCTCTGCGCCCCGTGCTCGCGGTCCTCGGCGTGGCAGTCGTCGCCGCGGCGGGCTACTGGTATTGGGTCAAGAATGCCACGCCCGCCTTTATCGAACGCGACCTCGTTGTCATCGCCGACTTCAACAACACCACCGGCGACGTGGTGTTTGACGATGCCTTGCGGCAGGCCGTGTCGGTGCAGTTGCAGCAGTCACCGTTTGTGACGCTGCTGCCCGAACAGACCATCCAGCGCACATTGCGGCTCATGTCCAAGGCGGCTGACGAACCGCTGTCGAGCGCCACCGCGCGTGAAGTGTGCCAGCGGGCAGGCGCGAAGGCGTCCGTGGAAGGATCCATCGCCGCGCTCGGGTCGGCGTACGTGATCACCCTCGGGGTCTACAACTGCGAGTCGGGCGGAGCGCTCGCCCAGGAGCAGGTCCAGGCGTCGTCCAAAGAAGAGGTGCTGACGCAGGTCGGGCTGGCCGTCACCAGTCTGCGTGAAGGTCTGGGAGAATCACTGGCGTCGATTCAGAAATACGACGTCCCCATCACCGATGCCACGACGGCGTCGCTTGATGCGTTGAAGGCGTACGGACTCGCGCACCGCATGCGGCAGACCAGGGGCGACGAGGCGTCGATTGCCTTCTACCAGCAGGCAATCACGCACGACCCCCAATTTGCCCTGGCCTACGCCAAACTCGGTGTGGTGTCGGCCAACATCGGCCGGACCGACGACGCGCGCAAGTACACCGAACAGGCGTACGCTCTGCGCGATCGTGTGAGTGAATACGAGCGTCTGTACATTGAGTGGAGCCACGCCACACGTGTCGTCAACGATCGGAACTCGGCGCGTCGGACGCTTGAGACCATGGTGGCGGCCTATCCGGGTGACTACGCCGCGCGCAACAACCTCGGGGTTTTGTTGATGCAGGTCGCCGACTTCGGCAAAGCGCTCGAACAGTACGAAGCCGCGATGGCCATCGCACCAGGCGAGCCGCTCCCCATCAGCAATGCCGCCTACGCCTTGTTGTTCCTGGGCCGACTCGACGATGCGTTTGTGCAGGTGGAACGGGCTTTGGCCTTGCGACCGGATCCGAATCTCGCCATTGCGCGCTGGTCGGTCGCGCGAATCGAAGGCCACCCGCGCACCGCGGAGTTTGAAACGGTCGCGAGAAGTCTGGCGGCCCCGCAGCAGCTTCTTTTTGCTGATGCCAACCTGGCGATCTGGGATGGGCGGCTGGCCGACTACCGTCGCATCATCGAACAACTTCAGGCGCAGGCACGAGGCAGCTCGGACACCGAACTCTCCGACGGCATTGCTGCCGGCGAGATCATCACCATGGCGGTCGTGCAACGGGGGGACTGGATTGCGAAGGTCAAGACCCTCATGGGGCCCGACGTCCCGCCACAGGGTGTGGCGCAGATCGCCGCGTCGCTGGCCGTCATCGGGGAAATCGACACGGTTCGAACCTGGGTCCCGCGGCTGGAAGCGATGGATCCGAATGATCCCCAGCAGATGCAGCCCGCACTCGTGGCGCGGGCTCTCGTGATGACCGCCGACGGGCGCAGCCGTGAAGGGGTCGCGCTCATCGAGAGTTATCTCGCGCAGAACCCCCGGTCATTCGAGTTGCACTACTACCTCGGCCTGCTCCGCGAACGCGCCGGCGCCATTGACGATGCGATTGCCAGTTATCGACTCGCCACACAATCGGCCAACGTGCTTGGGCCCAACCCGGCCGTGATGGCCGCGCGTCTTGGCCTTGCGCGACTTCTGCAGCAGAAGGGGGATGTCGCCGGTGCGAACGCACACTTTGACGCCCTGCTCAAGCAGTGGGAAAAAGCGGACGCCGATTTTTACATGTTGCAGGTCGTCAAGGACGCGCGCCGGGGCAGCTAGGTTACCCGGCGACGCGTGCCAGGCTGACGCACTGGGACGTGGCCCACGTCGACTCGCCAAACAGATTGGGGTTTCCGAACGCGGCCTTGATGCGTGATCTGGCGGAATCAAGCTGGCTGAAGATGTCGGCGCGTCTGGCCGGATCGACCACCTCCGGCTCAAATGGGCACCGATGGCTCGGAGGATTTCCGCCATACAGCAGGCCGAGTTCCACCAGCCCCAGACCCGACTGACACAGCGGATCACTGGGGGAGTTGTTCCGCCCCCACGCACACTCGAAGTTGCTCACGTCGGCGATGTGCTGCCCGGCCGTCACGCGGTCACCGACGTTTACACGCACATTGATGACGTGTTCATGCTCCCAGGTGCCGCCCTGGCCTGGTGACCCGATCATCACTGAGAAGTCGTTGCTGTAGAGCGTCGAGATGCTGGTCACCGTGCCCGTCACCACCGCCACCACCGGGGTGCCCAGCGGCGCGTAGAAGGTCGGCTGTGGATTGGCGGCCGCTGTCGGACGAGCCGAGTTTGCGGGGAACACACGACCGTAGTCCTCAAGCGGGCGCCAGTCCGGGTCCCGACCCTCACGCCGTGAGACCACCACCGCAAAATCCACGGCCGCAAGGTCGATCGGCAGGCGCTGCAGAAGGAGTGTGCCGTCGCCGGCGTCGGCCACGTTGACCGTCGGCGCGGTCGGCGTCGGCGCGCCGCCGCTTCCGCCCCCGCAGGCACACACGACAATGCTCCACACGATGATCGTGCTCTGTCGTCGGATTGGCATAGGCGAGACAGTAGCAGCGATCGGGCGCCGCGGGCACCTCCGGCCGCCACACCTGAGAATTCCTGAGTTTTCCTGAATCGGGCCCGATCAGAGAAACGACAACGCGTTGTTGCGGAAGTTGCCGCCAAGAATCGGAATCGAGTCCGCGCCGAGCCACTGGTCAAGCACACGGGCGTAGACGCCACGGAAGTCGGTTTCATACCGCACGTCGTTCCCGTTGTTTTCGAGTGACCCGTCGGCGTTATTGGGATTGAGGTTGGCGGCGCTGCCGTAGAGACCGCCGTTGACCCCGCCACCCAGCGCCATCATCACACCGGCGGCGCCGTGGTCGGTCCCGGTGCTGCCGTTTTCAATGACGCGGCGACCAAACTCCGAGAACTGCAGCACCAGGGTGTCCTGCAGCAGTCCCTGATTGCGCATGTCGGTGTAGAAGGAGAACAAACTGTCGCCGACCGTGCCCATCAAATTGGAATAGGAGCCGTTCGCCTGATTGGTGCCCTGCCCCGCGTGTGTATCAAAGCCGCCGGTCTGCACCCAGAACACTTTGGTGCCGATGCCGCGCGCGATTGCGCCACCGACCGCCTTGAGCGCCTGCGCCAACCCGTTGTTGGCGTATTGCACGGTGCCTGTGTAGGAGGCGACCGACGCCACCCGATCGAGTGTGGCGAGCGCCGCCATCGAGGTGCCGTTGACAAACGCCACGTGGGGCCGGTCCACCGGCACATGCGACGCGATGTTCGCCATGGTCGAGCGCGAGTAGGCCGCTTCGGCTCCGGTGTTCGGGCTCGAGAAGGCGTACCCGGCGACGCTCGGAATGGCGGGAACGCCGACTTTGCGTCCCTCCAGCGAGTGCGGCAGTTCACGCACGGTGCTCCACCCCACCAGCGGATCGATCGGATCCGGCAGGGCGTCGAGGTACCGTCCGAGCCAGCCCGTGCCGGAGGAGTTCGCCGGATTGGCCGTGGACCAGATATCAGTCCCGAGAAAGTGTGAGCGGCTGGAGTTGGGATACCCCGTGCGCTGGATGATCGCGAGATCGCCGGCGTCGAAAATCTGTCGCAGTCCCGTGAGGCGGGGATGCAACCCGAGCGCCTTGCCGGAGGCGTCCGCGCCCACCTGCAGGACGTTGGCCGCAGGCACCGCCAGTGTGGGCCTGCGGGAGTAGTAGAACGGATCGGTGTAGGGAATCAGCGTGCTGAGTGCGTCGTTGCCACCGCTCAGGTAGAGGACCACGAGATTGCGACGCGAGGCGCCCTGCGCCCGGGCGATGTCCGACAAAAACGCCGGGGCCGCCATGCTCACGGTGAACGCCGTGACGCCGCCTTTGACAAACTGTCGTCGAGTGACCTTCATGCCCGGTCCCCTTCTACACGAACTGAAATTCGCCGGAGCCCACAAGCAGGTGGAACAAACCACCCGTCTTGCTGAGCAACTGGGCTTCCGAACCGGTCCACGTGCCGCCCGCGCGGACGTAGTCGAGCAGCGCCGTCCTGACCGGAGCGGGAATCGAGGACAACGTCAGCCGGCTCGTGACAAACGCGTACAACTGCTCCGGCGTCGCCTTCGACGCACGTGAGCTGTTCCGCAATTCGAACCGCTGATTGGTCACCAGGGTCGAGGCGAAGTTCATCCGGGCGAGCATCGAGCCGGTCGAAAACCACGCCGGCCCGATCGCCCAGCCGTTGACGTCAGGCGGCTCGAACAGCTGCTGGCCCATGTTGAGCATCGGGGTCAACGTGTCGTTGACCGAAAACCCCACGTAGCCCACTTCCTTCATCGCGCGCACCACGTATTCCACCGGCCACGCATAACGACTGAAATAACGACTCGCACTGCGGAAGTGTGTGCTCAGGAAGATCGCGCGCATCACGGGCCGGATCTCGGTGTCATTCGACAGGTAGATCCCCGCAATGTTCTCGACCCACCCCTCATCAGGCGCTTCCACATCACTGACAAACCAGGTCCAGAGCCTCCGCGCCAGGCGGCGCGCCGTTTCCGGGTGACGGGCCAGGGCGTCGATCAGATCAATCCCGTCCTGCATGCCCCCGGCTGCCGCCCTGGCCGGAATCGTTTTGGATCCGTTCTGATAGATGGCAAACGTGAACGTCTTGGCGTCGGTGTCGTGTTGCGAAGCGTTGTAGTTGAAGTTGTATCGCGAGGTCGGCGTGTCACGGGTGCCCTGCAACGCGAGGTTCCATCCGGTGAACACACGCGCAGCCGCGTACACATCACCTTCCGTGTAGTGGCCGATCCCGAAGGTGAACAACTCCATCAACTCGCGGCCGAAATTTTCCTGCGGCTGACGTTTGAAGTTGGTCCGCCCATCCAGCCACACGATCATCGCCGGATCCTTGGCGACCTCCACAAGCAGATCACGGAAGCGGCCCATGCCAAGCTGACGGAACAATTCAATCTGCCCACGCACGCCGGCCGTGTCGGTGGACGGCTTGGCGTCCATCATGCGCGCGCCCTCGGTGGCCCCGTAGGTCCCGGCCAGTTTGCTGTACGCCGTCGCAAAGTGGTGATGCCAGAACAGCGCCATCTTTTCCTGCAGCGGCGCGGGCGTGTGCACCATCCGGAACAACCAGCGCTGCCGCGCATCGTTGATCACGGTGTTCGGGGCGAACACACCGTTACGCGCCGTGACGCCGACATGCCCCGGTTGCTGCATCAGGTGATCAACATCCGTGGTCGCGGGATCAAACCCGACCAACTCATCGACAATTTCGGTGTACGTGCCCTGCTGATAGTGATCACGTTCGGCAGGCGTCAGACCAAAGCCGGCGCGGCGCAGCAGATGTTCACGAAGCGCCGTGGTGGTGAAAAGCTGCATAGGCCTCTCTCAACTGATGCTAGAGCGCTCTGGCAAAACCCAGCAACGCGTCGTCTTTGGTCGACTTCCCGGTGAAATGGCGCACAGCCGCCTGCGCGGCCAGCCACGCACACGATTCCCCGTGCCATCCTAACGCCATCGCAAAAAAGTGAAACGGATAGTTGCGATGGGGACCGATCCAGGGCAGTCCGTCCGCCGTGGTGACGACGGGCAGATCCCAGCCGAAGGCGGGCGGCAGACCCGAGACGTCCGGATACCGCAGCGACAACTCGTACATCAGTTGATTGGTGCGCTGAATCACGGCCTTGTCACGCAGCGGCGCGGCCACGTCCGGTCCGGCAAGGCCCGTGAACATCGCGCGCCCATCCGGCAGCCAGCGCAACCACCGCGGCGACTCGGTCGACTCGGTATACAACGTGGCCCGGGGGCCCACGGCCGCGCGCATGGCGGCAGTCAGGGGGTCGGTCACCACCATGTAACCGCGGGTGGCCCGCACGTGACGCTCAAGCTGATGGAACACCTTGCCGGGTTCACCGGTCGCCACGACCACACCGGTCGAGGTGATGGTGGCGCCGTCGAGCACGACCGTCACGGTCTTGCGCGTGAAGGTGGTCTTCTTCACACGTGCATGTTCGATGATGCGCACGCCTTTTTTGATCGCGGCGTCGGCAAACCCTCGCGTCGCCTTGACCGGATCCATCGTCGCGCAGTCCTTGAGTCGCATGGCACCCTGGGTTTCGGTCGCGAGCGCGGCCTGCGACGTGGGTTGCGCCACCCAGGTGCCATCCAGCTTCGCGGCCTTGCGTGCCGCCACTTCTTTCTTGAGCAACGCCGCATCGTTGGTGAACGGGGCGTTGATCAGCAGCTCGGCCGGCGCAAGCTCACAGCTGATGCGCAGCTTCTTCAGTACCGACACCAGATCCTTCGCGCTGCGCCGGACCTCGGTGAAAAACACTTTGGCCGGGCGTGTGCCGGCGGACTTTGTCGCCACTGCGTATGACACGTCAGGCGTGGGCAGGATGGTGCCCATCGCGCGGGACGTCGCCCCTGACGCAACCGTCTCTGCTTCGAGCAGCACGACCTTGAGCCCGGCCTGCGCCAACGCATAGGCCGTGGCACACCCGGTGAGTCCCCCGCCAATGACGACCACATCGGTGGTGTGGTCGCCCTTCAGCGGTTTGGCGGTCGCACGGGCGCTGCGTGCAGCGGATTTGGTTTTCCGTGTCCAGTAGGGCTGTCCGTAACTCGGCATGTCAGCTGACAGGATAGCCGAGGTCGCCTACCGGCGCCGCACCTGCACCCACCATAACCGGAGGCGGTTGGGACCGGCGCCAACGGGCTCGACCATCAACTGCAGCTCGACGGTGGATCGGACCGGCGGAGGCATGGGCACCAGGTAGGCGCCGATGCGATTGGGATCCCACGTGGTCTGCACGCGCCCGGCGGGCAGGCCATCGGCATATAACCTGACGACCGGCAGCACCGCGTCCGACGCCGGGGCAGGATACGGGTCCATCCGCAGCATCAGGTCGTAAGCCTCTCCAGGAATGGTGGGCAGCCGGAGAGTGGCTGTTTCGTTGACAGATATTCGCGCGGTCACGTTGCCGGTAGTTGTGGGTCTGGCCCACCCGGACAGAAAAAACGAACGATCCTGGAACCCTGCCGCCATCGTCACGGCACGGTCAAAGCGCAGCATTTCACTCGCCGCCGGGAGCGGCAACACCGCTGCGCTGACCCAGGTGACGATCCCCACAAACACAGCGACGCCGATCCAGGCGAGCGCAACGCGGCGAGAGGGACGCGGGACTAATTTGATGCCGGGCACTGTCACCAGCACCCATCCGGCCGCGATCAGGTAGAACGGATACGCATGCGCGGTGAACCGCCAGTCACCGATCAGCTTCCAGGTGATGGCGTACGGCACCAGGGAACACACCAGCAACACAAGAAGCACACGTCCTGTCGCCGTGCCCAGCATGATCACAAGCCCGATCAGCGCCAACCCCTGCAGCGCCGTTTTTAACCATGGATGCCACACCACAAACCCGTCCCATTTGTTGAGGAACGGATAGGTGGTTAACCCCTGGATGACCGTATCCACGGTCGTCATGGGCCGCTGGCGCCAGTTGTCGCGAAGGTATTCCCGGGCGGTCTGTGTCGACTCCACCTGCTGCCCCTCGGCCTCGCGATAGATGTCGGCGTGGACATTGATCGCATACAGCGGGTCACCATACACACGCCAGCAGTTGATCACGTACGGCCCGAACAACACCCCAAGCGTCAGCAGCACCACGCCGATCCGTTGAAGTCGTACTCGTGGTGCCAGCGGCATCAGCCACCACAACAGGATCACTGCAGGCGCCACAAACGACAGTGCCGTGATGCGGAACAGGCACGCCGCAGCCGCCACGACACCCATCCATACGGCATTGGCGATCGTGGGCGACGCCCGCATGCGGAGCAGGGCGTGCGCGGTAAACACCACGGCCGCCATGAACGCATCGTCGCGCCATCCTCCAGCCGCCCAGGTAATCACCGTCATCTCGATCGCGAGACCTGCGGCCGCGATCAGGCCCACAGCGGGAGAAAACGCGAGGCGCCCCAGCAAGAAGGTGCCCCAGACAGCCAGCACGGAGAAAAACGCCGAGGCCCAACTGACGGCAAGATCCTGGTCGCCGAACACCCAGAGCGACACCCGCGTGGCAAACACAAACCCGGGTTCACGGCGATGTGCGTCGTAAAAGCCGCGCGGTTCACGCGCGTACTGAAGATAGGTGTAGGGATCACTGATGTAGCGACCCTCCCACCGCTCCCATGTCATCGGTCCGGGCCGCAAGGCACTGACGGCCGGACGTGTTTCCTGAATCGCCCCGATCCACGCGGGTGTCAGGACAGGTCCATGGATCAGTGTGAGCGCGTCAAACCGCAGGAACGCGGCATACACGAGGATGAGACCTGCCAGGATACGGACGACCATCGACCGGGCAATTATCAGTGATAACGTTCGCGGCCATGTCGGGATCCTCCGGTCGGCAGCAGCTCGGGTTCGGCATGGCCGTCGCGCTGGTCATGGGCAACATGATTGGCTCCGGCGTCTTCCTGCTGCCGGCCTCTCTGGCGGCCTTCGGGGGTCTCAGCCTGGCCGGCTGGGTGGTATCAGCGGCGGGCGCGACCTGCCTGGCGCTGGTTTTTGCCCATCTGGCGCGCCTCGTCCCAGCCGCCGGGGGACCGTATGCCTACACCCGGATGGCGTTTGGCGACGTCCCGGCCTTTCTCGTCGCCTGGGGATACTGGATCTCGGTCTGGTCCACACTGGCCGCGCTCGCAGTCGCGGGCGTCGGCTATCTCGACCCCTTCATCCCCTCGATCGTCCGCACACCGGCCCTGGCGGCGCTTCTTGCGATTGCGCTGGTCTGGGCGTTTATCGGGATCAACATTGCCGGCGTCCGGCGCGCCGGTCAGGTGCAGGTGCTGACGACGGTGGTGAAGATTCTGCCGCTGGCCCTCGTGGGCATCGGCGGGTTGTTCTACTTCAACCCGGAGGCATTTGTGGTGACGGCGACGGGGCCGCGGGAGGTCGCGGCCGGCATCACGGAGGTCGCCACACTCACGTTGTGGGCCTTCCTCGGTCTTGAGTGCGCCACGATTCCCGCCGGCAATATCGCCAATCCCCAGCGCACCATCGCTCGAGCGACGGTCGTGGGCACCATCCTCGCCGCCGCCATCTACATCGTCAGCACCATGGGCGTGATGTCGCTGGTGCCTGCCGATGTGCTGGCCTCGTCCACCGCGCCGTTTGCCGATGGAGCCCGTGTGTTGTTTGGTAATGGCGCGGCAGCGCTCGTCGCGTTGGGCGCCGCTGTTTCGTGTTTTGGCGCGCTGAATGGCTGGACGCTCGTCGTGGGCCAGCTGCCACTCGCGGTGGCCCGTGACGGCCTGTTCCCGAGCGCCTTCACCCGCCTGTCCACGACCGGCACACCCGTGACGGGGATGGTGATTGCGGGCACGCTGGCGTCGTTGTTGATTGCCTCCAACTACACACGCGGCCTGGTCGACCTGTTCACGTTTATCATTCTGCTGGCGACGCTGGCGACGTTGATTCCCTACACGTTCTGTGCGCTCGCGGCGTTTCGTGTCGGGAGCACTCCCCTCTCACACGGCATGCGCATCGTTGCCGGCTTCGCGTTCACGTATTCGTTGTGGGCGATCGGCGGCGCAGGAGCGGAAACTGTGTATTGGGGTTTCCTGCTGCTGATGGCTGGTTTGCCTGTCTATGTCTGGGTATCTCGCAAATGACGGACATCGGCCCCTGGTCGCAGATCCTCGTGCGTCACCCTCGCGACGCGTTCGGCAGTGCGGACAAGATCGCGCGCGAGTGGCGTGACCTGCACTTCACCGCGCCTCCGGATCTCGCGAGAGCGTGTGAACAATTCGACGCGTTTGCCTCCATGTGTGCCGCGCACACATCGGTCGTGCCCATCCAAGCGGCACACGAGGGCCTGACGCTGGACGCCATCTATGTGCGGGATGCGTCGATCGTGTCGGCGCGGGGTGCCATTTTGTGCCGGATGGGCAAACCGCAGCGTGCCGGGGAACCTGCGGCGCTCGGCGAGTCGTACCGGCAGCTGGGGATCCCCGTCCTTGGCGAGATACAAGCACCAGGAAAACTCGAGGGGGGCGCCTTCCCCTGGCTTGGGCCCCGACTGGCCGCCGTGGGACGCGGCTACCGGACCAACGACGAGGGCATCCGACAGCTTCGCGATCTGCTCGGCGACACCATCGACGAATTGATCGTGGTTCATTTGCCGCACTATCGGGGCCCCGGGGACGTGTTCCACCTGATGTCGATCATCAGTCCCGTCGATGTGGACCTGGCTGTCGTGTATTCGCCGCTGATGCCGGTGTCGTTCCGCGAGCGGCTGCTCGACCTGGGGTACAGCCTCGTGGAGGTGCCTGATGAAGAATTTGACTCAATGGGTGCCAATGTCCTGGCCGTCGCGCCTCGTCGATGTGTGATGGTGGAGGGTAATCCACAGACTCGCGCCGCATTGGAACGTGCGGGCGCCGACGTGCGGGTTTACGATGGAGCGGACATTTCGTTGATGGGTGGTGGCGGGCCAACCTGCCTGACCCGCCCGCTACCGATGGGAGTGAAAAATGTTTGAAGCGGTTCGCGCGTTACTCGTGCTGCACTTTCTTGGCCTTGCGATGGGGTTTTCTGCCGGCTTCGGCAACATGGTGATGGCCGGCCTCATGGCGAAGGCGACGCCCGAGGAGCGGCGCGCCCTGAAGAAGTTTCCCCCGGCCATCGCGCGGGTCGGCGACATCGGACTTGTGATCCTCTGGCTGACCGGCCTCACGCTGGTGTTCACCAAGTGGGAGGGTTTTGGCAACATGCCCGGCCTCTTCCACGCGAAACTCACCGTCGTGATCCTGATGACGCTGGCGATTGGCTTCGCGCATTCGCTCGCCAAAAAAGTGGCGGCTGATGACCCGGCAGCGATCACCAAGGCTCAACTGGTCGGCAAGGTGATCTTTTTCCTCGCGGTGACCATCGTCGGGCTCGCCGTCTGGGCGTTCAATTAAAAAAGACGTCGGGTGTCTTTTTCTGCATCGCTTAGAGCGGAAAAAGACACCCGACGTCTTTTTTCTTTATTTCTTCGGAACGAGCTTCAGGACTGCGCCGGCTGACCCGGTGGTGGCGTTGGTGACAATGTAGACGGCACCGTCGGGTCCCTGTCGCACGTCGCGGATGCGCGCGGGCGCCGGCTGCAGGTCCTTGAGCAGACGCTCTTCGCCGACGACACGGTCGCCCTTGAGATCAAGGCGGACGAGATTGGTTGACGCGAGGCCGCCGATAAAGAGGCTGCCCTTCCACGCCGGGAACAGGTCACCGGTGTAGAACATCATGCCGCTCGGCGCGATGACGGGATCCCAGTAGTAAGTGGGCTGTTCGGTGCCGGGGCGTGCCGTCAGGCCCTCACGAATCGGCTGGCCGCGGTATTCGATGCCGTACGCGGCGTCGGGCCATCCGTAGTTGAGCCCTTTGCGGACGATGTTGAGTTCGTCGCCACCGCGGGTGCCATGTTCCACTTCCCAGAGTTCACCGGTGGTCGGATGAATCGCAGCGGCCTGCGAATTCCGGTGACCGATCGACCAGATCTCCGGGCGCACGCCCTCCTTGCCGACAAACGGGTTGTCCTTCGGGATGGAGCCGTCGGGATTGATGCGCACAATCTTGCCGATGAGCGTGTCCATCTTCTGGACGAGCTCACGGTTCGGATTCGCCTGGCGGTCCCCCTGCGTGACAAACAACGTGCCGTCACGGCCAAACGCCAGACGTGAACCGAAGTGCCCGCTGGACGCGACCGACGGCGCCTGGTGGTAAATCACCTGGACGTTCTCGACTCGCGGGGTCGCGCCGTCGACAAACTTGCCGCGTGCGACCGCCGTGTTGTTCATGCGCTCGGCCTGCGGCTCGGAGAAACTCCAGTAGATGAGCTGGTTGGTCGCAAACGCGGGGTCCAGCGCCACGTCGAGCAGGCCGCCCTGTCCGCGCCCGTCCACCGGGGGAATCCCCTCGACGGGCGGCGACATCGTGCCGTCGACGGCGACCACTCTCAACTGCCCGGCCTTTTCGGTGACGAGCATCTTGCCGGACGGCAGAAAGGCCAGTCCCCACGGGGCTGAGAGGCCCTCGGCGACCGTGACCACGTCGAACGCGACGTTGGACTTGTTTTCCGGTGCACGCGTCTGGCCGTCAAACGCGGGCTTCTGAGTTGGGGCGTTTGGTGGTTGCTGGTTTATGCCCGCCTGCTGGCCCAAGGCCACCGCAGACACGGCCGCCACACACACCACGACGAGGCTGGAATTTTTCAGCAGATTGCGCATGCCCAGATCCTACCCCAGCGGGGCTTGGGTTCATGGTTCTGGGTGCACCCTGCACCCAGAACCTTGAACCCAGAACCCTATCGGCGCTACGGCTGATTAATGGCCAGCAGGCGTTCGTAGAGGACGACGGCGGCGTCGAGTTCGGCGAGGTCGATCGATTCGTCATCGGTGTGGGCCACGGTGATCGACCCTGGGCCGAGCAGCATCGGCACACCCCAATGGGTCAGGAACGGGACGTCGGTGGTGTAGGCGAAGACGGCGGTGTCGAATCCGTCGATGGTGTGCAGCCGGACGGGCGGCACGACCAGCACGTCTTCGATGGTGGCACAGGTCCCAATCGCGTCCTCCAGCAGGTCGCGCACCTCGCGATAGTCACTCACCGTCCGGAACATCAGCTCGGCCGAAGCGGAGGGTGGAATCACGTTCGGGGCCACGCCGCCACTCATCAGGCCAATCGAATAGTTGGTCGGCCCCAGTAACTCGTCCACCGGCCATTCGGTCTCGCGCAGCGCGACCAGGGCATCAAGCATTTTTTCGATGGCCGATTCACCCAGGTGCGGCAGGCTGGAATGCGCTGCCCGACCGCTGGCGGTCAGTCGAGCGCGGTACACACCCTTGGTCGCGAGCCCGAGTCGATTGTCGGTAGGTTCACCGTTGATCAGAATCTTCGACGCGTTCGCCCACTCGTTGGCGGCCTTGGCGCCGTCGCTACCTCGCTCTTCGCCTGCCACAAACAACAGCCCGACGTCGGTGCGCCCCGCGAGCCGGGCGCGCTCCGCCGCCGCAACCTGCGCGGCAAGAATGCCCTTGGCGTCGCAGGCGCCCCGTCCGTAGAGACGGCCACCCTCGACACGGCTCGGAAAAAACGGCGGCACACAGTCGAAGTGTGTCGACATCACCACCGTTGGATCGCCGACGCGCGCGATGACGTTGAATCGACCGTCGGTCAGCGGCTGCTGATCGACGTACCACCCGCGATCGCGCAGTGTGCGCGCGATAAAGCCCGCCACCTCCTGCTCGCGACCGGTGGTCGAGTCAATGTCAACAAGCGCGCGCGCAAACGACAGCAGCTCTGCGTGATCCACAAAACCCTCGCATAAGTTCACTCACATAGAGACATGAAGACATGAAGAGACCAAGGAGACTTCGAACAGCGAGGGTTGGGGCCGCCTCCGGCGGCTTGGCACGATCGGCAAAGCCGGGCTCCCAACCCCTGTCAGACACGCTCCATGCCTTCATGCCTCCATGTGAAACGCTCTTAGCGTATCCATGATTCCAACTCAGTCCGTGTGTCCGTTCGATCATCCCGGTATTTCACAATGACCGGCGTGGCCAGCGACAGGCCCCAGTCCTTGCCGGCACCAACCGTCACGGCTCGGGCGCCGGGAACCACCACGGCGCCGGCCGGCACCACCAGAGGTTGACCGGGCTCCGGCTTGATGATCACGCCGTGCACCAGGTCGTACACGGGCGTTGATCCCGTCAACACCGTACCGGCGGCGATCACCGCACGGGTTTTGATGACCGCGCCTTCGTAGATCCCCGTGTTGCCCCCCACCAGCACATCATCTTCAATGATCACCGGCAACGCGCCAACGGGTTCAATCACGCCACCAATCTGCGCGGCGGCGGAAATATGCACACGCTGACCGACCTGCGCACACGACCCGACAAGCGCATGTGAATCGACCAACGAGCCTTCGCCGACGTACGCGCCAATATTGATATACATCGGGGGCATACACACCACACTCGCCGCGACATACGCACCTTCCCGAATGGTGGATCCGCCAGGGACGATGCGCACGCCGGCGCCCAGGCCTGGCCTTTTGAGCGGCATCGTGTCCTTGTCGTAAAACGGCCAGCGCCCGTGGTCGCCCGACATGTCCACGACGTCACCAAAACGGAAGCCGAGGAGAATGCCCTGCTTTACCCACGCGTTCACACGCCAGCCACTCGGCGCCGACGTATCAGGCTCGGCGGCGCGAATCTCGCCGTCGCTCAGCGCGCGCTGCAACTCCAGGAAGGCGCGACGCGCCTCGTCCTTGTCCGCGTCGGTGCCGCCGGCAAACAGTAGGCCGATACGCTCCGCCAGATCACTCATGACCGTACTCCAGCGCCTTCACCGGCCACCACTGGCAGTCCGAGATCCCGCAACACGCCGAGAATTTTTTCCCGCGAGGCCGGGCGCGGCGACACGACCGGCAACCGGAATACGTCCTCGCACAGTCCCATCGCCGCCATGGCAAACTTCACCGGCCCGGGATTGGACTCGATGAAGTTCATCTGCATGATCGGCAACAACTTGTTGTGCCAGAACCGTGCGTCGGCCAACGCGCCGCGCTCAAACGCTTCCACCATCTGCACCATCTCGGCCGGCACCTCATTGGAGGCCACCGAAATGACCCCGTGCCCACCCAACGCCATCAGCGGCAACGTAATCGCATCGTCTCCGGACATCACGATGAAGTCCGACGGCACGGCGTGGCAGATCTCGGCGATCTGCGAAATGTTGCCGGACGCTTCCTTGACGCCGATGATATTGGGAATACCGGCTAAACGGACCAGCGTGGCCGGATCGATGTTGCAGCCCGTGCGGCCGGGCACGTTGTACACGATGATCGGCAGATCGGTGGACCCTGCAATGGCCGCGTAGTGCTGGTAGAGGCCTTCGGGAGTCGGCTTGTTGTAATACGGCGTGACCGAGAGGATGCCGTCGGCGCCGGCCGCCTTCACCATTGCGGCCATGTGGATCACTTCTTTGGTGTCGTAACCGCCCGCGCCGGCGAGCACCAGCGCGCGGCCTGTGGCTTCGGCGGCCACCAACTCAATGACACGACGCCGTTCGTCAAACGACAGGGTCGGCGTCTCGCCGGTGGTGCCGCAGGGGACGAGGACATGCACACCGGCGTTGATTTGTCGGCGTGCGAGCCGGCTGATGGCCGGTTCGTCGAGCGACCCATCGGCCGTGAACGGAGTGATCAGTGCTGTGCCTACGCCGGTAAATGGAACTCTCATCGCTGCTCTCTCCCGCTTATGAAGTCATCGATCGTCAACCACCCTCGTCGTCCCGCCAGCCAGCGCGCGACGTCCAATGCGCCCCGGGCGAAGACCGCGCGGTCCCGCACCGTGTGGGTCAGGGTGACGGTTTCACTGGGACCGTCAAACCCGACCGTGTGTGTGCCGGGGATCGCGCCCGCCCGAGTGGACGAAACATCAACAGGCCGGCGGTAACCGGCCTGCTCGACCGTCGCGCGCAGTGTCAGCGCGGTGCCGGAGGGCGCGTCCTTCTTGTGGATGTGATGCGCTTCGTGAACCCAGGCCCCGACCGTCTCGTCGGAGGCAAACCCCTCCGCCGCAGCGGCCACCGCGCGCCGAAACACGTGCAGGCCGATGGAAAAGTTGGACGCGGCCAACGCGCCGATCCCCGACTGTTCCACGGCCGCGCGCACGTCAGGCTCCACGGCCTGCCAGCCCGTGGTCCCAATCACGACACTGATACCGCGACGACCGAGCGCCACCACGTTGGCGAGCACGGCGTCGGGTGTCGTGAAATCAATCGCCACATCCACCGGTTGGTCCAACGCTTCGATCACCATCGCGCCACCGACACTGGTGACCACCTGGACGATCTGACAGTCACACTCGGACGCGAGTGATTCGACCAGTCGTCCCATACGCCCGTGCCCGAGCAGAAGGATGCGTGTCATGAGAAAAAGACCTCGTGGACCCGCGCAAGCGCGGTGGGCAGTTCAGTATCGGGAATCACCAGGGTAATGTTCCGTCGTTCGGCGGCCTGCGACAACATCCGAATGGGGACGGGCCCCAGCGCGCGGAGCAGTTCGCCCACGAACCGGGCGTCCCCGGCGATGCCCTCACCCACCGCGCACAACACCGCCATGTCGTCTTCGCGGGTGACATCGGCAAACTCGCTCAACTCGGCAATCACGGCCGGCAATCGCCGGACATCGTCGACCGTCACCGACACGGAGACCTCAGAGGTCGTCACCACGTCGACCGACGTCGCATGTTTTTCAAACACGCCAAACAAACGATGCAGGAAACCGTGGGCCATCAGCATGCGCGTGGAGGCGATGTCGACCACCGTCACACCACGTTTGCTGGCGACGGCGGTGAGAGGCTGCCCGGTCGCGGGACGGGATGCAGTGATGCGTGTGCCGGCCACGCCCGCATTCCGCGAGTTGAGGATACGGACCGGGATGTTCTTGTCGACCGCGGGCAGGATCGTCGAAGGATGGAGAACCTTTGCGCCGAAGTACGACAATTCGGAGGCCTCGGCAAACGATAGCTGCGGCACCAGTCGCGCACCGGGCACCAATCGCGGGTCCGCAGTCAACATCCCGTCCACGTCGGTCCAGATCTGAATTTCTGACGCATCGAGGCAGGCGCCAAGGATTGCAGCGGAATAGTCAGACCCTCCACGCCCCAGTGTCGTCGTGACGCCCTGCTCGGTCGCGCCGACAAATCCTCCCATGACGGGAACCGTGCCGGCGTGCAAGAGTGGCATCATCGCCGCGCGCGCGCGAACAGTGGTCTGGGCCATCAACGGTGGCGCCGCAGTAAACGCGTTTGTGGTGACCATGACCTGCCGCGCATCCACCCACGCCGCAGGCACTCCCTCACTGGTGAGGGCGGCCGCGACAATCCGACTACTGCAGATCTCGCCGACGGCGGCAATCGCATCAAGCCATCGGGGCGACACTTCGCGCAGCACACTGAGCGCGTCTACGACACGGCGAAGTTCCTCGAACTCCGCGAGCAGGAAACGTTCGACGTCCTTGCGAAGGGTCCCGTCGCTGATGACGCCCACTACTTCCACGTGCCGGTCGAGCAGTTGCTGCACGATGATCCGCGCGCCGTCGGCATCACCAGCGCCCGCCTGGGCGGCGATTCCAAGCAGGCGGTCGGTCGCGCCTCCAAGCGCGGACACCACGACGGCCTGCGGCCCTCCGGTGTCGCGAACGATCCTGATCAGCCGTTGCAACGCGGCGCGGTCGGCAACCGACGTGCCCCCGAACTTCAGGACAACCATGACCCATCCGCCTGCATCAGTTCCGCGTTGAGGATGGACGCACCGGCGGCACCGCGGACGGTGTTATGGCCGAGCGTCACGAACCGGTGCGTGAAGACCGGGCACGTGCGCACACGGCCCACCGACACCGCCATGCCGTCACCGAGGTCGGCATCCAGCCGTGGCTGCGGTCGATTCGCTTCAGTGTGTACGACGATCGCCGGCACAGGGGCCGTGGGCAATTTCAACGCCTGCGGGCGGCCACTGAACTGGCGGAACGCCTCGGTCACTTCTTCCACGGATGGCCGGGACTCCAGCTCCACCGACACCGTCATCGTGTGGCCATCGATCACCGGGACACGGTTGGTGTGTGCGCTGATGACGACCGGGTGCGGGTCACGACCACCATCGGCGCCGAGGATCTTGTTGGTCTCGGCTTCGATCTTCTCTTCTTCGCCGCCGATATACGGCACCAGGTTGCCGAGGATGTCCAGTGAGGGCACACCGGGATACCCAGCCCCTGACACCGCCTGCATCGTCGACACCACCACGCGGGTCAGACCGAACTGGCGCAGCGGGGCCAAGGCGATCGCAAGCACGATGGTTGAGCAGTTGGGATTGGTGACGATGGCGCCTGACCATCCTTTGGCGGCCTGTTGCTCCTTCAGGAGTGCCAGGTGATCCGCGTTCACTTCAGGAATCAGCAACGGCACCAGCGGATCCATCCGGTGGTTGCGTGCGTTGCTGAGGACGATGTGTCCGGCGGCGGCGAAGGCGGCTTCCACCTCGCCTGCGACGGAGGCATCAAGAGCGGAAAAGACGACCTTCGGGCCACGGCCCGGTTCGCAGGCATTCATGATCATTGGACGAACGGCGTCTGGAGTCGGCGTTGACAATCGCCACGGTGCGGCGGAGTCGTAGCGCTTCCCTTCAGAGCGTTCACTTGCGGCCAACCAGGTCACGTCGAACCAGGGATGGTTCGCCAACCGGCTGATGAACTGTTGCCCCACCATGCCGGTGGCACCGAGTACGCCTACTTCAATCTTCTTCATCGCGATCGTCCTTGTCGTCGTGGTCATTACGCCTGTCTGGAGACATAAAAAAACCCGCTGGGCGCTTGCGCGCATCAGCGGGTAAAGAGAGTGGGCTGACTTGTGGTGAAAGAACCGTCAGGCCGTCATTACGTCCGCCAATGCGCGCGGGACCCGCTTGAGCGAGGCCCGCTTGATCTTCATCTGCATGCGCTTGGCAACGAGTGACATAACGTCGGGGGAGAGCATAACACGGGGCAAAGTACGCACGTCTCAGTACGTCTCGAGTTCCAGATCCGGCACGCGCCTGAAGTGTGCGGCGTTGCGCGTCGCAAGGGGCATGTTGTGGACGACAGCCGTCGCGGCGATCCACAGATCGTTTGTGCCGATCAGTTGGCCGTTGTCTTTCAGGTGACGGACGATCCGGCCGTACTGCCAGCAGATGTCGGGTGTGGGCGGCAGCACGAACAACGGCCCGATAAACGCTTCCCATTTGTCGCGGTCGCGCGAGGATGGCCCTCCGGCAAGTTCGCCGGCCACTGCTGAAGGGACGTACAGGCGTGCATCGGGTTCGCGCTCAAGAAACGTGACCGCCGGACCGGGCTGTCCCCGTCGCTCCTCACGATCCAGGTCGATCAGAAAGGTCGTCTCCAGGATCAGCGCGCGGCCCACTTGTCCTCCGGCGGCGTATCGGCCCGTTTCAGCTCTTCGATCCGGCCGATTTCATCGTCTGTGAAGTGCACGCGTCGCTGCCGAAGCAAACGCAAGAATGACCCGGCCGTCGCGGTGTCTTCCGGCCACGTCGCACGCAGGACGACTTCGCTGAACGACTCATCGGGGTACCGCCGGGCCGCTCGTAACCGCGCATAGGCCTCGTTTTTCAGAGAAATCGTCTTGGTGCCCATACCATGCAATATGCACATTGCATGCACCACGTGTCAATGGCCGCGTGGATGCTGGACCCTCTCCAGGGCCGGGCTCAGCGTGTCCGGATGTTTCCGGTCAGCAGATCCATCGGACCGAAGGTGGGTGTGCCGAACTGACGGGCATCAACGCCAACAGTGCCGTTGAGCCGATAGGCCAGCGGCTCGCCGGACACCGCGCGGCGAATGGCATTGGCCAGTCCGGGCACGTCTGAGAAACTCACGCGCAGGTCGAGCGGAATCACCGAGTCGCCGCCTGCCGTCAGCGGCAGGCCGAGAGGAAAATCGGCCTCAGCTGCGCGGCTGCCTTCCAGAAACAACGAGCCGCGAAGTGTCGCGAGCGTAAGACCAAAGGCGTTGGGATTGTGGACCCGCGTCCACAACCGAATCGCCGCCCCGCCCAGCGGAGCCGTGGCACTCGGCCCCACGAGCCGAATCTCCGCCCGTCGATCGTCCACCTCGGAAAATTGCGGAGCCTGCACCAGACCGCGCAGTTGCTCAAGCGTGACGCACGCCATCGACCCGGCGGTGAGGAACAACACGATGAGACTTGGGGCAAGCGCAGGGATTTTGATCATCGGACAAGTTCAGGTTACCAGCCCGTTCCGCCAACGATGTCTCTTGTGGCACACCGCTGGTCCGCCTTCTGTGTTGCACTGGACTCTCTGTCAGGAGTCCAAAGATGAATCAGGATCAGACCCTCGCCGCCGAGGAAGAGCGCCAGCGTCGCCAGCATGAGGCCATCAAGTCCGACGTCAGCCAGCGGGTGCATGACGATGTGGCGGCGGAGACGGTGGTACGGACGTCTGAAGTACGCGAGCGGACCGAAGCACTGGCTGATTCGATGAAGTCAAAGGCCGTGCGCGAGGTCGAAACCACCGAGTCCCGGATTGAGCGCGGGACCGTCGCGGCGCGTATCTCGCAGGTCGTGGACTACGTGTTCTTCCTGATCTACGGACTCATTGGGATCTCGATCCTGCTTGAGGCGCTCGGCGCCCGTGAGAGCGCGGGGTTTGCCAGGTTTATTGCCGCGGCCACCTCCCCGCTGCTCGCGCCCTTCAAGGGGCTGCTCAATGATCCGTCCGTGGGTGGATCACAATTCATGATCTCGTATGTGGTGGCGATTGTGGTGTACCTCCTCCTGCACGCGGCGATCAACGGCGCGTTGCGCATGGTGGCCCACCGCAAGACCGAGGTGTGAGCTAACGGACCACCCGCAGCACCAGCACCAGCGGCCGGTGATCGGATCCGAAGAAGTGCGGAACGGTCGAACAACTGGTTGACCACCGACCCGCCGGCAGGCTCGTGAAGATGTGATCGAGTCTGCCAACCCAGCCCCCGAAGAACATTTCAAGTCGCCACGGCCACGCATGGGTGCGCGTGTCGCCACAGGGCTGTGAGGGAAAGCGGCTGGCCAGGGTTTTGTGACTGCCGTCGTTGCGCCCCTCAACAGAATTCAGATCGCCGGCCACCACGGTGCCCGACACGATCGGGAGGTCGGCCGCGGCGAGCGCTTCCGCCTGCAACACGCGGGCGCGGCTCGTATCCAGATGCACCGAGATGAACCGGATGTCGTGGATGGTCGCACCGACGGCGACACGACGCTGGCGTCCAAACGGCAACTCGATGGCGGTCGGCGCACCGAGCGTCTCGGTGGTGAGGATCGCATTGCCGCGGTCCTGCGGATCAACAGCGCCGCTACCGTTTCGCATTGACGGTACATAGACGGCAGACATGCCCACTGCCTGCGCGAGTTGCTCAATGTCTGGTGCGGACACAGGCGGACGTATCTGCCTCGGCACTGCGCGCGGGAAGCGTGGCAACGCGGGCACGGTGGCGCTCTCGCGATGCACCTCCTGCAGGAGCAGCACCAGGCCCGCTCGTTCCTGCAGCAACTCCTCCTTGAACTCAGCTCTGAGGTGGGCAAGCAGGTCGTCAAGACTGCCACGGCCCACGTTCATGTTCCAGCTGATGACGATGAGGGTTTCGGGAGGCGGGGCGACCGGCACACCCGTGTGACGCCACGGGGGCCCGACGGACGCACACCACGCATCAAGCGTCGTCTGATGGGCGGGCGGCGCGGTGCGCACCCAGGTCACCCCATCGGCATGGTCGACACAGGAACGTTCCGAGGGCGTCAGCGGCGGAAATGACTCGACCGTCGGCGCGCTGGCGCAGGCCGACAGCAGCACGCTTGCAAGAACGATGGGGGACAACCCACGCATGTCCTATCGTAGTGCTGATGTAGAATCGGCCACCCCAGCCACGGAGCGTTCATGTCGTACCGTTTTGCACACTGGTACTTGCTCGTCGCCCTGGCAGCCATTGTTGCCGGATTCTGGCCGTCATTTTTTCAGCCGCTTACTGGTGGCACGACGTGGCACACCGTCCACGGCGTGTCCGCCACAGGATGGGTGGTCGCGCTCATTGTGCAGTCGTGGCTGATGGCGCGTGGGCTTCGCGTCTGGCATCGGCGTGTCGCCTGGGTCGCGCTGGCGCTCCTGCCCGTCATGATCGGCAGCGCGCTGTACATGGTACAGGTGATGCACCACAACACGGCCATGCCGCCGTTTCTGCCGCCGCTCCTGGCCTTTATCGACCTTCCTTCGATCGCGTTTTTGATCGTCCTGGTGACGCTGGCGCTCCTGAACGTGCGTCGCCCCGCCGCGCACAAACGGTTCATGGTCGCCACGGTGCTGCTGGCATTTCCACCTGCGCTGACTCGCCTGTACGCGCGCGTTCTCGCGCCACATGTGGACTTCATGCAGGCGCTGCACGGAAGTTTTCTGACCGTGGAACTGATTCTGCTCGCGCTCATCATCGGCGACTACCGCTCCGGTCAGCGGCAGCTTGCGTATCCGTTGTCGCTGGTGTTTTTTGTCGCCGTCCAAATCACGATGGGACCCGTTGTTTCATCGGAAACGTGGCGATCATTTCTCGCGTGGTACGCCGGCGCTTTCTGACCTCGGAGCCGGTCAGCGCGCGCGTCAGTCCAGCGCGACGACGACTTCCTGGCCCGTCACGATCGCCTGATTGGCCAGAATCCCGACGATCGACGCGCGCGCGCCTTCAGCCAATGAACAGGCGACCGGTGCCCCTTCCGTCACACTCTTGAGGAAGTCCATCAGCGAGTAGTACAACGACGGATGTGGCAGGCCCGCACCGGCTTGCAGGTTGCCCTGCTCGGCCAACTGCGTGGCATTGGCGATCAGCACAATGCCCTCCTCGTTGAAAATCTGCTGACGTGTGGCGTAGACCTCCCAGCCCTGGGTCGGCGCGTCGGCTTCCTTGAACAACCATCCGTGGGTCCAGTTCAACCGGATCGATCCATTGACACCGTTCACCACCTCAAATTGCGCGCCGGAGGAGTTGGCCAGGGTCGCGCTGTACCGCAGGGTCACACCGTCCGCCCAAATCAGGTCGAGGTCGATCGTGTCCGGGACGCTGCGACCATCCTTATGGTGCCGAACACCGCCCCGTCCGATGACCCGAGCCGGATACGACCCGCGCCACCAGTGGGCCACATCAAACTGCTGCGCTCCGACCTCGCCGGCCAATCCCAGCGACACTGCCGGGTCCAGCCGCCAGTTGGCCTGTGCATCCGTGTCACCACCGCCGGAGGGAAAACGCCACGACGTCTTCCGGTGCCACTGCGCGGACATCGAGACAAGATCGCGGAGTTCTGTGCGGACGAGTGGCTGCGCCCGTTTGTAGGTCGGATTGGACCGACCCTGAAATCCCGCCTGACAGATCGTCTTGGCCGACGCCGCGGCGGCCGCCATCGCGCGACAATCCTCGACCGTGGACGCGATCGGCCCCTCACAATACACATGACGCCCCGCCGCGATCACATCCTCCACAATCGCCCGATGCAGGTGTGTCGGCGTGGCCACCACAATTGCGGTCACGTCCGGCCGTTGCGCAAGCATCACCGTGTGGTCGGTGAATGTGGCGGCCGACTGCGCGCGCTGCGTGGCGAGCGCCAAGCGTGCCTCGGATCGATCACACACCGCGGCGATCTCGACCTGCGGAATCTTCTGAAGCTCCGTGATGATCGCCCGGCCGTGACGACCGGTACCCACAATGCCGACTTTGACGACGGCCGTCTGGGTGAGAAAAGGAAGCAGGTCTGCCGCCGTGGGCAGCAGCGCCACGCCACCAAACGCGCTGAGGGTCTGACCAAGAAACGTTCGTCTATCCATGCCGTGGAGATTGTGCGCCAATTCTGATCGTCTGGCCAACTCTCGTGTGTCCCCGGACAACCGCCGCTGGACCAAGAACGACGTACGCGGTTGACCACGCGTCGCACAGACGCGCCGACGGTCCCGTCACCACCACCGACGTCATCGCTCCCTCGACAGGCACACCTGATCGTGGATCAACGATGTGCGGATGGGTCTGCGCTCCGGCATCTGAGACAGAAAACGCGAAGTCGACAATCCGAAGTCCCGAAGTCCCGGAGTTCCGGGGCCTGCCCGCCGTAGCCTTGGTGAAGGCGGGGTCCCGGAGTCCGATGTGCCAGGATTCACCCGTCGGGTCGAGGCCAATCGCGATCCCGCTGCTGGTGCCGCCGTGCAAAAACGCGGAGGTCACCCCATGGGCGCGGAGAATCCGGGCACAACAATCAAGTGCATGGCCCTTCGCAATACCACCGAGGTCCATCGTCATCGCCGGGTCGCAGAATCGCACCGTCCGTGTGGTCGCGTCGAGGCTGAGCGCGTCGCCGTGCCCGCGTGTGATGTCGAACGCCCCGCCTGACGCCCGCCACACGGCCTGCGCATCCACCAACATCGCCCACACGTCTTCATCACATCGAACCGCCGTCGTCGCGGCGGTTCGATTGGCATGTGTGACCCAGCTGTCGGGCGCAAAACGATTCAGGCGCTGGTGCCACTCGTCGATTTCGGCCATGACCAGCTCGCCGATGGGCGCGAGTGCCAAGGTCGAGCGCGCCGCAGGCAGCACCAGCTCGAACCGCGTCGCCATGGCTGCGGTGGCGAACCGCAGCACGTCGGTGCTCAGAGCTTGCGAACCTTCCCCGAGCGCGGGTCGAAGCCGAAGGCGGCACGTTCCCAGAACGAGCGCTGCGCCAGGTCCACGATCACCATGACCTTGGTGCCCAGTTCAACGTCGCTCTTGGGTTTCTCTCGGGTGCGGATGCTGTCCACCCAGTGACGACGCAGCATCTCCTGAGGATCGAGGACCTCACCCTCCGGAGCAATTTCGCGTTCTTCGATCTCGTCCGCCCAGATGCGCTCCGGACGGATGATCGCGTTGCGTCCACCCACAAACAGATTGGCCTTGTGGCCGCGGATGATCCGCTCCAGACCCAGCTCGTTACACGTCGAACCTGCGACGACCATCGTGTGATCGTTCTCGAAGTCGATGCTGATGTTGATCTGGTCGGGGTTTTCCATGGCTTTGTCGACCATGTGACCGCCGGTGGCCACCACACGTGTGGGCCAGCCCACATTGAGCGCCTTCAAGGTCGGCGTCACGTGATGCACGAGCAGGTCGCCGATGATGCCGGATGAATATTTCTTGTATCGGCGCCAGCGCGCGTAGATCTCGGGATTCCACGACGCCTTGCCGAGCGGCTTGCACCACTGCGCCCAATCGAGGTTCTCACCGGGCTTCCAGTTGGGGTCAATGGCGTAGTAGGTCCACTCACCGACCTTGGAGTTCCGGCAATAACTCGTCTGGCTCCAGACGGGTTTGCCGATCGCGCCTTCCGCGATGAGTTTTTCAGCGGCCACGTACGACGGCGTCATCACGTACTGGGTGCCAACCACGACGATCGCCGACGGATTCGCCTGCACCACTTTCCGCAGGCGCTGGGCATCCTTGAGGTTCAGCGTCATCGGCTTTTCGACGTAGACGTCCTTGCCGGCCTTGATCGCCTCTTCGGCCATGCGGCCATGCCAGTGTTCCGGTGTGGCGATGAGCACGCCGTGAATGTCCGGACGTGCGAGCACCTCTTCGTGCCGGCGATAGGTCGCGATGTCTCCGCCCTGGACCTTGTCCACCCGTGCCTTCGCATTGGCCAGCCGCGGATCACACAGATCACACAGGGCTTCGAGACGCACGGGCCGTCCATCGCGCGCGTTCCTCGCAAACGCTTCCGCATGACCGGTCCCCATGCCGCCGGTGCCAATCACCGCAATCTTCACGACATCGTTCGGACCGAGCGCGGGCCGTGCCTGCGCCTGGGGAATGGGCTCGAGGTCTTCGGCTGCGTCGGCCTCTCGACCGGCCAGGCCTGCAGCGACCGCGGCCGCTGCGGTGGTTTTCAGGAAGTGACGACGGGATTTGGGTGTGGTCATTTGGTCATCTCCGCACGGACTTTTTCAAGAAGCGCCTTGGTTTTTGCGATGCCTTCACGCTCGGGCAGTTTGGATCCCTCGTATTCGATCCCGACCCACGACCGGTACCCGGCATCCAGCACGGTCTTCATCAGGCGTCGGTAATCCTTCTGCGCCTCGTTGCCCTGCTCGTCAAAGTCGTGCGTTTTGGCGGACACGGCCTTGGCAAACGGCATCAGGTCTGCCACACCCTGGTAGCGGTCGTATTCGTAGAAGTTGCCAAAGTCGGGCAACGTGCCGCAGCGGGGATGGCCCACCATCTTCATCACGCCGGACAGCCACTTGCCGTCTGACGACAGCCCGCCGTGATTTTCGACCACGACGTTGAGGTTCATTGGCGCGGCGATTTCGGTGAGTTGCCGCAGGCCGTCTGCAGCCAGCTTCTGCTGCTCTTCGAAGGACCCGACGCTCGCGGCGTTCACGCGGATGGTCACGCACCCGAGCACCGTGGCGGCTTCGAGCCATTTGCGATGATTTTCAACGGCGGTGGTGCGCAGGGCCGCGTCCGGATCCCCGAGGCGCCCCTCGCCGTCACACATGATGAGGTACTGCGTGACGCCCTCATCAGCTGCGCGTTTGTTCATCTCGGCGAGATAGGCGGCATCACGCGCTTTGTCCTTGAAGAACGAGTTCACGTATTCGATGGCCTCGATGCCGAAGTCACGTTTGGCCACCCGCGCAAAATCGAGGTGATCGATCTCCTTGGCGCGCAACGTGCGGTGGAGCGACCACTGCGCCAGGGAAATCTTGAACAGCGGGGCCGGTTGCGCCGACAGCCAGGCATGAGAGAGCGGCGCCGCCGCCACCGCCCCAACCGTCGTCTTCAGAAACGTGCGTCTGGTCCAGTCACCTGTCATTGCGTCCCCTTTGTCAGCTTGACCGTGCGGCCCTCACGCGCGGCCGACCGATCCACGGCGAGGCACACGCGCATCGTGACCTCGGCGTCAAACACGTTGAGGTGGGTCTCACGGTCCTCAAGGACACAGGCCACCAGTTCGTCGATCTCGCCCTGAAACGGATGATGCGCCACATCCGCTGATCCGGGCATTGCCGTCTCAATACGAATCGCCGGAGCGCCGGTGGAGGTCTTCGTCTCAACCAGGGTCACATCGTCGAACGGACAGGCCCGACGGAGAGCGGCCAGATCCACGGGCGTGTCCTGCCAGAGGATCAGGTCATCGCGCAGGGTGGCCTGGTCGCCCATCATC
Source organism: uncultured Solibacteraceae bacterium (assembly GCA_964423815.1). Classification (GTDB taxonomy): domain Bacteria; phylum Acidobacteriota; class Vicinamibacteria; order Vicinamibacterales; family SCN-69-37; genus SYFT01. Next base: position 16,039 of record CAYRGW010000004.1, on the reverse strand, counting down.
TCGACGCCGAAGGCGTACGGCATCTGCAGATCGGTGGAGCTGACCAGTTGTGCGAGCACGGGTTGTCCACGCTTCGCACCGCTCGAGGTCATCTTCAGGTTGGCGATGACCGACGTCGGCCACTGGTAACCGGCCGTGATCGTGGAGGCAAAGGCCGAGACCTCGGTCACTTCAAGGCCGGTGCACCATCGGAGTGCATCCACGGCATGGCAGCCGGCGGCAAGCAGATGACTCCGACCGCTTTTTGTGGTGCGGACCCACGACCACCCGGAATACCAGTCGGTCACGCGCGAGAGGTACTGGAAACGCGCAAAGATCAGCTTGCCGAGCCAGCCTTCCTGGCGCAGCCATCTGGCGAATCGCAGGTAGGGGTTGTAGTGCAACTCAAACGACACGATGGTGCGCACACCCGCCTGGCGGACGGCGTCGCGAATCCGTTTGAGCTCGGCCTCATCAAGACCTGTGGGTTTCTCCAGCAGGAGGTGTTTGCCGGCCTTCGCCGCCGCCACCGCCTGATCGGCGTGCAGGTGATTGGGTGTGGCGATGGAGATGATGTCGATATCCGGCGCGGCGAGCAGGGCCGAAAAACGCGTCGTGAACCGCGCGTCCGGGAAGGTCAGGCCGTCGGCGGCAAGGCGCTTTCGGGCGCGCGTTTCATCGCGTCCACACAGCGCCACGATGCGGCAGTGAGGGTTGTTCGCAAAGGCAGCCAGATGCTGGCTCGCGACCCAGCCCACCCCGACAAGTCCCACTCCGAGCGTCCGCACGGGGGCAAGTGTAATCCCAGACGCGAGGTTCCCGGGTTCAAAGTTATGGGTTCCGGGTTCGGCCCGCGTGTTAACGCATCACAGAGAGGTACGCCCGCCACGGACCGACCGCATCGCGATACTGCCTGGCCAGCACGCGGTTGATCTGGACGAGGTGGCCAAGGTCGTGGGCAACCCACGTGGCCAGTAACTGCCGCATCGTCACCGCCCCGAACTCGGGATGTTCACCCTCGAGCGCGAGCTCGACGTCGGTCAACTCCCAACCGGCGAGTGTTTGGAGATTGCCGGCGCGAAGCTTGGCGAATGTGTCGAGCAGGTCGTCCAGCGACCGATCGCGCCCCTCGCGCAGCTGCGCCAGTCGGTCGAGCGGCGTAAATCTGCGTGATGGACCCTGTTCAAGAATGATGCGCGCGCGGGGGATCCAGTCTGCGCGTTCGCAGTGAATCAGATGGCCCAGCACGATATACGGACTCCACGTGTCTGGCCCCTCGGTGGCGTCCGTCCAGTCTGAAGAAAGTCCTGACAACAGGCTCGTCAACGTCTGCGGCGTGCGCTGCAGAATGGCGACGCCGTCCTTCAGATCAAACTCCATCGTGTCCTCATTCCATCAGCGCGGAAGGCGGAAGGCCACCATCTCGACGCCGTTTCGCACGAGCAGAGTATCGCCGACAACGACCGGGTGATTCCACGTCTTGCCGTCGAGTGCGGGAAAGGTCGCGAGTTCGGTGAACTTGTCCGGCGTGGCGGAGACCAGCGCGAGTACGCCCTCTTCCGAGATCGCCAGCAGCAGGTCCTGCTCCGCCAGCAGGATGAGCTGGCCGTTGCCGTACCGGCCACCCTTCCACTTGCGTGTGCCGTCCGTCAGATCGATGGCGGACAGGATGCTGCCGTCAAACCCGTACGCGTGGCCCTTGTGCACCACGAGATCGTTGAAATACGGCTTGAGCCCGATCGACGTCCAGCGCTCTTCAAGTGTCCACACCCCGCCTGGGCGGGTGACCGCCAGCCGTCGCACACCAATTCCGCCGGTGGTCGCGATGGCATTGATGAGAATGTCTCCGTCGGCCGTCAAGGCCGGTTGCACGATCGGACCGGGCTCCCACACATGCGTCCACAGAACGGTGCCGTCTGCGGGTGCCACACTGATCGCGCCAGGACCACCCAGCAACACGACCTGCTCCACGCCGTCAAACGTCACGCGGTGGGGCGAACTGTAGCTGCCGCCATAGGAGGGGCCGGTCCATCGGTGATCGCCGGTCACGCGCTCGTACGCCGCCAGTGTTCCCGCCGTCGCCACAATGACCAGGTCGCCGATGACCAGCGGTGAACTCGCAAAACCCCAGATGGGCAGCTCCCGCTTGGTGTCGGTCGCCACCTGACGGGACCACAAGCGCGCACCCGTTCGGGCATCAAGGGCGTTGAGAATGCCCGTCGCGCCAAACGCGTAGATGCGCCCCTCGTGGATGGTGGGCGTCGCGCGTGGACCGGCACCGCCGTTGGACTCCCAGAAGCGCACGGCATCGCGATGTCCCCACACGGGCTCCCCCGTTGACAGCCGGTAACACGACACGAGCTCATCGTCGCCGCGTTGCTCCTGCGTGTAGATCAGATCGCCCTGGACTGAAAACGATGACCAGCCGGGACCGATGGGGCGACGCCACAACTCGACCGGCGGCGAGGTCGTCCAGTCAGTGTTGATGCGGACGCCTCGCACCACACCGTCACGAAGCGGGCCGCGGAAGCCGGGCCATTCGACCCTTTCGACTGGCCCTTCGACTCGCCCTTCGACTCGGCCGGGGACGGCCTCGCTCAGGGCGGGGGCGACCACCTCGGGTGCAACCGGATCAGGAGAGACCACGGGCGGTGCAGCGACGACGGGAGGCACATCGTCGCCACGCGCGAGCAGGATCTCTTCGGGTGTGGGCGTCCATCGCCAGTGGTACTCGGACCCGGTTGAGTCCACGCCGCCGGTCCGCAACAGCATCCACGGCACACACGACAGGACTATCGCGACGGTCAACGCGACCATGCGACCAGCGCCGGAAAGTTTCGTGGCGACCGCCGCGCCCACCACGAGCGCCAGGCTCCAGCCGGGCACTGCGCCAATAAACAGCAGAAAACCCATGCCCGCGTTTTCAATCGAAGGATCGACCAGGATTCTGGTCACGAGCAGTGCGACGACGATCAGCGCCAGCGCACCGATTCGCTCGAACCACCGCGCGCGGCTGAAGGCGAGCCACCAGATGACAATGCCCACACCGCAGATGAGGCCACCCACCATCCCGATGAGACTGAGGGGCACCTCAGCCACTTCAGCGTTGGGAGCGACGGCGGGCAGGACGTAGGTCAACAGCCACTGCAGGATCACCAGGGCGACGCCGGGCCGGACTCGAAGGGGGGTGTTGTCCATGTCAGGACAATACGTGCACGGGCGACCTGTTCGTTCCTTTTTCTCTCACCAACGGCCGGTGCAGGCCGTGATGTCCGCCTTGCAGTGCTCGAGGTTCTGAATCTCGATCTTCCGGAACTCCGTTGGTGCGGTTTCCGACTGGATCGCGATAAATCCGCCCGTCAGCGGTGTGCCGTCAATTTTGATGGCTGGATCGGTCGGTGACACATTTCCGCCACCGATCTGCGGCTTGGTGTACTCCATCACCACCTCGCCCTCGACGTAGTGACGAATCAAGTCGTCGCCCAGCACCAGCACCTCGACACGCACCCACTGGTCGCCGTGATACGTCCTGGCGTTGGAGTTGGTGCAGTGCGCGGTCCTGAGCTGCCCACCAAGCACCACATGGGTGCCCGGCGTGCAGAGGTTCGCGGTCGGTCGCACACCCGTACCTAACCCCCCGAGGAACTGCACTTCGATCGAGATCGGAAAATCCTGATCACGAACCATCGTTTTGGGGTCCTGCGCATGCAGCATGAAACCGTTGTTGCGGACCGCCCACCCGACACCCCGCGCGGCGGCCGGCAATTGTTCGCCGACAAATCGATATTCGGCGGCGATGCGATAGTGCGAGTAGGGTTGCGCGTAGAACAGGTGACCAAACTCGCCGTCAAAACTTGTCCACTTGTCGTAGGCCACCTTCAACACACCGTCTTCCACACGAAAGGTGTCGTGCAGGTTGACGCCCAGCTCGTGTTTGGCGAACTTCGGTGTCCAGCCGGTCAGATCGTGGCCGTTAAAAAGTGGGGTCCACGTCTGCGCCTGGGCAGGCAACAGGGACAACGCAAGAGCGCCGATGGCCAGAAGTCGCGAGAACATGGCAACCTACTTCTTTTTGTAGAACGCTTCGATCGGCTGGAACGGACCAAAGCGGTGCTGATCGACGGTGAAGGGATCCGCGTACGGCGGATATGGGGAGTCGATGGGTTTGGTCGCCCTGTCCGGGTAGTCGCTCGCAAGTTTCTCCGGACTCAGCATCGGCCGCGGCTGCGAGTTGATAAAGGCGGCGACGTCGAACGCTTCATCGTCTGTGAGGTCAGGTTTGCCGAACGGCATCTTGGCCTTGATGAACCGTGATGCCGTGATCACGCGCCCCATGCCCGCGCCGTTATTAAACGAGTCGTCGCCCCAGAGCGGTGGAAACACGTAGCCCCGTCGGGGATCCGACGACGCGGGCAGACCCGATCCGTCGCGCCCGTGGCACACGGCGCATTTGTCGTCGTAGACCAGCTTGCCGGCCTCGGGGGAGGCCGCGCGGTTTGGCGTGCGGAAGGGTGCCGGTTCGTTGATCGCTTTCGCCAGCGGATTCATCGCGGCATATTCGTCGCTGAGCATCTTGATGTACGCCACCATCGCGTTCATCTCGACACCATCACGCGGAAGCACGCGGCCGTTCATGCTGCGCTCCATACACCCGTCGATGCGATCCTTCAGGTCGGCCTCTCGGCCATCCCGGCCTGAGAACCGTGGATACCGCTGATAGGTTTCCGTGAGCGACAACTGCCCGGGTAATTCGCCGGTCTGCAGATGGCATGACCCACAATTGAGGCCGCTGCCCGTGTATCGCATCTCGGGATCGGGATGATTCGGGCCGATCAACATCGCGGTCTGCGCAATCAGCTGGCGGCCATATTCAGGCGTGGCTTCGGCCTGCACTTCGCCGTCAACGGTGGCCCGGTCAGCCACCACAAACAACGTGGCAGCCAGCGCCACCATGCCGAGCACGCCGGTGACAGCCAACGCGACGGTCCAGCCTGACGACGAACGAGTGGTGGCCGGGTCAGTCATGGTGTGTCCGATCGTAACGTTGAATGTCCTCGACGAACAGATACTTCGGCGCCTCGATCCGCGCCCGGAGCCTGGGACTCAGCGCCCAGGCGAGGACAAAGCCGGCGGTGAGGACAAGGACCGCGTACACGAGAAGGTCGGGCATCATCGGTTCGGCCTCACAACATCTTCGCTGAACAATCCTCGAACGTGATGAGCGACCGCCGCCATGTCCTCCCGGCTCAATCGTGATCCCCAGGGGGCCATCATGCTGCCGGGAATCCCCTCCTCAAGGGTGGTCACCACCCCGGCAAACGACATTTGCTGCAGGCGGAAATTGGTCGGAGGCCGTTGGAGTGAACCGGCGGACGGACCGTCACCGGCGCCGGAGGGCCCATGGCACTGGGCGCAGTTGCCGGCAAACACGCGGGCGCCACGCTCAGTGGCATCAGGCGCGGGCGTGTCGCTGGGCTGATCGGGCCGCGCCTCGGCGGTCGACTGCCGCACGTGTGTCACCAGTGCCGCGAGATCGGCAAGCGGCAGGTCCCGCCATGCGGGCATCGCGGTGCCCGGCACACCGTGCCACAGCGCCTCAAGCACCCGCTCGGACCGATACCAACGATCGGCCAACGACGTCGGCGACGGCAGCAGCCCGCGTGTCCCTGGGCCATCACCCTTCATCTCCGGTCCGTGGCACGAGGCGCAGTGCTGCATGTACAGCTCCGGACCGCGCGCACCGGTCGACTCAGGCAGCGTCGGCAACGGTCCGGTTCGGCGTCGCGAAGCAGGATTCACAACAATCACATCGTCTGTGCCCACCGCCGCCAGGAGCCGCGGGCGCCCGAGCGACTGCAGGTACGCCACCACGTCAAGGGCTGCCTGCTTCGGCCTGTCCGGGCCATCGTCAAACAACCAGGGATAACCGGGCATGACCGACTGCGACACCACAAGCCTGGGGTTGTAGAGATGGACAAGATGCCAGTCTTCCGGCCGGGTGCCGGACGCGCGTGACAGATCCGGGCCGATGCGCCGCGTGCCGAGCATGTGCGGCACGTCGCGGCGACTCTCCCACGCAAGAGTGGGTGCGCCAAACCGGGCTTCATCGGCAGCGGTGAATCGCACCTGCTGTGTGTGGCAGTACCCGCAGCCTTCCCGTGCATAGATCTCGCGGCCCCGGAGTTCGCTGGGCGTCTGCACACGCGCGGCGGTGGGACCAAACGCCCGCGCCTGTTCTTCAAGCACACGCGCCGGCCAGACACCAAGCCAGACGACCGACGTGATGAAAAATCCAACGCCGGCTACAAGGGCCACAAGGTACGCCATGCGCAGCGGCTTCATGTGTTCACCTCGGGATTGCGCGGTCCGGTCAACAGCCCCTGCAGCAAATCGAGAAACCCGCCGAGCACCAGCACACCCGTCGCCGATCGCATAATCCACGCGTGGCGTGAGGCGACCACGGACTCCATCCACGGCGCGCCGGACTGCCAGAGTTGTGCTTGCACGAGCCCCGCGATGGTCAGATCGATCACCATCAGCACGACACCGGCAAACAGCCACCAATAGGCGCGATGCACCACCCGTTCATTAAAACGGACGCCCGGTGTGCGTTGCCACGCGTGCACCAGTCCACCCGCCGCCGCGAACGTCGCAAAACCCAGCATTGCCAGATGTGAATGCCCGATGACCCAGTCGGTGAAGTGCACGACCTGATTGACGGCCATGAACGCCTGCAGGGATCCCTGCACGCTGACAATCAGATAGAAAATCGTCGACATCACCACAAATTTGAGGCCGAGGTCCTTTGGGAATGCGCCGGCACCGTGGAGGGACAACAGGAGGTTGGCCACAACAAGGATGACCGTGACACCAAGGAGCGCCGACGCGGTGATCGCGGTAAATTGCGCGGACATCGGAATCACCGACAACACGTAGTGGTGTGTGCCGTTGAGCGGATACAGAAAAAACAACAGCCAGAAGCCGAGCATCGACAGGAAGTGGCTGTAGATGGGTTTCCCCGTCACGGCGGGGATCACGAAATAGAGGATCGCCAATGCCAGCGGCGTGACAAACAGCCCGACCGCATCGTGAATCCACAATCCACTGAATGCGGCGCCGGCGGCGCCGGGCACAAACTCCGGCACGATGTTGCCCATCGGATAGGCCAACGTCGTGAAGACCAGCGCGCCGATGATGTACCAGCTCGAGACGTACAGCGATTCCAACCCGCGCGCAAAAAACGGCGGCACAAACTGAATCACGGCCATCACGATGCCGATGGCGACGAAGACGTCGACGACGAGGGGGAACTCCGCCCATTCGAGCGGTTGACTGACGCCGGCCAGCACCAGCACCCAACCAGGCACCATCACCGCGAGATTCCAGATGCCGAACAACCATCGGCCAAGTGCCGGACTGGTTACGGACCTGCCGGTGAGTCTGGGCACGGCGTGATACAGAAACGCGAAAAACGCGTTCGCGAGCCAGCCGAGCATGATGCCCTGGGTATGTGCGTAGCGGAGGCGTCCCCAACTGAGCGCAGGCACGCCGGCCCCGAGGTCGGGCCACCACAGCTGGATGGAAATGATCAGCCCAAACGTGACCGACACCAGCAGCGTGACAAGGGCTGCGATGCCGTGCGCACGAACAAGACCGGTATCGACGTGCACGCCGACCGCGTCAACCGACGTAAATCATGCTGTAGCCGTATTCCTGCGCGCGCGTGATCCCGACCACACCCGCCGACATGATGTGTGCATTGGCCACCATGTTGGATTCCAGCTCCTTATAGACGGCAGTGCGATCGCCACCCTCGCCGGCAATCTGCCCGGCGTAGAGGTTGGTCGCCAGACCACACACGATGATGTGCGCGCCGCGCGCGACCAGACGATCAAGCGGCGGACGTTCACCCGAGTTGCGCGGGTTTGAAGTGGGCGGGCCCGGGTCGGTCGGATGTTTGTAGCTGGTCAACTCCGCGAACACCTTGCCGTACTTTTTCCACATCGCATTGTTGAAGGCGAAGGCAGTGGCGTGATGCCGAAGCACGAGGACCAGCGCGATGTCGGCGTTTTCGAGTGCGTACCCCGAGCGGTTCGCGTTGTAAACGTTGTTGGAGTACCCGATGCCCTGGGCCGCGCCATCGGGCGACACTGCATCAAGCACAACCCGATGTTTGCCCGGCACGCCGTCAAGCCACGCGTCCTGGGGGTGCCGCATCGGCTGGAAGGTGGTCGCCGCAGGTGCGGCGGGCGCCGCCTGCGCCGACAGATTCACCGAGCCAACGACCAGGCCGGCCGTGGCCGCGCCGACACCGTGCAATAACGTCCGTCGATCCATTCGTTCGTGGGCCATCGGGAAACCTCGCGGGTGATTCTACCCCGACTGGTTACCGGAGCGACTCCACCCGCGCCGCGGCCGAGGTGTTGTCATAAGGAGCCGATGGCAACGCAGTTTCGGAGGTGTCGCCGGAACACCACCGCCACCACCCCAAGCGGCACAAAGACGAACCCCGCGACCATCGACCACCCCAGTCCCACCGCGAGCATCGACCAGACCGAAACCACCAGCGCCACGACGACATAGGCGATCAGGATCAGGCGACGTCGCCGGTCGAGCCGCGCGGGCATCCGCCGGGTGAGCCGCTGGTCGAAGTCGGAGGACAACGTCGGCGCCGGGGCGGACATCGCCTGGGAGAGCAGTTGATCCATGTGATCCTGTTCAGACATTTGTGAATCCTCGCTCCTGCAGCATGACGTGCAGCAGGCGACGTGCCCGATGGAGATACGACTTCACGGTGTTCTCCGGCACCAGCAGCAACTCCGCGACTTCCCCAAGACCCGCGCCGAGCCAGTAGTGCAGCCGCAGGGCGGATTGATACACCTCGGGCAGCTCCGCCATACACTCGGCCAGCGCGCGATGTTTCCGCGTCGTCGCCAGCTGGTCGTGTGGATCTGGTTCCGAAGACACCAGGCCGGACAGGACGTCGGCGGACAGATGTGGGGCGCGGTAGCGGACCCGTTCCTTCAGGTTCACTGCCTGGTTGAACGTGATGCGATAGATCCACGAGCTGAACTTTGCCTCGCCGCGAAACGTGGACAGGGCGTGGTGCGCGCGAAGAAAAACCTCCTGCGTCACCTCTTCGGCCTCGCCCTGAAACTCCCGTCCGAGAATGGAAAGCGCCAGACGAAATGTGGGGTCACGGTGCCGCCGGACCAATTCGGCAAACGCGCGGTCGTCACCGTGCTCAACGCAGCGGGCGACCAGGACGCCGTCAGTGTCCACGGCGGGTGGGCGACGAGTGATCCGGTGCGGCGGTCATCACGTAGTAGAGCACCAGACCGATGCCGATGAACGCCACCGGCAGTGGCGCCGGCCACGCCCGACGGAACTCATCGATCAGCGACAACGTGATCATCGAGCCGATCCCGAACATTGCCAGCACGAGACCGATGATGAGCGTGACTTGCCGCGATTCCGCGCCCGTGTCAGGGCGGGCTGACGGTTCCAGCGGCAGCTCCGGCAACGGAATGCCCTTCTCCATCGCCATGACCCGTTCGGCGTGGATCGTCTCGAGGCGGCGACGCTTTTCCAGGTATTTGATGTAGAGGTAGCCAACGAACCCCGCGACCAGTGCCGCGACGATGATGGCGTCTCCGATGCTGTGTGGCATTTGTTGCTCCATGCCTATAGGACAGGGTGTCCCCGGAAACGGTTGCGAGGCCGTCTATTTCAAGCCGGGCAGGCGGGTCTGGATTTCCTCGCGCAGGGCTCTCCCTTCCTCGCTGAGGGCGGCGAGTTGTTTTGCACCCGCCAGCTCCGCGTCCTCACTCTCGGCGTCGCGGCCGACAAAAAAGGTGGCCAGGGTGGCCGTCACGTAGCCGAACACGCCGAAGGCGTACAACGCCAGGATGACGCACAACACGCGGCCTTCGATCGTCTGTGGCCAGTACTGCGATCCCATCGTCGTCATGATCATGGCCGTCCACCACAACGACTCGCCGTAACTCTGCGGGCCGCCTGGTGACTCGTGCTCGAAGGCGTAGATCCCAGCCGCGCCGGCGAATGTGACAAGCACGGTGAGGGCGATCACGTAGCCAAAGCCGCGGCGGCTCAGGCTCGCGCTCAGGGCGTGCATGCCGCGGTTCAGCGAGCTGACGACACGGACCAACCGCAGGCTGCGGGTGGCCCTCGCCAGCCGGAGCAGTCGAAAGACACGGAAGATGCGGAAGAGACGGAGGGCGGGGATCAGCAACGAAATGACGGTCAGCCAGTTCCGCTTGAGGTGCGCAATCCTGTGTGGGGCAAGAATGAGCTCGACCGCAAAATCGAGGACAAAGATGCCCCAGATAGTGGTTCCGACGACCTCGAACCAGAGGCTCTCACCCTGGAGCAACTCGACGATCAGCAGGGCCAGCCACACAAAGGCGAGCACCAGCATCGGGGTTTCGAGCCAGTCTTCCAGCCGCTGCAGAAGTTCGTAGCGCTCCCGTTCCAGCGCGGCCGTCTCGGCAGGAGCAGGGTCAGGATTGTCGCCGGTACTCACGTTGCTCATTTGGAGGTCAGCGGCCAGCCTATCACCAGCCTCACACGGCGGCTGCCACCAGGGCCACACGGCCCTTGTCGCGCGCGCCATCTGGACGATTCAGGTATTCCTCGTGGACGATGCGAAAGCCGGAGGCCTCCAGCAGAAGCACCGTGTGTTGCGGCGAGTGTGAATCGTAGAAGAAGGTGCGATCGAACATGGTGTCGGTGAAGGCCGGGTGTTCCGAGCCTCCCACGGTCAGCGCGAAGCGCCCGTCTGAGGGCAGGGTCTCCCGCACCCGGCGCACGATCGCCGCGTGCCGGTCGCGCGGAATATGGAACAACGAGTCCCAGGCGATGACCGCCGCGATGTGGTCAACCTTCGGGAAATCCTCGATGCTGCCCAGCAGCCATTGGTGATCCGGCAGGCGGTGTTGCGCGAGCGCGAGCATGGCTGAGGACTGATCAACACCGGTGACATGAAAACCGGCGGTGGCGAAGTGGGTGGCCACGGGCTGTCCTGTGCCGCAGCCGAGATCAAGGAGCCGTGCGCCCGGCGCAAGTCCGTGTGTCACCAGCGGCAGAATGCGGGCCTCGGCAGGAGACAGGTGGACGCGCTGCTTGTCCCAGCGCTCGGCAATCGCGTTGTAGGATTCCAGGTTCACGAGATCGGCCTGCATTTTCCCAGTGGCCACTCGACAACATCGAGTGCCTTTCGACTGCGACCGGGCCTGGTCTTGACGTCGCTAGACTGCGCTGTCGGGATCACTGGACCGTGGACCTGCATCAATGCTCGCGATGACGGCCCAGGCGAGCAGGCCGCACGTAGGAAGGAAGGCGTTGCCTACCGAGAAGCCCATGATCAGCGTGAAGAGGCCGACAACCACCGCCGCTGCCAACAGCAGTCCACGACGGCCATGCCACGCGGCCCAACTTGCGCCCGCGGACGCCACCGCCGGCACCGAGACCATGGCGATCGCCTCGCCAACGGACGGTCGGCGCCCCCCGCTCATCATCGGAAGTGTGGTCATCCAGACCGCGGCGATGAAACACCACCCGGTGGCGGCTGCCGAGAGACCAAACATCAGCCGGTTGGTTTGTGCAAGGCTCATACGCCTCCCCTGGGAAAGCCGCCGGCCTCCATCACTCGCTCTGCCTGCAGGATGTGCCGCTTTTCATGCACCGCGAGGATGGTAATGCAATCGTCGAGGCTGTACGTCACCCATCGAAGCAACGGGGAAGTAATGATCGTCTCCTTTCGGTCGACGCTGGGTGGGATTTGTCGCAGATGTTTGATCAGCGCTGTCTGGTGCTGAACAAAACGATCAACGATGGCATCATCAATCCGGCTGGCAGATGGTTCAGCTTTTGAGCTCGTTTTTGTCTTCTTCTGATTCTCTGGACTCAAGGTCCTGATCAGGGTCTTCCCGAGCAATCGGCTCAGGGGTGAATGTCTCTCCCACCACGTGTGTTGTGCAGGACCCGACTTCAACGCTTCGAGCAACGGAAAATACAGTTGGTTGATCGTGATGAGATGGTCAAGGTTTTGAGCGATGCTCCAGCTGTCTGACGCGGGCTTCCAGTTGAGCTGCTCATTGGACAGCGGCGCAAAAGCAGCCTGAGCGCTTCGAGTGATCTGCTCGAGATCGTTGACGATGTGGTCGATCCGATCGCTCATGATTCTTCTCTTGAGTCAGCCGCGGCGGCACCAAACAATTTCACAGGCCGCTGTTGGCTGCAAGCCGAATCAGGGCGCCACGTTGTGGTCGTCGACGTATTCGCGATACCACTCATCGATTTGTGCATCATGCTCGGCCGTCCACGCCCGGTACACTGACACCACGTACTCGGCCGGTGAGCAGACGGGGTTCTCACCCGCGCTGATGTACAAGTGCCTGATCGTGAACGCACGCGAGGGGTCCGGTGGCGACAGCCAGTGGAACCCACCTCGCCGACGGAGCGCCCGCTGACGAATCCACAAGGCGCCAGACGGGTCGACGCCGCGGCGCAGTGTCCCGTGGAGCGCCAGCAGGTGCACGGCTACAGATTGAATTGCCTGTGGGGACGGTGTGCCGTGATGCTGCGCGGCATACGCATCGACCACAAGCGCGCCGGCCCATTCCGGTGCTTCGACCGGCGGAAGATCTCGCGGCGGAGCCTCCGACAGTGAAAGCGCTTCGTGGCTCTGGGGCGCACCGATCAGCCATTCCGAATACATCGCCCAGCAGCCAGCACTTGCACCGATGTACCGGTGCGTCGGACCGGAATGCGGGGCGAACAAGGCGCCACAACCTGGACACGGTTCTCGCATGCGTCCCGCCACTCTACTCGCCGCCCGGACGTCAGCCCTCACCAACGGCCGCGCCGACCGATTTCACACCTAAAACACGCCATAGAGGATAAATGCTCCCAACGCAAACGCACCAAGCGCAAATAACCTCATGCGTCGGAACACTGGCGGCATCACCAAGTTGGCGAACCTGTTGTGCCATTGCCACGGAATCAGCAGCAGAACTGCCGTGGAGGCGATGATAAGCCAGCCAAACAACGCGAACAGCTCTGGATACCGCATCGAACTCGCAAAGGTGACCATGGCCGCACCCACAACGAGACGTATTCCCTGCTCTGTGTAGTGTGTCAGGGCTGAACTGGCAAATCCTCTTAGAAATCTCTCGGCGCGCGACGGCGCTGTGAAGATCAGAACCGCCAGGCCAATCAGGAACAGGCCGAAGGCAACGACCACCACGCCGGAGAGCACACTCAGAATGTCAAAGGAATCCATGCCGACCTTCCGCCAAGCTAATGCCTGAACCCAGATCACGGTCCCGACCGGCGGTCAACTGGTCTGTGGCCTGTCACCAGGTTGTCCCTCCGCACTCACGCCATCCTCGCGAAGCAGTCCGCCACCTGGCGTGAATGCGATAAGGCCGAAGCACGTAATGACGAGTGCGTTCCACGCTCCGAACGACACAAGGCCGGCGGTAGAGAAGACCCAACGATCAGTCGCACTGGTGTAGAAAGCGCCGAGCACGCTTACGACCGCGTTCGTCACTAACAGCCATCGGATCGCAGAACCCCGGGCCGACCCGCCGAAGCAGAATGCGAGAAACGCGGTGCCGACGCCGAGCGCCGCATATCCAAACATCTCCAGGAACCAGCCGAGCGAGCTCGGATTGGCCATCGTGACTCGCGCGGCCGCCAGCGGGTCGTTTCCCAGGGTGCGGGGGACGTATCCGACCTGAAGCATGTAATTGGTGAAGACCATTGAGGCGTACACGGCCGTGAAGACCAGCCCGCCGAACGCAAGGACTCGCTGTGCACGTCCGGCGTGCGCGGCGCAGGCCGCCGCGAACAGTACAAAGCCGCCGAGCAGAACGAACCCCAACAGGTATGGCAGCGCCTGGATTGAGGAGTAGTGCGCGCCGAACAGCGCCGCATCACGCCACGCGGGCTGAGGAGCCAGTCGCGTGACGACCACCATCGCGACCGGGCCGGAAGAGACGGCTCCAACGAGAACGAGAAGGGCACTTGCGCGAACAGGATGCATCATACGAATACGTGGCCGAGATTGCTTGCTATTCTGCGAACAGGGTGATGGGTTTCGCCTCGCCCAGACGCGACCGGATCCAAGATACCTCCAGTTGTCCGAAGGCGAGGCCACCAAGGCCAGCACCGGCCATCGCGAAGAGAGGACCACCACCATAACGCAGACTCAGCAGGCCCACCAGGATGGTGGTTCCACCGATCAGGGCGATGAACGATGCCCAGTACTTCGACCGCAGTTCCCGGCGAGCACGCTTCCGTGCGGCGACAAAGAGTCTCGTCTGGTCCTCGGTGGGGAGGCCGCGCAGCTCAGGTACCGAGCCGATTGTCAGATAGACCTTCATCTCAACCCCTGTCTGGTCTAGCGTCCAGCTGCATGGGACCTGGAGTCGTTTGCCCGAAGTTCAGCAACGTGACGCTCCAGCCGATCCTGATTCCCTTGTATGGCACGTCGTGGACCCTCCGTCAATCGAGACGATTGCTTCGTTGTCTGGCTAACGTATCGAGGATAAGCTGCGTGGCGCCGGGCGGTCAGGTCCCTGTGAAGCTCGACCTTGTGAAGTTCAACAGCGCTGTTCCCCCGCCCATAAGGGCGATACCTGCAATCAGCCCGAGGAGCAGCCACGCCGCTGCTCTACCCGTACGCGCGCCAAGTGCGCTCCGCACCGCCACGAAACTCGCCGCCAAACGCCAGAGGCCCATGACGACGAGTATCGGGATTGCGGATCGCCCGGCGCCGGAAAGCGCACCCGCCACAACCACGCCAAGACCTGGCGCCGCCGCGAAACCGAGCGGTCGCGCCAAGTTGCCAAATGAAACAGACCGGAGCGAATGCACGCGCGTGCCCAGATAGATCGATGCGGACGTCCCGAACCAGAGCAGGATCTCGCCCACGAAACCGAAGAGGAAGGTGAACAACGCAGGTTCAGCGTAACCCTGCGATGGGGATCGAAGAATTGCACCCACCCCGTGGGAAACGGCAACCACACTCACTACTAACAAGCTCTCCCGCCACAAATGTGGATCGTCCTTTAAAGATTCATAGGGCGCCGACTTCAAGAGCAAAGCTCCAGCGAAGCGATGCGGCATCGACGATTGGGGAGTCCGCGGATCCAGGTTTAGCTCGGTGGTGTTGATTGACTGTGGATCCAATTTGGCTCTGCCGGTGTAATCAGTTGGCTGTGCAATGTGAGAGGTGAGGCGCGGCCTCCGCGGTCAAGTGCGCGCACATTTTCCGAACCTGATCCGACTGAAACGGTGACCACGTTGCCAGGTTCATTGATTCGCCTCGCCCTTCGTCCGCCTGACGACTGGCATCAGCCGCGCGGCGGCGCCATCATCGCACACGCCGCCGTCGGCTGCATGCCGAGTTGGGCAGGCGTCGCAACTATCGGGCCGGCCCAATTTTGTAGGTCTTGCGGAATGCCTGGTCACCGTAACTGCCGGCACCTACAACAACGACTTCGGACGCCGTCCAAGACACCCGCTCAATCGACACTATGCAGTCAGCCCATCGGCAGGTGGGAAAGATGTCGACCGTGCGCTCGATCCGGGTCATTTCATTGTCGAGGACGAATACACCGAAGAGCTCGTCGTCGAACGAGCCCTCGAACTTCATGTCGGGGCGGATTCCCCAGCCCAGGAGGACGTATCCTCCGGAACCCATACCGATGGACCGCAGTTCGAGCACCTTTGTTTGCGTCACCTTGGGATTTCGCGCGGCAAAAGCACTCCGCAGCAGGTGGTCGAGTGGATTCGATGGCTTTGGAGCTTGAGCGGCAAGGCCCGCGAACAGGCAGAGGGCGACGAGCAGCACGATTGTGATTGCGTGACGCCGGCTCTTCATCATCATCCGACTCCGGATTCCGTTCGGGACGCTGCCTAACGCTGGGCATCAGCTGCAGCGGCGCTCATTCTTACATGCGCCGCTGTCGGCTGCATGTGATGGTATGGACTCCTCCCAGAACGACAGCCGATCATTGGCTGCATCACTGAG
>CAYRGW010000003.1:0-112435 GCA_964423815.1 uncultured Solibacteraceae bacterium | reverse complement strand
CTTTCGGCCACTCAGCCACCTCACCGGCAGGGCGAAGCGCTAAGTATAGCAGCACCCGCCGAAGCTGCGACCGCAGGGAGCGTTCAGCGGTGGGCCCCCCGAAACCGGTTGATTTGACGGACCACCAGGAAAATCGTGAAAGCAATCACCAGGAACTCCACGACATTGTTGATAAAGAGGCCGTAGGCCAGCACGGGTTTGCCGGCTTCCTTCGCGGCAGCCAACGTCGGAAAGTACTCTCCGCTCAGGGAGATGAACCTGTTGGCAAAGTCCACCCGGCCCAGCGCCAGCCCCAGGACGGGCATGATGACGTCGGCCACCATGGAATTCACGATCTTGCCGAATGCCGCCCCGATCATGACGCCCACCGCCAGATCGAGCGCATTGCCCTGATTGACGAACTGCCTGAACTCACCGAACACGGCCACCTCCGGCAGGGAGGATACACTAGGGTGAATGTCTGCGGCCGTCTGGGCAGTCATCTTTGTCCTCATCCTGGTCAACGCGTTGTACGTGGCGGCGGAGTTTGCCGCCGTCGGCGTCCGCCGCAGTCGAATCCGCCAGCTGTCGGAAGAAGGTCACTGGCTCGCCAAATCACTGCTGCCCGTCGTTGACGACGCGGTGACGCTCGACCGGTACGTCGGCGTTTCACAAATCGGCATCACCCTCTCCAGCCTCGTGCTTGGCGCGTTTGCGCAAGCCACGATCGCGGTCGCGCTGGCGCCGATGCTCGCCGGGTGGCTTGAGCTGGACGCCGAAACGGCGACCTCGTCTGCGGCCATCACCGTCCTGTTGACGCTCACGACAGCGCAGGTGGTCCTCGGTGAGCTGGTGCCGAAGTCGCTGGCCCTCCAGTTTCCCACCCAGGTCGCCCTCGCCACCGTGCTCCCGATGCGGTGGTCACTTGCCGCGTTCCGGCCCTTCCTCGCGTTGGTGAACGGGTCCGCCACGGCGGTCCTTCGGTGGGCCGGTATGGGCGGCGGCAGCCATCGCCACATCCACTCGCCCGAAGAGATCGACATGTTGCTCGTCGAGAGCCGCGACGGCGGTCTGCTCGAACCAGACGAACAACACCGGCTGCATCGCGCGTTGCGCCTTGGTGTCCGCACCGCGCGCGACCTCATGGTGCCGCTCGAAAAACTCACGATGCTGAAGGAGGACACCCCGTGGCCCGACGTCGTCCGCGTGGTGGCCGCCAGTCCGTTCAGTCGACTCCCTGTCTACCGCGGGACGCCGGACACAATCATTGGCACCCTGCGCGTGAAGGATCTGCTGCATCAGTTTGTGCTCGAGGGTGAGGCGCCGGTACTGGGTCGCCTGCTCCGCCCACTGGCCCGCGTCGCCCACAACCTGCCCGCCGATCGTGTCATCGCGCTGCTGCGCGAACGCCGTGTGCATCAGGCCGTGGTGACGAGCGACGAAGATCGCGTCATCGGACTGATCACCATCCAGGACGTGCTCGCGGAATTCCTCGGCGAGGACCGCCAGTGATCACCATTCTCATCGTCGCCGCCCTGCTGCTGGCCAACGCACTGTTCGTGGCGGCGGAGTTTGCGATCGTGGCGGTGCCGCGCATGTCGGTCGAACGTCGCGCCAAACTCGGCGGACGTCTCTCGGCCAAATTGCTGGCGCTGCTGGTGTCGGCGCGGGCGCGCGATCGGTTCATCGCCACCGCACAACTCGGCATCACCGTAGCGAGCTTGGGACTCGGTATGTACGGCGAACATACGCTTGCGGTGTGGCTCGAACCGCGCCTCGGTTTCCTTGGCGACGCAAGTTTCATCTCGGCACATGCCGCGGCGAGTGTCATCGCCATTGCCACCTTGACGTATCTCCACATCTTTCTCGGCGAGATGATTCCCAAGGCGCTCGCCCTCAGCCACGCCGAGGCCACCGCTCGCGCGGTCTATTGGCCGATGCGTGTGTTGCTGCTGACGTTTTATCCGTTTGTGGTCGGGCTCGATGCACTCGGCGCGTTTCTTCTGCGGCTGGTAGGCATCCGACGGCAGAAACACACCCGCGAGGAGTCGTATTCGCCCGAAGAATTGCAGCTCATCGTTGAGGAGAGTCAAGCCGGCGGGGCGCTGGGCAAGGAAGCTGGAAAACTCGTCCGTGAACTGTTTGAGTTCGGCGATCTCACAGCGGCCGAAGTCATGGTGCCCCGTGTGCGTGTGGTCGGCATCCCCGTGGGCGCCTCGCCGTCCGATTTGCGTCGTCTTCTCCTGACTCATCGCCATACCCGCTACCCGGTCTTCGACGGCGACCTCGATCACATCGTCGGCATGTTGCACGTGAAGGATCTGCTGCGGCGATTGATCCTCGAAGAACACATCGGCCCCTCCGATGTCCGCGCGCTTCCGGTCGTGCCCGCCACGGCGTCGCTCGACTCGGTGTTGTCGACGATGCAGCGCGGGCATGCGCACATGGCGGTGGTGATTGACGAACATGGCGGCACCGCAGGTTTGTTGAGCCTGGAGGACCTCGCCGAAGAGGTCGTTGGAGAGATCGACGAAGGGGTGCCACTCGCGCCAAACTTCGTGCGCGTGAACCCGACGTCCGCGCGGGTGGCCGGCACGTTGCGCCTGGATGAGCTTGGACAGGCGTTTGGTGCCGAACTGCAGCACGACGAGGTGGATACGGTGAATGGCCTTGTGATGGCCCTGCTCGATCGCCCCCCCGCCCTTGGCGACGTGGTTGAGTACGACCATTTCCGCTTCACCGTCTCGACCCTGTCCGGCCACGCGGCACGCGAAGTCTTCGTGGAGTTCCTCGGCTAGATCCTCGGCTAGACTGCAGTCATGCGCAGTCGATCCTTCGTCTTAATTGCGGTTGTGGCTGGTGCGGTTTCGCTGGTGTCCGCCCAGCAGGCGCCGGCTCCAAAATCCGGTCTCACATCAGGTCTCGACCTCACCACGTTCGACAAAAGTGTGCGGCCGCAGGACGACCTCTTCCGGCACGTGAATGGCGGATGGCTCACAGCCACCGAGATTCCCGCCGACCGGCCCATTGCGGGCACGTTTGTGCAGTTGTCCGACAAGGCCGAAGCCGACCTCTATGCGATCATCGAACGTCTGGCCGGTGACCCGAACAAAAAGGCGGGGTCGGTCGCGCAACAGGTGGGTGACCTGTTCGCGAGTTTCTCAAATGAAGCGCGCGTGAACACACTCGGCGCTGCCCCACTCAAGCCGACACTCGCCCGGATCGACGCCATCACAACACCGGCTGAATTCGCCCGTGTGACTGGCGAGTTGGCGGTGATTGGTCTGCCTGGTCCGGTGGGTGGATTCATCGACGCCGACGCCGGAGATCCGACCACAGTTGCGTTGTATCTGTTCCAAGGCGGGACCACGTTGCCCGACAGGGACTACTACCTTCTCGATGAACCCAAGTTCGTCGAGATCCGCGCGAAGTACGCGGAGTATCTGCAGACGATCTTCACGCTGGCTGGACGTTCAGAGCCGGCCGCCGCAGCAAAAGCCGTGCTCGGGCTTGAGACTGAACTCGCGAAGATCCAATGGACGCAGGTGGAGAGCCGTGATGCGGTGAAGACCTACAACAAGATGGCGCTGGCGAAGGTGGCGACGGACATGCCGGGGTTCGACTGGGTGGGATGGGCCACGGCGCAAGGTGTGGATAAAACACCGGACGTGATCATCGGGCAGCCGTCGTTCTTCAAGAGTTTCGCCGCGATGGTCCCGACCGTGCCGATGGACACCTGGAAGTCCTGGCTCGCGGCGCAGTACATCGCGACCGCGGGTCCGTATCTCAGCGACCCATTCGTGAATGCACGCTTCGAATTTTTCGGCAAGGTGCTGAACGGCCAGCAGGCGCAGCGGCCACGATGGAAACGCGGGGTACAGGTCGTCAACGGCAGCATGGGTGAGGCGCTCGGCCAGTTGTACGTGGAGCGGCACTTCCCTCCCACGGCCAAGGTGCGCATGGAGGCGATGATCACAAATTTGATCGAGGCGTATCGCCAATCCATCACCACGCTGGAGTGGATGACCGAGCCCACGCGGAAGGAGGCCCTCGACAAGTTGTCGAAATTCAAGGCCAAGATCGGCTACCCGAACCAGTGGCGCGACTACACCACACTGAAGATTGCGGCCGACGATCTGCTCGGCAACATGGAGCGCTCCGCGGCGCTTGAGCATGAGTTTCAGATCGGCAAACTCGGTCGCCCGGTGGACCACGAAGAATGGCTGATGTCGCCGCAGACGGTGAATGCGTACTACAACCCCGTCAAAAACGAGATCGTCTTCCCCGCCGCCATCCTGCAGGCACCGTTCTTCGACCTCGGCGCAGACGATGCCGTGAATTACGGGGCGATTGGCGCGGTGATCGGTCATGAAATCGGGCACGGGTTTGACGACCAGGGTCGCCGCTTCGATGGATCCGGCGCCCTGCGCGACTGGTGGACATCGACCGACGAAGCGGAGTTTCAGAAGCGCGTGAAGGTGCTCGTGGATCAGTTCAACGTATTGAGCCCACTGCCGGGTGTGAACGTGAACGGCCAGCTGACGCTCGGCGAAAACATCGGCGACCTGGGTGGGCTGTCGATCGCCTACAAAGCGTGGAAGTTGTCGTTGGCTGGAAAGCCCTCGCCCGTGCTGGATGGATTCACGGGTGAACAGCGATTTTTCATCGGCTGGGCGCAGGCATGGCGCAGCAAGGCGCGTGAACAATACCTGCGCAACCAGGTCATGGCCGATCCCCACGCTCCCGAGCAGTTCCGCGCCAACGCGCCCCTCTCAAATATCCAGGAGTTCTACGACGCGTTTGGAGTCAAACCCGGCGACAAGCTGTATCTGCCGCCCGACAAACGCGTCAAGATTTGGTGATTTGATCGACGGCCGGGATCGCTATAGTCTGGGCGACGGAGCCCCAACATGCGAAGACTGCAACTGGCCGCAATGTGCGGTCTCCTGGCCGTAGCTTCACTCGCGGCGACTGCTCAGTCTCCAAACGACTGGCGGCAGTGGCGCGGGCCATTTCACACGGGCATGGCCGTCGGCGATGCGCCATTGCGCTGGAGTGATCGCACCGGCATCAGCTGGAAGGTTCCGATCCCAGGTCGCGGCCACTCGACGCCGGTCGTCGTCGGCGACCGCCTCTTCCTGACGACAGCGATTCCAACCGGACACGGACAAGCGCCGACCGGACGTCTCCGCGGTGGTGGGGGGGGCGCTGACGCCGGCCTCGAACATCGATTTGTGGTCATGGCCATCGACCGGCGGAGCGGCCGGACCCTCTGGGAACACACGCCCATCGTCGCGTCCCCTCACGAGGGTTATCACCGCGTCTACGGAAGTTTTGCCTCGAACTCCCCCGTCTCGGATGGCACACGCCTCTACGCGTTTTTTGGGTCTCGCGGCCTCTACGCGTATTCGCTCGACGGAAAACTGCTCTGGCAGAAGGATTTTGGCGTCAAGCTCCGCATGGACAACGCGTTCGGAGAAGGCACCGCGCCCACGCTGCACGATGGCCGACTGATCCTGCACTTTGATCACCTTGAGGGCGGGTTTCTGACGATGCTGGATCCGGCGTCAGGGAAGGAGTTGTGGCGTGTCGCTCGGACCGAGCGGTTTAATTGGGCCGCGCCGTTTGTGGCGACCCACGCCGGTCGTCGGCAGATCATCGTGAATGGCCTCACCGTGCGGTCGTACGACTTTGAGACCGGCAAGTTGTTGTGGGAAGCGGATGGGCTCGGTGAGAACTCGGTGCCCCAGGTGGTCCAGCACGAGGACCTGGTGTTTGCCATGAGTGGCCACACCATCAAGATGCTGATGGCTCTTCGCCTCGGACAGACCGGTGTGTTGACGCGCAGCAACGGCATCGTGTGGTCCACGCCGCGGGGCGTGTCCTATACGCCGTCCCCCGTGCTGCACGAAGGCCGGCTGTACTTTGTGAGTGATGCGGGCCTGCTCAGCAACCTCGACGCCTCAACCGGCACGCCGCACTACCAGCAGCGGCGACTGCCAAAACCCTACAACTTCAAAGCCTCGCCCGTGGGTGCAGGCGGCAAGCTGTATCTGGCCACCGAAGAGGGCGACGTCGTTGTCGTGAAGATGGGTGACACGTTCGAAGTGCTGGCGACCAATACACTCGAGGATCAATCCTTCATTGCGTCGCCCGTGATTCTGGATGGGGCGATCTATCTGCGAAGCCGCACGCACCTGTTCCGCATAGACGAATAGCGGTATCGTAGGGGCGCCTGGAGGCCCCCATGTATCGCCGACTCCCTGTTCCCGCTGTCCTGCTCCTTGTGCTGCTGGCGTTTGCGGTAGCGCCCGTGACCACTGCGCCCGCTCAGGCGCCTGCATCGACACGTTTGTTGCGGACGCCCAGCGTCAGTGCGGCGCATATCGCGTTTGCCTACGCGAACAACATCTGGATTGTGGACCGCGCCGGTGGTGTGGCGCGACGTGTGACCAGCTTTGCCGGTGGCGCCAACAACCCGAAGTTTTCGCCTGACGGGCAGACGCTCGCGTTCACCGCCTCCTACGGCGGCAACAGCGACGTGTATGTCGTGCCGGCGGTGGGGGGAGAACCCAAACGGTTGACCTGGCATCCGGGGGCAGACACGGTGCAGGGTTGGACACCTGACGGCAAGTCCGTCATGTTTGCATCCACGCGTGCGACCTGGGCACCGAGTGGTGCGCCGAAATTCTGGACCGTCCCGGCTGGCGGAGGCATTGAAGAGCCGATGGCGCTGCCGCGGGCCTACATGGGCAAAATTTCCGGGGACGGCACCCACATCGCGTATCGCATGAACAGCTCATGGGACGAAGAGCGCCGCAACTACCGCGGCGGTCAGAACAAGCCCATCTGGATCGTTGATCTCAAGACTCACGATCTCGTCACGCCGCCGTTCACCAACTCCAAGGACACCGATCCGGTCTGGGTCGGACGTTTGGTCTATTTCCTCTCTGACCGCGACGGCGTCAGTAACGTCTGGTCGTTTGACCCGGGATCCAGACAACTTCGTCAGGTCACGCGGTTCACCGACTTCGACGTGAAGTCGATTGACTCGGGCGGCGGCGCCGTCGTGTTTGAGCAGGCAGGACGCGTACACATGCTCGACACCTCCAATGGTCGCGCGCGCGTGATCGACATCGTCGCCACCGGCGACTTTCCATGGATGATGCCGAAGTGGGAGGACGTGTCGAGTCGGGTGACCAATATCGCCATCTCACCGGCAGGGCGTCGGGCCGTGGTAGAGGCGCGCGGCGAGATCTTCACGATTCCCGCCGACAAGGGGGATGTGCGGAATCTGACCCGCTCCACAGGTGCGGCCGACCGCGCGCCTGCGTGGTCACCTGACGGCAACTTCATCTCCTACTTCAGCGACAAATCCGGCGAGTATCGGCTGGTAATCGCGCCGCAGGACGGCATCACACCTGCGCGCGAGATTGAACTCGCCAACCCGAAGCACTATTACACGCCGTCCTGGTCCCCGGACTCGAAGAAGATTGTCTTCACCGACACCGATCTCAAGGTCTGGGTGGTGGACGTGGCCACCGGCGCAGCGAAGACTGTGGGCAGCGATCCGTGGATGGTGCCGCAGCGCACCCTCAACCCGGTGTGGAGTCCCGACTCGAAGTGGGTGGCCTACTCCAGCCGGCTGCGATCGATGTATCACGCCATCTTTGTCTCAAACGTCGAGACCGGCGCCACCCATCAGGTCACCGATCCACTCGCCGATGCGGTCTGGCCGGCCTGGGATGCCAGCGGCAAGTATCTCTGGTTCCTGGCCTCGCGCGATTTTGGTCTGGCATCGCAGTGGCTGGACATGACGTCGTACGACAGGCCCGTCACCTTCGGGTTGTACTTCGCGATCCTGAAGAAGGGCGAACCGACGCCCCTGACGCCCGAGAGTGATGAAGAGGCGGCGCGCGCTGCGGAGGCGGCTGGTGACGCGCGGCCGACGGGTGGCGCCGAAGGTCGTCCTGCCGCACGTGCCACCGCCGTTACGGTGCAGATTGACGCCGACGGCCTGGACCGCCGCATCGTCTCAGTGCCTGGTGTTCCGGAGCGCGCGTATTCGCAGTTGCGATCGGGCGTTGCGGGCACCGTGTACTACCTCGAAGGCGCCAACCTGCAGCGGTACCGCCTCAGCGAGCGCCGCGCGGCCCAGTTCCTGACGGGTGTCACCACGTACGTCGTCTCTGCTGACGGGCACAAGATGCTCTATCGCGGAGCCGGTGGTGGTGGCGGACGCGCAGGCGGCGGGGCTGCCCCCGCGGGTCCCGCGATGTTCATCGTTGACGCGGATCGCACCGTGCCAGCGGCTGGTGCGGGTCGCCTGAACGTCTCGCTCACGATGCACCTGGATCCGAAGGAGGAGTACAAGCAGATCTTCCGTGAAGGCTGGCGGCTTCAGCGTGACTACCTCTACGTGCAGAACATGCACGGGTCCAAGTGGACACAGATGGAGGAGATGTACGGACAGTTGCTGCCGCACGTCATGCATCGGGCGGACTTGAACTATCTGCTGGACACGATGGGCGCGGAGTTGGCCGTGGGTCACTCGTATGTGCGCGGTGGCGCGATGCCGGAGACAGACACGAATGCGGCTGATGGCGGCCTGCTCGGGGCGGACTTCACGATTGAGAGCAACCGCTACAAGATCACGCGCATCTACGACGCAGAGAACTGGAACCCGGAACTGCGCGCCCCGCTGGCGTCCCCGGGCGTTGAGGTCGCGGTCGGCGATTTTGTCCTCGCGATCAATGGCCAACCGCTTGTCGCGCCGGACAACATTCATCGCCTGCTGGATGGCACCGCCAATCGACAGACGGTGCTGACGGTCAACAACAAGCCGGTGATGGAGGGCGCGCGCCAGATCACGGTGACGCCCATTGGCAACGAACAGGGCCTGCGCACACGCGCGTTTGTGGAGGACAACCGTCGCAAGGTGTCGGAGTTGTCCGGCGGCAAACTCGCCTACGTCTACGTCCCGAACACCGGCCAGGGCGGGTATCAGAGCTTCAACCGCTACTACTTCTCGCAGCAGGACAAACTCGGCGTCGTCGTCGACGAACGCTTCAACGGTGGTGGCTCAGCGGCCGACTACATCATCGATGTCCTGCAGCGCGACTTCGATGGCTACTTCAACAACGTGGCGGGTGATCGGTTCCCCTTCACAAGTCCGTCGGCGGGCATCTGGGGCCCCAAGGTGATGATCATCAACGAGATGGCCGGCTCCGGGGGTGACCTGATGCCTTACATGTTCAAACGTCGCGGCATCGGTCCACTCATTGGCACGACCACGTGGGGAGGGCTGGTCCACACCGCCGACACGCCGGGCTTCATCGATGGCGGGTCCATGATCGCCCCTCGCGGTGGCTTCTTCACGCGCGACAACAAATGGGCGATTGAAAATGAGGGCGTCGCACCGGACATCGAAATCGAGAACTTTCCGAAGGACGTGATCGCTGGTAAAGATCCACAGCTCGAACGCGCGGTTGAAGAAGCCCTGAAGTTGCTCGCAGCGAAACCAGTAGACCGACTCACCAAGGAACCACCGGCACCGGTGTGGGGTGTGCGCAGAGGCGGTGGGGGTGGGGAGTAGCGGATTCGAGCCGAGCGCGGCGAGAGCGTCGCAAGACTGCCCTTCGACTGCGCTCAGGGCATTCGACTCACCTCCGGCCCGCCATGAGCGAGCCGGAGGCGAGTCGAATGGCGGAGGGAGAGGGATTCGAACCCCCGGTACGGTTCCCCGCACAGCGGTTTTCAAGACCGCCGCCTTAAACCACTCGGCCATCCCTCCGCGACGAACTCCCAGTATAGGCTGGAGGAATGTTCAAGCGGATCGTCTTTTACCTCGGGATCGGCTTCGCCGTCCTCGGCCTGACCAGCGCGGTGCTGTACCAGTTTTTCGGCCTGCGGGTCGTGGTGCTCGGCGGCGGGTCGCCGACGCTCGCATTTGTCACTCCGGCGGACGCGCAAGCGAACGCCATTGAACAACATCGCGCATCCCAGGCGGCCGCAGCAGAAACCGGGGCAACACCGACCGCCGTCACCCCGACGATCGTCCTCCCGACGACGGACGATGATATGCCCACTCCAGCCGCCATCGCGGCTGTTGCCGACTGGGGGTTCTTCCGCGGCCCACGCTGGGACGGCCACTACACAGCCGTGCCGATCAAGACGGACTGGCCGAATCGCGAACTCTCACCTGTATGGAAGCAGCCGGTTGGCGGCGGCTACGCGTCCTTCGTCACGGCGCGCATCGGCGTCCGGGATCTCGCTTTCACGATCGAGCAGCGCGGCAGCCAGGAGGTGGTGGCCGCCTACGACGTCGCCACCGGCCGCGAGGTGTGGACCAACAAGTGGAACGCCGAGTTCAAGGAGTTCATGGGCGGCGACGGTCCACGCGCGACGCCCACCTACTTCGACGGGCGCGTGTATGCGCAGGGCGCCGAAGGTGAACTGCGCAGTATCGACGCGGAGAAGGGCGCCACCCTCTGGCGCACCAATATCCTTTCTGACGCAGGGGCCTCAAACATTCAGTGGGGCATGTCCACCTCCCCACTCATCGTCGACAACGCTGTGGTCACGCTGCCCGGTGGCAGTGCCGGCAAGTCCGTGATGGCGTATGACCATCGCACGGGCACGCCGTTGTGGTCCGCTCTCGGAGACAGAGCGTCCTACTCATCACCAATGCTCGTCACCATTGATGGCGTTCGCCAGATCCTCATGGTGTCCGCCACACGCATCATGGGCCTGAAGCCGACCAACGGCACGATGTTGTGGGAGTTTCCGTGGACGACGATGTATGACGTGAATGCGGGACAGCCGATCGTGTTCGACAACAGGCGGGTGTTCATGTCGTCTGGGTATGACCACGGAGCGGTGGTGATCGAGATCACCATGAACGGCGACCGCGGCGCCGTGCGCGAAGTCTGGAAGAACAACCGGATGAAGAACCAGTTCACGAGCTCCATCTACCTCGACGGGTACTTTTATGGCCTCGATGAATCCATCCTCGCGTGTGTGCGTGCGTCAGACGGCAACCTGATGTGGAAGGGCGGCCGGTATGGTTACGGCCAGATCGCGCTCGCGAGTGGGCACCTGATCGTGTTGACCGAAGACGGCGACATGGCGCTGGTGCGCGCGACGCCGGACAAACACGACGAACTCACGCGCTTCCCCGTGCTCGACGGCAAGACCTGGAACCACCCCGCGTTCTCCGACGGACGACTACTCGTCCGCAACCTCAAAGAGATGGCGATGTTTGATCTGCGCAAGTGAGTTTTACAGTGGACATGTAGGCATGTGGTTTTTTATTTAAAAACCTATATGTCTACATGTCTACTGTTACGAACTCACGCGCGAATGACGTCAAGCCCGCGCATGTAGGGGCGCAGCGCCTCGGGCACAACGACAGAGCCGTCTTCCTGTTGGTAGTTCTCCAGGATGGCAATCAGCGTGCGACCGATCGCCAGGCCTGATCCGTTCAGCGTGTGCGCCAGTTGCGCCTTGCCGGTGCCGTCCGGACGGAAACGAATCTGCGCGCGACGCGCCTGGAAACTCTCCGTGTTGGAACAGGACGAGATTTCACGGAACGTCTTCTGGCTCGGCAGCCACACTTCGATGTCGTAGGTCTTGGCGGCGGCAAATCCCATGTCGCCCGTGCAGAGCAACATCCGACGATACGGCAGCTCCAGACGTTCGAGCACGGTCTCCGCGTTGCGCGTCAACTGTTCGAGCTCTTCGTGTGACTGTTCGG
The DNA here is from genome assembly GCA_964423815.1 of uncultured Solibacteraceae bacterium. Lineage (GTDB taxonomy): Bacteria > Acidobacteriota > Vicinamibacteria > Vicinamibacterales > SCN-69-37 > SYFT01. Next base: position 100,701 of record CAYRGW010000003.1, on the reverse strand, counting down.
GCGTGGTGAACTTGACCAGTTCCACCTTGTCGAACTGATGCTGCCGGATCAGACCGCGCACGTCCGCACCATACGAACCCGCTTCGCTGCGGAAACACGGCGTGTAGGCGGTGTACTTGAGCGGCAACAGTCGACCGTCGAGGATCTCTTCCCGGTGAAGGTTCGTCACGGGGACTTCCGCGGTGGGAATCAGAAACAGATCCCAGTCACCGCTGATCTTGAACAAGTCCTGCTCGAACTTCGGCAGGTTGCCCGTGCCTGTGAGCGCGGTGCGATTGACCAGGAACGGCGGCTCCACTTCCGTGTAGCCGTGCTCTGTCGCATGCAGCTCGAGCATGAAGTTGATCAGCGCACGGGACAACTGCGCGCCGGCGCCCATAAGCACGGCGAATCGCGCGCCGGACATGCGCGTGGCCCGCTCAAAGTCCAGAATGCCAAGCGCGGCACCGAGGTCCCAGTGGGGCTTGGGAGTAAAACTGAATGTCTTCGGCGTGCCCCATCGGCGCACCTCGACGTTGTCGTCCGCAGACGTGCCGACCGGCACACTCTCGTGCGGCAGGTTGGGCAAGGTCAGCAGCAGGGCGTCACGTTTTGCTTCGATCTCAGCGAGCTCGGCTTCAAGCTCCTTGATGCGGGCGCCGCGCGCTTTGTTCTCGGCAAACACCGCACTGGGATCTTCGCCGGCCTTTTTGGCGCGCGCGACCGCTTCGCCCGACGCGTTCTGATCCCGCTTCAGCCCTTCGACCTCCGGCAACACACGTCGGCGGCTGGCCTCAAGGACGGCCAGCGCGGCCAAATCGGCAGACGGGTCCATACCTCGGCTGCGAAGACGCGCGTCCACCAGGTCTGGATTGTCACGGACAAAAACGGGGTCGAGCATGGCGGCGATCAGTCCTTGGTTTTGGTCGGCGTGGACTCAGACTTCGTCTCAGTCTTGGTTTCCGTCTTTGTATCGGTTTTGGTCTCTGAGGGCGTGCCCTTTTCTGCCGCTTCACCCTTCTGGGTTTTTGAGCTGCCGGTCGACGATGACCCGGACTTGGCGTAGTCGTTGACGTACCACCCCGCGCCCTTGAACTGGATGGCCGGAGACGAGATTTGTTTCGTCAGATGGCCGCCGCACGTCGGACACGGGTCTTCCAACGGCGGATCGGAGAACTTGCGAATCCGCTCAATTCGACCGCCGCACGCATCACACTGGTATTCGTAGAGGGGCATTTCAACCTCTGATTATAGATACACTTGGCTTCGGCCCCCCATGCCCGGCACCCTCTTCGTCGTCGCGACGCCCATCGGCAACCTGGAAGACTTCACATTCCGAGGCGTCCGTACGCTCAGGGAGGTTGATCTGATTGCGGCCGAGGACACCCGGCGCACGGCCAAACTCCTTGCCCACTACGAGATCCAGAAGCCGGTCGTCAGCCTGCGCGAACATAATGAGGTCCGCGAATCCACCCGCCTGGTCGCCAGAATGCTCGCGGGGGAGAACATCGCCCTGGTCTCGGATGCCGGCACCCCGGGGATTGCTGACCCGGGCGCCAGGCTCGTAGCTGCCGCCCGCGCCTCGGACATTCGCGTCGTGCCGATTCCTGGCGCAAACGCCATCGCCGCCGCCCTTTCAGCCACCGGCTTTCCCGGTGACGAGTTTCTTTTCCTTGGTTTTGCGCCACCGTCTGGACAGGAGCGTGAGCGTTGGTTTGAGGAGCTCGCCGCCAGCCATCGCACAGTGGTGTTTTATGAGGCTCCACACCGTATTGAGCGGACGCTCAACGACTCGTCGCAATATTTGGTCAATAGACAGATTATCGTATGTCGAGAATTGACCAAAATGAACGAAGAATTGGTCAAGTGGGATAAAAAGTCAATCAAACCACTCGGAGAATTTGTGGTTGTTGTGGGTGGTTCAGCGACTGAGCTTGACGATGACCCTGACGAGGTCGAACTGGCTGTGCTTTTTGGTCAAATAGAAGAATCTACAAGCCTCGCGGAGGACATGGTTCTGGCCATGGTGGCCGGCCACTTCCACATCAGCCCGGTTCGCGCCAGGAAACTCCTGAAAAAGGGCCGGATTCTTCAAAAACGCGCGAAGGATAATCAGCAGGATTTATGAGCGACCTCAACGATCTCCACGTTGTCATTCTTGCCGCCGGCAAAGGAACGCGGATGAAGTCGGCCCTCCCGAAGGTGTTGCACCCCCTGGCGGGTCGGCCACTCATCGAACACGTCCTCCGAACAGTGGACCAGCTTGAGGTGGCCTCCAAAGTGCTGGTGGTGGGTCACGGCGGTGACGAGGTCAAGGCGGCGCTGACCGGACGACCAGACCTTCAATTTGTCGTCCAGTCGCCGCAGTTGGGGACGGGTCATGCCCTGCTACAGACCGAACCGGTGCTCAAGGGCAAGAAGGGCACCGTGCTGCTCCTCTACGCCGATGTGCCGCTGCTGGAATCGGGCACCCTGGCTCGCCTCGTCGAGGCCCACCGGACCGCCCGGGCGGCGGCCACCGTGCTGACCGCTGAACTCGACGACCCGTACGGCTACGGCCGCATCGTACGCGACGCCTCCGGGACCATCAGTCGGATCGTCGAAGAACGGGACGCATCGGCGGCACATCGGGCGATCCGCGAGGTCAACAGTGGGATTTACACGATGTCGCTTGCGCCCCTGTTTGAGCACCTCCATGGGCTCGCGACCGACAACGCGCAGGGTGAGTACTACCTGACGGACCTGATCGCGATGTATCGGCAGAAGGACATGCGCGTCGAGACGCTGTGTCTCGACAGCGCGGACGAACTGCGCGGCGTGAACAGTCGCCTCGACCTGGCCGAACTTTCGTCGGTCATGCGTCAACGCAAGAACCGCTCGCTGATGGTGGGCGGCACCACCCTCGAGGATCCTGCCACCACCTACGTGGACGTGGACGTCACCGTCGGCATCGACACCATCATTGGCCCTGGTGTGCGCCTCGAAGGCACGACCACAATCGGCGATCGGTGCCGCATTCATGCCGGCGCCCGCCTCACCAACGCCACGGTGGATGACGATGTGGAGGTGCTTGATTACAGCGTGATTGTGAACTCCACCATAGGCGCCGGCGCTGCTGTCGGTCCCATGGCGCACATCCGCCCCGACTCCGTGCTTGGCCCGAAGGCCAGAGTGGGAAACTTTGTCGAACTCAAGAAGACCACGCTGGGACGTGGCTCCAAGGCAAATCACCTGGCCTACATTGGTGACGCCACGGTGGGCGACGGGGTGAACATCGGCGCCGGCACCATCACGTGCAATTACGACGGCGAGAAGAAGTACAAAACCATCATTGAAGACGGCGTGTTTATCGGCAGCGACTCGCAGTTGATCGCGCCAGTGACGATTGGCAAGGACGCATTTGTGGGCGCGGGATCGTCGATCACTGAAGATGTGCCTGCCGGTGCGCTGGCAGTGGCACGCAGCAAGCAGGTGATCAAAGAGGGTTGGGCAACCAAACTCAAGGCTGCGCGCGCCGCAGCGAAGAAAGAGAAATAACCCATGTGTGGCATCGTCGGATACGTCGGAGATCAACCCCTGTTGCCGGTCCTCATCGAGGGCTTGCGCAAGCTGGAATACCGCGGGTATGACTCGGCGGGTGTGGCGGTGGTGCGAAATGGCGAACTCGATATCCGCCGGAGCGCCGGCAAGTTGTCGAAGCTGGAAGATGTCATCGCGACCAAGCCGATCAACGGCGAATACGGGATCGGGCACACGCGGTGGGCCACGCACGGACGTCCGACAGAAGAGAACGCCCATCCTCACCAGGACTGCAAGGGCCGCATTGTGGTGGTCCACAACGGCATCATCGAGAACTATCTTGAACTGAAGCGTGCGCTGATCGCCGAAGGCCACACGTTTGTCACGGAGACAGACACGGAGGTCGTGGCCCACCTCGTCGAGAAGGAATGGAAGGGTGACGGCCTTGCCGCCGCAGTGCGCCGATCGCTGGCGCAGATTCGTGGGTTGTTTGCGCTCGTGCTCATCTCCGCCGATGACCCCGACACCATCGTTGCCGTGAGAAACGGTCCCCCGGTGGTGGTGGGTCTCGGGCAGGGGGAATATTTTGTCGCCTCCGACGTGCCCGCGATTCTTGCGCACACGCGGCGCGTGGTGTTTCTTGATGACCGCCAGATGGTCGTGGTGACCAGGGCCGGCGCGCAGTTCACCGATTTTTCCGGCGCGCCCGTCACGCGCGAAGCGCAGACGATCAACTGGGATCCGGTCATGGCGGAGAAGGCCGGCTACAAACACTTCATGCTCAAGGAAATCCATGAGCAGCCGTGGGCCGTGCGCGAAACGATTCTTGGCCGGGCGTCGGTGGAATCCGGCAAGGTGTTTCTCGATGAAATGAAGCTGAGCGCCGATGCGCTTCGCGACATTGATCGGATTGTGATTCTCGCGTGTGGGACCTCCTGGCACTCGGCGCTTATCGGCAAGTTCCTGATTGAGGACCTGGCCCGCGTGCCCGTCGAGGTGGACTACGGGTCTGAATATCGGTATCGCGACCCGATTGTGGATGCGAAGACCCTCGCGATCGTGATCACGCAGTCAGGCGAAACGGCCGACACCCTGGCGGCGCTGCGCGAGGCTCGCCAGAAGGGCGCTCGCAGTATCGCCATCTGCAACGTGGTCGGAAGCATGGCCACCCGGGAATCAGACGGCACCGTGTATACACATGCCGGTCCGGAAATCGGCGTCGCATCCACAAAGGCGTTTACCGCGCAGTTGGTGGCGCTTCACCTCCTCGCCATTCATATTGCCCAGGTCCGGGGCGTCCTTGGCCATGACCGGGCGGTCGAACTTCTCAAGGGACTCGAACAACTCCCCGGCCAGATCGAGGAGACGCTCAAGACGGACGGCGTCATCGAGGACCTGGCCAAGAAGTTGTACCAGCGCAGGGACTTCCTGTATCTGGGCCGGGGCATCAACTACCCCATCGCCCTTGAGGGGGCGCTGAAGTTGAAGGAAATCTCATACATCCACGCTGAGGGGTATCCAGCGGGTGAAATGAAGCACGGTCCCATTGCGCTCATCGACGAAGACCTGCCGATTGTGGCCCTTGCCCCGAACGACCACGTCCTCGAGAAGATGATCGGCAATATTCAGGAGGCCAAGGCCCGTGGGGGCCAGGTGATTGTGGTGACGACCCAGTCACACGCGCGCGCATTTGACGAAATTCTCGACGCGTCACGCGACGTGGTCCTCACCGTACCCGACGCCGATCCGCTATTGCTGCCCGTGCTGCTCACCATTCCGCTGCAGTTGCTCGCGTACCACATCTCGGTGCGCCGAGGCTGTGATGTGGACCAGCCGAGGAACCTCGCCAAGTCGGTCACGGTCGAATAACGTACCAACTCGCGATCGGAGCGGCATCGGGCCGTGATGCGGGTGGTATCCTGAGAGCTTCGGATGGATCTGCTCGAAGGACTCAACCCAGCGCAACGCGACGCGGCCGCGCACACTGACGGCCCCTTGCTCATCCTTGCCGGCGCAGGGTCTGGCAAAACACGTGTCATCACCGTGCGGATGGCGCATCTGGTCAAGAGTGGCCAGGCCCAGCCGGATCAGGTGCTGGGCGTCACCTTCACCAACAAGGCCGCAGAGGAAATGCGGCATCGTGTGGAGAGCCTCGTTGGTGACGACTGCCGTCACATGTGGTTGTCGACATTCCACTCGTTGTGCGCGCGCATTCTCCGTCGCGAGGCCCCGCACATCGGCCTCACCCGCGACTTTGTCATCTACGACTCGTCCGACCAACTGGCCGTCGTGAAGCAGGCGCTCCGGTCGGCCGACATTGACGAAAAGATGTTGACGCCACGCGCGGCACTGTCGCGCATCAGTCAGGCGAAGAACAAGCTGGAATCGCCCGCCGATATGAAATCGAGCGGCTGGAATCTGCGCGACGCCCAGATCTCGAAGGTCTACGAAACGTATCTGCGCGTCCTGCGCGAAGCCGGCGCGCTCGACTTCGACGATCTGCTCCTGAAGACGGTGGAGCTGGTGGAGACCAAGGAACACGTTCGGGACGCCTACGCGCGGAAATTCAAATACATCCTGGTCGACGAATATCAGGACACCAACAGACCGCAGTACATTCTGATTCGGAGACTCGCCGACCATCACCGGAACCTTTGTGTGGTTGGTGACCCTGACCAGTCGATCTACAAGTGGCGCGGGGCCGATCTGCGGAACATCCTGGATTTTGAGCAGGATTTCCCTGAGGCGGCGGTGGTAAAGCTGGAGCAGAACTACCGGTCCACACAGGTGATTCTCGATGCCGCGTCGGCCGTCATCAGCCGCAACCGCAATCGGAAGGACAAACGTCTCTGGACCGACAAACTCGGCGGCGAGCCGATCGTGTATGTCCGGGCTGGCGATGAGATCGAGGAAGCCGACTACATCACACGCGCGATCAGGGAGACACGCTCGGCGGACTCAAAAACCACCGTCGCCATTCTGTATCGGACCAACGCCCAGTCCCGCGCGATTGAAGATGCGCTGATGCGCGAGGGCATCGCGTACCGCATCATCGGTGGTGTTCGCTTCTATGAACGCAAGGAAATCAAGGACCTGCTCGCCTATCTCCGTCTGGTGATGAACCCACACGACGATGTGAGTTTCCGCCGGGTGGTGAACGTGCCCACGCGCGGCATTGGGAAGACCGTCATGGAAGCCCTCGAGGCCGTGGACCTCGACGCGGACGTCCATGCCATGACGCCCCTGTTTGCTGTGGGCCTGCAACCCATCACCTCGTCGAGGTCGATGTGGGCGCGGCTGCTGGCCGGGCTTGAAAAACGCGAGGTGCCCAATCGCGCGGTGATTGCCCTCAGGGGCTTCCGCGATCTGATTGCCGGTCTGACCACCGAGTGCGCCAATGCCAGTGTGTCCATTGCGCTGGGGCTGGTGATGGACCGCTCCGGTTATCTCAAGGATCTCCGGGAAGACCGCAGCGAAGAAGCCGAGGCGAGAATCGAGAACCTGATGGAACTCGTGTCGGCCGCGCGTGAATACGAAACGCGCGAGTCCGAGCCCACCCTTGGTGGCTTCGTGGACCGTTTGTCGCTGCTCTCTGAGGCGGATGAGGCCCAGGGTAAAAAGGACGCCAACGTCTGGATGATGACGATGCACGCGGCCAAGGGACTGGAATTTCCCGTGGTGATCGTGGCGGGCCTTGAGGAGGGACTGTTCCCCCATTCACGGTCCACCGAAGACGAGGACGAACTCGAGGAGGAACGTCGCTTGTGTTATGTGGGCCTGACGCGTGCGCGCGAGCGGCTCATTCTGACGAGTGCGGCCCGTCGACGGGTGTTCGGCGACTATCAGTCAACCGAGCCTTCGCGTTTTCTCGATGAGATTCCAGCTGAGTTGATGCGGCGAATCGAGCCTGTGGTGGCGCCGTCCTGGAACTCCACGCGATACGAAACGCGCAACCCGTACGCCAATCGACGACAAGGTCCACTCAAACACAAGGAAGTGGAAGCCACGCCGTTTGCCTCGTACGAAAATGAAGACCAGTCGTCCGGCTCAGGGCTGAAGGTCGGCAAACGTGTGCGCCATAAACAATTTGGCGTGGGGACCGTCGTTGGTGTCGAGGATGAGGGCGACGACATGCGCGTCACCGTGAAGTTCAACACGGTCGGCACGAAGAAGTTGCTGGCGCGATATGCCAATCTGGAGCCGGCGGGGTGAAGCTGTCCTTCCCACGAGGACGGCCGCCACTCTGGCTGGTGGGCGCGTTTATCGCCGGGTTGGTCCTGCAGGTCTCCAGCCTGGCGATGCGCGGCACAAGTGACGTCGCGATTTTTAAACAGTGGGCGCTGTCCACACTCGACCGAAGTTTTCCAAGAATCTACAGTCAACCAGCAACGCCGCGGCCAGACGCCCTGGTGCCGTACGCCCAACCCGACTATCCGCCAGGCAGTGTGGCTCTGTTGGCTGTTGCCGCTTCGGTCGCGCGGTGGATTGATCCGGACCTGAACGAGGGTTCCAGAATTCTGACATTTCTGGTTAAAGCTCCCGCGCTTCTGGTGCGACTCGGAGTGTTCTTGTTGATCGTCGCGCTTTCCTGGCAGTTGACACAGGACGAACGCCAGGCGTGGATTCTCGGGCTGGCACATTGGCTGAATCCCGCCCTGATGCTCAGTGGGTCAACGTTGGGGTACCTCGATCCACTCTGCTGGGGGCCCGGAATTGTTGCCGTGGTGCTGGCCGCGTCGGGCCGGGCCCGTGGTGCCGGCATCGTGCTCGGTCTGACGCTGCTGGTCAAACATCAGGGCGTGTTTTTTGTGTTGCCTGTGCTGGCACTGCTCTGGCGTTCGCCTGGGCTGATGACGTGTTTCCGGTGGACGGTTGGGGTCGCCCTCGCCGGGGTCGCGCCCTTCCTGATTTTCGGAGATCCTGAACAGTTTGTGCTCGCGATGCGGGTCAACGCGCAGGGTGGGACGTTGTCAGGAGACGCGCTCAACCTCTGGTGGATCGTGACCGCCGTGGAGTTGTTGAGGGAGTCCGGTCGTGCCGCCATGGATGTGCCCATGCGGGCGCGCGAGATTTTGTGGACGCAGTGGGGTGTCGTTGAGGTCCTGAGGGTGGCGACTGGCCTCCTGGTTGGCGCCGTGGCCGTCTGGGCAACCCTGCGTGTCAGGAAGGTCGCATCGCTGCCAGGCGCCGCAGCGCTTGGGGCGTTCTCGATCCACACCTACTTTGTGCTGGCCGTCGGGGTGCACGAGAACCACCTCGTGTATGCCGTCCCCCTGGCCGGGATCGTCGTGCTGTATTGGCGGGACTACTGGCCGATTTTTTTCGGCTTGAGCGCAATGGTCACGATCAATCTGCTGTTGTTCTACGGCCTGGGCCGCGACTTTGACCGGCCGCCCCGCACGGGCCCGTTTCTGCCACTCACGGTGGTGCTCTCGGCGATCAACATCGCGTTGTTATGGACGCACCTGCGTACGTTCCTGGCGCACACGTCTTATTCGGTGACGGGCTCTTCAGGCTCGGCGTCTGACACTTCACTGACTTCGGGTTCCATCAGCGAGGCAATAGACACGACGCGGTCGCCGTCAGCGAGATCGATCAGTCGCACGCCCTGCGTATCACGACCGATGGGACGAAGACCCGAGGCCGGCATCCGGATGATCTGACCCTGTTCGGTGACGATCAGCAGTTCATGCTGGTCGGTGACACAGGCGATGCCGACGACCGGGCCGTTGCGGTCCGTGGTCTGAATGTTCTTGAGACCGATGCCGCCGCGTGTCTGCTGGCGGTATTCGGAGACCTCCGTACGTTTGCCGTGGCCCTTTTCGCAGACCGTCAGGAGGGTCGCGTCCGACGTGACCACTTCCATCGCCACCACCACGTCGCCTTCGCGCAGGTTGATGCCGCGCACACCGTAAGCGGTGCGCCCCATGGGTCTGGCGTCCTGTTCGCTGAAACGAATGGCCATGCCGTTCCTGGTCCCGAGGACCAGGTCCTTGGTGCCGTCGGTTTCTGCGACCGCAATCAGATGATCGTTGTCGTCGATTTGAATGGCGATGATGCCGGCCGATCGCGGGTTTGAATACGCCTTGAGGTCCGTCTTCTTGATGGTGCCCTGTTCGGTACCCATCACGATGAAGCGTTTGTCCTCTTCGTCCGGGAAGTCCTGCACGCGCAACAACGCGGCGATCTTTTCCCCCTCGCCCATCTGGACCAGGTTCGCGATGGACTTGCCCTTGCTTGATCGCGAGACTTCAGGCACGTCGTACACCCGCAGCCAGTAACACTTGCCCTTGTCCGAGAAGATCAGGATGTAGGCGTGTGTGTTGGCGATGAACAGGTGTTCAACGATGTCCTCATCGCGGGTCTGCATGCCGATCAGGCCCTTGCCGCCACGCCGCTGCTTCCGGTATTCATCAAGCGCGGTGCGTTTGATGTAGCCGGTCTGCGTCGCGGTGATGACCACGTCCTCGTCCGCGATCAAATCTTCGATGCGGAAGTCGGTGCTGTCCTCGATGATGTCGGTCCGCCGGTCGTCGCCGTATTTGTCGCGGATCGCGATGAGTTCGTTGACGACGATCTCGAGCACAAGAGCGTCGCTGGACAAAATCTCGCGCAGGCGCGTAATGAGTGCCACCAGTTCCGCGAGTTCGTCGAGAATTTTCTGGCGCTCAAGGCCGGTCAGGCGCTGGAGCTGCATGTCGAGGATGGCCTGCGACTGCAGTTCGGAGAGGCCGAAGTTGGTCATGAGGCCGACGCGGGCCTCACCTGGATTCTTCGAGCTTCGGATCAGGGTGATGACCGCATCGAGGTGGTCGAGTGCGATCTTCAGGCCTTCGAGAATGTGCGCGCGCGCCTCGGCTTTCCGCAGCTCGAATTCGATCCGGCGGCGAATAACTTCAAGGCGGAACGTGATGAACTCTTCGATGATCTGCAGAAGGTTGAACACCTTCGGCCGACTGTGGGAAATCGCGAGCAGCGTGATTCCGTAGCCGGTCTGCAGACGGGTCTGTTTGTAGAGGTTGTTCAGGACAACGTCGGGCAGTTCCCCACGCTTGAGTTCAATCACGATCCGCATGCCGTCGCGGTCGGATTCGTCGCGCAGGTCGGAAATGCCTTCGAGTTTTTTGTCGCGGACCAGTTGCGCGATGTCCGAGATGAGCGTCGCCTTGTTCACCTGATACGGGATCTCGGTGAAGACGATGGACGTGCGATCGCCCTTCTTGTTTTCCTCGAACGACGCCTTCGCGCGGACGACGACGTTGCCGCGGCCCTCGCGATACGCGCGCCAGATGCCCGCGCGGCCCACAATGGTGCCGCCTGACGGAAAGTCGGGCCCGGGGATGCACTGCATCAGGGCTTTGAACTGGTCGTCACGCGGAGCATCACGGAGTTCAATGACCTTCAGCACGCCATCGATCACCTCGCGCATGTTGTGCGGGGGGATGCTCGTGGCCATGCCGACGGCAATACCGGTCGACCCGTTCACCAGCAGGTTCGGGTACGGCGCCGGGAACGTCGTGGGCTCTTCCGTGGTCTCGTCGAAGTTCGGGCGATGGTCGACGGTGTCCTTGTCGAGGTCCGCCATCATCATTTCGGCGAGCGACTCGAGTCGGGCTTCCGTGTATCGGTAGGCGGCCGGTGGGTCGCCGTCGATCGATCCGAAGTTGCCCTGGCCGTCGACCAGGGTGTACCGCATGCTGAAGTCCTGCGCGAGGCGGACCAGCGTGTCGTACGCCGACGCGTCGCCGTGCGGGTGATAGTTGCCGATGACTTCGCCGACGATCTTCGCGCACTTGCGGTAGGGCCGATTTGACGCCAGACCCATCTGGCGCATCGCGTACAACACGCGACGATTGGCGGGCTTGAGGCCGTCTCGTACGTCGGGCAACGCGCGCCCGATGATGACGCTCATGGCGTAATCCATGTACGACCGCTTCATCTCGTCTTCGATGTTGACGGGGAAGCGCAACGAGGGATTCTGATCGATCGGATCGGACACGTTAGATATCCAGGTTCTTCACATCAAGCGCGTTGTCTTCAATGAACTTCCGGCGCGGTTCAACCTGATCACCCATCAGAGTGGTGAACATCAAGTCCGCTTCGAGGTGGTCGTCCGCGCGCACCTGCAGCAACGTCCGCTTCGTGGGATCCATGGTGGTCTCCCAGAGGGTGTCCGGGTTCATCTCACCAAGACCCTTGTAGCGGTTAATCGCGAGCCCTCGTCGACCGGCGGTCACGAAGTAATCGACCAGTTCGTCAATCGACGAGATGGTCTGGTCGGCGTCTTTGTCTTTCGCCTTGGGCGCCGGCATCGGCGTCGCGGCAAGTTCGGCGACCTCTGCAGCGCTTTCTGGCGTGGCAACCGTCTCGGTCGTGTCGGGTTCGTCTTCTTCCGCGTCAACCGGCTGTGTGGAGGTGGCGGTGCGGATGGTGACCGGGCCCATCAGAATGTCGCGCACGTCGACGTAGGCCGCGGCCAGCATCCGGAACTCCGCGGTCGTCACAAACTCCAGGTCGAGGCGATGATGACGGTCGTAGCCAAACGAACGGTCGGTGAGCACCACCGCAAACGCCTGGTGCTCCGGATCGTCGACCACGGCCGCGGTCACCTGCGGTTGTTGGAGATGAGCCGCGAGGCCGTCAACCAGGCCACGATCGGTCCAGAATGCCTTGTCGCGCGCGCCGCCTTCAAGCAGCGCGGTGATGGCGCGACGTGACGGACCACGGCGTTCCACCACCTGCAGCACCTTGCGGTACGCAATCAGTTTCTCGAGACGATGTTCAAGGGCCTGGCCTTTGATCTCCACACCGGTCGAAAGCAGGATCGAACGCGACTCGGTCGCGCGGTGAATCAGGAACTGCTCAAGCAGGCGTTCGTCCTTGATGAACGACTCCTGCCGGCCACGTTTCGCGCGGAACAACGGCGGCTGCGCGATGTAGATGTACCCGCGGTCCACCAGGTCCTTCATCTGTCGATAGAAGAACGTGAGCAACAACGTGCGGATGTGGGATCCGTCGACGTCGGCGTCCGTCATGATGATGATGCGGTGATAACGCACCTTGGCGGCGTCAAAGTCGTCGGTGCCAATGCCGCACCCAAGCGCCGCGATCAGAGTGCGAATTTCCTCGCTGCCCAGCATCTTGTCGAAGCGGGCCTTTTCGACGTTGAGAATTTTGCCCTTGATGGGCAGGATGGCCTGGAACCGGCGATCACGCCCCTGTTTGGCGGACCCGCCTGCCGACTCACCTTCGACGATGTAAATCTCAGCCTGCGCCGGGTCACGTTCCTGACAGTCGGCTAGTTTGCCCGGCAGCGTGGAGTTGTCCAACGCGCCTTTGCGGCGGACCAGGTCACGCGCCTTGCGCGCCGCTTCACGCGCCAGTGCCGCATCGATGGCCTTTGCGATGACTTTTTTCGCGACTGCAGGATTTTCTTCGAGGAACGCACCGAGCCGGTCGTTGACAATGCCTTCGACGATGCCCTTGACCTCGGTGTTGCCGAGTTTGGTCTTGGTCTGCCCTTCAAACTGCGGCTGCGGGATCTTGACCGAGATGATCGCCGTCATGCCCTCGCGAATGTCGTCACCACTCACGCTGTCTGTCAGTTTGTCGGCGAGATTGTGGCTGGCGGCGTACGCGTTGATCGTACGCGTCAACGCCGACCGGAAGCCGGACATGTGTGTGCCGCCTTCCGTGGTGTTGATGTTGTTCGCGAAACTGTAGGTCGTCTCGGTGTAGCTGTCGTTCCACTGCAGCGCGATTTCGACAATGATGTTTTCGCGCTCGCCAATCATGTAGATGGGCTTGTCATTCACCACGACGCGGTTGGTGTTCAGGTACTGGACAAACTCGCGGATGCCGCCTTCGTAGAGGAACACGTGGTTCTTGCCGTCACGTTCGTCGTCGATCGTGATGGTGACGCCGGCGTTGAGGAACGCCAGTTCACGCAGACGCTGCGACAGGATCTCGAAGGTGTATTCGACCGACTCGAAGATCTGCGTGTCGGGTTTGAACGTGACTTTGGTGCCGCGTTTTTCCGTGGTGCCGGTAATGGCGAGCGCGCCCTTGGCGTCGCCGCGCTCAAACCGCAACTGGTGCACCTTGCCGTCGCGCCAGATTTCAAGTTCGAGCCACTCGGAGAGTGCGTTGACAACCGAGACGCCGACGCCGTGCAGACCACCCGAGACTTTGTAGGCGGAGTTTTCGAACTTGCCGCCGGCATGCAGCACGGTGAGCACAACTTCAGCGGCCGACTTGCCGCTTTCGTGCATCCCGACGGGAATGCCACGGCCGTCGTCGATGACCGTGACGGAGCCGTCGATGTGGATTGTGACGTTGACGTTTTTGCAGTACCCGGCCAACGCCTCGTCGATTGAGTTGTCGACGATTTCGTAGACGAGGTGATGCAGGCCGGCCAGGCCCGTGGAGCCGATATACATGGCCGGACGTTTACGTACGGCCTCGAGGCCTTCGAGGACCTTGATTTGATCGGCGCCGTAGTCGTTGGGATTCGGAACTACCGGACTGAGCTCGCTATTGTCCATCAGAGACGCATCGGCATGATGACGTAGGTGTACTCATACCCCTCAGCCGCAATCGGTTTCATGACCGCCTGGCTCATTTCGTCCTTGAATTCGAGAAGGACGCCTTCGGTTTCCACCACGTTCAGGAAGTTGTCGACGTAATCGGCGTTGAAGCAGATTTGCAGAGCCGGCCCGGAGTACGTCACCGGCATCACTTCGTGCGCTTCGCCGAGTTCCGGCGTGCTTGAGGTGATCTCGACCTGGTCGGTCCCGATCGCGAACTTCACCGCCTTGGATCGTTCGTTCGAGAGCAGACGCACACGACGCAGTGCCGAAGACAGACGGTCACGATCAAATTCGATCTGTTTGTCGTTGCCCTTTGGAATCACGCGTTCATACGCCGGGAAGTTCGCGTCGATCTTCCGGGAGATCAACAGGCGCCCTTCGGACTTGAAGAAGATGTGATTTTCGCCCTGCGAGAATTCAATGGGGCCGCCGCCATCGATGAGGCGCGCGACTTCATTCAGCGTCTTGCGGGGCAGCAGGACTTCGGTCTGGGCGCTCACACCCGACGGCTCGTTCACGGTCACAAACGCGAGGCGATGGCCATCGGTGGCAACCATGCTCAGCGAGTCCGGCCGCAATACCAACTGGGCACCATTGAGAAAGTACCGCGTGTCTTCGCTGGTGATCGCAAATCGTGTGTGCGAAATCATGCGCTTCAGCGCCGCACCCGGCAACGAGGCCTCGGACGTGCCGCCATCCTGCGGAGGCGTCGGGAACTCGCTGGCCGGCAACGTCTGCAGCTTCGACTCAAATCGGTCGGCCGCCACGGTGACACTTTTGCCACCCTTGTCGGACTCGATGCGGACATCGGTGTCGGGCAACGCATTCACGATCTCGAACAACTTCTTCGCCGGCAGCGTGAGTGTGCCTGGCTTGCCAACGGTGGCTTCACATCGGCTGCGCAATGCCACGTCCAGGTCGGTGGCCAACAGCGACACCGCGCCGTCAGCTGCTTCGATCAGCACATTGGCGAGAATCGGGATCGTGTTCTTGCGCTCAACGATGCCTTGCAGGAGGGATAGTTCCTTCAGCAGATCGTTCTTGCGAACCACTAACTCCATACGGCGGGGCGACCTCTCTCTCGACAGCGTCAACTCGGGTGTCGAGCGGCTTCTATCGAACGTATTTACAGAAGATCAAAAAGACAAAGAATTATAACAGGAATAAGGGGCTGTGGGTAACTGAAAGTATGGCCATTACCTATTAGCTATCAACAACTTAGGCTGTGGACGCTCCGGCGGGTACGGTGGCGGATTTTCCGAGCGGTTTTTGTGCAAAAGAGGGGATCTGGAGATTTCCACATACCGTCCACAGGTCCGCACAGGCGCCGCCTGTGGAAAACCGTCACTGCAGTGACTGGAGGAGGCTGTTGATCTGACTGTTGAAAACCCCATCGTTCTTCCGCATGTCCTCCACCTTCCGGATGGAATGGATGACGGTCGAGTGGTGTTTGCCGCCGAAACTTTTCCCGATTTCCGGCAAGGACGCGTTCGTGAGTTGTTTGCAGAGATACATGGCCACCTGCCGGGGCATGGCCACCGACTTGGAGTTGTTCCGCGACTTCAACTCGACCAGTTTCATCTGGTAATACTCGGCCACAAACTTCTGGATGCCTTCAATGGTGATGGCGCGTTCATCCTGGCGCAGGATGTCGCGCAGGACGTCCTTGGCCAGATCCATCGTCACGTCCCGCCCCTGCAACGACGCGTAGGCCAGCAGGCGGATGAGTGACCCTTCCAGCTCCCGGATGTTGGATTTGATGCGCCCGGCGATGTAGAGCGCCACGTCGTTGGGCAAAGACACACCCTCGCTGTCAGCCTTGCGGGTGATGATCGCAATCTTTGTTTCAAGATCCGGGGCCTGAATATCAGCCGTCAGGCCCCACTCAAACCGCGAGCGCAGCCGTTCTTCAAGCTCCGCAATCTGATGAGGCGGGCAGTCACTGCTGATGACGATCTGCTTCTGGGCGTCGTATAACGCGTTGAACGTGTGAAAAAACTCGGTCTGGGTGCGCTCTTTGCCGGCGATGAACTGAATATCGTCCACCAGCAACACGTCCACACTGCGATACCGCTCGCGGAATTCGAGGATCCGGTCGTACCGCAACGCGTTGATGACCTCGTTCATGAACCGCTCGGAGGACACGTAGGTCAGCTTCAGCCCGCGGTGGTGGCGCAGGACGTAGTGACCAATGGCGTGCATCAAATGCGTCTTGCCCAGACCCACCCCGCCGTAGATGAACAGCGGGTTGTAGGACCGGGAGGGCGCCTCCGCCACGGCTCGGCAGGCCGCGTCGGCAAACTGGTTGGACGCACCCACGATGAAGGTGTCGAAGGTATATCTGGGGCTCAGTCCCGAGACGTCCTCAATGGCAGCAGCCGCCCCGTCGCCCCCGGCATCGGCTTCCGCCGGGGAGAGGGGGAGGGGCTCAGAGGGCTCAGAACCGGCTGGAGACGCGTCGTAGGTCAGGGTCACCCCTGGACGTCCCACCTCCACCAGGGCGTCGTCTATGACCGACGGGTAGTGTTTGGTGAGCCAGTCGGCCGTCATGGTGTTGGGTACACGAATCACCATCTCGGCTCCGGTGTCCCGGATGAGGGAGGTCCGCTCAAACCACGAAAAATAGCTGTGGCGATTGACCTTGGTTTCGATGCGCCCAAGCACGGCGTCCCAGATGGTATTTGCCATTTTCGACTGATTTTCGCCCACAGATCAGGCAAAACCCTTGTTTTCCACAGCTTTTTCCACAGGTGTGGAAAAGTGGGAAATCTAGCATACGACGCAAGGGCCTGATCGTGCGTGTACATTGACAGGCTTTTTGACACTCCAGTAGCATTTGAGTTTCCCCAGAGCGCAAACAAGCTTTGGGTGGGAGTCTTATGAGCGTAACTTTTCAGCCCAATAACCGGCGACGTCGCCGAACCCACGGGTTCCTGGTCCGTATGCGTACCAAGAATGGCCGTCTGGTCCTCAAGCGGCGCCGCGACAAGGGCCGCAAGCGTATTTCTGTTTCCACCCGCTAGGCCGCTTGACGCGGCCTGGCGATCCGGGACCCTGATGTCATTGCGGTTTGGCTCGAACGTGCGCATAAAAGCGCGGCACGAGTTCCAGACCGTGCAGACTCAGGGCCGGCGCGTCGCCACCCGGTTTGTCACCCTGCTCGCTTTGCCCAATCAGCATTCCGTCGATCGCCTGGGACTCATTGCCTCGCGCAAGTTCGGCAATGCGGTGATGCGCAATCGGGCGAAACGACGTCTGCGCGAAATTTTTCGTCAGACCGAACCAGACACGATCGTCGCTCGCGGCTTGCTGCCCATCGACGTCGTCGCGATTCCGCGGCGCGCGATGCTGGACGCGCCGTTCACCCTCGTCGCCGCCGATGTTCGCGCGGCGCTCGACGGACTCCGAAAGGGCCTGACCAACTGATGCCCTGGTCCCGTCGATTCGGCGTGTCTCTCGTACACGCCTATCAACTGCTCCTGTCGCCGTTTGCCGGTGGTGCGTGTCGGTTCGAGCCCTCGTGCTCAAACTACGCCGTCACGGCCATCGAACAACATGGGCTCCTCCAAGGTCTTCGATTGGCGCTGGTTCGCGTCTCGAAGTGCCGTCCGTTTGGTCCGCACGGCGTGGACCCCGTACCGCCGTCCCACTGACAACACATGGAAAAGCGCGTTTTTCTCGCTATCTTTCTGTCCTTCGGCATTCTGGTGCTGTACCAGACCTACGTCGTGCCTCCGCCACCGCCTGCCACGCTGACGACAGCGACCGACAGCCAGGCGATGGGCACTCCCACGCCAGGCGCGTCGGCTACCGGCGCTGGTGAGACGGCGCCCCCGGCTGCCGCCCTCGCCGCTCCCGAGTCGCAGGCATCTGCAGACGCACAGCCGATCGACACCACCCCAGCGCGCGACATCATCGTCGACACCGATCACATCCGGGTGGTGTTCACCACTGAAGGGGCCTCGGTCAAGAGCTGGCGGTTGAAGCGGTACTTTGACTCGCGCGACGAGCCACTCGAGATGGTTCCCGAACAACTGCCCGCAGGATCGGTGCGGCCCTTCACCCTCGCGACCGACCAGGACGCACTCTCCGCGCGTCTGGCGCGTGCGTCGTTCCGATCAGCCACGGAAGGCACGTTGTCGTTGGGTTCCTCAGCGGGCACACTCGCCTTTGAGTTCACCGATCCCTCCACGGGGTTGATCGCGCGCAAGAGTTTTCATTTCCAGCCGGATCCCACACAGCCCTACACCGTGACGGTGGATGCGTCAGTGGATGTGCAGGGCATTGCGCGACCCGTGACGCTCAAGATGGGCCCGTCACTCGGCCGGGGTTTTGGTCTCGGCAGTTCGATGATGCCGAGTTATCCGCCCGCGCCGCTGTTCCATCGCGAAGGCAGCGTGGAGCGGCTCGACGTGGACGACATCACGACGCAACCGACCTACGAAGGGTCCCTGCGGTTTGTGGGTGTGGGTGATCACTACTTCCTCTCCGCCGCCATCCCTGGGACCAAAAGTGTGAAGGTCGACTACCGCCCGCTGCTGCTGCCGGTGCCGGAGCCGGACGCGACCGAAACCGGCGTGACCCAGCGGACGTTTGTGGACTACAGCATCTCGACCGGCGGCGCCATGTCGATGCCGTTTTACATCGGGCCGAAAGACTTCGACGAACTCAAGGTGGTTGACGGCCAGATGGTCCGCGCCATCGACTTCGGCATCTTTGCCTGGCTCGTGGTGCCGCTGCTCCAGGCCTTGAAGTGGATCAACGGCTACATCGGCAACTTCGGATGGTCAATCATCGCGCTGACGGTGTTGCTCAACGTCATCATGTTCCCCCTGCGTCATCGCAGCATGGTCTCCATGCGCAAGATGCAGGAAGTACAGCCTGAGGTGAAGGCGATTCAGGAGCGGTACAAACAGTACAAAATGACCGATCCCGAGCGTCAGAAGATGAACACCGAGATGATGGCGCTCTACAAGACCAAGGGCGTCAACCCGGCCAGCGGGTGTGTGCCAATGCTCCTGACCTTCCCGGTGCTCTTCGCCTTCTACGCGATGTTGTCGGTCGCCATTGAACTGCGCGGCGCACCCTGGATGTTCTGGATCAAGGACCTCTCGGTGATGGACCCGCTCTACATCACGCCGGTACTGATGGGCGCCACGATGTTCTGGCAGCAGAAGATGACGCCGACGACGGCCGATCCAATCCAGCAGAAGATGTTCCTCTTCATGCCGGTGATCTTCTCCGTCATGTTCCTGTGGGCACCGTCAGGCCTGGTGTTGTACTGGTTGACGAGCAACGTCATGACCATCGGGCAGCAGTACATGACCAATCATCTGATCGGCGCGCCGCCAAAGACCACCGGCGGCACCAGCGCGGAACGCCGCGCCAAGTCCGTGGGCAGCGCGTCCACGTTGAAGAAGTAGAGGCGATACCATGACTGAAATTCTTGATGCCCGCGTCGTCGACTTCATCACGGATGTCCTTGGCGCGATGGGCCTCACGCTTGACGTGACACTGGAGGAAACTCCCGACGCGGTGCGCGTCAACATCACGGGTGAAGGCGCCGAGACCCTGCTCCGCCGACAAGGGGAAACACTCGACGCGCTCCAGGTCATCGTGAACACCGCCATCCGTCGCGACGAACGTGGTGACCGCCACTACATCGTCGATGCGATGGGGTTCCGACGCGACAAGGATGCTGAGTTGAAGAACATCGCCCGGGGTCTGATGGAGAAAGCCAAGGCTGGTGTGCCGCAGGAGATGGGGCCGCTCAATCCCTACGCACGCCGCCAGGTGCATCTGACCGTGGCCGAAGATCCGGAGATGAGCTCCGAGAGCCTCGGCGACGACTTCCTCAAAATCGTCGTCATCTCCAAGAAGACCGCGTAGGAGGCCTGTGGCCTTCTCGGCTTTTTCCACGGCCGACACCATCGTCGCGATTGCCACGCCTCCGGGGCGTGGCGGCATTGGTGTGGTGCGTATCGCGGGGCCGGACGCCGTCAGCATGCTGACGACGCTCACCGGCATTGACGTGCTGCAACCGCGGCACGCCACCTTCACCCGGCTGACAAGTCCATCCGACGGCAGCGTGATCGATCACGTGGTGGTCACCTGGTTCCAGGCGCCCCATTCGTACACGGGCGACGATGTGGTGGAGGTGAGCGGGCATGGGAGTCCGGCCGTGCTGCAGCAGATCGTCACGCTCGTGTGTGATCGTGGCGCGCGCCTGGCCCAGCCTGGTGAGTTTACGTTCCGCGCGTACACCAACGGTCGCCTCGATCTTGTGCAGGCTGAAGCCGTGGCCGATCTCATCGAGGCCGTCACTCCTCTGCAGGCACGGGTTGCGGTTGATCAACTTGAAGGCACACTCACCAAACGAATCGCGGAGATCGACACGCAGTTGTTTGAGGTGGCCGCCAAACTCGAGGCGTCCCTTGATTTTCCTGATGAGGGCTACCACTTCATCACCCGCGACGATGCGCGTGCGGGACTCGTCCGATCCGAAGCCCTGCTCGACGCGCTGTTAAAAGACGGCCGCCGCGGGCGGCTGATTCGTGAAGGCCGACTGGTGGTGATCGCAGGTCGGCCCAATGTCGGCAAGTCCAGTCTCTTCAACGCGCTGGTTGGCAGCGGTCGCGCGATCGTGACTGCCGTGGCCGGCACCACACGCGATGTCCTGACCGAAGTGGTGGACATCAACGGCGTCCCGATCACTTTGGTGGATACGGCAGGTGTGCGGGATGCACTCGACGAGATCGAGGCCGAAGGTGTGCGTCGTGCGCACGAGGCATTTCAGGTCGCAGCGGTGACGCTTGTGGTGCTCGACGGTTCGCAGCCGCTGACCGACGAGGACCGGGCAATCCTTGACGTCGTGCGCGAGCCGCGAATCATCGTCGCCAACAAGAGCGATCTGGCGGCCTCAGATGTAGGGCAAGGGCTTCAGCCCTGCCGCGTCATGCCTGTCTCCTCGCGCACCAGCGAAGGATTAGACCAACTGCGCCTGACCATCATCACTGCGCTCTCGGACAGCGAAGATCTGCGCGACACGCCGATGGTGTCCAATCAGCGCCATCTGCAGTGTGCACAAACCGCGCGTGATGCGGTCGGTCGCGCGACTGCGGCGATTGAGGCCGGTGCCACCGAAGAAATTGTGCTGGCTGAGTTGGGTGATGCGCGTCAGGTCCTCGAAGCGCTGACCGGGCGACGGACGGCAGACGATGTGCTGGCGCATATTTTCAGTCACTTCTGTATCGGCAAATGATGCGCGCGGATTTTGACGTCATCGTGATCGGGGCAGGGCATGCCGGCTGCGAAGCCGCATGGGCCGCGGCGCGAATGGGATGTCGTGTGGGGTTGTGCACGCTCTCACCCGATACCGTCGCGTTGATGCCCTGTAATCCGGCCATCGGCGGGACAGCCAAAGGGCATCTGGTGCGCGAGATCGATGCGCTTGGCGGGTTGATGGGACTGGCCATTGATGCCACCGGCATCCAGTTCAAGTTGCTCAATCGGAGCCGGGGGCCTGCGGTGTGGTCGCCGCGCGCGCAGGCCGACAAGAAGCGGTACGGCGCGTGGGTCAAGGACACGTTGTCGTCCGAGCCCAACATCACCTGGTTGTTTGAACGCGCCGGCAAGGTGCTGGTGGAGCACGGCGAAGTTGTTGGACTCGCGTTTGAAAATGGCGACGTGGTTGGCTGCCGCACGCTGGTGGTCACAACCGGAACGTTCCTGAACGGCCTGGTGCACATCGGCGATGTCCAACGCCCGGCCGGTCGCGCCGGCGAGCCGCCGACCCATCACCTCGCGGAGTCGCTGCGCACGTTCGGGTTTGAGATGGGCCGTCTGAAGACCGGCACTCCCCCACGCCTTGATCGCAAGAGCATCGACTTCAGCAAATTCACGGAAGACCACGGCGACAATCCGGTCGTACCGTTTTCCTACGAGACTGTTAAGGTCATTTCCCCACAAATTGCTTGTCATATCGTCCATACGACGACGCATGTGCATGCACTGGTGCGGGAACATATTCATCAATCACCGCTCTATAACGGCCAGATCACTGGAGTGGGCCCGCGGTATTGCCCGTCGCTCGAAGACAAGATCATGCGGTTCCCTGACAAGGAACGGCATCAGATATTCCTTGAGCCGGAGGGCCTGGACGTTGACGAAATCTACGTCAACGGCATGTCGATGAGTCTGCCGGCCGCTGTGCAGGAGACGATCGTGCACGCGATGCCCGGGCTCGAAGATGCGGTCTTGCTCCGACATGCGTATGCGGTGGAATACGACTTTATTCAGCCGACTGAGTTGTCGTTGTCGCTCGAAGCGAAGCGTGTGCCCGGCCTGTTTTTCGCCGGGCAGATCAACGGAACCTCCGGGTACGAAGAGGCGGCCGCGCAGGGCGTGATGGCCGGGATAAACGCCGCGCGGCGTGTCCAGGCGGAAGGCCCGGTGGTCCTGCGGAGAGACGAGGCGTACATCGGCATCCTCATCGATGACGTCGTGACGCAGGGTTGTCTTGAGCCGTATCGGATGTTCACGTCTCGCGCGGAGCATCGGCTCGCGCTGCGGATCGACAATGCGGACCTGCGCCTGACTCCAGTCGGCCGTGATGCCGGGTTGGTGCGTGATGAGCGATGGACGCGGTTCGAGCACCGAAGCGGACGCCTCGACATCAATCGTGCGGCCCTCGCGAACACCCGAGTGCTGGTGCAGGGGATTCATTCGACGGCGGCTGAGGCCCTCGGGCGACCGCTCGTCACCGTGGATCAGGTGATGGCTGCAGGTTGCGCGCTCGATCTCGACGACTCACGGGAAATCGACCGCGGGACCCTGGAAGCCGAGTGTAAATATCGCGGCTACCTCGTGCGGCACGCGCAGCAACGGGCGCGGGTGGAATCACAGAGCGAGCGCGGGATTCCCAGCGACTTTGAATACGCCGGTGTTCCCGGCCTGTCTCGTGAGGTGGTGGAGCGTTTGTCCTCGGTCCGGCCGGCGACACTTGGTCAGGCAGGCCGGGTCCCCGGCGTCACTCCTGCCGCCGTGGCCATTGTTGCCTCCCGACTCGCCCGCCGAAGCCTCGGCGAAGGCGGGTCCAGGGTTCCAAAGTGACACAATGGGCGCGTGGCTGAGCGCGAGACCCTAAACCGACTCTCCCGTCGTCTGGCAAAGGCCGGCGTTGAGCCTCCATCGGACGTGCTCTCCAACCTGGCGGCCTACGTTGAGCTCCTGGCCAAGTGGAACCGCAAAATTAATCTCACTGCGCTGCCGGTCGACCCGTTGTCCGATGACGCGGTGGACCGGCTGATTGTGGAGCCGGTCCTGGCGGCCAGACGGGTGGAAGCCGGGGACCAGCTGGCCATCGACGTCGGAAGCGGCGGCGGCTCGCCTGCGATTCCCTTCATGCTTGCCAGCCCGGGGCTCCGGCTGATCATGGTGGAAGTGAAGGTGCGCAAATGTGCATTCCTTCGCGAAGTCCTTCGGCAGCTGGCGATAGAGCGCGGTTCCGTCGAGAATTGCCGCCTGGAGGAACTGCTTCCACGCGCCGAACTTCATGAATCCGCCGACATTGTCACCGTGAGAGCCGTTCGACCCGACGGCAGATTGCTCAATGCCATCCAGGCGTTTCTCCGGCCGGGGGGTCGATTGTTCATGTTCGGCACGGAGACCTCGGCCAAGGCCGAATTTGCGCCGCCCTTCACGTCCGGACACAGCGAAGTGCTCTTGTCATCCATTGGAAGCCAGCTGGTGGTGATGAACAAGAACGCTAAGTTGTTCTGAATACACCAGTTGTTATCGTGATTCTCCAGGGCCCGGACGTGTTCCACGTGGAACAACGAGGTCCCGAAGTCCCGAAGTCCCGAAGTTCCACGTGGAACCTTTCTGGCCACGCCACCCCAGACCGCCGCGTGTACGTTAGAATCCCCGAGTCAATCCGATAAATCGACCTGTATTTTTATCCTGTATGACCAAACAAACAAGAGTGATCGCAGTCTCAAACCAGAAAGGCGGCGTCGCCAAAACGACGACGGCGATCAATCTGGCCGCGTCGCTGGCCCTCGCGGACCAGCGCGTGTTGGTCATTGACATGGATCCGCAGGCCAACCTCACCTCCGGTGTCGGGTTAAAGGACCAGGCCACCGACGCGGGCACCGTCTATGACGCGCTCACCAGTGACGGTGTCGTCGCGCGTGACTTCGTGTTGCCGACGGCGATCGAGAACTTGTTCCTCGTACCGGCCGATCGCCATCTCACCGGCGCTGAGATCGAACTGGTGACCATGCCGGACCGCGACAAACGGCTCAAAAAATTCATCGACGCCTTGCGCGGCGAATACGACTACGTCTTCATCGACTCTCCCCCATCGTTGGGGTTGCTCACGCTGAATGCGTTGGTTGCCGCCGACACCGTGCTGATTCCCCTCAACTGCGAGTACTTCGCGCTGGAAGGCATCGCCGATCTCATGTCGACCCTCGACCGTGTGCGCACATCGCTTAACCCCGACCTGCAAGTCGAAGGGGTGTTGCTCACGATGTACGACGACCGCACCAATCTCGGTCAGCAGGTCGGCGGAAACATTCGCGAGTACTTCGGCGACAAGGTGTTCACCACGGTCATTCCGCGAAACGTGCGACTGGGTGAAGCGCCCAGCCACGGCAAACCCGTCATCCTCTATGACCCGCGCTCGCGTGGCGCCGAGGCGTACGTCGCCCTGGCGCGCGAATTCCTGTCGCGGGAGAAAAACTGAACATGGCGACCAAACGTCCAGCCCTCGGCCGCGGCCTCAGCGCGCTGATTCCCAACACCGCTCCCCCTCCGGCGCGCGAACAACAAGCCGCTCCTGTTGACCGTCCGCGCGCACAGGAACTCGACATCGATCTGCTCATCCCCAATCCCAAGCAGCCTCGCCTGCAGATGGATGACGCAAAACTCGAGGAACTCGCACAGTCAATTCGCGCCAACGGCGTGATTCAACCGATCGTGGTGCGCAAGGCCGGCGACCACTTTGAAATCGTCGCCGGTGAACGGCGCTGGCGCGCCTCGCAGCGCGCGGGGCTGTTGAAGGTCCCGGTGGCCGTCAAGGACGTGCCCGACGACAAGTTGCTCGAGGTCGCGCTCATTGAAAACATTCAGCGCGAAAATCTCAGCCCGATCGAAGAAGCGCAGGCCTATCGCCGGCTCACCGACGAACTTGAAATGTCGCAGGAAGCAATCGCCGTCCAGGTCGGCAAGGATCGCGCGACCATCTCCAACTACATGCGCCTGCTCCGCCTGCCGGCCGAAGTGCGCACCGCGCTGAACGATGGCGCGCTCGCCATGGGTCACGCCCGCGCGTTGCTCTCGCTCACAGACGATGCCTCGCAACGGCGGGTCGGCCGCGACGTGATTGCGCGCGGACTGTCGGTGCGTGAGACCGAAGCCCTGGTGCGCCGTGAAGCGGAACCCAGGACCCACATCAAACCCGAACCCAAAAAGATCGATCCGAATACCCGCGCAGCGGAGGACCACCTGAAGCTCAAGCTGGGCACTCGCGCGCGCATCATCCGCAAGGGCAAGGGGGGACGCATCGAGATCGACTTCACGAGCGAAGACGAACTCCAGCGTCTCTTCGAGTTCCTGACGGAAGACTAGTCATGGAAACGAAGCGACTCACCGAATACGCCGATTGCGCGGGCTGCGCCAGCAAATTGGGCCCGGCCGAACTTGATGCGGTGATGCACGGACTGCCGTCGGCGCACGTGGACGATCGCGTGCTCGTGGATTTCAGCACCGCAGACGACGCCGGGGTGTACCTGTGGTCGGAGACCTCCGCGCTGGTCCAGACCGTGGACTTTTTCACCCCCATGGTCGACGACCCCTACATCTTTGGACAGGTCGCCGCCGCAAACGCGCTCAGCGATGTTTACGCGATGGGCGGAATTCCCAGGACGGCCCTCGCGATCGCCTCGTTACCCAAGGACGGTCCGTCCCCGGAGGTCGTCCGCGAAATATTTCGAGGTGGGTCGGACAAACTTCGGGAAGCCGGCGTGGCGCTCCTTGGTGGACACACGGTGACCGACCCGGAAGTGAAGTTTGGTTATGCGGTCACCGGCGAGGTCCATCCGGACAAAATCTGGCGGAACGTCGGCGCCAGGCCCGGCGACGTCCTGATCCTGACCAAGCCCCTCGGGACGGGCATCATCGTAAGAGCCACCAAGTTTGGTCGTTCGACCTCTGGTCAACTCAGTGGTGCCGTCTCCTCCATGACCCTGCTCAATAGAGCCGCCGCTGAGGTTGCCATGGCGCAGCCGGAGGGCACGATTTTGGCCTGCACCGACGTCACGGGGTTTGGGCTTGCAGGGCATGCGACCGAAATTGCGCTGGCCGGGCACGTCACCCTTACGTTCGACGCCACGGATTTGCCCGTGCTCCCAGGCGCCATCGAGCTCGCAGTTCAGAATTTGCCCTGCGGAGGCCGGTCAAATCAGCGGCACTACGACCGCCTGGCGGTCGAACCCGGCGTGCGCCCGGAGCTGTTTCTGGTGTGCTGCGATCCCCAGACCTCCGGTGGCCTCCTGTTTGTGGTGGCCAGTGATCGGGCGGATGCCTTTGTCTCCGCCCAGCGCGCCGCAGGCGTTCCAGCCACCCGAGTTGGGGTCGTGCAGGCCCGATCGGACGATGGAACCCTCGTCAGGCTTCGCTAGAGACCCGATGTACATGGTATAAATGTTTGTTTTGCCGGGGGCCGATCACCCCGGCGGAGGCTCCCAACGCTCATGAGTGCACGTTCGGCCGCCCGCAGATACGCCGCGGTCCTTTTTGAAGTCGTCAACACAGCCGGCGATGTCTCGCGCGCGGAGCGCGATCTCAAGGCATTTGTCGAGCTGGTGAATGGCCATGCGCAGCTGAAGGCCGTGCTGACCTCACCGGCCGTGCCCGCCGCAAAAAAACACGCCGTGCTTGAGCAGTTGCTCAACGGCGCCGGCGACGTCACGGTGGAAGTGCGACGTCTCCTTCTCATGCTCGCGGATCGTGATCGCCTCGCCAGCCTGGCGGATGTGGCGGACGCGTTCACCGCGCGTGTGATGACCCACGAAAAAATCATGGACGCCCAGGTCGTGACTGCGACGCCGATGCCCGACGGGCAGCGCGCCGCACTTGCGCAGGCGCTCAGCACCGCATCGGGCGCCGACGTCCGCATTCAGGAATCGGTCAACCCCGACATCATGGGCGGCATCATTGCCCACGTCGGCAGCGTCGTGTTCGACGCCAGCCTCACCCGTCAACTCGAGAAGATGCGCCAGCGCCTGCTGGCCCAGGCGTAAGAACAACTTCAGGAACGATAGATGCAGATCAAGGCCGAAGAAATCTCCAAAATCATCCGCGACCAGATTGGCAATTTCAGTGTGGACGTGGACGTTGCTGAAGTGGGCACCGTCATCTCGGTTGGTGACGGTATCGCGCGACTCCATGGCGTGGAACGTGCCATGGCCGGCGAAATGCTCGAGTTTCCGAACGGGCTCTACGGCATCGCGCTGAACCTCGAAGAAGAAAGCGTCGGCGCCGTGCTTCTGGGCCGGTCCACCGGCGTCAAGGAAGGCGACACCGTCAAGCGCACCGGCCGCATCATCTCGGTGCCGGTTGGTGACGCGATGCTCGGACGCGTGGTCAACGCCCTTGGTCAGCCGATCGACGGCAAGGGCCCGATCGCGACCAACCAGTTTCTTCCCATCGAACGCATCGCGCCCGGCGTTGTGGATCGTCAACCGGTCAAAGAGCCGATGCAGACGGGCCTCAAGGCCATCGACGGCATGGTGCCGATCGGCCGTGGTCAGCGCGAACTGATCATTGGTGACCGCCAGACGGGCAAGACGGCGGTCGCGGTCGACGCGATCATCAACCAGAAGGGCCTCGACGTCGTTTGTATCTACAACGCGATCGGCCAGAAGCAGTCGACCGTCGCGCAGGTTGTGCGCACGCTCGAAGAAGCCGGCGCGATGGAATACACCATCGTCGTCTCGGCCGGCGCGTCGGATCCGGCGCCGATGCTCTACATCAGCCCGTACTCGGCGTGCACCATCGGTGAGTTCTTCCGCGACAGCGGACGTCACGCGTTGCTCGTGTATGACGACTTGTCGAAGCACGCGCAGGCGTATCGCGAAATCTCGTTGCTCCTCCGTCGTCCGCCCGGCCGCGAAGCGTATCCCGGCGACGTCTTCTACCTGCACTCGCGTCTGTTGGAGCGTGCGGCCAAGCTGAACAAGGAACTCGGTGGTGGTTCGCTGACGGCGCTGCCGATCATCGAAACGCAGGCAGGCGACTTGTCGGCGTACATCCCGACCAACGTCATCTCGATCACCGACGGTCAGATCTTCCTGGAAGCCGACCTGTTCAACCAGGGCTTCCGCCCGGCCATCAACGTCGGCAACTCGGTGTCGCGCGTCGGTGGTTCCGCACAGATCAAGGCGATGCGGTCGGTCGCCGGCACCCTGCGTCTGGACCTTGCGCAGTACCGCGAACTCGCGGCCTTTGCGCAGTTCGGCAGTGACCTTGACCCCGCGACACAGAAGCAGCTCAACCGTGGTCGTCGCCTCACGGAAATCCTGAAGCAGCCCCAGTACCAGCCGCTGCCGGTCGCCAAACAGGTCGCGATCATTTTCGCCGCGACCAATGGTTACCTCGACAGCGTGCCGGTCGAGAAGGTGTTCGCCTACGAAACCGAGCTCTATCGCTTCCTTGAATCCCAGCGTCCCGAGGTGTTGACCTCGATTGCGGAGACCAAGGTGCTCGACGACAAGACCAAACCTGCGCTGCAGGCGGCCCTTGAGGAGTTTGGCAAGCAGTTCACTGCGATGGCCTAAGAACCGATGCCCTCACTGATTGACATGCGTCGGCGCATTCGCGCCGTCAAGAACACGCAGCAGATCACGAAGGCCATGAAAATGGTCGCCGCGTCCAAGCTGCGTCGCGCGCAGGAACGTGTGGTGGCCACGCGGCCGTTTGCGATTCAGGCCAAACACGTGTTGGCCAGCATCGCCGCGCGTGTGGACCAGACCCAGCATCCCCTGCTCGTCCAGCGCGCCGGCGTGAAGACGGGCAAGACGATGCTGATTGTGCTGAGCAGTGACCGCGGATTGTGCGGCAGCTTCAACACCAACATCGTGAAGGCCGTCGGCCAGTACCTGCGTGAGAACGCGGGACGCGAAGTGGCGTTGGGCCTGGTGGGCAAGAAGGGGCGCGAAGCCCTGGGCCGCCGCGGGTTCCCGATTCGTTTTGAATACACCGCGCTGCCGAAAGTGATCTCGTTTAATGAAGCGGAAGCCGTCGCCAAGCCGGCGATGGAGGACTTCATTGACGGCAAGGTGGACAGCGTCCACCTGGTCTACAACGAGTTCAAGTCCGTGATTGCGCAGAAGCTCGTGATTGAGCAGCTGTTGCCGATGCAGCCGATTGAAGTCGAAGCCACCAAGACCGGCGCGATTGACTATCTGTACGAGCCGTCACCGCAGCGCATCTTTGACGAGTTGTTGCCCCGGTTGGTGGAAGCACAGATCCTGCGAGCGTTGCTGGAATCAGCCGCAGCGGAACACGCCGCGCGTATGACGGCGATGGATGCGGCCACCCGCAATTCGGCGGAAATGATCGAAGGCTTGACGCTCACCATGAACAAGGTGCGGCAGGCGGCAATTACCCGGGAAATTATCGAAGTCGTGTCTGGCGCCCAGGCACAGTAGATCGAACGTAGGGCGGGGGCTTCAGCCCCGCCGGTTGAGGAACAAAAGATGGCAGTCGCAGAAGCAGTGAAGGTTGGCAAGGTCGTTCAAATCATCGGCCCGGTCGTGGACATCGAGTTCGCGGGTGGATATCTGCCGGCGATCTACAACGCGCTCCGCATCACCGGCAAAGCCGGTGACGTCGAAGTGGACGTCATCGTTGAAGTCGAGCAGCACCTCGGTGAAAACCGCGTGCGCACGGTCGCGATGAAACCGACCGACGGTCTGCAGCGCGGCATGACGGCGACCGACCAGGGTGGTCCCATCTCGATGCCCGTCGGTCCCGAGACGCTGGGGCGCGTGCTGAACGTGCTCGGCGAACCGGTCGACTTTCCGGACCGTCCGGTCAAGACCGAGCTGCGGTGGCCGATTCATCGCGAGGCGCCGAAACTCGAAGAGCAGTCCACC
This sequence comes from uncultured Solibacteraceae bacterium, assembly GCA_964423815.1. Taxonomy (GTDB): domain Bacteria; phylum Acidobacteriota; class Vicinamibacteria; order Vicinamibacterales; family SCN-69-37; genus SYFT01. The sequence continues at coordinate 70,454 of CAYRGW010000003.1, read as the reverse complement.
GAACTCAAGATGTTCGAGACGGGCATCAAGGTCGTTGACCTGCTCGAACCGTACCTCACGGGCGGCAAGATCGGTCTCTTTGGTGGTGCAGGCGTCGGCAAGACGGTCATCATCCAGGAACTGATTCACAACATCGCCACCAAACACGGCGGCGTGTCGGTCTTTGCCGGGGTCGGCGAACGTACACGTGAAGGCAACGACCTCTGGCTGGAATTCCAGGAGAGCGGCGTTATTGATCCGAACGATGCCGCCAAGTCGCGCGCCGCGCTTGTCTACGGGCAGATGACCGAGCCGCCAGGTGCGCGTCTGCGCGTGGCGCTCTCGGGGCTGACGGTCGCCGAGTACTTCCGCGACGTCGAGAACAAGGACGTGCTCCTGTTCATCGACAACATCTTCCGCTTCACACAGGCCGGTTCGGAAGTGTCGGCGCTGCTCGGCCGTATGCCGTCGGCCGTCGGTTACCAGCCGACGCTGCTGTCGGAAATGGGTGAATTGCAGGAACGCATCACGTCGACGCGCAAGGGCTCGATCACGTCGGTCCAGGCCATCTACGTTCCCGCCGACGACTACACGGACCCGGCGCCGGCCACCACGTTCGCCCACCTTGACGCGACGACCAACCTGTCGCGCGCGATTGCCGAACTCGGGATCTACCCGGCCGTTGACCCGCTCGCGTCCACGTCGCGCATTCTTGACCCGCGCGTCATCGGCGACGAGCACTACAACACGGCGCGTGCCGTGAAGCAGATTCTGCAGCGTTACAAGGACCTGCAGGACATCATCGCGATTCTCGGCATCGACGAACTGTCGGAAGACGACAAACTCACGGTGTCGCGCGCCCGCAAAATCCAGAAGTTCCTGTCGCAGCCGTTCTTCGTCGCCGAGCAGTTCACGGGTCTCAAGGGCGCGTATGTGCCCATCAACGAGACGGTGCGTGGCTTCAAGGAAATCGTCGCCGGTCAGTACGACGACATTCCGGAACAGCTGTTCTACATGGCCGGCACGATTGACGAAGTCATCGAGCGGTCGAAGAAGCAGTAATGAAACTCGAATTCGTCTCACCGGAGCGCATGATCGCCCACGAGGAAGTGGACGAGGTGCAACTGCCTGGCGAGGAAGGATTCCTCGGGGTGTTGCCCGGTCACACGCCGATGCTCGTGGCGCTCAAGGTCGGACCGATGTGGTACCGCAAGGGCACCGAGAAGTTCTTCGGCTTTGTCGGTTTCGGTTTTGCCGAGATTCTCCCCGATCGCGTCACCATTCTCGCGCGCATCGCCGAGAAGGCCGACGACATTGATCTGGCCCGCGCCGAAGCGGCCAAACACCGCGCTGAAGAAAATCTCGCGCAGGTCGCGCGCGGCGGCAACGAGATGGACTACGAGCGCGCACGCCTCGCGTTGCTGCGCGCCATCACGCGCCTCCAGGTGTCGCAACACGCACGACGACGCTGAGGGTGATGTCCGAGGTGTCGTCAGCCGCCGTCACCCACACGGGTCTGCGACGAGAGAGCAACGAAGACGCCTTCCGCGAACGGCCCGACCTCGGCCTGTACGTCGTCGCCGACGGCATGGGTGGCCACGAAGCGGGCGAGGTCGCGTCGGGCCTCACCGTGCAGACCATCGAGTCGTTTATCAACGACACGCGCGACGCCGATCTTAATCAGACCTGGCCGTTCCCGTACGAGACCTCGAAGTCGCTTGAGGCCAACCGCCTCATTGCGGCGTTTCGTCTGGCGAATCGGCGTGTCGCATCCGGGATCGCCGCAGAGCCGGCCCTCAAAGGCATGGCCACCACGGCTGCGGCCGTGTTGCTCGGCAAGGATGGCCACGCGCACCTCGCGCATGTGGGCGATTCGCGCGTGTATTTGCTGCGCGGCAATCGACTCCAGCAACTCACGCACGACCACTCGTGGGTGGGCGAACAGGTCCGCGCCGGAGCGTTGACCGACGAAGACGCGCAGCGCCATCCCTGGCGCAACGTCGTCACACGCGCCATTTCCGGCGCTGACGATCCGGAAGTCGAGACCGCTGAGGTCACGACGCAGTCAGGCGACCTCCTGATGATTTGTTCGGACGGATTGTCCTCGGTCGTGACCCTCGAGGACATCGAGAAGATCTTGACCAACCGAACCCTGGACCATGGACCGTTGAACCTTGGACCATTGGCTGCTGAGTTGATCGACGCGGCCAATGCTGCCGGCGGCCCGGACAACATCACCGTGATTCTGGTGCAGGTGCCATGATCGATAACCTCAGGAAACTGATGCGGTATCGCGGACTCATTCAGAGCCTCGTGGCGCGCGACCTGAAGGCGCGGTATCGCGGTAGTTTCCTCGGGTTCTTCTGGTCCTTCGTGAACCCGTTGATGCTGTTGTTGATCTACAGCTTCGTCTTCGCGACGATCCTGCAGAACCGGACCGAGGGCATTCAGCCGTACGCGGTGTTCATGTTTACGGGCCTGCTGCCGTGGACGTGGTTCCAGTCGTCAATGAACGAAGCGACCGGCTCGCTGATCTCCGGTGGCAATCTGATCAAGAAGGTGCTGTTCCCGGCTGAAGTGCTCCCGATTGTGACGATCCTGGCGAACATGGCGCACTTCATGCTGGGACTGCCGATTCTGATCATCTTCATGATCTATTACGGTGTGACACCCGACTGGATCGAGCTGCCCTGGTTCCTGGTGGTCCTCGTCGTGCAGTTCATCTTCACGGCGGCGCTGGCACTGTTGCTTTCTGCGCTGGCTGTGCACTTCCGTGATGTCAAGGATCTCGTGTCCAACCTGCTGACGTTCTGGTTTTTTACGACACCGATCATCTATTCGTACCAGCAGTATCCGGAATACAAGAAATATTTCGATCTGAACCCCTTCACGCACCTCGCGATCTCCTACCAGGAAATCCTCTTTTTTGATGGCCCCTTCGGTCACAAATGGTGGCTGCTGGCGCTGGGCGCGGCCTCGATCGTCCTGTTCTTCGCGGCCTATTGGGTCTTTGATCGTCTGCGGGACTCGTTTGCGGAGGCCGTATGAGTTCGCCTGCGATTGAGCTCATTGACGTCTCGAAGATCTATCGCCGTTACGGCGGCCGCCAGTTCTCCACGCTGAAGAGCGCGCTGCTTTCTGGAGACCTGGTCCGCCGACTCCGCCCAGAGGAAACGTTTCAGGCGCTGAAGAATGTCTCGTTCACCGTGCCGAAAGGCTGCACGTACGGCGTCGTTGGTCGTAACGGTTCCGGCAAAAGCACCGCGCTGAAACTCGTCGCGGGCATCACGAAACCCACGATCGGCGTAGTGAAAGTCGAAGGCCGCATCTCGGCGCTGATCGAACTTGGCGCCGGTTTCCATCCTGAAATCTCTGGTCGCGAAAACGTTTTTATCAACGGCATCATGCTTGGACTCTCCAAAAAGGAGATCACCAGGCGGTTCGACGAGATCGTTGAGTTTGCCGAACTGACCGAGTTCATCGACGCGCCTGTTAAGACCTACTCGTCCGGCATGTATATGCGCCTGGGTTTCGCCGTGGCCATTCACGTGGACCCGGACGTGTTGCTGGTGGATGAAGTGCTGGCCGTCGGTGATGAAGGCTTCACGCACAAGTGTCTCGACAAGTTCGGCGAGTTCAAACGTCGCGGCAAGACCATTCTCCTTGTCACCCACTCCCTTGGCCTGGTCGAGCGATTCTGCGACGAAGCCGTCTGGCTCGATGCTGGTGAGAAGAAGGCCGAAGGCGACCCGACGCGTGTCGTCGGTACCTACGTGACCGACGTGGCTCGCCAGGAAGAACGTTTCCTCAAGGCGTCGGACGAAAAAGCGCGTCTGGGTGCAGGCGAGCTGGAAAACTCAGCGGGCTTGCCCGCCGAAGCCGTGGCGAAGGCGGGACCGGTCGACGCGACAGAAGTCTCCACCGACATGAACCGCGCCGGCGAAGGCCGCTGGGGATCAGGCGGCGTGGAGATTACGTCGGTTGCCTTCGAGACGACCGATGGCCAGCCGACGCAGGTGTTTCACACAGGTGAGCCCATGCGCGTGAGTCTGGGTATCCGTGCGACGTCGCCTGTGCGTGACTTCGTATTTGGCGTCGGGTTGTTCACCGCCGACGGCGTATCGGTCTACGGCACCAACACCGACCTTGAGGAATTTGAGGCCGACCGCCTCGAAGGTGACCAGAAGGTCACCCTGGTGATCGACTCGCTGGACCTCGTCGAGGGCACGTACAAACTCGACGTCGCCGTGCACAAACGCGACGGCGCCCCGTACGACTACCATCGCCTGCTCCACACCTTCCGCGTGAAGTCCCGCATCAAGGACGTCGGCATCTACCGTCCGAAACACACCTGGGAATTCTCCCCAGGCGTGAAGTTCAAACCCCTGAAGTAACACGCCTTCCTAATCCCCTTCGCCATGTAGGGCCTGGGCTTCAGCCAGGCCAATGTGTTTCGCCATTCTGTGTAGGGCGAGGGCTTTAGCCCCGCCAAAGCAGGCGGCCTGCCTTGAAGGCCGCGACCCCACGCCAGCGCGTGGCCGGATCCCCGCTGTGGCCCTCCGGCTCGATGACGCGGAAAAAGCGGCACTCCCGGGACTTTGTCTGGTCGTCCAGCGCATGGGGACCCCCAGCCCCATCCGGTGTCGCCCCCGTCCGCGCCGCTTTTTGTGCTTCGCCCTCGCGTCACTCGCAGTCGGGCCCCACGGGAATCCGGCCACACGCTGTCGCCCCGCCGCGCATGTCAGCGCACCCGATTCGGCGCATAATCCCATTCGTGCGCTACTGGTGGGTGAACCAGAATCAAACCTACGAGACAGAGCTGAAGGGAAACTTCCTTTGGTCTCCCAGAACGCGTACTGATGGCGCACGAAACGAGTTCTACGAGAATATGCGTCTCCTGGAACCTGGGGACGTCGTCTTCTCTTTCAACAACACGAGGATTCAGGCCCTGTCCGTAGTCGTTGGACGAGCCCAGATTGGACCGAAACCAAACTTTGGAAGCGCTGGCCTGAACTGGTCACAGGAAGGGTGGTTTGTTCCTGTCTTTTATTGCGAGTTTGATCGGCCAATCCGGCCCAAGGATCACATTGATGTCCTTCGCCCTTTTCTGCCGACGAAGTATTCGCCACTTCAGGCCAATGGGAACGGACTGCAGTCTGTCTACCTCGCGGCGGTCCCCGATCACCTTGCCCACGCGCTGATTCAGTTGATTGGCTTCGATCAGTACGAAGAGGCACTGTCATCAGTAACGGGATTTCCGAACACACCAGACGAGGAACTTCCGGACGACTCAGAGACCCTGTCGACGCTTGGCCCCACCTTCCGTGATCAACTGATCAAGGCCAGACGTGGCCAGGGCGTGTTTCGAGCGAACGTGCTCCTCGTCGAAGAGAGCTGCCGGGTCACAGGCGTATCCGATCCGAAACATCTGAGGGCCAGCCACATCAAACCGTGGAAAACCGCTACTGATACGGAACGCCTCTCTGGAGAAAACGGTCTACTTCTGTCTCCGCACGTCGACCATCTATTCGACAAAGGCTATGTGACCTTCTCATCGGATGAACAATTGCTTGTTGTTCCTTCCGTCAGGTCAGAGGTGCTTGAGAAATGGGGGATTGACGCTGGCGTTCGAGTTGGTCAGTTCAACCGTGAACAGCAGGCCTTTCTTGAATACCACCGGGTGAACATATTCGGCCGCGGCACTTCCTGAGCGCACCCGACGAACCCAGCCTGTGATCGAGCGTTAGCGCGGTTCAAGTTCACCGCGCCCTACGAAGAAAGACGGCGCGGTTCAAGACGCGATGGCGTGGCTAAAGCCACCGCCCTACAAAGCCACCGCCCCACGGAGAGGGACGAGGCGCCAGCGGATGGGCGGATCCCGGTGGTGCCCGACTGCGAGTGACGCGAGGGCGAAGCACAAAAAGCGGCGCGGATGGGGGTGACTCCGCGTGGGGCTGGGGGGCCCCACGCGCTGGACGACGAGACGAACCCCCTGGAGCACCGCTTTTTACGCGTCATCGAGCCGGAGGGCACCACTGGGATTCACCCATGCGCTGGCGCTGGGGCGAAGTCGATTGGCGCGGTTCAGGACGCGATGGCGTGGCTAAAGCCAACGCCCTACGAAAACGCCCTGCAAAGCCGCTGCCCTACGAAGACGCACCATGGCGTGGCTGAAGCCACCGCCCTACAGAGCCAACGCCCTACAAGCCGCCGCCCTACGAAGATGGACAACGAAGACGAACGGCGCGGTCTGCTACCCTAGCGGGGTGTTTCTGACCTCTCGAGCCGCGGCGGCGGACTGGGCCACGCGCACACGCGCGGCCGGCAAACGCATCGTCTTTACCAACGGCGTGTTCGACATTCTGCACCCCGGCCACGTCCGGTACTTACAGGCCGCGAGGGCTGAAGGGGACACCCTCATCATCGGACTCAACTCGGACAGATCGGTGAGTGCCATCAAGGGCCCCACCCGCCCGATCACCCCGGAACACGAACGTGCCGAGATCCTCGGTGCCCTGGCCTGCGTCGACGCGGTCGTCGTTTTTGACGAAGACACGCCGTTCGAGATCATCTCGGCCGTGCAACCGGACGTCCTGGTGAAGGGCGCCGATTGGGCGGCGGACAAGATCGTCGGACGCGATGTTGTTGAGGCCCGCGGCGGCACGGTGGTCCGGATGCCCATCGAACAAGGCTGGTCCACCACCAATATCGTGACCACTGTGCAGTCCCGCCCACTGAAGTAGCGCCCCCACTGCGTTACCATGGTGGGTCGCACCACCTGTGCTCCATCCGTCTGCGTCGCTCGCCTTTCGTTCGCTCCTCAAGTCAGCCGCATCCCGCGCGGGCCTGACCAGGGCCGTGCCTCGTCTGGCCGGCCTCGGACCAGGCGCCACCGCATTTCATGCGGCGGCGATGGCCCAGGATTCGGTGGTGGTGCTGGTCGTCCCGACAGACGCCGACGTCGAACAAATGACCGGCGACGCGCGATTTTTCCTCGGCGCGATGCTCGGACTCTCCGACGGCCAGGTCGCCCAGGCCGTCCTGCCCTTTCCCTCCCAGGAAGTGGACCCATACCGCGGACTCGCCCCCCACCTTGAGGTGGCATCGGCCCGTGCCCGGGCGCTGACCGGGCTGACGACCGGCTCGGCCCGGCTTGTTATTGCCTCCGCACGCGCGCTCCCGCCACGGCTGAGCGACCCTGCGAGGTTCGCCGAGGCAAGCCTGTTCCTCAAGCCAGGCATCGAGATCGATCCGCAGGTCCTGCGTGAACGACTCGTGGACGCAGGATTTGTCCCCGAGGATCCCGTCGACCAGCACGGCGAGTTTTTTGTCCGCGGTGGCGTGGTGGACCTCTACCCCACGTCCGAAGCGCAACCGATTCGCCTGGAGTTCATCGGCGACATCATTGAATCGGTCCGCCAGTACGACGCCGCGACACAACGTTCGCTCAAGGCGCTCGACGCGATCACGCTCAGCCCGCAGCGCGACCTGTTGCCGAAGCCGGGATTTGACGACAGCGCTGAGTCCGCGCTGGCAGGTGAGGCGGACGACCGCAGTGCGTCGTTCATCGCCTACGCACGACGCGCGGGCGCCACCGTCCTTGTCTACGAAATTGACGACGTTACGCAGAAGGGGATGTCGCTCGAAGAACAGTGGCGCCAGAGTGCGGCCGACGCGCTCGCGCGCAACCCCGCGACCCCTGCCTTCGAACACTTCGCTCAACCCTGGGAAGAAATCGCCGGCTGGCTGGACAAAGCACGGCGGATCAGCCAACTCGCGCTCGACGACACCAACGACGTCCACGTCCCCTGCCAGCCCGTCCTCGAATACCGCGGTCGGCTCGGTGATTGGGTCGAAGAAATCCGCCGCGCACAACAGCGTGGGGAGACGACCGTGTTTGTCGCGGCCACACAGGGCCGCGCCGAACGCACAATGGAACTGCTCGCCGGCTACGAAGTGCGTGCCCGCGCGATCGGCGACAACGAAGATCTGACGCGCGCACAAGTGCTCGTCACAACCGGGCACCTCTCCCGTGGCTTTCATCTCCCCACGGGTACGTTCCTGATCTTCGCAGAGACCGATCTCTTCGAGGAGGAACGTCGCAGCGGCGAAAAACGAAAATCTGCGGCGCGCACGTTTGTCTCCGACTTCCGCGACCTCAAAGTCGGCGACCTCGTCGTCCACATCGACAACGGCATCGGTCGGTTTGTTGGCCTCAGGAAGATGGCCGTGGGTGTGGGGGAGCCGCAGGAGTTCATGGAACTGCGGTATGCCGGCGAGGACAAGATGTTTGTCCCGCTCGACCGCCTTGACCTCGTCCAGAAGTACACGGGCGGCGCCACAGCGTCCCTCGATAAACTCGGCGGCGCCACCTGGGAAAAAGCCAAGACCCGCGTCAAAAAAGCGATGCGCGACATGGCCGAAGAGCTGCTCAAGCTCTACGCCGCGCGCAAGGCCGTTGTCGGTCACGCGTTCACCGCCGACTCCCACTGGCAGCAGGAATTTGACGATGCGTTTCCGTACGATCTGACGCCCGACCAGCAGTCGGCCATCAACGACATCACCAGGGACATGGAATCCACGATCCCGATGGATCGCCTGCTCTGCGGAGACGTCGGTTACGGCAAGACGGAAGTCGCCATGCGCGCGGCCTTTAAAGCCGTGATGGACGGCAAACAGGTTGCCTTCCTCGCGCCCACGACCGTGCTCGCCTTCCAGCACGAACGCACCCTGAAAGAACGCTTCGCGGGCTTCCCTGTTCGCATCGACATGGTCAGCGGCTTCCGCACCAAGTCCGAGCAACAGCAAGCGCTCGAAAAACTCGCCTCCGGCCAACTCGACATCATCGTCGGCACCCACCGCCTGTTGTCGAAGGACGTCGCGTTCAGGGATCTGGGATTGCTTGTCGTCGACGAAGAACAGCGGTTCGGTGTGTCACACAAAGAACGCATCAAGCAGATGCGGAAAAAAGTCGATGTGTTGACGATGACGGCCACGCCGATTCCGCGAACACTCAACATGTCGCTGGTCGGCATTCGCGACATGTCGGTGATTGAAACGCCGCCACGCGACCGATTGTCCATCCAGACCCATGTCGTGAAATTTGACCAGGACGTGATTGCGCGTGCGATGCGCACTGAACTCGAACGTGGTGGCCAGATCTATTTTGTGCACAACCGTGTGGAGTCGATCGGGTCGATCGCCGGCCTGATTCAACGCCTCGTGCCCGAGGTCAAGATTGGGATCGGCCACGGCCAGATGGGTGATGGCGACCTCGAAAAAGTGATGGTCGACTTCGTCGCCCACAAATACGACGTGCTGGTCGCGACGACGATCGTGGAGAACGGGCTGGATATCTCCAATGCGAACACGATCATTATCAATCGTGCGGATCGCTACGGCCTGTCGCAGCTGTACCAGCTCCGCGGCCGAGTGGGCCGATCGGACCGCCGTGCGTACGCGTACCTGCTGATTCCTCCCGAACAGACGTTGTCGCCGATCGCCAGGAAACGGCTGGCGGCCATCCGGGAGTTCAGCGACCTGGGATCCGGCTTCCGAATCGCCGCACTGGACCTGGAAATCCGCGGCGCCGGCAACCTGCTTGGAGGCCAGCAGAGCGGCCATATCGAGGCCGTGGGCTTCGACATGTACACGAAGCTCCTTGAGGAGACGATCAGGGAGCTGAAGGGTGAGGAGCTCGAAGACGACCGTCGTGCCGCGGTGAACCTGAAGCTGAACCTGCGCATCGACGAGAGCTACATCACGGATATGAACCAGCGCCTGGCGGCCTATCGCCGGATGGCAAGTGTCCGCACGGTGGCCGAGGTGGATGCGTTAATTACAGAACTTTCCGATAGATATGGTCATATGCCTGAGTCTGTGCTTAATCTTGGTGAATATGCCAGAATCAGGGTGACCGCAGATCGGATCGGCCTCGACACCCTCGATCGTGAGGGCAATAACGTAGTGTTCAGATTCAGACAGGATGCCAAGTTAGACCCTGTTTGGCTGCTGAATATGGTCCAAAACCGCTCCGATCTCACACTTTTGCCCCCAGCGGTCATCAAACTCGACATGACCAAACCCGTTGGTCCACCGGCTCAGCCCAAGCCGGTCAACGCGCCCCCGCCCGGAAAGCTCAAACCGAAGTCTGAACTGCCGGGGCAGGGGCGTTACATCAAGACGGCCAGGCCAATCGACGTACCCGGTCGCGAATCCTGGTGGGCGACGCGGGCCACCGCCGGCGAAGTGACCGGCGGATTTTCGCGCCAGGAAGTGTTGGCCGAGGTACCGCCCGATCCCCGCGCGCCCGGTGGTCTGTTTGAGCGGGTGCGGCAGGTGCTCGACGAAGTCGCCCGGGGCCTGACGACAGGCTGAGGGGCTTATGATTGAAGGGTCTATGAAGCGAATTTTTGCAGGAACACTCGTGGCAGTTGTGTCGGCTTTGGGATCGGTGGCCGCGCAGGGGCAGGCCCCGCAGGCCGCACCGGCGCCGAGTCGGCCTGTCGTATTGCAGCGTGTGTTGGTCAAGGTCAACGGCGCCGTGTTCACCAAGACCGAACTTGAGGAACGACAGATTCAGACGCTCGCCGAGCGCAACCAGCGCCAGCTCTCCCAACTGGATCTTCAGAACGATGCCAGTCTGCGCGCGATGCTCGTTGAGATCACTCCCGAGATCCTCGCCAACGTGGTGGACGAACTCATCATCATTCAGCAGGGCCGAGAGATGGGGGCCCGCTTGAGCGACGAACAGTTCAAGTCGGCTGTTGACGGCATTAAAAAAGAGAATCAACTGGACGACACCACGCTTGTCACCGCCCTGAAGCAGAGTGGCATGACCATGGCCGACCTTCGGACACAGATTGAAAAGACGTTTTATCGCCAGCAGGTGCTGCAGGAAGTCATGGGGCGCCTGACGATCACCGAAGAAGAAGCGCGTCAGTACTATCGCGCGCATCCGGAAGAGTTCATGACGCCGTCGCTCATGACCCTGCGCGAGATCTTCATCTCGGTGCCGACCGAAACCGTTGCCGGCCAGTTGTCGTTTAACGCGGCCGCCGACGAAGCGGCGCAGGCCAAGATGACGACGATTCGTGAGCGTGCTGCCAAGGGTGAGGACTTCGCCGCGCTCGTCACGGAATTTTCCGAGTCGGCCTCCAAGGCGAACGGCGGACTCATCGGTCCGATCAATCTCAGTGAACTGGCCGAGGCACTCCGGACCCGTCTGGAAGTGTTGAAGACAGGCGAGATTGACCAGCCGATCCGCACCGCCAAGGGCTATCAGCTCTTGAAGGTTGAATCGCGCTCCGACTCCACCGTCGAGCCGTTTGACAAGGTGCGTGATGCCATCGGCAACCGGGTTCGTGACTCCCGTCAGGGCGAGCTCATGGAGAAGTATCTGCTGACGATGCGCGCGCAGGCGATCATCGAGTGGAAAGACGAGGAGCTGAAAAAGCTCTACGAGCAGTACATGGCGCAGCAGAAAAAGACGAACTGAGGACTGCGTGCACGGTACTGACCAGGCGGCGTGGTTCGCGATCTGGACACGGTCACGCCACGAGCAGGTCGTCCGCCAGCAGCTCGAGCAAAAACACATCGACGTCTTCCTGCCCACGGTGCTCAAGTGGAGCCGGTGGAAGGATCGCAAGAAGCAGGTCTCGTGGCCGCTGTTTCCCGGGTACTGCTTCGCGAAGTTTGATCCCGAGCAGCGGGTGTCCGTCCTCACGTGCACCGGCGCGGTCAGCATCGTGTCGTTTAACGGGGCGCCTGCGGCCATTCCCGAGGAAGAGCTGCGCGGCATCCGACAACTTGTGGATTCTGATCTGCAGTTTGATCCCTGCCCGCTCATTCACGAAGGGGACAAGGTCGAAGTCACCCACGGCCCCCTCAAGGGTGTTGTCGGCCGTCTGGTCCGGAAGGGCACACACGCACGCCTCGTGCTCGCCGTTGACTTGATCGGCCAGGGCGTCTCGGTAGAGGTCGATGCCGCGGACGTTAAACTCTATTAAGGTCCAGGATTCGACAGGGTCCATAGTCCAGGGTTCAAACCCAGAACCACAGAACCAGGAACAGAACCCAGCACTCTGAACCATGAATCCAGAACCTCGAAGAAACAGCACCCCATGCCCTTGAAGATCGGTAACGTAACGCTCGACCACCCTGTCGCGATGGCCCCCATGGCCGGGATGACCGACACTGCGTTTCGCCGCCTGGTGAAACGACAGGGCGGGTGCGGCCTGGTCGTCACCGAGATGGTCAGCTCAGAGGGGTTGGTGCGCGGCATCGATCGCACACTCGAGTACGCCGAGTACACCGAAGAAGAACGGCCGGTGTCCATTCAGATCTTCGGCGGGGACCCCGTCAAGATGGCCGAGGCGGCGCAGATCGTGGAAGGCATGGGCGCCGACATCGTGGACATCAACATGGGATGTCCCGTGCACAAGATTGCCAGGCACCATGCCGGGTGCAGTCTGATGCGCGAGCCTGAACACGCGGCGAGCATCATCAACGCGATGGCGAAGGCCGTGAAGATTCCCGTCACCGTGAAGATGCGCGCCGGATGGAATGAGCACGAGATCAACGCGCCGCTGCTGGCGCGGATGGCCGAAGATGCCGGCGCGGCCGCTGTGGCGGTGCATGGACGCACGGCCGCCCAGTCCTACACGGGCGAATCCGACTGGAGCCTGATTGCGCGTGTGGCCGAGCAGATCTCGATCCCCGTGTTGGGATCGGGTGATTGTGTGGAGCCCGATCAGGTGGTCTCGCGCCTGAGTTCGAGTAACGTCGGCGCGGTGCTTATCGGGCGCGGCGCGCTGCGCAATCCCTGGATATTCAAACAAGCCGCCGAAGCCCGGGCGGGGCTGGCGCCCACGGAAATCCCGCTCGAGGACCGGGGAAGGTTCCTGTTTGACTACATGGACCTGCTGCTTGATGAACGGGTGGAGGAAGCCGCCGGCTTTCGGCACCTCGCCCCGGGCCAGCTCAGTGGTCCACCACCAGAGGCCCGTGGCAGAGAACGATGGGTTATTAACAAACTTAGGGCACTTGGGGCATGGTACACCAAAGGCCTGGATGGCGGACCAAAACTCAGAGTTGCCATCAATTCAGCCAAATCAATACCAGAACTAAGAGAATTACTCTCTGAGTTCTTTTTGCTTGATTTAGCTGAACGTCGTTAATTTGACTATTTTTGGTTATTACACCAATTTAAGCGAACGGATCACCAGACGGACGCTTCTTCGCCGGAGCCGCCGCGGGCCTGTCCGCTCGGGGCGCTGGCCGCTCGGACCGCACCGGTCGCTCAGACCGAGGCGCCGCGTCTTCGCGGGGCGCAGCCGCGTCGGGCGCGTCATTGCCGCCAGCTGACTCATTGCCGGCGATCAGGTTGCGCTTGAACTTGGCGCGTTTCTGATCGCGGGTCAGCTCAAACCTGGCGCGGGGATCTTTGTGTTCCCCGCCCGGCCGCCACTCTTTGCCCCGAGGGGGTCCAAGCGCGGGGTCACGCCGGGGGCGGCGGACCTTGGCGGCCTCAGCCGCGAGTAATGACGCGGCACGGGCGGCGTCGGGGTTCTCCCACACCCGGCCCCGTTCGAACCAGCGCAGAGTCACCTCCGGCTGGGTGCGTTGCAGTTGTTTAAACGTCGGGACCAGGTCCTCGCGTTCCTTTGCACGAAAGGACGTGGGCACGTTGCCGACAAGGATGACCCAGCAGCGGTGGGGGGTGGACATGATTACAGTCGCTCCAATCTCTTCAATTTCTCAATCAGCGTCGTGCGCTTGATGTGCAGCAGGTCTGCCGCCATTCGTTTATTGCCGCCGCTTTTATCAAGCGCGCGCCGAATCAATTCGCGTTCAAAGTCGCCGACCAGGCGATCAAACTCGATCCCCTCGTCGCCCAGCGCCACCGCGTCGGCGGAGGTGGCCACCGACCGGGTCCGCAGTTCGTCCGGCAGGTCGTCCACTTCGATCTGCGCGCGCCCTGGCGACAGGGCAAAGGCGCGCTCCATCACATTCTCGAGCTGGCGCACATTGCCCGGCCACCCAAATGCCATCAGCGCCTGCTGGGCATCCTGCGCGATCGACACGCGGCCCCGCGCCGGGGTGTCGCGACTGAGGCGATCCAGAAAGTGCTGCGCCAGCACCGGCACGTCCGCGCGCCGATCACGCAGGGCGGGCACGTGCACGGGAATGACGTTGAGCCGGTAGAACAGGTCTTCACGGAACGTGCCGTCGGCCACCATCTGTTTCAGATCGGAATTGGTGGCGGCGATCACCCGCACATCCACCTTGATCGTCTGTGAGTCACCCACACGCTCAAACTCACGTGACTGCAACACACGCAGCAACTTCACCTGCAGCGACGGCGCCATCGTGCCGACTTCATCCAGGAATAACGTTCCGCGATGGGCCTGCTCGACCCGGCCCTGCCGGTTCGCAATCGCACCCGTGAAGGCGCCGCGCACGTGGCCAAACAACTCCGCCTCAAGCAGTGTCTCAGGAATCGCGCTGCAATTGATCGCGACAAACCGCTGCATACGTCGTGGACTGGCATCGTGAATCGCCCGCGCCGCCAACTCCTTGCCGGTTCCGGTTTCCCCGGTCACGAGCACCGTACTGTTGGTGGCGGCCACCGTCTCCAGCAACTCCAGCAACTTGAGGATCGGAGGTGTCTGACCAATGATCCCTCCCAGATGAAACCGCCCGCGGAGCTGTTCGCGCAGGTAGGCGTTTTCCGCGCGGAGCCGGCGTTTCTCGACTGCCGTCTGGAGGACGTGGACCAACTCCTCAAACTGAAACGGTTTGGTAATGAACCCTTCCGCGCCCAGGCGGGTCACTTCAACCGCTTCCTTGACCGTGCCAAACCCGGTGATCACCACGGCGATGATGTCGGGATACCGCGCAAAGGCCTCGTCGAGGACCTGGCGGCCATCCACGCCGGGCAGCCGCAGGTCGGTCAGCAGAATGTCGAACGCAAACCCGTTCAGCCGTTCCAGCGCCTCTTCCCCGGTGCTCGCCTGCGCGACCTTGTACCCCTGTTCGGTCAGACGTTCAGCCACAACCTCGCGGTACGCGGCCTCGTCTTCCACGAGTAACAGGTGTAAAGGAGCGGGATCTTCTGGAGTCATCTACAGTTTCACTCAGTGCACGCCGATAGTCCCGAACGTATGCTTGAACGGAAGACGGTTTCCATTCCTCGCGCGTGTGACGTGGTCGGTGTCAGTCGGCGCACCATCTATAACTGGATCGCCAGCGGCAAGGTCCAATATGTCCGCACGGCCGGCGGCTCGGTCCGCATCTTCGCCGATACCCTCTTCAGGGACGCCCAGCCCCCTGCCGATCTCGGTGCCATCAATCACTCATACGACCTGCACAAGAGCGCGTAGGTGTTCACCATGACTAACCCGCCAGAGACCTCGCGGGTCGATACGGACCTCACGGGGCTGTTTCACACGCTGAACAACCACCTCGGCATCATCCTGGCCAACGCCGAGTTGCTTGAGCACCGTCTCGTTGAAGAACAGCACCGCGCCCGTGCCGGCCAGGTGGTCGCCAGCGTCCTGGACGCCATCCAGGCCACCAACCAAATCCGACAGCTGGCCGCCGCAGCCAACCAGGTAAAATCGTCAAACCATTGACATTATAGGTGTCAAGGCTGTCATAGGATTGACCATTTTCTCACGGTTCGGCACACGGTTGCACACTAATTCACGCCGGACTAATTCGCCTAAATTACTGTAAACAAAGACTTTGTTCGCCAACTACGAGCAAGGTGTGGACGCGCCTGTGATCGCTGGATCTACCTGGCACCCATGTTGCCATTCAGATAGGTGGGCTGGCAGTGAGTGCCGGTCCCTCTGGAGGGGTTCATGGCGCGAGCACAGCTGGCAAGTCACCAACACGAACGGGTCGTTGCGACCCTGCCTTTTGTCGAGTCTCTGGCTCGGAGGATGGCCTCCACGATGCCCCACTCGATTGATGTGTCGGACCTTGTCCAGGATGGCGTGATTGGCTTGATGGATGCGGCCCACCGGTTTGATGACAGCCGCGGCATCAAGTTCGAGACCTTTGCCGAACGCCGCGTACGCGGCGCCATGATTGACGCGCTGCGTCGTGATGCCTGGCCGCGCGGCGTCCGCCGTGTCCGCCGCGAACTGGAAGCCGCGCGCGAATCGTTGCGCCGGGAACTTGGTGCCGAACCCACGCTGGCCGATCTGGCCAAACGAGTGGGCACCGACGAGGCGCGGCTCGAACGCACCATCCTGCGCATCACCACGATCGAATCCACCTCGCCGCTCGCCAATCTCGACTCGATTGACAGCGCGTCACTGCCCGCGGTGATGGTCCCGAGCGCGCCGCCGTCACCCGACAGCGAATACGAGCAGCAGGAACTCCGCACGCGCATCCGCGAGGCACTGGCCACTCTGCCGGCGCGCGAACGCAAACTCATCAGCCTCTACTACTTCCGTGGGGCGACGATGAAGGATATTGGCAAGGAGATCGGCGTCAACGAATCACGCGTCTCGCAGCTGCACGCACGCGCGATGTCGCGCCTGCGCAAAGCGATGTCGCCCCAGGCGCCCGCCGAGGTGCTCCCCTTCCCGCGCCGCAACGTCGCGTAGGGGGTCTTCGTAGGGCGTCGGCTTTAGCCGCGCCAGAGCAGCTGAAGGTCTCGCCCTACCTAATCAACTCCCGGGCCGTGCGCACGAGGTCGCGCAGTCGGAACGGTTTGGCGAGCCAACGACAGCCGCTGCGTTCGAGGAACTGCTCGGCCTCGGTGCCGGCCACATCGCCGGTCACAAACACCAACCGTCGTGTGAGTGCCGGCGCCGTGGTCGCCAGATGCGTAAAGAACTGCATACCGTCCACACGCGGCATCTTCAGGTCACACACAATCACATCGTAGGCGCGCACCTGTGTGCGCGCGATGGCCTCTTCCCCATCGTGCGCGCGATCGACCTCGAACCCGGCGTCGCGCAGGGCATCCGCCACGGCTTCGCCGAGCGCCAGTTCATCCTCCACCACCAGCGCCCGTGTACCCACGGGAACGGTCTCGGGGGCGGGCGCCGCGACAGCGACCTCCGGCGGCTTGACGACGGTGCCGCCCGACGGCAGTTCCAGGACAAACGCCGCGCCCCCATCGGGCGGCGAGTTGACTGAAATCCGGCCGCCGTGTTCCTGCGCAATCGCGTACGCCACGGTCAATCCAAGCCCCGTACCCTTCCCCACCGCCTTCGTCGTAAAAAACGGGTCAAAGATTTTCTGCTGGACGTCTTCCGGCACCCCCGGCCCATCGTCACTCACCTCGATGAGGACGGCGTCACGATCGGGTTCGTGCCAGGACCGCAGGACCATGAGGCCCCGGCCGCTCGCGCCGAGCATGGCGTGTTCGGCGTTGATGACCAGGTTCAAGAGGATCTGCTGAATCTGATGGGGATCGGCAAAGACCGGCGGCAGGCCTGCGGCGAGCGCTTCCACGATGGCCACGTTTGACACGCGCTGTTCATACGCGCGCACGGCGAGGGTGTCCCTGACGACCTGATTGAGATCCACCATCGTGCGTGTGGTGTGCCGCTTGCGCGCAAACGTCTGCAGGTTGCGGACGATGCGCGCGGCGCGTTCGGCGGCGTTGTGAATCGCGTCAATATCGCGGCGTGTGTGGTCGTCGTGCCGTCGGCCGGCGAGCCGTTCCGCGCACGCGAGGATGGTCGCAAGGGGATTGTTCAGCTCGTGTGCGACGCCCGACATGGTCTGGCCGAGTGAGGCGAGTTTTTCCGCCTGTGAGAGTTGGTGAAAGACGTCGCGCGCCTGGTCTTCGAGTTTTTTGCGTTCGCTGACGTCGCGCATGACGGCTTCAATGCGCAGCACCTGACGATCGGGTGCGACGGCCTCGGCACGCGCGGTCACTTCCACCCAGAAGCCGGCGCCATCGGCCCGGCGCAACCTCAACAGGTGATCGTGCGCGGCACCGTCACGGCGCAGGAGCGCCAGGAATCCTTCGCGGGCCTGGGAATCAACGAAGCGGTCGGGATCAAACGGCCGGACCTCGCTGGTCGGACGTGCATCCTCCCAGCCGAACATCAGCCGCAGGAACGGGTTGCCTGCAAGCGTCGCGGAATCATCCGGGCCCACCAGTCCGATGTACAGACCGGCGCGCAGGCCCTGGAAAAAACTGAGAAACGCAGAGTTGCCGAGTGTGGTTGGCACAGGAACCGGAGACTAACTTACCATCTCGCATTACACTCGCACTGACATGTTTGCGACACAGGTACTTGACGGACGAACGGCGATCATCACGGGCGGCGGCACGGGGATCGGTCTGGCGATTGCGGATGCACTCGGCCGCGCCGGTGCCAACCTGGTGATAGCGAGCCGGAATCCGGAGAACCTCGCGAAGGGCGAGGCCACCCTCAAGGCGGCGGGCCATGCGGTGGCCACGGCGACGGTGGACGTGCGCAACCCCGAGCAGGTGGATGCCATGGTCGCCACCGCGGTGGCGGCATTTGGCGGTGTGGACATCCTCATCAATAACGCCGCCGGCAACTTCATTGCGCGCGCTGAAGACCTCTCGCCCAACGGCTGGAACGCGGTCATCAGTATCGTGCTCAACGGCAGCTTCTACTGCTCGCGTGCGGTCGGGCGTCATCTCATCGCGCGCAAGTCCGGAGGATCCATCGTCTCGATCCTGGCCAACTATGTCTGGACGGGAAGTGCCGGCACCATTCACTCGGCCGCGGCCAAGGCCGGGGTGATGTCGATGACCCAGACGCTGGCGGCCGAGTGGGCCGGTCACGGCATCCGCGTGAACGCCGTGGCACCCGGACCCATTGAATCACCAGGCGCCGC
This sequence comes from uncultured Solibacteraceae bacterium, assembly GCA_964423815.1. Taxonomy (GTDB): domain Bacteria; phylum Acidobacteriota; class Vicinamibacteria; order Vicinamibacterales; family SCN-69-37; genus SYFT01. Next base: position 51,632 of record CAYRGW010000003.1, on the reverse strand, counting down.
GAAACAGTTGTGGGACTCACCCGAAGCGATCCAGCGCATCACCGACATGGTGCCGCTCAAGCGTTGGGGTAAACCGGAAGAGATTGCCAATGCCGTCGCGTTTCTGGTCTCACCGTATGCCGGCTATATCACCGGCGACGTCATGACTATTGACGGCGGCGCGTGGCTGGGACGAGGGACGTTTGGTTTTGTGCCGGAGCAGAAATAATGGCGACACTTTCCCGTATTGCCGATCTTGACGGCTCGTCCTCCGGATGGGGATTTTTTCTATGCGCGCGCAAGGAAGTGCGCACGGGGAAAGGCGGCGCGTATCTCGCGCTGGTCCTGCAGGACACCTCGGGTGAGATCAAAGCCAAAGTGTTTCAGGACGTCGACATCATGCGCGAAGAATTCGACGCCGGCGAATTCGTCAAGGTCCAGGCCCGCGGCAATCTGTTTAATCAGCGCCTCGAACTGGTCCTCGACAAAATTCGACGCGTGGACGCTCCGCGTGACGCACTCGACGGCTTCCGCGAGGAAGACTGCATCCCGTGCTCTCCGCGACCGCTTGATGAGATGTGGCAGGAACTCCAGGCGCATATCGCGTCCATCGAGTCCGCCTTCATTCGCGAGCTGCTGGCGCGGGTGCTGACGATGTACGGTGATCGGTTGCGGATCTGGCCGGCCGCTCAATCGGTGCATCACGCGTATCGTGGTGGGTTGTTGGAGCACGTGCTGAAGATCATCGACAGCGTGAAGTTCCTCGCGGCATCGTACGACGCCGATCGTGATCTGTTGGTGGCGGGTGCCATCCTTCACGACATCGGCAAGTTGCAGGAGTTGTCCTACGGAGTGACCACGGAATATTCCGTCGAGGGCAACCTGGTGGGGCACATCACGATGGGCGCGCAGCTTGTACGCGAAGTGGCCCTCGCGATCCCCGACTTTCCAGTCGACCAGCGCGTGCAGCTTGAACATCTCGTTGTGTCGCATCACGGCGCAAAAGTCCACGGGTCACCCGTGGAGCCGATGACAGTCGAGGCCTTCATTCTGGCCGCCGCCGATGACCTCGACGCCAAGATCCATCAGGTTCGCAAACACATCGAGACCGACGACTCGGACGGGCCGTTCACCGCCTTCCATCGGCGTTTCGAGAGGGTGCTGCTGAAACCGGTGCCGAAGGCCAAAGGTTAGAGGCGAAAGGCCACAGGTACGGACGCCTCAAAACAGGACCAACATTCGGTATAGAGCCGCTACCGCAGAACTAAATTTATACATATGGCGTATTGATGAAATAATACGCCTATGTCCGACCTCAAAGACCCCATCGATGTCAAAATTTTGACCCTCCTGCAGGAGAACGGTCGGGTGTCGCAGGTGGACATTGCCAAGGCCGTGGGTCTGGCGCCGTCAGCGGTGCTGGAGCGACTGCGAAAGCTCGAAGCGCGGCAGGTGGTGCGTGGTTACACCGCCCTGGTGGACCCCCGCAGTGCCGGGTGTCCGCTGCTGGCCTTCATCTCGGTGCGGACCAATGAGGTGGGTGGCGAAGAAGACCGTGTCGGTGACGCGCTCGCACAGGTGCCCGGCGTCCTTGAAGTGCATCACGTGGCGGGGGAGGACTGCTTCCTCGTAAAGATCCGCGCGCGCGACACCGAACATCTCGGCGAGTTGCTCAAGACCGAGGTGGGGCGCATCAAGGGTGTGCGCACCACACGCACCACGATCGTGCTGGGCACGCACAAAGAAAGCACGCACCTCATGTTGGAGGCGGCGACGTCCGCCGTTCGCTGATGACACCGGTTGTTCGTCGCAATGCCTGGATCGCGTTCGCCGCGGTCTGCATCATCTGGGGCACCACCTATCTCGGCATCAAGGTTGCGCTCGAGACAATTCCACCGTTCCTGATGGGCGGCATCCGCTACCTGATCGCCGGTGTCGTGCTTGGAGTCATCCTTGTGGCGCGCGGCGAAAAACTTCCGCCGTTCTCCGAGTGGGGCAGTCTCGCGCTGCTCGGCTTTCTGATGATCACGCTTGGCAACGGTGGCGTGAACTGGGGCGAACAATATCTCGCGAGCGGGATCACGGCCGTGGTCATCGCCACCTCACCGTTCTGGATGGTGGCAGTGGACGGGCTGTTTCCCGGAGGGGAGCGACTCTCCGGCCGCAAGTTGTTTGGCCTTGCAGTCGGGTTCAGCGGCATTGTCCTGCTGGTGTGGCCCGATCTGACGCTCGAAGGTGCCAATGGACGGCAGGTCCTGCTCGGAGTGCTTGCGCTGCAGGTCGCGTGTGCCGGGTGGGCCGTCTCGTCCTCGTACACCAAACGACACGCGGTGACGCGTAATGTGCTCACGGTCGCTGCCGTGCAGATGTTTTTTGGCGGTCTGTTCATGCTCGCGATCGGCACCGCCGCCGGCGAGTGGTCGGTGATCAGCCTGAACCCGCGAACGGGGTCGGCGCTGTTGTATCTGATTGTGGCGGGTTCTCTGGTCGCGTTTGCCGCGTATTCCTACGCCCTGCGACACCTGCCGATTGCCACGGTGTCGCTCTACACCTACGTCAACCCGGTGATTGCCGTGGCGCTGGGCACGTTGCTGCTGGGCGAACCCTTCAGATTCACGATGATTATTGCGGCGGTCGTGATTGTCGCCGGCATTGCCATCGTCCGGTCCAGGCCGGCGTTGCGTGTGCGCGCCTGAGAGTATTCTAGTGAGTGCATGAGCGCTTCCCGGTTTCGCATCCTCACCCTCAACAACATTTCACCGGTTGGATTGGCGCGGCTCGACGCGGCGCGTTACGAGACCGGTGCCACCATCGTCGATCCTGATGCGATGCTGGTGCGGTCCGCGGACCTGCACACCATGCCGATCGCCGACACGGTGAAGGCGATTGGCCGCGCCGGCAGCGGCACCAACAACATTCCGGTGCCGGCGATGACCACCCGCGGTGTGCCGGTGTTTAACGCCCCAGGCGCCAACGCCAACGCCGTCAAGGAGCTGGTCATCGCGGGTCTCATCATGGCCTCGCGCTCCATCGGTCCCGGCTGGCTCTTCGCGCGTGGTCTTGAGGGCGATGATGCGACGCTGCACAAGGCGGTGGAGGCCGGCAAAAAAGCATTTGCCGGCTTTGAATTGTCGGGCCGCACTCTGGCTGTGATCGGCCTCGGTGCCATCGGCGGGCGTGTGGCCAACGCCGGCGTCGCACTCGGCATGCGTGTGGTCGGGTTTGACCCGGCGCTCACCGTCGAGGCCGCGGGGCAACTCGATCCGCGCGTGACCCATCTTCGATCACTCGACGAGTTGTTCCGGGTGGCCGACTACGTGTCGCTCCACGTGCCACTGATGCCCGCCACACGCGGTCTGGTGAGCGCGGACCGCCTGCAGTTGCTGAAATCAAGTGCGGTGATCGTGAACTTTGCGCGCGAGGGCATCGTGGATGAAGCCGCGATTGTCGCCGCGCTCGACGCGGGCGCGCTGCACGCGTACGTCAGCGATTTTCCGACCGCGGCCACGATCCGCCATCCGCGCTGTGTGACCTTGCCGCACCTCGGGGCATCGACCGCGGAAGCCGAGGACAACTGCGCGGTGATGGTCGCCGATCAGGTGCGCGACTTTCTCGATCGCGGGGACGTGCGTAACGCTGTGAACTTCCCGCACGTCATCACGACGGGGCCGTTCGCGCACCGCGTGGTGTTTGCCGGCGCCGCGACGTCGCCGCTCGCCTCAACACTCCTGGCCGCGCTCGCCACCGCCGGGGTGACCGTCACGACGTCCACGAGCGGCACGCGTGGCGATCTGGTTTACGGGGTGGTGGATACGGCGACGGCTGTGCCGGCCGCCGTGGTGGACCAGCTGCGCAAGGTGGATGGCGTCTCGATGGTGCGCGTGATCGCGTAACGCGTTACCGCGGCCCGAGGGCGAAGGTCATGGTGCCGCGCAGCACCTGTTTGCCGTTCACCGTGGCTTTGCCGCTCAACACACCCATCCGGCTGCGCAGGCGTTTGACGATGGCTTCAATCTGCACGACGTCGCCCGGGTGGACGGGGTGGGGAAACCGTACTCGCTCGATGCCCATGAAAAAAATGAGTTTGTCGCGGTTTTCCGGCTTGGAGAGGATCAGGATGGCGCCGACCTGGGCCACCGCTTCGGTCAGGAGCGTCGGCGGGAACGCCGGGCGCTGGCCGGGGGCTGTGGACAAGGACGCCTCGTTCTGCGAGATGTTCTTGATCCCCACGATCCGCTGGTCCGGCTCAAATTCCGTGATCCGGTCGACCAGCAGGAATGGATACCGGTGGGGAAGAATCCGCTCAATGGCGGCGTAGTCGAGGGGCAGCGTCAGGTCAGTCATTACAGAGCGAACCAAGTATAATTACATGAGTCTGCCTTTGTCCGAACGTTCTTCCAGCCATCTGTCAGTCGGGTCCCACGAACGTGACATCCTGCTGACGCTGTTTGATCTGGGCCGCCAGGTCGCATCGGTCATTGATCTCGACGAACTCCTCCAGAAAATCCCTGAACTCATCGGCCGGTTGATTCCGTTTGACGCGTTTGCGGTCTACCTTCTGGACGAAAAACGCGGGGAGCTGCGTATCGCCTATGGCGTGGGCTACCCCGATACGACGCATTACCACCCGAAGATGACAGAGGGTCTGGTTGGCCACGTGGTCACCCACCAGGAAACCGTGGTGGTCGGCGACATCTCAACCGAGCCGAACTACGTCGAGGTGGTGCCGGGCATGGCCTCCACGGTGGCCGTACCGCTGATTCACAAGAACAAGCCGGTGGGCGCGCTCAACGTGTTGAGCCGATCGCGCGACATGTATTCGGAGCGCGACGCGGCGATCCTGCGCCAGTTTGGGGCGCACGTCGCCCTGGCGCTGGTCAACGCGCGCCTTTTCGAGCAGCAGCGGCTGGACGCCGAAGCGTTTGAGACCCTTGCGGAGATCGGCCGTGATGTCGCAGCGCTCATGGACTTGGACGAACTGCTCGCGCGCATCGCCCAGCTCGCGCGGCGGGTCGTGGACTACCGGACGTTCGGCATTTTGTTGCTCAACGACGCGACGCAGGAACTTGAGATCAAGGTCGCCGTGCAGTTTGGTGATCGTGTCGAACTTCCCAAGGTTCCGCTCGGTCAAGGGCTGGTCGGTTACGCCGCGCTGCATCGTGAGCCGGTCCTGGTGCCCGACGTCTCGAAGGATCCGCGCTACATCAACGTGGTGGATGACGTGCGGTCGGAACTTGCCGTGCCGATGCTGCTGAAGGATCGCTGCGTTGGCGTGTTTGACCTCGAGAGTCCTGAGCTCGATGCCTTCTCCAAGCGGGACGTGGAAATCCTCACGCTGCTGGCGAGTCAGGCGGCCGTCGCGATTGAAAACGCGCGTCTCTACGAGGAACTGACCGCCACCGAAACACGGCTCGACAAGGAGTTGAAGTTCGCGCGCCGTGTGCAGGCCGCGCTGTTGCCGACCCAGTTGCCCAAACGCCTGAAGGGTGTGGATGTCTCCGCGTCGTTCTCCGCCGCGCGTGAACTCGGGGGTGACTTCTACGACTATCTCGTGCCCGAGTCCAGCACACTGATCGTCGCCCTGGGTGATGTCTCAGGCAAAGGGGTGCCCGCGGCTCTTTACAGTGTCTTCGCAGGTGAGTTGGTTCGCGGTCGTACGTTCCGTCGGCGGTATGTGCCAGACCGGTCCTCGCCCGCCGCGGTATTGATGTCAATCAATACCATCCTCCATGAGCGACAGCTCGAGGAGTACTACTGCACGCTGTGTTACGCCATCTTTGATCTCAAGCGCCGCACCGTGACGATGTCCAACTCTGGTGTGCCGTATCCCGTTCGCGCAACGGGTGACTCATGTGCGCTGATCGAAGCGCCTGGCGTGCCGCTCGGCTCGTTCCACGGCATGACATACGACGAAGTCACGTTTCCGCTCGTGTCAGACGATGTGTATGTGTTTTGTTCTGATGGTGTGACCGAGGCGATGAATCGTCGGGGTGATGAGTTCGGCAGCTCGCGGTTGTGCGACGTCGTCTCCGCCACTCGTCATCTGACCGCGAAAGAGATCGTGCACTCGATTGTGGAAGCGGTGGACGCGCATCGGGCCGGCTTCCCGCCCAACGATGACACGACGGTGGTTGCGATCAAGCTCACATTCCCACCGACCGTCTGACGGTCACTTACTTCGACTTACTTACAAAGCCGCCCGGACATCAGCCCACGATCCATGGGGTGCTTGCGATGCCAGCGCCTGCCTGTCGTTACGCTCCGACACAAATGCCGGAACAAGATAGACACACTCCATGTGACGCCGGGCGGCTTCTGGGTAGCGTGTAATCAAGAGCCGTGCCGTTTCACGGCAACGAAAAAACAATGGATTTCTGGTGGGCTCAGAGTGAGTGGCCAGAAATGGGGGCACTGCAGGCACGCCGGCCCGACCTCTACGGAAGGCAGTTAGAGGGCTTCGGCGGCAGGCGGCGCAGCAACGGCGGTCGCGGATGGCAGTGGGGTGATGACCGCAGCCAGTTGGGCAGCAATGACCCGAGCCAGGGGTAGTGTGGACCCGTCGGCCGCATCGCCGCTGACTTCCGCGGCGAGCACGCCAACACATCCTGACGTGCCGATGAGCGGAACCGCGAGGGCACCAGAGCCATCCCGCGTCAAGGCGGGGACGACCTGGGCCTGCAACGTCCGGCACGCCACCGAGGTCACATTGTCCGCGCCGACCGTCAGGGTGCCGAGGCGCTGCACCATACGATCCGAGTAGCCGTGCGCCAGTGAAGGCCGCAGCGTTTCTCGCGCTTCATCCACCACCCACAGCACCAGGCCCTTGGCGCCAATGGCCGCCGCCGCGCGCGTCAACAACGCGGGCAGGTCACGTCCATCGAGCAACCGCGCAATGTCCACACACACATCGGCCGCATCGCCGATCTTCCCGCCTTCGCCAAGGCTACGGCGGGCAGGCTCCGTGGGAGGCTGGACCGCAAGGGGAGCCTGAACCGCAATGGGACCTTGGACCATGGACTCCGTTGAACCCTGGACCTCCGCGTGTAGGGGCCGTCGCCGGCCGGCAAACAACACCAGTCCCAACAGGACCAGCACCGCGCCACCGACCACGCCCGCCTGATACTGGCGAATCGTCAACGCCTCCCGGCGATTGGCCTGAATCTCCGCGTCCCGCGCGGTCGCGACCTCCGAGGAGAGACGGACGAGAATCTCGAGGCTCTCGACAAAGATCACGTCGGAGGCCATCAGTCGTTGATCGTTGCCGACGTAGTTGCGCGCGCGCTGATCGGATTTCCTCAGGGCCGCCACTTGTGCCTGTGCGGCACCAAGCGGCGCCACAGCATCGGGGTGCGCCACACGCTGACGTTCGACGAGCACCTCGTCAATCTGTGCCGTGACCTCGTCCACCCGCGTCATCCAGAAGTCCGGCCCCTGACCGGCGGCCACATATCCCGCCTGCGCGGCGCGCACGTCGGACACCGCCGTCTCCAGTGCAGAGAACTGGCGGGCGAGTCGGTCTTCGTTGGTGCGGAGGTCGAGGGTCTGCTGTTCGAATTGCCACGTTTGATACGTGGCGCCGCCGACAATCAGACATCCCAGGAGTGCAGGAATAAGGGAGCCACGCATGGTCGGCATGGAACGTTACTATAACACCGCCTGCCATGGAGCCATCCCGCGTCACGGTCGTGATCAACCCGATTTCCGGTCGCACGGGGTCGTACCCCGGCGAGGCCGATCGTCGCCGCGCGTTGATTGTCGACACTGCTGCCGAGGAGGGGATCGCAGTGGACGTGCACATGACGACCGGCTCGGGGCACGCGCGCGATCTGGCGCGCGCGGCTCAAGCGGCCGGCGCCGTGGTCGTGGTCGCGATGGGGGGCGACGGCACCGTGAACGAGGTGGCGCAGGGGCTGATCGGCGGCGATGCGGCGCTCGGCATTGTGCCGTGTGGATCAGGTGACGGACTCGCCCGCGGACTCGGGTTGCCGATGGACCGTCGGGCAGCCTTTCGGGTGGCGCTCACGGGCGTGACCTCCCGCATGGACGTGGGCTACGCCAACGACCAGGTGTTCCTGAACGTGGCGGGGGTCGGGTTTGACGCGGCCGTCGGGCGGTTGTTTGCCGCCAGGAAAACGCGCGGGGCGCTGGGCTACGTCCTCAAGAGTGTGTCGCTCGTGTGGACGTACGACGCGCCCCACTATGAAGTCGCCTGCGACGAGGCACATCGGGCCGGTCGCAAATTTCTCATCGCGTTTGCGAATGCGCCTGAATATGGCAACGGCGCGGTGCTGGCGCCCGATGCGGACGTGCGCGACGGTGTGCTCGATGTGGTGATTGTGGACGCCGGCAACCCCGTGAGTCAGATCTGGCGGGCACGCCGTCTCTACTGGAATCGTCGCGCGCACGCCGCCGGGATGGAGCGGCTGCAGACCCGCACCGCGCGGATCACGAGCGACCACATCGTGTATCACCTCGATGGTGAAGTCTTCACCACCGCCGGAGCACTCGACATCCGTGTCGAGCGTCAGGCATTGGCGGTCAGGCTCGGCCGTTACTGAACGAGCTTGAGCGGGATGACGTCGGCCCGGGGAATGGGTCCGAAGTCATCGCCAAACTTGATGGGCGGCAGATCCTGGAACATCGTGTCCCACTTGCCACGTTCCATCGGGTTCGACGCGTCCATGTATTGACGCGCAGTCACGGGCCGCGCAAACGCGAGGTCCGCGATCGCCGCGTAGCCGGGCACTGATGCGAGTTCGGTCGCGATCGCCTGACGGATGGCGCTGGCCGTGCTCTGCGAGACGGTGGCGCCAAACGCCACCGCGATCTTCGAGAGAATCTGCCAGTCTTCGGCGGCATCGCCGGGAGGCGTGATGACGCGCGAGACCGGCTGCACATGTCCGGTCGCGTTGGTCATCGTGACGTCCTTTTCAACAAACGCGCTGCCTGGCAACACGATGTCGGCAACCTCGGTCAGCGCCGAATGCAACACACCCTGCACGATCAAGGTGCCGATCCTGCCGGCGGCTTTTGCCGCCACGATCCAGTCGATGTCGCCGATGGATCCATCCGGACCCGGGTCGATCACATAGAGCAACTTCACGGCACCGGTGTCCACCGCGGCGCGCAGCCCGGTGACATCGGCGGGCGCATCAGTGGCGCCGAGTGTGAAGCCGAGGTCGCGCGCCCCACGCAGGTTCGGCGCATCCACGGCCGGAATCGGGAACGTGGTGTTGGCCGGCTGCGGCTTCGGCCGATGCCGCCAGCTGAATGTGACGCCGCCGGTCAGGCCCGCGAACTGCTTGAGCATGTAGAGCTCTTCAAGCGATGTGTGCCCCGACACGAGCACACGCGACTGCGAAGCGCCCGCCGCATCCACCGCGCCCTTGACCGCGATCAGGGCGTCGGCCCACGGCGTCGCTCCAAGACCACGAGTTGTGCGCACGTGCGGCTGCAGCAGCCGACGGTCACTTTCGATCCAGTGGTAATCAAAGCGGCCGATGTCACACATCCAATACTGGTTGACGTCGGCGTTGAAACGCGGCGTCATGCGCACCAGTTGTGTGCCCTTGGCCCACTCGGGCTTCGCCTTGATCCAGGCCGTGGTGTTGCAGCCCTTTTCGCAGAACGTGCACGTCGTGTCGACCGCCAGCGGGTTGTCCCACGGGCGCGACTTGAAGCGGTAATCCCGTGTGGTGATGGCGCCGACCGGGCACACATCCACCAAATTGCCCGAGAGCAACGACACCACGCCACGTTCTTCGAACGTGGCAATTTCGCTGTGCACGCCGCGCTGGAAGACGCCGATCTGCGCGTCGCCGTCCACTTCCTTCATGAACCGCTCACAACGTGTGCACATGATGCAGCGGTTGCGGTTGAGCAGCAGCGTCGGACCAAAGTCCACGTCCGCCTTGACCCCTTCGCCGTCAAACACACGGCGCGGGAATTCCATGCGGCTGCGCTCCGGTCCGTACGAATACGAGTAGTCCTGCAGGGGACACTCGCCCCCTTTGTCACACACGGGGCAATCCAGCGGGTGATTCACGAGCAGGAACTCGAACACGCTGGCGCGCGCCGCCTCGACCTCGGGTGAGTTCGTCGTCACGACCATGCCCTCGGTGCACACCGTCGAACACGACGTCTGCAACTTCGGCATTTTCTCGATTTTGACGATGCAGACGCGGCAGGAGCCGTCGACCTGCAGTCCAGGGTGGTAGCAGTAATACGGCACGTGGCCGCCACTGGCATGCACCGCTTCGAGGACTGTCTTACCCTTGGGAACCGTGACCGATTGGCCGTCGATCGTCAGCGTGACCGTTTCCATAGCCTTTGAATTCTATCTCAGCGCCGGACGGTCACGAGGCCGAGGTCGTCACGGGTATCGATCTGGCGCACCGGGGCCGGCACGGGGAGCCGGACCTCGTGGACGCCGCCGTCCACACGCAGGGACGCGTGGCCGGTCTGGCCGTTGCGAAACTGCATGGTGATCAGGAGCGGGAAGTCGAAGGTCTCGCCCGTTTGCTCGATTCGCACAAAGACGTGGGCGCCGTCGGGGTCCATGCGCCAGCTCAGCCGGACCTGGGGCAGGGTGTATCCGAGGATCCAGCGCTCAAAAAACCGGCCGAGCGGGATGCCTGCCTCGGCCTCGAAGGCCGCCCGCAGGTCGTCAGTGCCCGCCTTCTGGAAGCGATGCGCCTGATAAAACCGCCGGACGCCCCGGTTAAACGCCTCGGGTCCAATCAGCCGCTGCAGCATGTGCAGGACCACGGCGGACTTGTTGTAGACCAGCCCCCGGAAGATGCGGCCATCCCCCTGGATGTGGCCCAACCGGTAGCCCAGGTGCACGGGACCGTGTTTGGAGAGGTCCATCGCCGAGGCCCGCATCTGGCTGAAGAGTTGCCGTTCCACGTCAGGACCGCGGTCGTGGCCGGCGTACATCGCCGCGAAGTATTGGGTGAGCCCTTCGCTCAGCCATTGTTCGTGGTAGTTCTTCCAGCCGATCGCCTGGCCCCACCATTGATGGGCCACTTCATGCGCCAGAAAAAAGAACGGATGCCCGTTGAGCGCCACCGGATCATCGCGCCACGACAGGGTGGTCGGTAACGTGGGCTGGTTCCAGATCGCAAAGTAGGCCGGGCTGTGACCGCTGGGCAGTTCCGCGTCCAGCGTGGCCAGCGTGAAGTTCGGGTACGGCGCCTCGCCAATCGTGGTCGCGTAGAACGCCATGATGTCCGCGACCCGATCGGGCAGCGGTCGACTGCTGCGGAGCAACCGGGGTGTGGAGACCACATCCACCGCGACAGGCGCGGTGACGTCCGTGCCGTCTGGCGCCAGGCGTGACGGAGCGACGGCCGGGGTCGCCACCGACTGGCTGCCCACCGGCACAAACCGGCTGATGATCGCCCCGACGTAGCGGAGCGGGCGATCCGCGAGAAACTGCACGGTCCGTTCCGCGCGTGAGTCGCCGCTGCGTCCCGCGCCTTCCGTCACCGGTGTCACCGTGGAATTGATGAGGCTGCCACTGGCCACCACCTGAAACTGCGCGGGCACGGTGATCTGAATCGCGGCCGTGGCAAAGTCGGTGACCGTCGCCTGCGGATACCAGAAGGTGCGATTGGAGTAGAGGAATCGCGGCTCCGGCGGAATGATGATGTCCTGGAGCCCCGCCGGATTGGGTGCACCCTGCACCTGCGCGTCGGCTTCCACCACGATGGCTTCCCGGTCCACCAACTGGGACGGCAACCGGCCCGAATAAAAAATGTCGAGCACCAGTTCACTGCCCCTCGGCAAGGCTCGGGGCAGGCTCACGAGAACGCCGCTTTGTCCGGCGACCCGCAACGTGAGCACGCGACCCAGCGCGGGTGACGAGATCGACGAGACCGACAACGATTCCGCGAGTTTGAGTGACAACGTGGCCAGGTTGTCGACCTTGGTGCGAAGACGCAGGGAGCCGCGTCCACTGATCCACTCCCGTTCGGGATCGATCTTCACGTCGATCGCGTAATGCTCAACGTCGTAGGCCGTCGCGTCGTCTTCCGAATAAAACGGGCCGCGAGTGGCGAGGCGTTCGGGTGACGCATACACGGAGATGTTGCGACCCCGCTGCCGGTCAAACAACGACACATCTTCTGCGTCGTCGGTGGAGCGCACGTAGGTGAGGTTGCCGTGGCGGCGGGTGCGGAGCTCAGCCAGGACATCACCGGCGGGCGGCAACAGTGACCACCGGTCGGCCGTGAGATCACCCAGATTCAGCGTGTAGCTGCGCCGACCATAGTCATCAAACATCTGGCGGGCCCTGGCCACGTCGCCTGGATTGACGGCCATGGGCGTGAAATGCACGGGGGCCATTCGCGCGTCGAATTCCGCCGGACTCATGCGGACAAACAACGCTTCCAGCGGGGTGTCGATCGCGGGCGCGCCGCTAAACGCCCGAATCTGCACCTGTTCGGCCGGGTCCGCCGGATCAAACACCATCTCGCCTTTGCCTCGGAACACCAGCGCGGTGTTGCCATCGTCCACACGCGCAAAAAATGCGACGCCTGAGGCGAGGCGGACCGTGAGCCCCGGCGCGGTGAACGTCAGATCCTTCACCGCAAACTGATGAGCCAGATCCAGCTCGAGCTGCACCAGGCCATCGATGGACGCGATGGGGGTGGCGCTGGCGATTTCGAAGGCGCCGTTGTCGGGACCCGGTTGCACGAGCAGTTGCCAGGTCGCGATGCGGCCCACTTTGCCGCGACCCAGCAACATTTCGACCAGGACCAGGAATCCCGGACCGGTGGGCCGACGATCCCGTTCACGCACGGCGGCGAAGTCCTGTCCGTCCGCGAACGACGCCCCGGCGAACGTGGAGCTTTCCGACGGGGCAATCGTTGTGGCGGTCAGGCGGCGGAATTCGTCGATGTTGTTGCCGGCGAGTGCGTTTTCCAGTTCCACCAGCAGGCGCACCACACCGTCGGCCTGCATTGGTCGCTGGGCCGGTTGTTGCGCTGAGGCCGTTGCCGTCAGGAGCAGACCACACGCCACCAGCAGACGCAGTGTGGTCACCGGGGAATCCTTGTCAGCACCGCCACCGTCAGGTCGTCGGCCAGTCGCACATCGCCGGCGTGGGCTTCCACGGCCGCGATCACCGCACGCGACAGCGCCTCCGGATCCCCTTCGGATTTGTGATGGGCGAGGATTGCTTCCAGTCCCGTGTCCTCAAACGCCCGACCGCTGCGATTTTCCGCCTCGGTGATGCCGTCGGTGTAGAGCACGACCGTATCACCCGGCGCAATCGTCACGCGACGGGCTTCGTACGTCGCATGGTCAAACATGCCAAGCGCCATGCCGCCTCCATCAAGACGATCGATGGTGCCCGACACCCGCCGCACCAGCGGAGGCAGATGCCCCGCGTTGACGTACTCAAGTGCTCCGGTCGACGAGTCGTAGAGGCCGTAAAAAAACGTGATGAACCGTGAGCCCGGGCTGTGCCGGCAGATCTGCACGTTCAGCCGCGTGATGAGTCGGACAGAGTCGAAACCTTCGTCCACCAGCGTGCGCAACATTGCGAGCAACAGGGCCATCAGGAGTGCGGCGGGACTGCCTTTGCCGGCCACGTCTCCGACCGCAATCATCAGGCGGCCGTCGGCCAGCGGCAACACGTCGTAGAAGTCACCGCCCACCGTATTGGCCGGGCGTGTGGTGCCAAACACGCGGGCATCGCCCGACGTATGTTCCCCTCGCGGCAACATCGCGATCTGGATGTCGCGGGCGATCTCGAGATCACTTTTGAGCGACAGCCGGTCGGCGACTTCCATCAACACCAGCAGGTGAATCGCGATGAACGCCAGGATCATCCACGTGGTGCCTTCGACCCATTGCGGCAGCCACAGGTTCAACGTGAAGGGCCAGATCAACACCCGCACGGCGCCGAACCCGTCAAACAGATCGAGCAGGCCAAACAGCAGCGAGACCACCGCAAAGCCGTAGAGCACCCGACGCCCGGGCGAGAGCCGCATGGCAAACGCGATGAGAAACAGGCGCGCGTGTGTGGGCCAGCGCCGATACCAGGGCGCTTCCGCCAGCGCGGCGAGATCCAGGCCGCGTGAAAAATAGTGATAGGCGTCTGCGGTGTCGCGCGTGAACAGTCGCTGGAATTCGGTACGGTCGAATCCCCGCGTGTATTCGTCGAAGAAACTCCGCGGCCGCTCCTGCTCCGCCATGTGAAGCAGTCTAACCCGTGCCGGCGCGGCTACGGAGCCTTCATGCGGAAGAGGCGATCCGATCCGTCGACCAGCACCTGCTCTGCGCCCCGTGCACGCAGCCAGTCCGTAATGAGCGTCCGACGGCTCGGAATAAATGCCCCTTCCCGGACAAGTACGTGTGTCGCGCGAGTGCCGATCAACGCGCGCCACGCGGCATCCGGGTCTGATCCGACCATCGTGAACACATTGGAGAGCGTGCGTTGGCTCTCGGGGAAGAACCCCGAGTACCCGTTCACAAGCGGACGCCTGTGATACCCCGCGTAAAACACGGAATGGAGATCCCAGGCTGTTGACCCAAAGGGAAACTCGACGAGGATGACCGGATTCGGATCATCCCGGAGGACCTTGTAGATGGGCGGGAGGTCGTTGGCCATGCGCAGTTCACGCGGTGTGGTCTCGTACCCTTCCGCCGCCAACCGCGTGTTGGTCTGGAACGGTCCCGCCCACGACTCGAGCAGCAGCACCAGGCCCGCCACCACGAGCGCACCGGCCGCCGCGCGTGGACGCCATCGAAGCAGGGCCGCCGCACCGTATCCCGCCAGGCACGCCAGAAACAGCGCGACCAGCATCAGGTATCGCGCGGGCACACGCACGCCATCAAAGCCCGGGACATACGCCACCAGCCACGCATACGGCCCGGTGCCGATCAGATGGCCTGCGGCGGAGATCTGTGGACCCAGTGTGAGAAGGACGGCGAGCAGGGTCGAGAGCACAAAAAAGCCCAGCAGTGAGTGGGGGACACCCTGGAAAAAATTACGGAGACCCGGGGAGACCATCACCAGGAGTGCCGCGAGCCAGGTCGTCCTCAGCAGGACGCCATCCGCGTTCCGGTGAATCGCCCATGCGCCGTCGTGAGGGATCGGCAACCCGCCGGTGACAAGAAACACCAGCACACCAATCATGTGTGCGACGACCAACAGCGCGAGCATACCCACCAGTGCCTGGCGCCACGGCGGCAACGGCCCCAGCGCCCTCTTCCGGCCTTCCCGCATCGCGCGCCACATGCCGACGCACACACCCGTCAGCGCCAGGAGCGTGATGGTCACACCCGGGAATCCCTCGCCTTCGGGACGGGGCATCCCCGGCAGTCGTTCAGCCCACAACCACGACCAACCCGACGGTGTGACAAACGCGTGTGTGTCGGCCGAGAACATCACGATCTCACCTGCGTCGCGCACACCCACATCGCCCGACTTGCGCACCTCGAAATACGGATCCAGGAAGGGGTAGGTGAACAGCAGCGCCAGCACACCGGTCACGACCCACGTGCGCCACATCTGCCAGTCCCGCAACCGACCACGCGACGCCATCTCATAGACCACGTAGAGCGCGACAAACGGGGCAAAAAACAGCAGGTAGTACCCGCATGACAGGTTCTGCACCACCAGCGCGGATGCGCCCCCGACCAGCGGCGCGCGGCGACCCGTCTCGAAGTAGCGCCGGAATCCGTAGAGCACAAAGGGCATCCACTGCGCGGAGAGCACCTGCAGATGGGAGAACTGCGCCAGGCGATAGGGCGCAAATGCAAACGCGAGTCCCGCCACAAAACCGGCGGCGGCACTGCCGGTCAGTGACCGCACAAGCAGAAACACGCCGAGACCCGACAACACAAACGTCAAGAGGAACAACAGGTTGTAGGCGAGCACCACGTTGTCGGTGGCCGCAAGCACCGGCAGGGCCTGCAGCATCTGCGGCACCAGATGTTCGGAGTAGGCGACCGTCAGCGGTTCGGGGAAAAAAATATTGCCGTGCCAGAATCGATTCAGGGCCGACAGATCGCCGGAGAGAAACGACAGCACCTGGCCGCCGGTCCACATGAGCACCCAACTGTTGAACAGCGGGTCACCCATGTCCCACGCGATCTCACGATGCAGGACCGTGGCCAGCGGCCACGTCATGACGACTGCCGCGACCAGATAGAGGGCGGCCGCGATCCAGGAGGTGAATCTACTGCGGTGACCAGCGGGCATATCGCACGATGGTCCACGCCGCCTGCACAGCGTCCTTCAGGCCAATCTTCTTGCCCTCGGCATACGTGCGGCCGTGATACGAAATCGGCACTTCGTAGATGCGCGCGCGCAACCGCGCCACCTTGCAGGTCATCTCCGGTTCCACACCAAAACGCTGCGACCGGAGGTCGAGTCGTTTCGCCACGTCACGGGTGAAGGCCTTGTAGCAGGTCTCCATGTCCGTGAGGTTGAGGTCGGTCACCGCATTGGAGAACAACGTCAACATCTTGTTGCCGACGGAGTGCCAGAAGTACAACACCCGATGGCCGTGTTGTGAGCCCAGAAAACGTGATCCATAGACCACGTCCGCATCGCCGCGCAGGATCGGACGCAGCAGGTTGGGGTACTCCGCAGGGTCATATTCCAGGTCGGCATCCTGAATCAGCAGGATGTCGCCGGTGGCTTCCTTGAATCCCCGCGCGACCGCCGCCCCTTTTCCCTGATTGGGCGACTGCGTGAACACCCGGATGCCATCACGTCCGTCCAGCGTGGCCAGGATGTCCCGCGTCCCATCCGACGAGGCGTCGTCGACGATGATGAGTTCCTTGGTCAGGCCGGGGAGCTCCACCGCGAGGACACGGCGGACAATCTCCTCGATGGTGCGCCGCTCGTTGTAGGCGGGCATGATGATCGAAAGTTTCATGCGAGGAAGTCTGCGGTGAACGCGGCGATGTCGTTGTAGATGGTGGACAACACGTCAGGCGTCGCAAGAAAGACGACCCGGAAGAAGCCCTGGTCTGCGGGCAGGCCGAACCCGGACCCATAGACGCACAGAATGCCGGTCGCGCGCAGGAGGGCGAGCACGTAGTCCTCGTCGGTCACGCCGGCGGGGAGATCCACTTTGGGCATCGCGTAAAACGCGGCCTGTGGGGCCACACACGTCATCCCCGGGATCGCGTTCAGACGCTCGACCGTGAGGTTCGCGCGCGTCACCAGCTCACGCACAAACGTCTTCTGGTAGGACCGGTCGCCTGTCAGCGCGGCGTGAATGGCGTACTGCATCGGTCCCGTGCTGCAGAGGCGTCCGTCCGCAAGTTTTTTGATGGCCGCGAGCACGTCGTTGAGCCGCTCCGATCGACCCACTGCGAGCCAACCGGCCCGCCATCCGGGCGCCACGTACGCCTTCGACAACGAGGAAAACGACAGAATCGGCGCGTCCGGTGCGAGGCTGCCCAGCAGCGGCAGTGGACCGTCGAACCCGAGATCGCCATAAACCTCATCGGCGAGAATCGGCACGCCCGACTTCTCCGCCAGATCAATCAACGCGCGTC
This sequence comes from uncultured Solibacteraceae bacterium, assembly GCA_964423815.1. Taxonomy (GTDB): domain Bacteria; phylum Acidobacteriota; class Vicinamibacteria; order Vicinamibacterales; family SCN-69-37; genus SYFT01. The sequence goes on along the minus strand of CAYRGW010000003.1, from coordinate 34,127 downwards.
GTGTGGCCTCCGGGTAGACCGCGCCCGTCGGGTTGTTCGGGTCGATGACGACGATCGCGCAGGTGCGGGAGGTGATCTTGCTGGCGAGATCCTGGAGGTCCGGCTGCCAGTGATTGTCCGGATCGGTCTTGTAGAAGACCGACTTGGCGCCGAGTTTGGCCAGCACCGCGGTGTAGAGCGGGTAGGTTGGCGTGGGCACCAGGACTTCGTCGCCGGCGTCGGCGAGTGCGCCGAGTGCGAGCTCGATGCCCTCGGAGGTGCCCGCCGTCAGGATGACCCGGTCGACACCGACCGGCATACCGCGCTGTTCGTACTCGGCCGCCACGGCCTCGCGGGCCGGGGTGATGCCGACTGACGGTGTGTAGCCATTGTGGCCGTCGCGCATGGCGCGTTCGACCGCCTCGATCAGGTGCGGCGGCGTGGCAAACCCAAACGGGATCGGGTCACCGATGTTGAGGTACCGGACCGTGCGGCCTTGCGCCTCCACCTTGCGGGCTTCCGCCACGACGTTGCGGATGGCGTACGTAAATCCATGAATACGTGCGGCGACCCGCACCTGCGCCTGACTCGGCATGCCCGACATCTTATCGTGGTCCACGGTCCGACAAAGGTCCACGGTCCAGGGTTCTACCGTTAACTTTTCGCTAACCGCTCCATGGCGCCGATGAAGGTGTCCACCTCATCCAGGGTGGTGTAGACGTTGGGTGTGACTCGAACGCCCGCATACTCCGGCGTGTCGGCCGGGCCCACGGTGATGGGCGTCGCGATGATGCGGTGGTCGGCCCAGAGTTTCGACACGATGTCGCCGGGTTTGATGCCGTCGATGCCGACCGTGGCGATGGCGCAGGACTGCGCCGGGTCGAGGCTGGTGTGCAGCTGAATCCGCGCGTGGGTCGTGAGCCGTTCGGCCCATCGGGCCTTCAGGTAGCGGAGTCGCGCGGCCTTGCGTTCGATGCCGATCCCGCGATGGAAGACGAGCGCTTCGGCAATCGCGTTGTGATTGGCCGCCGGGTGCGTGCCGATTTCCTCGAACTTCTTGATGCTGGTGTTCAGCGAGACCGGCGGTGGCTGCAGCGCCCACGTCGGGGCGATGCGATCCGGCCGGACGTACAACAACCCGGTCCCGATGGGCGCGAGCAGCCACTTGTGCAGGCTTGAGCCGTAGTAGTCGCAGTCAAAGTCGGTGATCTTGAAGGGGAAGTGGGCGTACGCGTGGGCGCCGTCCACAATGGTCAGGATGCCGCGGCGACGGGCCAGGTCGCAGATTTCCTTGACCGGAAAAATGTGACCCGTGAGATTGGTGATGTGACAGAAGTGAATGACCTTGGTGGCCGGTGTGATCGCCCGTTCAAAACGCTGGACGAGATCGGCCTGCGTTGGCGGCACGGGGAAGGTGATCTTTGTGAGTTTGATCCCGTCGCGTGTGACTCGTTGTTCCCACGTCTGCAACATGCGGCCGTAGTCCTGGTTGGTCGTGAGGACTTCGTCGCCGGGTTTGAGATCGATGCCCAGTTGAGCCGTCTGCAGTGATTCACTGGCGTTGCGCGTGATCGCAATGGTGCTCGGGTCCGCGCCGATGTCGCGCGCGAGTTCGCGACGCACACTTTCCATGTTGGGCTCGAGCACCTGCCACATGTGGTAGACCGGCGACTGGTTCGAGATGTCAAGGTATCGCTTGAGCGCCTCGTGCACGACACGCGGGCTCGGGCAGACGCCGCCGTTGTTGAGGTTGATGATCGTGCGGTCGAGTGTGAAGCCCTCCTGCACCACACGCCAGAAGTCTTCGTCGCGCGCGAGGTCGATCGGCGACCGGCCGTTCTGCGCGTCGCTCGCCTCCAGGAGCCGAGGGAGCGCCGCGAGATTGTAGGTGGCCAGGGCGGCGAACCCGGTGGCGTGACTTGTCCGGTGAAGGAACTGGCGACGGCTCAACATGGGGTCCCCCTCGATTTTCTGCCCAAAAACACGCGGATCATAGCCCGGATGGTGGCACAATACTCCCGAAAGAGCCGACCAAAGGGGGCAGTGTGAACGGACTTGGCCTGATGGCGCTTCGGCTGGTCCTGGCCGCAGTGTTCATCGCCCACGGTGCAAATAAGCTGTTCGGCCTCTGGGCCGGGCCTGGAATCGGTGTCGGTGGACCCCAGACAACCGCGCAATTATTCACCGCCGTTGGTCTCGAGCCCAACTTCCCGCTGGCGGTGCTGGTCGGAGGCGTGGAGCTGCTCGGCGGGTTTCTGCTGGCCATTGGCTGGTTCACCCGCGTCGCCGCATCAACCCTCATCATCGTCATGGGCGTGATCATCTGGAAGATGCACGCACAGTGGGGCTTTTTCCTGAACTGGATGGCCGCCCCCGAACGAGGGCAGGGGGTGGAGTTCCATGTGGTGCTCATTGGCGCCTTGTTGTGCCTGACCCTGGCCGGCGCCGGGGAATGGTCGATCGACGGCACCCGTGAAAAAAGCGCGGCGTCCAGAGCTGCGGGCCGGGCCCGGCTGCGCGGCAAACTCTGAGGGTCCAGGGTTCGACAGCGTCCAGAGTCCAGGGTTCATGCTGCTGACCGACAAAGTCGCGCTGATTGTGGGCGCGCGGCGGATGGGCGACGCGGTCGCGCGTGCGCTCGCGTCGCGTGGGGCGGACGTGGCGCTGACCTATCGGGGATCGCCCGAGGCCGCCAAGGCCGCCGCAGCCACCGTGCAGGCGCTGGGCCGGCGCTCGATGGTGTGCCCGTGTGACATTACCGATGCCGACGCGGTCCACGCGATGGTGGATCAGGTGGCCACCCGGATGGGCCGGCTCGATGTGCTGGTGATGATGGCGTCGCGGTACGACCATGTGCCCTTTGAGGAACTCACCGTCGAGTTGATGGACCAGCAGCTCGGTGTGGATTTGCGCGGGACGTTTGTCTGCATGCGTGCCTGTGTGCCACACATGCGCGCAGCCGGCGGCGGACGGATGATCACCTTCAGCGACTGGACGGCGGCGGGCGGTCGACCCCGTTACACCGGCTTTACCGGCTACTACGTGGCCAAGGCGGGAGTGAAAGCGTTGACCGAAGCCGTGGCGCTCGAACTCGCGCCGGACAATATTCTGGTCAACGCCATTGCCCCGGGCCCGGTCCTCGCCCCCGAGGCGTATTCCGCCGAGGCCCGGCAGCGGGTGGAAGACGCGACCCCGCTTGGCCGCTGGGGTGGCGCCGACGAAATTGCCAAAACGGTGATCGCGCTGGTCGATTCAGACTTCATCACGGGTGAAACCGTCCGCGTCGATGGCGGTCGTCACCTGCGCTGAATCGTTACGCGGTAAAAGCGGCCGCCATCGACTCGAGGGCCCCCTCGATTTCCTTGCGGTCGCGCGCGAAGCAGAACCGCAGGTGGCCTTCACCGCGTGCGCCGAAGTCCACGCCAGGCACCGAACCGATGCGCGCACGTTTGATGAGGAACTCGGTCATCGCCCACGACTGGGATTCCGGTGCGTTGGGCAGCGGTGAGGTCCACGCCGGATCGATCTTCACGAACGCATAAAACGCCCCGGCGGGATGGGCGCCGCTCAGCAGTCCGTGTGACGCCTTCGGCAATCTCTCGTAGAAAATATCGCGCCGAGCTGCGATCTCCCGACGGAATTCCTCGATTACATCCTGCGGTCCCTCCAGCGCGCCGACGGCGCCGTACTGCACGATCGATGACACGTTGGAGGTCGTGCAGAAGACCACCTTCTTGGCGCGGTCACGAATGACCGGGTCCTTGATGGCGAGATATCCCAACCGCAGCCCGGTGATCGCGTACGTCTTGCTCAGCGTGTACATGGGGATCGTGCGTTCATACATCCCCGGCCACGATGCGATGCTGAGGTGTTCGCGCCCGTCGAACAGGAAGTCCTCGTAGGCTTCATCCGAGAAGACCCAGAGATTGTGTTCCGTCACGAGCGCCGCGAGGGCATCCAGGTCCTCACGCGTGAGCACACCTCCCGTCGGGTTGCAGGGGGTGTTGATCACGATGGCTTTGGTCTTCGGGGTGATGAGGCCGGCGAGTTCCGCAATGTCCGGCCGCCATCCCCGATCTTCATAGAGCGGATACGGAACCGCCACCGCCTGCGCGGCCATGATGTTGCTCACGGTCGGGGGCCAGGCCGGGTCGGGCATCAGGACCTCGTCGCCGGGCTCGAGCAACGCGAGGCACGCGATGTACTGCGCGTGAATGCCGCCGTTGGTGACCATCACCTCGTCAGGCCCCCCGATGGGGAGCCCGTTCTTGGTTCGCATCTTCTCGACCAACAGGTCCAGCAGGGGGGGAATGCCCGTCGTCTGCACGTAGTGCGTCCGATTGTCGGTGATGGCCTTCTGGAGCGCGGCCTTGACCGAGGCCGGCGCATCAAAACTGACGTCGCCCTGGTCGAGCCGAAACGGGCGGTCAACCGAATACATCATGTCGCGGATGCGGATGATGCCGGAGAAGGGAACCGAGTCGAGAAACTGAGCCATTCGAGAGATGATAACGTGCGATGGCTACTCCGCACCCGAAACACGCGACGGCTGATCATCTCGTGCTTGACGTGATCCGCGAACGATGGAGTCCGCGTGCCTACAACTCCTCACGGACGATCCCGGCCGACGAGTTATGGCAGCTTTTTGAGGCCGCGCGGTGGACCCCGTCGTCGCGCAATGAACAACCGTGGCGATTTGTCGTGGTCGACAAGATTGCGCACCCCGCGGTCCACGCGGCGATTGTGGCAACAATGACACCCAGCAATCAGGCGTGGGCGCCACTGGCCCCGGTGCTGATCGTGGCTGCCGCCAAGTTGACCGTGGGCGAATCGGGCGAGGTCAATCGCCATGCGTTGTATGACACGGGCCAGGCGGTGGCGTATCTGACCATCCAGGCGCAGTCACAAGGACTGGCCGCACGGCAGATGGAGGGGTTTAACCGCGTCGCCGCCGCACAGGTGTGTGAGGTCCCCGCGGACTACGATCTCGCTGCCGTGATTGCGCTGGGTTATCCGGGCTCACCAGACGTGTTGCCCAATGAAAAACACCGGCAGCTCGAAGTCACGCCCAGAACCCGGCGCCAGGCCTCGGACTTCGTGTTCGCCGGCACGTGGGCGAAGCCGCTCTAAACGAGCGCGAGAATCCGTTCCAACGTCTGACGCGTGCCCTGGATCGGCAGGTTGGACAAATACAGGTGTCGCGCGCCGGCCTTGCGCAGCTCGCGGATCGATCGCGCGCAGATCGCTTCCGCGGAATCGCCCGCGTCAAACTCGGCGGTGAGTGCTTCCGCCGGCACAGTCAAAAACTGCTGCAGGACTGACAACGTCTTCGGGTTGGCACTGCGGTAATAGAACACGCCAAAGATCCCGGGAATGGTGACGCCCGCCGCCTGCTGCGCCGTCAGAAACGCGTCGACCTTCGGCAGGTCGTGATGGGACACCACCTGAGTCAGATACAGCTCGCCTGAAAAACGCGGGTCGCTCAGGTATCCCACCTGGGTGTCGGCCTTCTGGTGAGGATTCGCCCAGCCGCCCAGTGTCAGCCCCGGGACGTGCGCACGGATGTCCTCGCGGAGTTGCCAGGCATGTTCGACACACCGCGGTGGACCCACGGACTTGTCGCCACCCAACACCACCAGCGACGGAAACCCCTCGTGAAGCGCCCGCTCGGCGTACGAAATGCAGTACTCGCGTGTGTGTTTGGTGGTCAGGAACGGGATCACGTGGCTGCGGGCCACATCAGTGCCGAGGTTGTTCACCAGGTGCCGGAGGTTGTTCTCCTCCTTGGCGCCCACCGCGCTGTCAGTCAGATACACAAACATCCCCTGCCGGACCAGGCCTCTGACCGCATGGTAGGTGTCAATCCACGCATCCATGCCGGCAGCGGCACCAAGCTCGGCGCGGGGCGGACGAAGTTCGACGGAGAGCACGTTCGGGGTGTTGGCGAGGGCTTCGAGCAGCGGATTCGGCACCACTCCAGAGTATAGACTTGCTTTTAATGGCCACTGCGCTGGCAACACTTCGCGCGCTCGCGTGTGAGTCGCTCGCCCCACATTCGACGCCGGTGGATCGCCTGGACCGCCTCCGCCATCGCCTGGGTCCGGACACGCCTGCGCTCTTCATGAAACGTGACGACCTGTTGTCCTTCGGGATGGGCGGTAACAAGGTCCGCAAACTCCAGACCGTCATCGCCGCCGCGCTCGCAGCGGGCGCCGACACACTGATCACCTGTGGCGGCCTGCAATCCAATCACTGCCGCGTGACCGCGGCCGCAGGCGCTGCGCTCGGCCTGCGGGTCGTCCTTGTCGTCAACGGTGAGCCCCAGGCAAAACCCACCGGCAACGCTCTCCTTGATCAACTGTTTGGCGCCGACTTGCGGCACGTCGCGTCCCGGGAAGCCCGGGCGACGATGATGGAGACGGTGGCGGAAGAGTTGACGGATCTGGGTCGCCGGCCGTTTGTGATTCCGCTGGGCGCATCAACGCCGATTGGCGCTGCGGGTTTCGCAAAGGGCGTCGAAGAACTCCTGACGGCCGGCGTCTCACCAACCGTGATCGTGCACTCCACGTCGTCTGGTGGAACACAGGCGGGACTCATTGCCGGCTGTGCACTCTTCGGACTCAAGACCAGGATTATCGGGATCAGCGCGGATGAGTCCACCAGGACCCTGTCGTCGATCGTGCGTGAGCTCCTCGAGCAGATGGGGCCGCTGCTTGGTGCTTCTGCTTCCGCCATCGGGCTCGATCGTCCGATCGAGATCCTCGACACTTTTATTGGCGGCGGGTACGGGGTTCCCACCACACAATCGCGAGAAGCGTTGCAAGTCACTGCACGCGCCGAGGGCATCGTGCTGGATCCCGTCTACACCGCCAAAGCGATGGCGGGGCTTATTCACTTGATTCGTTCACAACAGGTTTCGGCCACCGATCGCGTGCTCTTCTGGCACACGGGTGGTCAGGCAGGACTTTTTGCATGACACTGACATTTTTTGGTGCCGCGCGCACCGTCACGGGCTCCAAATATCTCCTGCAGACGGGGCACACCCGGATCCTTGTTGACTGCGGCATGTTCCAGGGGCTGAAGGCGCTGCGCGAACGCAACTGGGAGCCGTTCCCCGTGCCGGCCGCCTCGATTGATGTGGTGGTTCTCACGCACGCACATCTCGACCATTGCGGGTTGTTGCCACGGCTTGTCGCACAAGGGTTCAAGGGACGGGCCTTCTGCACCGGAGGCACGCAGGAACTGGCGCGCATCGTCATGGAAGACGCCGCCCGCCTGCAGGAAGAAGACGCGGAGCGCGCCAACCGCAAGGGGTACACCAAACACAAACCCGCCCTCGCCCTGTTCACTGAGAACGATGCGGCCCAGGCCGTTCTTCAACTCCAGCCGACCGGCTACGACCGGCCGATTCCGATCGCCCCTGGAGTGGAGCTTGAATTCCACAACGCGGGTCACCTGCTCGGTTCGGCCTATGCCCGCATCACCGTCGCGTCCGAGGGCAAGACGATTCTCTTCGGTGGAGACCTCGGGCGGTACGGCCGCCCGGTGCTCCCCGATCCTGTGCAGCCGCCTGACGCCGATGTCGTCCTCGTGGAATCCACCTACGGCGATCGGGTGCACGACCCCGATGACGATGGCGAGCGGCTGGGGCGGATCATCAGTGAGACCATCGCCGCCAAGGGCAAGGTCGTCATTCCGGCGTTTGCCCTCGGACGTGTGGAGGAATTGCTCTACTGGGTCCGCCGGCTGGAGGAACGCAAGGCCATTCCGGAAGTACCTGTGTATGTGGACAGTCCGATGGCGGTGGAAGTGCTGGCCGAATACCGGGATCGCATGCACGAACTCGACGAAGGCCTGCGCAATTTTATGACCGCGCGGTTGCGGGTCATCGCCACCATTGCGGAATCGCGCAAGGTGCAGGAAGACGATCGACCGAGCATCATCATCTCGTCGAGCGGCATGGCGACCGGTGGACGCGTGTTGCACCACTTGAAGCGCCTGCTCCCGTTTGAGCACAACACGGTGTTGTTTGCCGGATACCAGGCGGTGGGCACACGCGGCCGCCAACTGAAAGAAGGCGCGAAGTTGACGCGCATTCACGGCGAAGAAGTGCCGGTGCGCGCGCGAATCGAAACCATCGACTCCATCTCCGCCCACGCCGACAGCAATGAAATTCTGCGGTGGTTGAAGTCATTCAAGACCGCGCCAGCGCTCCTGTGCCTGGTGCACGGCGAACCCGGCCCCATGGACGCCCTCAAGGCACGCGTCGAACAAGAGTTGCAGTGGACGGTGACAACCCCCAACCACAGAGAGACGATCACGATCTGATATGGAACGCCAGTACCTGCTCGAACAGATAGACGAAGCTGCGGTGGTGCAGCTGTATGCGGACGGGTTTGCCGCCCTGCCGCTCAACGAGAAGATCCTGATCTGGCACCTGTCGCAGGCCGCACTGGCGGGACGCGACATCTATTGGGATCAGCGGTATCGGCACAACCTTGAGATGCGCGGCTACCTTGAAGCGATTGTTCGCGCAGGTCGCAAGGATCCCGGCGCGATCGATCCGGACACGCTGGCGGAAATTCGCCGGTATACGAAGTTGTTCTGGATCAACTCGGGCCCGTACAACAACCTGACGGCGCGCAAGTTTGTGCTCAAGTGTTCGTTCGAGGCGCTGAAGGCCGCCGTTGCCGCGGCAGAGGCCGCGGGTGAGATCGCCGATGAGCCCGGAATGATCGGCGCGCGGCTGGAGCGGTTGCGCGCCGCATTTTGTGACGCGACATCCGAGCCGCTCGTGACAAATAAGTCGCCGGGCGACGGCAAGGACATCGTGGCCCTGAGCGCCAACAACATGTACGCCGGGGTGTCGATGGCCGACCTTGAGGGGTTCGAGGAGAAGTACGGACTCAACTCGCGCCTGGTGAAGACCACAAACGGGCTTGTCGAAGAAGTGGCCAGGGTCGACGGATTGTACGGCGATCGAATCAGCCGGATCAGTGAACATCTCAAGGCCGCACTTCCCTATGCGACCCCGACCATGCGGACGGCCCTTGAGGCGTTGATTACGTTCTACAAAACCGGTGAAGACGCTGATCGAGTGGCCTATGACATCGCCTGGGTGGCCGACAAGGAGTCACCGGTCGACACGATTAACGGATTCATCGAAAACTACATGGACGCCAGGGGTGTGAAGGGCGCGTGGGAGGCCCTGGTGTTTTATGTGAACCCGGGCAAGACCGAAAGCATCCATCGTCTCGCCCAGGCCGCACAGTGGTTTGAGGATCGTATGCCGTGGCCGGCGCAGTGGCGTCGCAAAAACGTGGTCGGCGTCACCGCGCGCGCGATTGATGTCGTGATGGAGACGGGCGACTCGGGGCCAGTCACGCCGATTGGCATCAACCTGCCCAACGACCAGTTGATTCGCGAACAGTACGGCAGCAAGTCGGTCTCACTCGCGAACGTGAATGAGGCGTACGACAAATCCCTGCCGCCCTCGTATCGTCAGGAGTTCTGCTGGTCGCCGGAGGAAGTAGCGCGGGCCGAGAAGTGGGGGTCGCTGGCGTCGGAGGTGACGACGGCGATTCACGAGGTGCTCGGACACGGCAGTGGCGTCGTTGAGGCGCACCTGGGCGGCCGGCCGGAACTGGCGTTGAAGGAACAGTACGCCGGCCTGGAGGAAACCCGCGCCGATCTGGTCGCCTTGTACTTCGTCGGAGAGCCGAAGATCGCGGAGATCGGCATGGTCCCTGCCGAACATCACAGCGAGATCGTGCAGGCAGAGTATGAAGCCTACGCGAGGAACGCCCTGGTCCAGTTGCGACGGATTCGTGAGGGCACGACGATCGAAGAAGACCACATGCGGAATCGCCAGATGATCGTCCACTGGCTGATCGCCAACACGACGGCGATTGACGTGAGGCACCGCGACGACAAGACGTACTACGTGATGGTTGATGCGGCGGCCTTCCACGAGGGCGTGGGGCGTCTGCTGGGCGAAGTGCAGCGGGTGAAGTCCACGGGTGACTACACGGCGGCCAAGGCGATGTTTGAAGCACACGGCATCCACTTCGAGCCGGCCCTGCGTGATGAGGTGGTGGCGCGTGTCGAGAGGCTGAATCTGCCGTCGTACACCGGTTTTGTGCAGCCGGACCTCTCGCTGGTGCACGACGCGTCCGGCGACATCGTGGACGTCGCGATTTCGTATCCGCTGAGCCTGGAAGACCAGATGTTGAGATGGAGTGCCTCATGAGGAATCGATGGGCGTTGGTTGTTCTGGGTTTGTGCGCAGTATCACTGCAAGGCCAGATGCCGGATCCAGAGTCGCGCGTCCGCGCGGAACTTGCCGCTGCGCGCAGGGTGTCGCCGACGCTCGCCACGCACCTGGAGCCGGTGATCGAGCAGGTCTGGCGTGGTTTCTCCGAAGCTGAAGCGATGGCGACAGTGGAGTTCGCGTCGAAATACTGGCGGCTGTCCGGCAACGAGGGCTACGACGCCACCCTTGATCGGGTCGCGTCTCGTGTGGGATCGAGCCGGTTCGAGGTCGCCGACGCGCCAAGCCCGGGATGGGACCATTCGGTGGGCACATTGTCCCTGGTGCGCGCCGGCCAACCTGATCAGGTGATCCTCTCGAAGGCGCGTGAACGACTGGCGCTGGCGATCAACTCGTACTCCACCAACGGCCTCGTCGAGGCTCTGCTTGTGGATGTGGGTCGAGGGCAGGCCGCAGACTTCGAGGGCAAAGACGTCAAGGGTGCGGTGGTGATTGGTGACGCCGATCTTGGCGGGCTGTTCCGGCAGGCCGTGGTGCAGCGCGGGGCGCTGGGTGTGATCTCGACATCGATTGGTTCGTACATCGCCACCGATCCGGACATTCTGCAGTGGGGCAGTATTCCGAGAGACGCCGAGCGCAAGGCGTTCGGCTTCAAGGCCTCACGTCGCGCCAACGAAACACTCCGAGCCGCACTCAAGACCGGACCACAACGGGTCAAGGTCGAGGTCGTCAGCACGTTCGCGGAGAAACCCGAGCGCACACTCGTCCACGAAATCCGCGGCCGCTCGTTGCCCGACGAACGTATTGTGATCGCGGCGCATGTGCAGGAACCCGGCGCCAACGACAACGCATCAGGTGTGGCTACGCTGCAGGAGCTGGCCTACGCGCTGGCGCGGGCCGTCGAAAGTGGCCAGATTCCGGCACCGGCGCGCACCATCACCTTCTTGTGGCTGAACGAGATCAGCGGCAGCCGTGCGTGGCTGCAGCGCAACGCCGCCCAGGTGCCCGGCGTGAAGTACATGTTCTCGATGGACATGACCGGGGAAGACATCACCAAAACGGGCGGCAGCTTCCTGGTCGAACGGTGGCCCGATCCAGGCGCCATCTGGAGCCGCGCGTGGGATCCGAACTCCGAGTGGGGCCGCGGCAATGTCCGCAAGGAGACCCTCAAGGGCGACCTCATCAACGACCTGCACCTCGCCGTGTGTGAACGTGTCGCGACCCGCGCCAACTGGGTGGTCAAGACCAACCCTTATGAAGGCGGCAGCGACCACACGGTGTTTGGCAGCGCGGGGATCCCGTCGCTCCTGAACTGGCACTTCACCGACAAGTATTACCACTCGAACATGGACACGCCCGACAAGACCAGCGCCGCCGAGATGCGCAACGTCGGCGTGGCGGTGGCCACGACCGCCTGGCTCATGGCGTCGTCTGATGAAGCGATGTCGATCGATGTGGCGGAGCTGGTGGCGCGGGCAGGACGGACACGTGTGGCGGTGGAACTGCGTGACGGCAAGACGTTGCCGGACCACGCCGAGGCGCTGGCGGCATGGCGGACATGGTCGGCCGAAGCCGTTCGCAGTGTCACCCGCCTGATCACCACGCCGCCATCGGCCCGATTTACCTCGCGTGTGGAAAGTCTGGCGACGTCACTGATCGTTCCGGAGCCTGTGCGGTGAAATCCGCGACGGCGGCGACCGCCCTGGTGGCGCTCGTAGCCGTGGTGGGGGCTGTCGGACTTGAAGCGCAGCGTCGGCCCCCGCAGATTCAGCGCCCGCGTAACAAGGCGGCGATCACCGTCGAGGCCGTGTGGCTGGCGGGCGATCGGATTCGTGCGGATCGCTGGTACCCCAGCAGCACGATCTTTGATGGGGTCCGGGAACTCAATCGCACTGCAGACATGGATCTGCTCGTTCTGGCCAGCGAGTCCGAGCGGCCCGACCTTCGTCGCGCCGCCGTTCGCGAGTTCGGCCGGTTCGAAACAGCGACCAACGCCCAGTTCATCGGCCTTTATCTGGAAGACGATGACCCCGATGTGCGCATCGAGGCTGCGGATGCGCTGGCGCAGACCATCATCGACAGGCCCGAAGCAGCAGCCGGCGCCGCCATCAATCCGATCCGGGCCCGTCTTCGCCGGGAGATCAATCCCAAAGTCATTGCGGCCTTCTGGAACACGCTGACTCGGCTCCCGCTCAGCCCCCAGGTGTCCGCGGACCTGGAAGCCCAGCTCCTGAATGAAGTTCAACAACAGAGTCCGATGCGCATTCAGGCGGGACTGGCGCTCGTCGAGTTGTTGTGGAACCTCCAAGGGCGTCCGGCGTTGCCGCAGACCGTGCGATCACTGCGGGAGTGGTTCCTGCTCGGAGTCGCGACTGGTGGGGCCGTCATGATCGGCAACACCAACATTGGCAAAGCCGAGACGTTTTTCGAAGGATTGCAGGCGGCCCGCCTCGACGACGACTTCATCCTTGAGCGGGCGGACATCTCACTGAGCCGCATCATCAGGCGACGTGCCGTGGAGATGTCCAACCCGTTTAATCCTCGGCATCGCAGCCGACTGGAGGAGATGGCACGGCGCAGCGATCCAACGACGAGAGATCCGGCGATTCGTCGACTGTTGTCCAATCCCGACGTGCCCTTGTGCGACCTGTTGCCGCTCGCCGTCGACCCGGACGTCGAGCGCGAGGTCATTGAGAAGCTCGCCGAATCAAAGGTGGCCGCCGAGAGCGGGTGTGGCGACTGGTCACCGGAACGGGCACTCCTGCTCAAAGCAGAAACCCTGCGTGAAAATCCCGGACCACGCGCGTGGCAGGCGTCAATGCGGGCGCTGGAACTGGTGGCGTCCAAACTGCCGGCCGACGCCGCTCCGCTTGCGCGCCTGGTCGCTGCCAAACATGCGCATTGGCAGGTTCGCGCCACAGCCGCGCGTGTGGCTGCCGTCACAAAGGATGCGGATCTCGCGCTGCAGCTCATGGAGGACATCCATCCAAACGTGCGCGCGGACGCCCTCCGGTCACTCGCCGTCTTGCAACACCCGTTAACGACGGCGTTGGCGGTGACGGCGCTGGCAGACAAGGACTATCACCTCGTGCGGACGGCGGCTGCCGTCCTTGAGGGCGCACCCGAACCTCTGACGCTTCTGCCGGCTGTGGTCACGACGTTTGAACGGGTGACCGCCGAGCGCAAAGACACGTTGCGGGAGCCTCGGCTCATGTTGCTCGAGAGGATCCGTGAGTACGGCCTGCGAGTACGGGAGCAGAGCACGGACTGGTCACTCACGATGCTGGCGCATGTGGAGGATTTTGATCCCGTGATTGCGCAGCAGGTCTCGCAGGTGATCCTGGACGTGACCGGCAGGCACCAGCCTGCGACGCCCAGACACCGGCCGGCCGCACAGCCGTCAGAAGCCGACGTGCGCACGGCACCTTCGTGTGTGATCGTGCAGTTTGATCACGCTGATCCCTGGAAGGTGCTGCTCGATCGTGACCGGGCGCCACTGGCGGTCACCCGGTTCTGGGCGCTTGCCAGCAAGGGCTACTACACGGGTCAGGATGTGGTCCGCGCGGACAGGGCCGTGGCGCTGACGGGCAGTCCCGGCGGCAACGAGTTTGTCGCCGCCGATCGGTTCATCCGGGACGAGATGGGCGGAGTGGTTCGGGCGGGCTCACTCGTCATGCTCGGTCATGGCCGAGACACATTGGACGGTCGTCTGCTGCACGTGCGCGGGGAGCGGCGCGACCGCACCCGTCTGGACACTGTGATTGGCTGGGCCGCGCCACCGTCCGATCCAGACAACCCGAATCCCAACCGCCTCGAACGGCCTCCGCTGGCCGGTCACCACATCACACGCATCGCGGAATGCGACGACGACAAATGACGGGGTTTCGAGCGGCGCTGGTGATTGTGCTCGTGTATGCCGGTATTACGCACGGGCACGCGCAGCAGAGCGGGATCCAGAACACGCCGCCACTCCAGATCAGCGTCGAAGCAGTGCTGCTGGCTGCGGATCGCATGCGTGCGGATCGCTGGTATCCCGAGGAATCCGAGGTCGGTGATGAACACGGCGGCCGGCTGAGTCGTGCCGCCGACATGGACCTGCTGGTGCTCGCGTCCCGGCATCCGCGACCAGACCTGCGCTACATCGCGGTGCGGGAGTTCGGCCGGTTTGAGACGCCCGCCAACGTCACGTTTCTGGCGACGTTTCTTGATGATCCGATCAACTTTGTCAGGGTCGCCGCCGCTGATGCACTCGTGCAGTCGGTGCTCGACCGACCTGAGGCCACAAGTGAAATCGCGTTCGCGATCGCGGCGATGGAGGAACGACTCAAACGGAAGGTGTTGTCGCCGAACCGAGCGGCGCTGTGGATGCGCCTCGCCGAACTGCCGCTGCCGACATCGGTCGCCCTCAGGTACGAAAGCGAGTGGATCACTGAGATCCAACTTATGGGGCCCTTGCGATTTGGGGCGGCAGACGCACTGCTGCGCATGTTCCAGACCCATGCGCGGGAAGCGGATGCGGGGTCGGAACTCGCGGTCGAGAGCTGGGCACGCGCCGGGCTGGCGCAGGGGGCTCGGACGGTGAAGTCGGGAACCCAGGACAGGGGAGAGACGCTGCGATTCCTGGAAATCCTTCAGGCGATGCGCGCCGACAACGACCAGATCGCGACGGAAGCCGCGGCGTTCACGTGTCGTGTGTTCGCAGGGACGAACCCGGGGTTGTGCGCGGACCCGATTCGCGACCTCGGTGTACGACTGCTCAACCCCCATAACCCGGCCCACCAGTTTGCGCTGGACCGCGCCGCCAAGGACCGACTCCATCCACTGTCGGCGTCGACGGCCATCCGCAAACTCATCTCGTCGCCCGAGATGCCGATGTGTTTTCTGCTGCAGACCGCAAAAGGCTTGGACGTCGAGCGCGACGTGATTGCGGCCCTCGAAACGGTCAAACCTGAGCGGTACGAGGCCTGTGTCGGCTGGGATCCGTCCCAACATCTGCTGAATGACGCCACGTCGCTCGGCAGGACGACGACGGCCAACACCTGGGTCATGCCCGCGACGGCGTACGAAACACTTGCCAAACGTGTCGCTGCCTCCAGAGACAAGGGGCCGCTGCGGGAGTCCCTGCTGCGGCTGCACACAGAAGTCGCCGTGCCGCATCTTCGATGGGAAGTCCGCGCAACGGCTGCTCGCGCGGCGCGCGTGCTGGAAGACGTCGTCTCCCTGGCGACACTGGTGGCTGATGATCATCACAACGTCAGAGCAGAAGCGCTCAAGGGGCTCGTCGCGCTCAAGAGCCCCATGGTATTCGCCGCAGCCATCGACGCACTCCAGTTCCCCGACGCACACCTGACCATCACTGCTGCCAACGCGTTGAAGGGGATGCCTGATCCTGTGGTGGGCGCAGAAGCCGTGTTCAGTGCGCTGGAGCGCCTGACCAAGGAGCGCCGCGATACCAGCCGTCGGGCGCGAATTGCGCTGTTGGAACGCCTCGCCGAGTTCGTCACACCCACGTCGGAAGGCGCCGACATCTGGACCAACAAACTTCGTCCGCTGCTCAATGACTTTGATCCGCCGGTGGCCGCGGTCGTGGCCACGGTGTTGGAAAAGATCACACTCACGCCAACGCGCGCCCGTCCGACGCGCCGCACGGGTTTCCAGCCGAACGTCGCGCAGATCATGGCGATTCCGCCGTGTATCTCCTTCAAGTTTGAAGGGGCCGTTGTCGATATTCCTCTGGTATTGGACCGCCTTGCCGCGCCACTGGCCATCGCGCGGCTCGTGGAATTGATCAACGGCGGGTACTACAACGGGACAGCGATTCATTTTCTCGACGAGAGTCTCGGCGTGGGCGGCAGCCAGGCCAGCAATGACGAAGGCGGTCTTGAGCGCGTGATTCGTGATGAGGTGGGCAACCGGGAGACGGGACCGCAGTTGGTCCTGGTGGGCCACGATCGCGACCACTCGGACGGACGGCTGGCGATTCGGTTTCGCGAGAACCCGGCGCGCCACCGACGCGAAACCGTGTTGGGGCGATTCATCGGCCTGCAGGAGCTTTCTCTGGGCGCCGCACTCACCAGACTGTGGGTGGGTGCCCCTGAGGAATTCAGAATCCCGCGCGCAGTCTGTGATCCATCACGATTCGGGATTCCGGTCATCAACGCGGGGTCAGCCGGCTTTTAATCACGGGATAAGATGCCGCGCATATGACCATCCTCAAGGTTGGCGCCGCAGTTGTCCTGTTGTCCATCGGTGTGCCGCAGTCAGCCACGCCCCCAGCGCCCGTGCAGACGTGTGGCACCGATCAGGAGCGCGCCTCCGCAGAGACGCTCACTCGTGAGGCCATCATCCTTGGGGCGGACCGACGGCTCTTCAGTCCATGCAAAGCCGGTGACCACGGGCCGTCACACCTCGAGCAGCGCGACCTGGCCTTGCTCGACCAGGCAGCCGCCTCGACCGACACGGAGTTCCGCCGACTCGCCGTGCAGGCCTTCGGACGTTTTGGTGCCCCCTCGATGGTGCCGCGCATCGTCCGTCTGTTGAATGATGCTGCGCCTCTCGTGCGATCCGAGGCCGCCAATGCGATCGGGCAGGCGTTGTCCGGTACACAGTCGGACCTGAGAGACGATGATCCACCCACTGCGGCAGAAGTGACGGCGGGCCGTCAGAGTCTTGAGACCCGCTTCGCCACGGAGAAAGACGACGCCGTGGCGGGCGTGATTCTGGCGACGCTTGGACGCATGCGCCATGACGCCGCTGAACTCGAAGGTGTCGAGCAGTTCCTGCTGGCAGCAGCGTCCGGATCTCCCGATCGTCTGCTTGGTGCCGCCGAGGGGTTTGAAGCGTTGGCGCGGCGCAATCCGCGCCGGCCGTTGACCGAAGCCGTGCGTGCGCGCCTTCGGGATCTGTCCGCGATCGGTCGAGCGACGACCGGAGCCACCGGCCAGACACTCGCGCGTCTGCGCCGATTGGTGATGACAACGCTGCAGGTGGCGCGGGATACCGAGACCGGCACGATGCTGGAGGCGGCGGGTGACCCGGATTGGCAGGTGAGGCGCATCGCCGTGCAGATGATGAATCCGGCGATCGATCGGTTGCGTCCTGCAGTGATCGCGGCGCTGAAGGACCCGGCGATGCACGTGCGCATCGAGGCCGTCCGCAGTTTTGCGCGTGGCCTGCAGACCATTCGCGACTGCGGACCGCTGGTGGCAGCGATGGGCGATACCGACACGCTTGTCGCATTGCAGGCGATGGACAGTGTCACGACCGGATGTGCGGACGTGCCGGCAGTGGTGGCCGCGCTGACGCCGCTGGCCGATCAGTTGGGCGATCCCACGCGCGCGGCGACGTGGCATCGGCCGGCGCGGGCATTGACGGCTCTTTCCCGCCTCGCCCCCGATGAAGCGCGCACACGTCTTCCCGCGGCAAAATCGCACGCGACGTGGCAGGTGCGCGCGACTGCGGCGACGGCGGCCGGCGTGCTGAATGACGCCGCGGTGGCCATGGATCTGTCGAAAGACGCCGTTGCCAACGTGCGGACGGCCGCTGTGGATGCGCTGGTGCGTGTGAAGAGCCCGGACCTCGCATCCGTGGCGATCGCGGCGTTGCAGGCTGATGACCACCAGCTGGTGCGCGCGGCCGCCCGTGCGTTGCAGGCGTCGACGCATGCGGAGGTGGTGCCGGCGTTGTTCACCGCGTTGCGCCGGCTCAGCGCGACGGGTGCAGACACATCGAGAGACCCGCGCGTGGCCATCGTGGACCGCCTTGCCGAGTTGCTCGGGCCAACCCGTGTCACCGAATTGGCGGAGTGGACGGCGGACTGGGACACCGCCGTCCGAGCTGCCGCCACGCGTGCGTTCACGGCCGCTAAAGTCGACGTGCCGACCCGCCCGCGTCAGTACCGATACCCTTCGCAGCCCACCGCCGCCGAACTCCGTGATCTGCTCAGCGCCCGACGGGCCGATGTGGTTCTGGCCGACGGCGGCGTCATCACGCTGGAGTTCCTGACCGCCGATGCGCCGATGACCGTCGCACGGTTTGTGGCTCGCGCCCGTGCTGGAGCGTACGACGGCCTCACGTTTCACCGGGTCGTCCCCAATTTTGTTGTGCAGGGCCTCAGCCCTGGTGCCAACGAGTACGTGGGGGACCAGCGGTTCATGCGAGATGAAGTGGGCCTGCAGTCACACGTGCGCGGGGCGGTGGGGATTTCGACACGCGGGTACGACACCGGTGACGCCCAGATTTTCTTCGATCTGATCGATGTCCCTCGGCTGGACCACGACTACACCGTCTTTGCGACGGTCACCGCCGGCCTCGAGCACATGGACGCGATCCTGGAAGGCGCCCTCGTCCGCCGCGTCATCGTCCACTGAAAAAGACGTCGGGTGTCTTTTTTTCGTCCCAAAAGCACGGATTTGCTCAGCAAATCCTGCAAAAAAAGACACCCGACGTCTTTTTCTAACCCAGGGGGCGGCGATCTCGTCCAATGGCCATGCGATCTGACGTGATCAACGCGTTTCGGGCACTGCGGTCGGCGCCGTCGTTTACGGCGGTGGCGCTGATCGTGCTCACGCTGGGCATTGGCGCCACGACGGCGATTTTTTCAGTGGTCGACGGGGTGGTGCTCCGGAACGTCCCGTTTGTCGAACCGGACCGGCTAATCTCCATCGCCGACATCGACACCAAGCCGGACGGGTTTGTTGGTGGCCACACCACAGCGCCCGATTACCTTGACTGGGTTGCGGGGCAGACCACGTCTGAAGGGCTGGCGGCGGTGACCGGGGGTGGTGGCTTCACGGTGCGTGATGGTGGCCACCCTGAAAGCCTGCCAACCTCGCGCACAACATCCAATCTGTTCTCTCTTCTCCGCGTGACCCCTCAGGTTGGCACGACCTTCACCGCCGAGCATGAAGTGGAAGGCAACCACCGCGTGGCCGTGATCAGCGATGGGTTATGGAAACGCCGTTTCGGCGGCACACCCGACGTCGTGGGAAAAACGATGAAGTTCGACACAGGGGTGTGGGAGATCCTCGGCGTCATGCCCGAGGGGTTTGAATATCCGGTGGGCGCGACGCGCCCCGCCGAGATGTGGGTGCCGTATGTCGTTCCGGCCACTCAGAAGGCGCGGGGCAACAGTCGGAACTATTCGCTCCTGGTGGTCGGTCGGCTCAAGCCGGGCGCGTCCATCGACCAGGCGCAGCAGGAAATGACCGCGATTCAGGCGGGTATCAAGGAGAAGTTTCCCCAGTGGAATCCTTCCCGCGAGCTCAAGGTGCGCTCGCTGCACGAGTCGCTCGTGGGCAGTGTGCGTGGATGGATGCTGATGTTGCTCGGCGCGGTCACGTTTGTGATGTTGATTGCGTGTGTCAATGTGGCCAATCTGTATCTCGCGCGCGCGACGGCGCGAAGCCGCGACGTGGGCATCCGGTCGGCGCTTGGTGCTTCGCGGTGGCAGTTGATTCGTGGTTTCCTCGTGGAGAGTGTGGTGCTCTCGGTGATCGGCACGGCGCTGGGCGTGCTGGTGGCCTATTGGGGCGTGGGACTGCTCAAGTTCGCGCTGCCCGCGAGTCTGCCTCGGGCGCGTGATATCGGTCTTGATCTCCGCGTGCTGGTTGCTGCGGCGACCGCGGCACTCGCGACGGGGCTGGTGTGTGGACTGGCGCCTGCGCTCCAGCTGTCGCGACCCAACCTCAACAACGCGCTCCGCGATGGGGGGCGATCACAAACGGCCGGCAGGGGCCGGCAGTGGCTGCGTTCGGCGCTCGTCACGTCGGAAGTGGCCCTGGCGGTCGTCCTGCTCGTCGGCGCAGGTTTGTTCCTCTCGAGTTTTATGAAACTGACGAACGTCAACATCGGCCTCGACTATCGGAACGTCCTTACCGTGCCGGTGTTTCCGCCGTTTGTGTTCAGCGATGTGACCCAGCGCGAGGCCGGCATGGCCCGTGCAGAGTTGCTGGTGCCGCAGGCCCTCGAACGCGTCGGGAAAATTCCGGGGGTGCTCAGCGTGGGGGCCATTGCGAACGGGCTCCCTCTCTCGGGCAACTGGAGTCGCACCAATGTCACGGTGCCGGGCAACGACCGGAAGTTTGAGGACTCAGAGTCGGTCGACACGCGCAACGTCTCCCCCGACTACTTCTCAGTTGTCGGCATTCCACTGCTGCGCGGCAGATTTCTGGAAGACGCCGATCGCACAGGCGCGAAGGTCGTGCTGTTAAACGACGTCGCCGCCAGGTTGTATCTGGGCGATCGGGATCCGATCGGCGCGCGCATCCAAATCAACGGCGACCGTACCGTCGTCGGCGTTGTCGGCAGCGTGCGCCTCGGCGGCCCGGAGTCCGAGATACGTCCGGAGGCGTATTCACCACTGGAACCCAAGGCGATGTTTGGCGCCGATCTGGTGATCAAGACCGCCGGGCGACCTGAAGATCTCGCGCCGGCCGTGCGCGCGGCCCTGTGGGAGATCGCCCCGGACCTCACACTGGGCCAGACACAAACCCTCGAAATGTACTTTGCGAATCACATCGCGAAGCGGCGCTTCAACATGATGCTCCTGTCCATCTTCGGCGTCCTCGGCATCGTCATCACCGGCGTGGGCATCTACGGTGTGATGGCCTACGTGGTCGAACAACGCACCCAGGAGATCGGTGTGCGGATGGCGCTTGGCGCGCAGCCGAAGCGCGTGCTGGCAATGATGTTGATGAGGGCGATGATGTACGTCGGCGTGGGGCTTGCGGCCGGATTGGTCGGCTCCTACGCACTCTCGCGCCTGATCGAATCGCACCTGTTTCGTGTCGAACCAGGTGATCCGGCGGTGTATCTCGTCACAGCAGCGGTGCTTGTCGTGATTGGGTTGTTGGCCGCGTGGATTCCGTCGCGGCGTGCCGCGCGTGTGGATCCGATCATCGCCCTGCGGGGGTGACTACGCCACCGCGGCTTCGTTCATGGTGACCGTGCCGGCCGACGCGTTGATGGTGACGCGTGCGCCGACGGGCAACGTCCACTGCGCATGCCCATG
Source organism: uncultured Solibacteraceae bacterium (assembly GCA_964423815.1). GTDB lineage: Bacteria > Acidobacteriota > Vicinamibacteria > Vicinamibacterales > SCN-69-37 > SYFT01. Next base: position 12,867 of record CAYRGW010000003.1, on the reverse strand, counting down.
ACCAATCATCGCGCCGCTCCACGCGGGAACGCCGAGCGAGGCGATGTGGTCCTTGAAGATCTCTTCGGGTGTGAGTGACGCAAACCCTTCGCCGGGACCACACTCGGAACAGGTGCCGAATACAAAGCCGCGAATCCTGCCGAGGATCCCTGCGAGCTTCAACGACGTCATCATCCGGTCCACGCGATACCAGTCCTCGCCGACGTCCTCGAGAAACAGGATGGCGTCATCGAAGTTCGGCACATACGGTGAACCAAGAATCGCCGTGAGCACCGTCAGGTTTCCCCCGAGCAATCGACCTGATGCGGTGCCCGGCGTGATCACCCGAATACGATTGTCGGTCTGTGTGAGGACGTTGCGGTCACTGGTGCCCTTGATGTTTTCAAACGTGACGGCTTCTCCGCCAAACAAGACGCGGCGCACATAGTCCACGGAGAACTCGTCCCACCGGCCGCCGGCGTTGGGGCCATGAAAGGTCACCAGGCCGGTGCGTGCATGAATGCCGTTGAGCAAGGCCGTGATGTCGCTGAAGCCCATCAGAATTTTTGGGTTCCGTCGAATCAGATCAAAGTCGAGCAGGGGCAACAGACGCGACGTGCCCCATCCGCCACGCGTCGGCAGAACCGCCTTGACGCTGGTGTCGGCAAAAAAACGGTTCAGGTCGGCGGCGCGGTCCGTGTCCTGGCCTCCCAGTGAGCCGTGCCGGTCGCGCACGTGTGCGCCCATCTTCACCTTGAGGCCCAGGCCCTCGAGCGATTCTCGGGCAATATCGAGCTCTTCCTGCTGATAGGTGGCCGTGGCCGGCGTCACCAGCCCCACCGTATCCCCAGGCTGCAAACGAGCCGGTTTGATGAGGTTGGGCGTCTGAAAGGGAGTGCCAGCGAGCAGGTGACCAGTGGTGGGCACAAGCAGGGGGGCGGAGGCGGCGGCAAGAAAGGTGCGGCGATCCATGACGCGTGAAAGAATAGACCCTAACCCCATGAAACACCGCGTCCGGTCCCTCGTCCTCGTCGCCGCCCTGGCCATCGCCGGGTCAGGGGCGTGTGGAGGCGCGGCGGAAACCTCCCAGGCTCAGGCCGGCTGGCTCAGTGCCGGCGAAACCGTTGCGCAGGGGGTCACGTTTTACACCTCGACCGATTCCACCCTGATGGATCCGCCGGCGTCAGTCCAGGTGTCGCTCCTGCGCCTCGATCCGGTGCGCGTCCGCCTCACGAGCCTGCTCTCGAACGATCAGGTGATGTACGCCGAGCCGGTGCTGGAGATGGCGGCCCGCGCCAACGCCGTGGCGGCGGTGAACGCGGGGTTCTTCAACGTCAACAACGGCGAGCCTGTCGGCCTTCTGAAAGTCGCCGGCGTGTTGGTGAGTGACACCCCGGTGACCAAAGGCGCCGTCGGCATCTGGTCACCCCCATCCGGGCGCACGGAGCTGGCGTTTGACCAGATGAGTGCGCGTATCGATCTGCGAATTGGCGACGACACCAACGTGGTGGCGATGGGGGTTGATGGGGTCGACACCACGCGTGCCCGCGGCAAATTGATGCTCTACACACCGAAATATCACGAGCACACCGACACCGCCGGCAACGGCGTCGAGTGGGTGCTGCGCGGTGACCCGTTGAAGGTGGTCTCGATGCGCCGCGATGCGGGCAGCACGACGATCCCGAAGGATGGCTTCGTATTGTCGTTTGGCGGGCTCGAATTGCCCACCGAGCTCAAGCGGCTCACGATCGACACGCCTGTCAGCCTCGACACCCACTGGACGACCGTGAATGGCCTGGAACCCGAACGCATCGGCACCGCTGACCACGTGATCAACGGCGCGGGGCTGCTCCGGGTCAAAGGGCGCCAGATTACGGAGTGGGACACGGAGCGTTTGAGCGGTCCGAACTTCATCAACATGCGCCACCCGCGCACGGTGATCGGGTTGGATCGTCGTGGAGACATCTGGTTGATCGTCGTGGACGGTCGGCAGGCTGCGAGCGCCGGTATGGCGTTCAGTGATCTGCAGCGGCTGGCCGATCGCCTGCAGCTCACCGATGCCCTCAACCTCGATGGTGGCGGGTCGACGACGATGGTGGTGCAGGGAAAAGTGGTGAATCGGCCCTCTGACGCGAAGGGGCCACGCGCCGTGAGTGACGCCATCGGCGTGACCGTGCGATGACAAGGAGCCATGTGCGCATGGCCGGTGCCGCGGCACTGGTGGCCGCCTGTCTTCTCTCCGTCGAACTGCCGCAGGCCCAGACGCTCAGCCTGACCGCGCTCATCGAGCGTGCGCGCACGTCGGGCAATCTGCCCGCCGTCGGCGGCGCGACGTTCTCATCTGCAGGCACGCCTGAGTTGGCCGTGGTGGGCCACCGCCAACTTGGCGACGAGACGCCGGTCACCACGGCCGACCTCTGGCACATCGGATCGATTTCGAAATCCTTCACCTCGGCGCTGGTCGGCAGGTTTGTTGAGCGCAACGAGTTGTCGTGGACCGCAACCATGAAGGAGTTGGTGGGCGAGCGGGCCGGCGCCTTTGGCGGCGTGACCCTCGAACAGTTGCTGGGCCATCGCGCCGGCATTCCCGCCAACGTCACGCCCGCCATCATGGGACCCGCTTCTCAGGGTGGGCCCTCAGTGGTCGAGTTGCGGCGTCGTCTTCTGACCGAGACATTCAAGGGCACACCCACGGCCGCGCCCGGGGGCGCGTTTGTTTATTCCAATCTTGGCTACGTTCTGGCGGCGTCCATCCTCGAGGAACGGACCGGTAAACCCTGGGAAGAACTGATTCGCACGGAGGTGCTGGACCCGCTCGGCCTCACGACTGCGGGCCTGGGTCCTCCCGGTGTCCTGAACGAGTTGACCCAGCCCCGGGGCCATCGAACCGGCACCACACCGGTAGAACCCGGGCCCTTTGCCGACAATCCCCCGTATATGGCCCCGGCGGGTCGTCCCCACATGTCCCTGGCCGACCTGGCTCGTTGGGGGCAGGAACACCTCCGCGGGGCGCGGGGACAGGACGGCACTGTGCTGAAAGCGGCCACCTACGCCCGGCTCCACACGCCCCTTCCGGGCGGCTCCTACGCGCTGGGATGGGTGACCGAACAACCGGCCACCCGCCGCATCATCTGGCATAACGGGTCAAACACCCTGTGGTACGCCATCCTGATGCTCGATCCGGAGGGCAACCGAGGGGTGGTGCTGGCCACCAATGGCGGGATTGGCGCGTCCAAGGTCCTGGACCAATCGGCCCGGACCTGGGTCCAGTAAAAGCAGCTGTACACGCCGTGCCATATAATTGATGGCGATCGATGAATTACTACATCGCGTTTCTTCGTGGTATCAACGTCGGCACGGCCAAGCGGATCTCGATGGAGGACCTCAAGGCCCTGATCGAGCGCCTCGGATATGAGGATGTCCGCACCGTCCTCAACACCGGCAACGTCGTGTTTCGTGGCAAGAAGGCGGCCGAGCGGACCATCGCCGACCGCATCCAGGAAGCGCTGGAGGCCCGCCACGGCATCAAGTCCAACACCCTGGTGATGACGGCCACCGACCTCGACTCCATCGTTCGCGAGAATCCGCTCGGCAAGGTCGCCACCGATCACTCGAAATACATGGTGGGCTTCGTGCTTGATCCGAAGGTGTTGTCAGCCGCGCGGCCGATGACCACGGAAGAGTGGGGCGATGAAAAGGTCGCGGTCACCAGTCGCGCGACCTACGTGTGGACGCCCGGCGGTGTGCTCGCGAGCAAGGCGCTCAAGGCGCTGGATGCGGCGGGCCAGGACCTGATCACCACGCGCAACTGGGCGACCGTCCTCAAAATCCAGGCCGCGACCCGCGTCCGCGAATAACTTTCCTTCAGCGTTTTCGCTCTCATGACGTTGGGCGCGGTGCACTTGAACCGCGCCACCCCGATCGCGACCCCGCGCCAACGGATGGACAGATCCCCCTGCTGCCCTCCGGCTCGATGACGCGGAAAAGCGACGCTCCCGGGCCATGTCTTGCGCCGAGCGCGTGGGGACCCCCAACCCCAGCTGATACGCGAACGCGGCAGCGCCGAGTCCGACGACTGCGCCTGTCATCACGTCGGCAAACCAACGATCGATAGCTGACGTCAAATGCACTGATATTCGCTATATTGAATATCTACTTAGTGCATCGGAGATCGCAAAATGCCGCCAAAATCGACGCATCCCCAATCTTTCCTGCCACTTACGCCGTTCGCATTTCAGGTCCTGTTGGCGCTGGCTGATGGCGACAGGCACGGCTACGCCATCATCAAGGAGGTTGAGGAGCGCTCTGGCGGGCAGGTGACGCTCCGGACCGGGACCCTGTACACCCTCTTGCAGCGACTGCTTGACGAGCAGCTCATCACCGAAGCCGACGCCCCAGCCCCGGCGGCGGACAAGGTGGAGGACAGTCGTCGGCGGTACTACCGGCTCAGTCCACTCGGCGATGCGGTTCTGCGCGCTGAGGCGCAGCGCCTCGAGGCACTCATCAGCGATGCGCGGCGCAAACACGTGTTGAGCGATACGTCGGGCGCGTAGCCAATGCGACGTCTTCTTGGTCACGCGTGGCACCCGGATGCCCCGGCCACTCTTCGAGACGTGTGCGCGGAGGCACGTCGACGCCACGGTCTCCCCGGATTTGTCTACGCCGCCATCACCGAACTGTTTGACCTTCTCCTGACCGCCCTCCGTGCGCGCCTCGGTCGCCGTATGCCGATCACTGGTGGGCACGGTCCCCGTCGTCCCCACAAGGCCAGGTTCCCCATGCAACCACTCATTGATGATGTGCTCGGCGGCTGGCGACGACTCGCGCGCCAACCGAGAGCCGCCGTCGGCGCGATTGCACTCCTCACGCTCGCGATTGGTGTCACCTCCGCCATGTTCACCATCGTGGATGCGTTCATCGTGCGCCCGGCACCCTATCGCGATGCGGAAGACCTGTCCCGCCTCTGGCTGCAAGGCCCCGGCGCCCGCACCGATTTTGCGCAGGTGCGCGCGTGGCGCGACAGCGGAATCTTCGAAGCCGTCCTGCCTGTGGTCATCAACACGAGCGGCGAATTCAAGAACTCGTCCGGCGTGGTGACGCGCCGTGGATCGCGGGTGACCCCAGGGACGTTCGCCGATCTGGGTGTCAGCCCTCTGCTCGGTCGCGAATTCATCAAGGGGGAAGGGACCGACGGCAACGACGACTACGTGTTGTTGTCTGAAGAAGTGTGGCGTGAGACCTTCTCGGCCGACCCACTGATCGTCGGCAAGGTGGTCGACGTGTCGGGGAGGCCGACGGTGGTTGTGGGCGTCATGCCAGCCGGTCTCCGGTTCCCGGTCCAGGGCGAGGGCATCTGGCGCCCGCTGGACATCGACCGTCCACCGGCCACCATGCCGTCCAATCAGGTGCTGGTGTTCGTCCGCCGCCAACCGGGGATGCCGCCCTCGGAGGCCGAACGCCTCGCCACTGACATCGCGGTGCGACAACAGGGGAGCGCTGTGAAGGCCACCACGAGGTCGGTCGGCAGTCAACTCGACGACTACTCGCGCGAGTCCATCGTGTCGCTCGCCATCGGCGTGGGCCTTGTGTTCGTACTCTTGTGCGCCAATGTCACGAATCTCATCCTCGCGCGCACGGCCGCGCGCCGCAGTGAGTTCGGCGTCTGCACGGCGATGGGCGCCTCGCGGTTCCGACTTCTGCGACAGGTCCTTCTGGAAAACGCCGCCGTCGGCGTTGTGGCGACACTCCTTGGGCTTGCCCTTGCGTACGGCCTGGTTGCGTTGGCCAGGGAAACGCTGCCCGCAGACCTGGTGTGGCGGACGTTAAATCATCTAGATATCGATTTGCGCGCGGTGGCGGCCACCTCAACGATCGGATTTCTGGCCGTGTTGTTTGCCGGCCTGCCTGCCGCATGGTTCGGCACCCGCACGGACGTGAACCAGTCGATCGGCCAGTCACGCGGCGGGACCGATTCGCCCGGGTCGCGCCGGCTCACGAAGGGACTCCTCGTCGTCGAAGTCGCGATGGCCGTTGCGGTGTTGGCCTCGGCAGGGCTGCACGTCCGGTCATTCGTCAACCTGACCAACGCTGACCGCGGAATTGATGCAGACAGCGTGCTGGTCGCGACCCTGACGATGCCCGAGACTCCCGGCCAGTCTGCGGTGTCAACGTCGGTGCTCGCGCGCGACATCGAAGCGCGCCTTGCGGCGCTGCCGGGCATCGCGCGCGTGAATCGCACCTCGAACGTTCCTCCGGAAAACGGATCCATGCATTTTGGGTTCGAGATACGAACCGACGTTCCGGACAGCACGCCCGTCCCGGTTGAGCTGATGCGCAGCTATTACGTGGGCACGGGGTTTTTTGAGACGTTTGGGATCCGGATCATCGAGGGCCGAAGCTTCGAGTCCACCGACACCGAACACACCGTTGTCCTCAGCGAGCGGCTCGCGCGTCAGTTGTATGGGGACGTCTCGCCGGTTGGTCGCACGATCACTCTCTGGAAACAGACCCAGCACATCGTCGGTGTGGCCACGGAGATTCGGAACTCCATGACCGAACCGCGGGAGGACCATCCCGAGTTCTATCAATTCTGGTCACCCTCAGCGACCGCCAAGACGGTTCGGTTCGGCATCCGATGCGGACAACCGTGTGCGCCGCACGAGAGTATTCGTGAGGTGATCACGTCAGTCAGCGCAGGTATCGACGTCACCTCGATCCGCCCTCTCTCGGACGATTTCAGCGAACAACTCGCGCGACCCCGCACGGCTGCGGTGGTGGCCACGGCCTTTTCCGGGCTCGCGTTGCTCGCCACGGCCGCCGGTCTCTACGGAGTCCTGGCCTACGCCGTCAGTCGGCGGCGCCGCGAGTTCGGCATCCGCGCCGCACTCGGCGCCCATCCGTCGGACCTTCGTCGTCTCGTGCTTCGGGATGGCTTGATGGTCACGTTCGCCGGGCTCGGCGTTGGTCTGGGGGCGGGCTGGGGTCTCGCAAAATGGCTTGCCTCGGTGCAGTACGGTGTGACGTTTTTTGATCCGATGACCTGGGCCGTTGTGACCGCCACTGTTGGGATCGTTGCCATCGTGGCCTCGTGGACCCCCGCCCGGACGGCGATGCGGGTGGACCCAGTCGAAATGCTCAGGGAGTCATAGTCATGCGAATCCTGTTGTGGACGACGACGTTGATGCTGCGGGCGTATCCGGTCCGGTTTCGGGAGGCGTGGACACGAGAGTGTCTGCACACGTTCCGGGAGAGTTGCGCGGAAGTCTCAGCACAGCGCGGGCCGCTTGCCCTGTTACGGCACGTGATCGCCGAGTGGCTGGACATGCTGCGCGGCGCCATCCGCCTGCGCCGTGGTGCGGCAATCAGGCGGTTTCAGCCCGCCGCTCCTCGAGAACCCCACCGCAGGACCCGGCGGCTCTTGAACGACGTACGGTCGGCGTTCCGAAGTCTCCGCGCAGCACCGGCACATACGGCGATCGCGATCGGCACACTCGCCCTGGGCATCGGCGCCAACGCCGGGTTGTTCAGCGTGCTGGACTCCCTGCTCTTCCGGCCTGTGCCCTTTGCCGACGGCCATCGACTCACCGAGCTTTACAACTACTCGATCAAAGGCCGCGTAATGTTTCCGGGCTTTTCGCGAGCGCTGTTGAGTGAGTGGCGCGCGCAGACGGATCTCTTCGATCGTGTTGAAGCGTACGCCGATGATGCAGCGGTCTTTGAAGGGGCCGACGGTGCGGAGGTCGTCGACATGGCTGCCGTGACGCCCGGACTTCTCCCGATGCTTGGTGTGGCACCACTGCATGGCCGCCTCTTTGGCGAGGGAGACGGCCAGGACGGCGCCGGTGCACGCGTGCTCATCAGTGAACGCGTGTGGCGCGAACGATTCGGCGCCCGTCCGGACATTGTCGGATCCAGCCTGCGCATCAACGGTCGGGCCCACGACGTCATCGGCATCATGCCGTCGTCGTTTCTGTTTCCCAATCGTGGCACCGAGATGTGGGTGGCGTCACAGAATCCCCGGCTGGCGGTGTTGCCGGTGGCGAGGCTGGCGCCAGGGGTGACTGTGACCGCCGCCACCGCTGAAGTGCAGGCGCGCGGCGAACGCCTGCGCCTCGCCACAGGTGGCGACGCCGGAGTCACCGCCGTCGTGGTTGTCAGGACGCAGCCCGATGCGCGACAGGCGCGAATGCTGCAGGTACTTGGCGCCGCTGTGGCTTTCCTGCTGCTGATCGTCTGTGCAAATCTGGCGAACCTGTCGTTGTCCAAATCCCTGTCGAAGGCGAGGGATATCGCGGTTCGGTCCGCACTGGGCGCATCGCGACGGGACCTGATCCGTGAGGCTGTCGCCGAACAGATGATGTTCGGTGTCGCGGGAGCCTCGCTTGGTCTGGTCGTGGCGTGGACGGTGGTCGAAATAGCCAACCAGGTCCTGCCTCCAGGCTTGACGTCGCGCAGCCTGAATCCCATCGACCTTGATGTACGAACGCTCGCGGTCGCCGCCCTGGCCGGATTTGTGACGCCGCTGATCTTCGGATTGCCCAGCGCCATTCTCGGTTCGCGTGTGGATGTCTCGACGACGCTGACGCAGCAGTCACGATCGACGACCGGTACACCGTCGGCGCGCCGGTGGCGCAATATCCTGGTGGTGTCCGAGGTTACGCTGGCCGTTGTGCTCTTGGTGGGTGCGGCCCTGATGGGGCGCAGTCTCCATGCCCTCGTGTCAGTGGACCGCGGATTTGATACCGAAGGGTTGGTGCGATTGCGCGTCGGACTCCCGTCCGACCGTTATGCGGACCCAATCGTGCGAGACACCTTCAGCGAAGAGTTGGTGGAGGCCGTGCGTCGCCTGCCGCACGTGACATCCGCAACGGTCGGCCATGTCCCGCCCAACCCGTCCGGATCGAGTTATGGAGCTCTTGAATTTGGCCATTCCGCACAGATCGTCGAGGACGTTCTGGTGCCGAGTTACCGCGTCTGGCCCGACTACTTCGAGCGCATCGGGTTGCGCCTCGTAGCCGGGCGGCCCTTTGCAGTCAACGAATCTGCGGACTCCGCAATCGTGAGCGAGTCCTTCGCGCGCAGGTTCTGGCCTGATGGCTCCGCTGTTGGCGGCACGTTCAGATTCACAGGTTCTGCTCGCTGGAAAACCATCGTCGGAGTGTCCACCGAAGCGCGACAGATGGGGACAGACGACGTGGATGGCGCGTTCGAGTGGTTTGTGCCCCTGCGTACGGCACCCGGGGCGCCGGCGCCGCGGCGCATGGCGGGCGCGGTCATCGTCGAGCAGCGGAACTTTGTGGCCAGAACAACGAACGCCACAGCCACGCTCGAGGCGATGAAGCGTGTCGTCCGCGAACGTGATCCATCCGTCATCGTGCTTCACTCGTTCACCGGAACGGTGGATGAGGCGTTCAGCGATGCTGTGGCGCAGCCCCGGCTGGTCTTGACAGTGCTGGCGATTTTGGCCGGCCTCGGCCTGTTGCTGGCGGCGGCAGGCCTGTATGGTGTGTTGTCCTACATGGTCACGTTACGGATGCGCGAATTTGGGGTGCGACTGGCACTGGGGGCCAGACCCGAGAGCGTGTTTCGTCTGATTGTTCGCCACGGGATCGTGCTGACGGTTGTCGGGCTCGTGGTCGGTGGTCTCGCGGCTGTGTTCCTCGTGCGATTGATGCAGTCGGTACTGTATGAAGTCGAGTCGTCCGATCCACTGGCGCTGGCAGCCGTGGCGGGAGTGCTGACGGTCACGGCGTTGCTCGCCTGCTGGCGTCCAGCGCGCCGAGCGATGCGCGTGGACCCGGTCAGTCTGTTGCGAGAGTAACCCACGTATGGCGCGGCCAAAGCCGCCGCCCTACGGAAGGCGCTGTTTACCGCGCGACCGCCGCGCTGATGCTGGCAATGAGCGCGTCGGCGACCTTGCCGTCCTGAATCCCGCGCACCAGCACGACGAGCACATACGGCCGGTTGCTGTACACGATGCCCGCATCGTGACGGATGCGCGTGATCGAACCCGTCTTGTGCGCCACGGGTGTCCCAGGCGGAAGACCCGCAGGAATGCCTTCCACAAACTTCTGCCGCTTGAGGATGTCCACCATCTGCGCCGAGGAGGACGGACTGACCGCCTGTCCTTTGCCGATGGCCTCAAACAACGTCAACAGGCCGCGGGCCGTCGTTGTGTTGTTCTTGCCGGCGTCAAACGCCTTCTGATCCTCGACACCACGCAGCACCTGCATGCCTGACGCGTTCAACTTGTCCACGGTCGCCTGCACGTTCTTTGCGCCGAGGTGTTCGATCAAAATATTCGTCGCGAGATTGCTGCTGACCGTGATCGCCGCCTCGATCAGCACGCGATACGACAGCTGTGTCCCCATCGCCTTGTAGATCTCGCCATCGGAGTCCTCTGTCGCCGAGAGGGTATACGGCGTGCCGTCGTGAATGCTCGTGAACTGATTGGTGACAAGCACGGTGTCGTCGAGTTTTCGCTCACCCGCCTCAATCTGGCGGAACAACTCGATCATGATCGGCACCTTCATCGTGGACGCGGCATGGAAGCGTTCGTCCACGTTGATCAGGATTTCTTCGCCCGGTTTTGCGTCCAGCGGCCGCCACGCCACCGCGACCTCCGCACCCGATTGTTTGATTAGTTGCTCAATTACAGCCCGCGTGTCGGCGGGCGCCTGCGTGGTGAGGATCCCGGCCAGGGTGAGAAGCGCACCGTAGTAGATCATGCGGTTGTTGTACACCAGAACGACGCTTGTAGGCCTTCTGTACAATTGTCACGACGTGACCGACTTGTTCGCTCAGATTCACCCCGTGGACCGGGTGGCCACCGAAATCTGGTTCACCTGGTGCGACCGCTGGCATCCGGCCGTCGGCATGGACTCCTCTCACAGGTTTTTCTACAGCCACCGTTATTGGCCCCGCGTCAAAGCCGCCATCGTCGCCGCCGAAATCAGCGGAGATCTTGTGGACGACGCGTTGAGGATAAGTGAGGCGGCCACCCGGACCGTGCGAGTGGATCAGGACCAATTGCTGGGCATCACGGCGGTAGGGCTGAAGATCCGCGAGGCCGTGGGCCATGATGTGTTTGCGAGCGCACCGGGCCGCGTGATGCTGGAAGACCGCGTGCGCGTGGAGACGCCGTCGCAGGTGCTGCACCGCCGTGAGCTGACCTCGCCCGAAGGCGTGTTGGGTCGCTTCCGCAGGGATCGTCGCCGCTGGCGCGTGACCATGGAGCCGGACGCCGCCGACACCCGTGTGATGACACATGGCGACCAACTGGCCCCGTGTCGCGGGGGCTCTCACGACGACTGTCTGGTTGGAATACTTGCGGGCGCCCGTCACCTGTCTCCGGCGGATGGGCATGAGCCCTACCCACTCATCCGGCGCGCGTGTGAGACCCGGGTCTTCGGGCGCGTGTCGCTGACCTACTTGCCGCCCTTGAGGGCGGCCAGTTCACGATCGATCTGATCCTGGATCTGTTTCTTGCGCATCGAGGTCTTCGCTTCGGACAACTCCTTGTAGAGGCGTTTGATCGTCCAGACCGCTGCGTAGTTGACCAGACCCCACTCAAGACTTTCAATCGCGCGGATACCGCCGGAGCTGTTGATGTACTTCGGCGTGACCTGGTTCAAGAAGTCCTGATGGGTCATGCCGGCCCCGGGCACCGGTCCGTGGAAAAGATTGAAGCCAAACGTCAGCGCTTCGAAGCTGACGGCTTTTTCGTCAGCCTGGGCAAAAAACCGCAGCCGACCGTCGGCGAGCTTCTTCGCGGGTACGGGTTGCTGGAGGCCCTCTCGGATGCGGCCGAGGTCAACGGGAAGTTCAGTGGTGGCCGAGGCGGATGCCTGTGACGTGGGAGGGGGAGTGGTTTGCGCCCAGGCCCGTGACGCCAGCCCAGCGTCTCCAGCCAGGAGGAGGAGGAGTGCTGGACACGCAAGGGCTCGTAACGTCACAACCATAGGACGCAAACCGCCCTCCCACAGCCTGAAAATGCAAGTCGGGTGCCACGAGGCTCGACTCGCAGGTCAGCAGATTCAGTCGATCTGGCCATCCAGGGTGCCCCATGTGTCCCCATCCAGGACCAGCAGGGTGTTTAAATACAACTGTACGGCGTCGGCCGGGAACGCGGCCTTGATGGCCGCCACACCCGCGGTCACCTTCTCGGGTGCGGGGGTGGGCACCTCCTCGGCCGTGATCAGCCCGTTGTCGTGCTCGATGCCCACGGCATCCAGAAACGCCGCCATCAGGGGGCGCTCCGACGACAGGTGATACCCGATGAGCGCTCGGGTGGCGACCGCCTCCGAGACGTCGCTCATGTTGGCCAGCATCTTGATACGGCGCTCCACCGGCAACTGCTGCAGGCTCTTGGGCCGGAAGTTCAGCTTGCGGGCAAGCGTCACGATGACCTCGACCTGCTGATCCAGGCCATTTTCATCCTCCCAGAACGCCGCGGCGGCAGCCTGGCGCTTTTCGGGGGGCATCTGTTTCCACATCACGGACGGGCGAACGGGCATCCCACAATGTTACCGCTTGACCGGCGGCTGTCGGCATGCGACCGTTGCGCACCACAAAATTTCCCGCGAGGCCCCAATGTCGAAGGTCACACGTCGAGAGTTCGCCAAAAAAGCCGCCATCACCGGCGCAGGGTTTGTCATTGTGCCGCGTGCGGTCCTCGGCGGCCGCGGGTATCAGGCGCCCAGCGATGTGCTCAATATCGCCACTGTCGGCATCGGCGGCATGGGCGGCAACAACACCCAGGCCGTCATGAGCCAGAACATCGTCGCCCTCTGCGACGTGGACGATGTGTTGATGGAGCGGCGGCTGACCGGCTGGCGCGACCGCATTTATCCCATCCCGACGGCGGCGGCCGCGACTGGTGGCGCCGGT
>CAYRGW010000002.1:0-120090 GCA_964423815.1 uncultured Solibacteraceae bacterium | reverse complement strand
CAGGCTGGCCCACCTTTCCTCCATGCTGCGCGACCTCGGCATTTCGGCGGCCGGGGACGCCCCGCTGGCCAATCAGGACATGGCGGACACCCTCTCCCGCATTGCCCGCGCCTTCCCGCCCGACCGGCTCATTCAGGCGTTTGGTGTCGTGGCCCGCGCCCAGAACGCCCTGGACCGCAACGCCAGCGCCAAGATCGTCGCGGACTGGGTGGCAGTGGGGTTGTAGACTGGAGGGCGCCATATGTCGTCCTATGAAGTCTCCGATAACCCTCTGGCTCAGGCACTTCTCGCCAAACTGACAGCCCGCACCGCCAAGACCGGCGTGGTCGGCCTCGGCTACGTGGGCCTTCCGCTGGCCGTTGAATTTGGCAACGCCGGCTTCACCGTCGTCGGCATCGACCTCGATCAGCGCAAGGTCGACGCGATCAATCGGGGGGAGTCCTACATCCAGGACGTGCCGACCGACGCCGTGGCGCGACTGGTGAAAGCCGGCAAGTTGTCCGCAACCGTCGACCCGGGTGCCGCCGACGATCTCGACACGATCAACATCTGCGTGCCCACGCCGCTGCGCAAAACCAAAGACCCCGACCTCTCCTACGTCGTCGCCTCGGCCGAAGCGATCAAGGGACATCTGCATCCCGGCATGCTCGTGGTGCTGGAGTCCACGACGTACCCCGGCACGACCGAGGAAGTGGTCCAGACCATTCTGGAAACGACCGGCCTGAAGGCGGGCAAGGACTTCTTCCTCGCGTTTTCTCCCGAGCGTGTGGATCCGGGCAACGAGAAGTGGAACACGAAGAACGTGCCGAAGGTGGTCGGCGGGCTTACGCCCGACTGTTCGACCCTCGCGGCCGCCCTCTACACGGCGTCGATCGATCGGGTTGTGCAGGTGAGTTCGCCGAAGGTTGCCGAGATGGTGAAGCTGCTCGAAAACACCTTCCGCGCGATCAACATCGGCATGGTCAACGAACTCGCGATGATGTGTGACCGGCTCGGGATCAGCGTGTGGGAAGTCATCGACGCGGCCGCGACCAAGCCGTTTGGTTTCATGCCGTTTTACCCGGGCCCCGGTCTGGGCGGCCACTGCATCCCCATCGATCCGTTTTACCTCTCGTGGAAGGTCAAGGAAGTTGGCTTTGAAGCGCGCTTCATCGAGCTGGCCGGCCAGGTGAATGCGGCGATGCCGCACCACGCCGTGGACAAGGTCGGCGACGCGCTGAACGAACTCGGCAAAGCCATCAAAGGCGCAAACGTGTTTGTGCTGGGTGTGGCCTACAAACGCGACATCGACGATGTGCGCGAGTCCCCGGCGCTGGATGTGATGGCGCTCCTCCTGAAAAAAGGCGCGAAGGTCACGTACCACGATCCGTGGGTGCCGCACATCGACGGCGAACACTGGACCGGCGGCCAGCACATGTCGTCGGTGCCGTACTCGGGCGACGCGGTCGCGCAGGCCGATTGTGTGGTCATCCTTACCGACCACACGTCGTTTGACTACCCGGCGATCGTCGCCGGGGCCAAGGCCGTTGTGGATACACGCAACGCGGTGAAGTTTGCCTCGTCCAAAGTCTTCAAGCTCGGAGCCCCGTCACCACGCACGTGAGCACGCTCCCGACGCTGGCGATCACGGTCGGGGACCCGTCGGGCATCGGTCCTGAAATTGCCGTTGCGGCCTGCGCCGACCCGCGTGTGATCGCGGTGTGTCGCCCGGTGGTGTACGGGCCCACCCGCCCCGACGAACTTTCCGCATATCCCGCCGGCGTGGTTCACGCCGAGTCCGGCCGTCGCGCCTACGATGAAATTCTGCGGGCGGTGAGTGATGCCCGCGCCGGGCGTGTCGACGGCATCGTCACCGCCCCCATCAACAAGGCCGCATTTGCCGCCGCAGGGTTGCCGTGGAAGGGCCATACCGACCTGCTCGCGCACCTGTGCGGGGTGTCTGAGGCCGGGATGATGTTCTGGTCGGAGAAACTCCGCGTGGTCCTGGCCACGGTGCACATTCCACTGTCGGAGGTGCCGCGTGCGCTGACGCGTGAGCGCCTGCTGGGCATCATTCGTTTGACCGCGGCCTCGCTGCCGCTGTTTGGTATCGCCGCTCCTCGTATCGCTGTCGCCGGGCTGAATCCACACGCTGGCGAGGACGGCCTGCTTGGCGGCGAAGATCTGGCCACCCTCACTCCCGCGATCGAGGCTGCCCGTGCCGAGGGCGTCAACGTCCATGGACCGTTTCCCGCCGACACGTTGTTTGTCCGTGCCGCGCGCGGTGAATTTGATGTTGTCATCGCGTGTTACCACGACCAGGGACTGGTGCCCGTGAAGCTCCTGTCGTTTGGCCACTCGGTCAACGTCACCCTGGGTCTGCCGATCATCCGCACCTCTGTTGATCACGGCACCGCCTTCGACATCGCCCGCCAGAGCAAAGCCGACCCCGGCAGCATGGTCGAAGCCATCTTGCTCGCCGCTGCCCTGTGTAGGGCGCGGGCTTTAGCCCCGCCGTCATGATCGCCATTGTCGGCGCCGGCGTCGTGGGTTTGTCGTGCGCCCTCTCCCTCCTCCAGCGCCGCAAGGACGTCGTTGTCCTCGAGCGCCACCGTCGCGCCGGGTTGGACACGTCCACACACAACAGCGGCGTGATCCACGCCGGGTTGTATTACCCGCCGGGATCACTGAAGGCGACGTTGTGCGTCGAAGGCCGGGATCGGCTCAAGACGTTCTGCACGGTGCACAACGTGCCCCATCACACGTCGGGAAAGCTGGTGGTCGCCACCGAAGCGAGTGAAGAGGCGGAGGTGGACCGACTCGCGACGAATGCGGTGGCCAGTGGTGTGGATGTCGAGGTGGTGGATGCGGCGTTTGTGCGGAGCCGCGAGCCCCACGTCCGTGCCACGCGTGCGTTGTGGTCGCCGCTGACCGCGTGGCTTGAGGCGGAGGCGTACGTCAAAGCGCTGCAGCGTGAGGTCGAACGCCTCGGTGGTCACGTGTTGCCTGGTTCACCGGTGCTCGCGGCTGAGCCCACGTCAGGGCACGTTGAGGTTGTCACGCCGCACGAACGCATCGAGGCGGACGTCGTTGTGAACGCCGCCGGACTCTACGCCGACGAGGTCTCGCGTGTGTGTGGTGGGGAAGTGTTCACCATTTATCCCTGTCGCGGGGAATACGCGGAGCTCACGCCGAAAGCGTCCGCGCTGGTGAACGGGCTCGTGTATCCCGTGCCGCATCACACGGGCCATGGCCTGGGTGTGCACCTCACCAAGACGGTCGGTGGCACCGTGTGGCTCGGTCCCAGCATCCGGTATCAGGACCGCAAGGACGACTACGAAGACGGCCGGCAGCCCCTCGAGGCTTTTTTCGAGGAGACTCAGCGGCTGTTGCCTGCGGTGACGATGGGGGATTTGCGGATGAGCGGGAGCGGCATCCGCGCCAAGCTGCACCCGCCGACGGAGAAATTTGCGGACTTCATGATTCGCCGGGATGTCCTCCAGCCGTGGCTTGTGCATGCGGCCGGAATTGACTCGCCTGGGCTGACGGCCAGTCTCGCCATCGGCGAACGGGTGGCCCGGCTCTTCTGACTTCGGGACTTCGGGACTTCGGGACTACGATAGTTGTGTGTCGCGCTCCAAGTCCCAGCCCACCAAACCTCAGACCCAGACGGTAGCGCCGAAGCGGAGCGAGCCGACCGTCGTCCCTGTCGCGGATAACCGCAAGGCCGTGTTTGATTACCTGTTCCTTGACCAGTTCGAGGCGGGCATTGTGTTGCTTGGCACGGAGGTGAAGGCCATCCGCGAGGGGATGGTCAATCTGCGCGACAGCTACGTGGGCATCGAACGTGGTGAGGCGTGGCTCTTCAAGGTGCACGTCGGGCAATACAGCCACAGCGGATCGTCGGTCCATGATCCCGGCCGCAAGCGCAAACTCCTGCTCAACGCGACCGAGTTGCGCAAACTCATCGGCAAGACCAAGGAGAAGGGGCTCACGATCGTTCCGACGAAGCTCTACTTCAAGAACGGTCGGCTCAAGGTGGGGATCGCGCTGGCCAAGGGCAAAAAGGCCCACGACAAACGCGAGACCGTGAAAAAACGTGATGCGGATCGGGAAACCCGCGCCGCCGTGAAATCACGCGTGCGCTGACCTCCGTCAGACGCCGGCGCGTGTGCCGTACTGCGCGGCGTAGTAGGCCTTGAACTTGGGATCCTGTTCCTTGATCGGCCGCCACCACGCTTCGTTCTGCTGATACCACTGCACCGTCGCGGCCAACCCCAACTCAAAGTCTGCTTCCGGCGCCCAGCCCAGCGCCTGGAGTTTCTTGGTGCTCAGGGCGTATCGCCGGTCGTGGCCGGGGCGATCGGCCACCGGACGAATCAGCGTGTGTGGACGATGGGTGAGGTCGAGGATGCGGTGGGTGAGGTCCACATTGCGGACCTCGTTGCCGCCGCCGATGTTGTAAACCTCGCCATTGGTGCCGCGGGTGATCGCGACATCGATGCCGCGGCAGTGATCATCCACGTGGAGCCAGTCCCGGACGTTCAGGCCGTCGCCGTAGAGCGGCAGCGGTATCTCGTCGATGGCGTTGGTGATGAACAGCGGGATCACTTTTTCGGGAAATTGATTCGCCCCGTAGTTGTTCGAGGCTCTCGTGATGATGACGGGCACGTTGTACGTGGCCCAATAACTGTAGGCGAGCCGATCGGCGCCCGCTTTGCTCGCCGAGTACGGGTTGCGTGGCTTCAGCTCGTCGGTCTCGACGCTGTGGCCGGTCGGCACGCTGCCATAAACCTCGTCGGTTGAAATCTGCACGAACCGCCGCAGGTTTGGCGCCAGCCGCGCCGCCTCAAGTAGCACAAACGTCCCAATCACGTCGGTCGTGATGAAGTCGGCTGCCGACTGGATGGACCGGTCAACGTGTGTTTCTGCCGCGAAGTGCACCACGATCTCCGACTGCTGCACGAGTGGCCCTGCGACGGCGGCATCCGCGATATCGCCGTGCACAAACGTGTGCCGCGGACTGTCAGCCACCGCGGCGAGGTTCTCGCGCCGGCCCGCGTAGGTGAGTTTGTCGAGGGTGGTGATGTGCCAGTCGGGGTGCGCGGCGTGTGCCCACCGGACGAAGTTGGAACCGATAAAACCGGCGCCGCCGGTGACGAGGACCTTGACCATGGTTATCGATTATCCCTGCGTTACAATCCTGGGTGCAATGAGCGTACGCAAGGGCATTATTCTGGCAGGCGGCAGCGGCACGCGGTTGTATCCCGCAACGCGCTGTGTGTCCAAACAACTCCTCCCCATCTACGACAAGCCCATGATCTATTACCCGCTGAGCACCCTGATGCTCGCGGGCGTGCGCGACGTCCTGATCATCTCCACTCCCCGGGACACGCCGATGTTTGAGGCCCTGCTCGGCGACGGGAGCGCCTGGGGCATGTCGCTCAGGTACGCCGTCCAGCCGGACCCGGGTGGGCTGGCGCAGGCGTACGTGATTGGCCGTGATTTTGTCGGCACAGACCCGTCGGTGCTGATTCTTGGCGACAACGTGTTCTACGGCAACTACCTGCTCGATCTGTTGGCGTCGGCCAATGCCCGGACCGATGGGGCCACCGTGTTTGCGTATCACGTGCACGATCCCGAGCGGTACGGGGTGGTGGCGTTTGACGCCAACGGTCGCGCGACGTCCATCGAAGAAAAGCCGGCCGCCCCCAAGTCCAGTTATGCCGTCACGGGGCTGTATTTTTACGACGGGCGTGCGGCCGAGATCGCGTCGCAGCTCAAACCGTCTGCGCGGGGCGAACTGGAAATCACCGATCTCAACCGGGTGTACCTCACCGAGGGGCAGCTCAACGTCGAGTTGATGGGGCGCGGCATGGCCTGGCTCGATACCGGGACACACGCCTCGTTGCTGGAAGCCGGCCAGTTCATCGAAATCATCGAGCGCCGGCAGGGACTCAAGATCGCCTGTCTCGAGGAAATTGCATTCAGGAACAAATGGATCGACCGCGCCGATCTCGCGCGTCTGGCCGAACCGTTTGGCAAACACAACGAGTACGGCCTGTACCTCCGCAGCCTGCTCGATGAGGCGCACCGATGAAGCGATACCGCTGGTATCTGGTGGGCGTGGTCATCGGTATCCTGGGCCTCGGCTTGTGGTGGGCCAAAGGCGCGGGACCTGCCGTGGCCATCGATCTCATCGAGCGCCTCCCGCAGGCCACCCAGCAGCGACCATCGCCGGAGGCCTTCAAGGTGATCGACATCGCCCTGGCCGGCACCACCAAACGTGCGATTTATGCGGCCGAACCATCCCGGGTGATCTGGGAGGAAGTGGTGCCCGAGGGGGGATGGCTCCAGGTCAATCTCGGCGTGCGCGAAGAAGCCTGGAAACGGGAAGGCAGCGGGGTCCTGTTCCTGGTGGGCATCAGTCATGCCGGGCGCTACGAGGAACTGGTCAGTCTGGTGGTCAATCCGTTTGCCAACGACGCCGATCGGCAGTGGCTCCCGCTGTTGCTGGATCTGTCGCCGTGGGCCGGACAAAAGGTCGAGGTGATCTTCAACACCCGCATCGCCCACAAAGACGCGACCGCAGCCAATCATCTCGCCCTGTGGGGCGCGCCGGCCATCGTCACGCGATGAGAGTGGTGGTCGCCGGCGCCGCGGGGCTCCTCGGCGCGGCCACGGTCACGGAATGGCGCGCGGCGGGCCACGAGGTCCACGGCCTGACCCGGGAGACGCTCGACGTCACCAGTCACGGCCGGGTGCTCGAGGTGTTGTCGCCCCTCGCGCCCGATCTGCTGATCAACTGCACCGCCTACAACCGCGTGGATGACGCCGAGGATCGGCCATCCGAGGCCCTGGCCGTGAACACCTGGGCCGTACATTCCCTGGCGCGCGCGGCCGCGCAGGTGGCGTGCACCTTCATTCACTACAGCACCGATTTTGTCTTTGACGGTCGCACCGACCATCCGTACGACGAAACCAGTCCGCCCAATCCCCAGAGTGTGTACGGCACCTCGAAGCTGCTGGGGGAATGGGAAGCCGCGCACACGGCCCGTCACTACGTGTTGCGTGTGGCGAGTCTGTTTGGCGGGACGGCTGCGCGCAGTTCCATCGACACCATGCTCGCGACCCTGCGCCGCGGGGAGACGGTCACGGCCTTTGTGGATCGCACCGTGTCGCCGAGCCATGTGGCCGACGTGGCCCGCGCCACACGGCAACTGGTGGAGGGCGGCGCGCCCCACGGCCTGTATCACTGCGTGAACTCGGGCCAGACCACCTGGCTGGAACTGGCGCACCTGCTCCGCACGCTGGCGCGTTGTGAGGCCGCCGGGATCCGCGGGGTGCCCGTCGCGTCGGTGGCGCTCAAGGCCCGGCGTCCACAATTTGCCGCACTCTCGAACGCAAAACTTGCGGCCGCCGGCGTCGTGATGCCCGACTGGCAGGATGCCCTGCGCCGACATGTAAACTAGACGGATGGCCGTCCCTCTGCTCGACCTCAAGGCACAATACCTCCCCCTGCGCGACGAGATCCTCACCGCGGTGACGCGTGTGTGTGACAGCCAGCGATTTATTCTGGGTCCCGAAACCGAGGCGCTGGAGCACGAACTGGCCGCGATGTTGGGTGTGAAGGACGCGATCGGGGTGTCGTCGGGCACCGATGCGTTGTTGGTCGCCATGATGGCTCTGGGGATTGGCCATGGCGACGAGGTCATCACCTCCACGTACTCGTTTTTCGCCACCGCCGGATGTATCGTCCGCCTCGGCGCGACGCCCGTGCTTGTGGATGTGGACCCCGCGACGATGAATCTGGATCCGCGCGCGGTGGAGGCCGCCGTGACGCCGCGCACAAAAGCCATCGTCCCGGTCCATCTGTACGGGCAGTGCGCGGACATGGACGCGATCATGGCCACCGCCGCGAAGTCCGGCCTGGCGGTCATCGAGGATGCCTGCCAGTCGATCGGGGCGACGTATGGGGGCCGGATGGCCGGCGCGATCGGTACCGTCGGTGGTTTCTCGTTTTTCCCCTCAAAAAATCTCGGGGCCTTTGGCGACGCCGGTCTTGTGACCACCAACGACGAGGCGCTCGGCAAACGCATCAGGATCCTCCGCACGCATGGCGGTGAACGCCGGTATTACCACTCCCAGGTCGGGGGCAATTTCCGCATCGATGAACTGCAGTCGGCTGTCCTGCGCATCAAGGTGCCGCATCTGGCCGGATGGACCGCCGCGCGCCAGCACAACGCCACCCGGTATCGTGCGCTGTTTGCCGAGCGTGGGTTGACGCAGGTCAGCCTGCCCGTCGAACGGGAAGGGCGCAGCCACATCTACAACCAGTTTGTGATCCGGTTGCCCAAGCGTGATGCGGTGAAGGCCCACCTGCAGGCGCAGGGTATTGGGTGCGAGGTGTATTACCCGGTGCCATTCCACCAGCAGGAATGTTTCCGCGGTCTGGGGTATGCCACCGGCGCGTTCCCGCAAGCGGAGGCTGCCGCCGCCGACTCGTTGGCGTTGCCGATTTACGGAGAGCTCACCGACGCGCAGCTGCGCGAAGTGGTGGACGCGATCGCGGCCGCGCTGTAAAAAACCTCAGCGCCGGACGCCGTATCGCTCGAGGTCGGCATCCACCATCATGGTCACCAGCCCCTTGAAGTCGACGCTTGGTGTCCATCCGAGGCGGGTCTTGGCCTTTGTCGCATCACCGATCAGGTGATCCACTTCAGCCGGGCGCAGGAACGCCGGGTCCATCACCACGTGTTTCTCCCAGTCGAGGCCGGCATGGGCGAACGAAATTTCGACCAGCTCTTTCACCGAGTGACTCTCACCGGTGGCAATGACGTAGTCGTCGGCCTCGTCCTGCTGCAACATCATCCACATGGCGCGCACGTAGTCGCCGGCAAAACCCCAATCGCGCTGCGCGTCAAGATTGCCGAGGCGCAGTTCCTGCGTGAGTCCCGCCTTGATGCGGGCCACACCATCGGTGACCTTCCGCGTCACAAACTCAAGTCCGCGCCTGGGTGATTCGTGGTTGAACAGGATCCCGGACACCGCAAACAGGTCGTAACTTTCGCGGTAGTTCACGGTGATGTAGTGGGCGAACACCTTGGACACGCCATAGGGGCTGCGCGGATAAAACGGCGTCAGCTCCGTCTGCGGAATCTCCCTGACCTTGCCGTACATCTCGGACGACGACGCCTGGTAGATGCGAATTTTTGGATCAACAACACGAACGGCCTCAAGCACACGGGTCACGCCCTGCGAATTGAACTCGCCGGTCAGCATCGGCTGGTCCCACGACGCCGGCACAAACGACATCGCCGCCAGGTTGTAGAGCTCCTGCGGCTGGGCCCGTTCCAACGCGCGAATCAGCGACAACTGATCAAGCAGGTCGCCCGGGATCAACGTGATGCGATCGAGGATGTGCTGGATGCGCCAGTAGTTGGTGGCCGACAGCCGGCGGGTCAGTCCAAAAACTTCATACCCTTCCGCCAGCAGCAGTTCCGCCAGGTATGAGCCATCCTGCCCGGTGATTCCAGTGATTAGCGCGCGTCGAGAAGCCATCGGCCACGACGATAACACAGCGAGTATCATCGTCTCGATGAGTTCCGCGCCACAGCCGGGGGTGTTGCCGGTCGGCACATTCCTGGCGTCGTTGGGTGAAGGCCCCGTGTGGGATGACAGGCGCCGGTGTCTGTGGTTTGTGGATATTGACCGGCAGTGTGTCCATGCTTTCGACCCGGCAACCGTTGGGTTCGCGACGTGGGAGGTCGGGGAGGCCGTGGGCGCCGTGGCCCTGTGCGAGAACGGGGACCTGGTGCTGGCCGTGCGCTCGGGCTTCAGGCGGATGCACCTCGACACCAATAACGTCGCCGCCTTTGAGCCAATGGCGCAGGTGGAAGCCGATCGTCCGCGCAACCGGATGAACGACGGGGCCGTGGACAGTCGGGGGCGCTTCTGGGCGGGCACACTCTCCGAGGATCGCCAACCGGTTGCCGCGCTCTACCGGCTTGACCCCGACGGGGCTGTCTCCTGCCACATCGAGGGTGTGACGGTCTCCAACGGCATCGATTGGAGTCCCGACGACCGGCTGATGTATTACATCGACACCGCAACCCGGCGGGTTGATGTGCTCGATTTTGCAGTCGAGACGGGCACGGTGTCCGGGCGGCGCCCGTTTGTGGCGATTGCCCCGGATCTCGGCAAACCCGACGGCCTGGTCGTGGACGCCGAAGGCGGGATCTGGGTCGCGTTGTGGGCCGGGGCGGCGGTACACCGGTATCGTCCCGATGGACAGCTGGATGTGGTGATCACCGTGCCGGTGCAGTGCCCGACCAAGGTGGCGTTCGGGGGGCCTGACTACCGCGACCTCTACATCACGAGTGTGGGGCCCCTTTTTCAGACCCGGACCCCGTTCCGCGGCCGCGCGCCGAGGCGGTTTGGCGGTTGAGGTGGTTCTTGGGCGCGTGGTATTCTTTTGCCCGAGCCACGCTCTGTGGCTGATCTTCCGAGCGTCATTCCCTCTATGAGAATTTTAATCACCGGCGGTTGTGGCTTCATCGGCTCGCACCTCGCTGAGTATCTGCTGGCCGCCGGTCACGAAGTCACCGCGATGGACGACCTGTCCACCGGTTCGCTCGACAATATCGCGGCCATCAAGGCCCATCCGAAGTTCACCCTCGTGGTGGATTCCGTGCTCAACGACGCCGCGGTGGGTGAGTTGGTGGAACGGGCCGATCGGGTGTTCCACCTGGCGGCGGCCGTCGGTGTTCGGCGCATCGTCGAACGGCCGGTCGAAACCATTGAAACCAACGTGCGTGGCACCGAACATGTGCTGCGTCATGCGGTGCGCACGGGCTGCCGCGTGATGATCGCCTCGACGTCGGAAGTGTACGGAAAAAGCACGACGATTCCGTTCCAGGAAGACGCCGACCTCGTCAGCGGGCCCACAACGATCCAGCGCTGGGCGTATGCCTGCAGCAAGGCGCTCGATGAGTTCCTCGCGTTGGCGTACTACAAAGAGAAACAGTTGCCGGTGTTTGTTGTGCGGTTCTTTAATACCGTCGGACCGCGACAGACAGGACAGTACGGCATGGTGGTGCCGTCGTTTGTGCGCCGGGCGCTTGCGGGCGAACCGTTGCTCGTGCACGGTGATGGCACGCAGTCCCGGTGTTTCACACACGTGCGCGACGTTGTCCGCGCGGTCGCTGCGCTGGCCGATCGTGATGACGCCATGGGGCGTGTCTTTAATATCGGTGGCACCGAGGAGATTTCGATGCGGGCGCTCGCCGATCGCATCGTAGCCCTGTGTGACAGCGCCTCCGAAGTGAAGCTGCAGCCCTACGCCGAGGCGTTCGACAGCGGGTTTGAGGACATGAAACGTCGGGTGCCCGATGTATCGCGTCTTGAGGCGACGCTGGGGTTCAAGCCCAGCACACCCCTCGACGACATTCTGCGTGATGTCATTGCCGCGCACCGCGGCGCGGCCCTGAACGCGAAGTCCTGAGCAGCCATGGCGCGCGTGCTCATTACGACGGTGCCGTTTGGACAAAAAAATCGCGCACCGATCGACTGTCTCGAACAGGCCGGTCTTGACTATCTGATCAACCCCTACGGACGAAAGCTGTCCACACAGGAGTTGATGGACCTGATGCCCGACGTGGAGTGTATGGTGGCCGGCACCGAACCCATCGGCGAGGCGCTGTTTGATGCCGCACCGAACCTCAAGCTCATCTCGCGTGTGGGCATCGGTCTCGACAACGTGGATTTGCTGGCCGCGAGGCGCCGCGGCATCGCCGTGGCCTACACGCCCGATGGGCCGTCACCGGCGGTGGCGGAACTGACGATTGGGCTCATGGTCTCGCTGCTCCGCGGGGTGCACCACGCCAATGCCCGCGGGCACCAGGGGGGCTGGGAGCGCATCATGGGGCGCCGGCTCGCTGAAATCACTGTGGGCATTGTGGGCGTGGGACGTATCGGCAGTCGTGTCCTGCAGCTGCTTCAGCCGTTCGGCGGCCGGGTGCTGGCCACAGACGTGCGTCCCGTCGATGTGCCGGCGTCGGTGACGATGGTGGACCTGGACACGTTGTGCCGGGAGTCGGACGTGATCAGCCTGCACCTGCCGCTGACCGGGGCGACCCGCGACATGTTTGATGCGGAGCGGCTGGCACAACTCAAGCCCGATGCGTTCCTCATCAACACCGCGCGCGGCGGCATTGTGAACGAGGCCGCGCTGGCGGCGGCGTTGCGCGCGGACCGTCTGGCGGGAGCCGCCATTGACGTGTTTCAGGTGGAGCCCTATGCGGGCGAACTCTGCACCATCAACAACTGCCTGCTGACGAGCCACATGGGGTCGATGTCCGAAGACTGCCGATTCCGCATGGAATACGACGCGGTGGATGCCGTCGTCCGATGGACGCGTGGTGACGTCGTCGAGCAGATGGTGCCCGAGTCGGAATACGCCCTCCGCGAGATGGTCTGACGCTCAGTTCACACGGGTTTTGACCACACCGTGCGATTGATGTAGTCGACGTAGCTCAACACAATACGCACCAGCTGCTTGGACACCGGTCCGGCTTCGTAGTCCTGTACCGGCCGCATGACGCGGTGGGTACGGTCGTGTTGCGCGATGATCACGCGCACAGCGTCCAGCACGCGGTCCTTCTTGAGGCCCGCCATGATCAACGTGCCGACGTCCATGCCCTCCGGACGTTCGTGCGCATTCCGAATGGTGATCGCCGGCAGATTCAGGAGTGACCCCTCTTCGGTGATCGTGCCGCTGTCGGAGACGACACAGAGGGCCTCCATCTGCAGCTTCACATAGTCACAGAACCCAAAGGGCTTGAGGAACTTGATGTGTGGCTCCAGCCGTCCGAGGTCCAGCGCGTCCAGCCGTTTTTGCGTGCGGGGATGTGTGGAGACGATGACGGGCATGTCGTAGGTGACCGCCAGCGCGTTCAACGTCTCGACCAGGTCGACCAGATTCTGCGGCGTGTCCACGTTTTCTTCGCGGTGCGCGCTGACGATGAAAAACTTGCCGGAGGTCAGGCCCATCTGCGACAGGATGGTCGACTGCTCGATCTTCGGCATGTAGTGATCAAGCACCTCCCGCATGTGGGAGCCGGTCTTCATGATTTTTTCCGCGGGAATGCCCTCGGCGAGCAGGTACCGGCGGGCGTGTTCCGTGAGCACCAGATTGATGTCGCTGAGGTGATCGAGCACCTTCCGGTTCAGCTCCTCAGGGACGCGCTCGTCAAAACAGCGGTTGCCCGCCTCCATGTGGAACACCGGGATCTTGCGGCGTTTTGCCGCGATGACGGCCAGGCACGAGTTGGTGTCGCCGTACAACATCACGGCATCGGGCTGTTCCAGTGCCATGACACCATCGGCTTTTTCGATCACGCGGGCGATTGTCTGCGCGGCGTTCTCCCCGACGGCTTCCAGGAAATGATCCGGCTTCCGGATGCCGAGGTCCTCGAAGAACAGCTGGTTGAGCTCATAGTCGTAGTTTTGTCCCGTGTGGACCAGCACGTGTTTGGTGTGCAGATCGAACTCGGCAATGACCCGGCTCATCTTGATGAGTTCCGGGCGTGTTCCGACAATGGTCATGACTTTGAGCATGTGATTCCTTGTGCGCTTCCTGCGGTCAACCGGCCATACGGTCGGCATACATCTGCTGAATCAATTCGTCCCATCCGGGCGCGACATAGCCGGTCGCGGCACGGAACTTCCCATCGTCGAGCGAGCGGTCGATGGCGAACGAGGCGTCGGGCACGATCTCGATGGACTTTTTGTACACCACCGCGATGCGCGACAGCAGGTCGTGTTTGTTGATGGGTTCGGCGGCCACATGGTAGAGACCCGCCAGTGTGGTGTCGGGAATAACGACGTCCCGGACGACGCGCGCGAATTCGACGGTCGGCAGGCCGGAAAAGATGGCGCGGGTGAATCCGCGGCAGCTGCCCTGTTGCTGCAGGAACCAGTCCAGCAGGCCATAGGCACTCTGCAATTCGTGACCGATGGTCGAGGTGCGCAGGGTGACGGCGCCCGCCGAGGTCACCTCCCCAAGCGCCTTGGTTTTGCCGTACACGTCGGCCGCATCCGTGGCGTCGGTCTCCAGGTAGTGTCCCTGGGTGCCCAGGAACACACAATCTGAACTGACGTGAATGAACCGGGCGCCCGCCAGCCGGCAGAGTCCCGCCAGCCAGTGGGGCATCCAGGCGTTGATGGGGATCGCGATGTTCGGGTCGTCGGCTTCCGGCTTGTGTTTGGTGAGGCCCGCGCAGTTGACGACCACGTCGGGGCTCATGTCCGCCAGGACCTTGGTAATGGCGTGTGGGTCGTCGAGGGGGACCCCGGCGATCAGCCGTGGCGCGAGCGACGGCGCCACTCGGGTCTTGATCCCGGCGTTTCTGACGGTGCCGGCGACGGTCCAGTCCTCACGTTGCGCGAGCACCCGCAGCATGGTGCTGCCGATCATGCCGCTGGCGCCCACCACAAGTACCTTCACGGACGTGCCTCACGGAGCGGTGCCTGTCGGCGCTCGAAATCTGTTTGTACTGTGTGGGTTATGGTGATCAACGCTGCTTCAAAGGCCCGTAGCAGTGTAGACGAGGGGCGCGGGCGCAGGCAATGGGCTGTGCCTTGACAAATCCCGCCTTCAGACAATAATCTCAGTCGTTCACTGCGTGAACATCGAGCCGCTAAAGTGTGCTCCGACAGTCATTTCCTGTGACTGAGGGGCACGAAGTGTCCCGCCCCCCTTTGACTCCCTCTCACCGATTCTTCAGCCACGACGACCAGCTCCTTTTCGCCAGATTGTCGGGCGATTGGAATCCCGTCCACGTCGATCCCATCGAGGCCAGACGTACCCCGTACGGCCAAATCGTTCATGGCGTGCATGCCCTGGCCTGGGCTCTCGATGTCTATCTGGCGGAGGGCGCGCCGGCACCCGCCCGGGTGCGAGCCTCGTTCCAGCGTCCGATTGGTCTGAACCAGCAAGTCACACTGACGCACACCGCCGAAGGCTCCGACCACCTGTTGACACTGTCCGGGCGGGCCGGGGTCTACGCCACCGTCCGTCTCACTGCCGGCGGCGAGCGTTACGCGGACGCGGCTCAGTCAGCACCTGATGACATCCCGCGCCACCCGGCCACGTTGAGTTTTGCCGACGCGCGTGGCGCGGGCGGGACGCTGACCGCCTGGGGCGATCCGGCGCTCTTGCACGAGTCATTTCCACACTTGGTGTCCACCGTGGGCTCACTGCGTACGGCGGCCCTGCTCGGGTTGTCGCGGCTCGTGGGGATGGTGCTCCCGGGACTCCATTCGGTGTTCACGGGACTGGACGTGACCTTTGCGCCAGGCGAGGCATGCCAGATCGTGTATCGCGTGTCGCGGCACAGCATTCCCAACGCCCCGGTGCGTATGAGTGTGGACGGCGGGGGATTGACCGGCACCGTCGACGCGTTTTTCCGGCCGGCTCCGGCCGAGCAGGCCGGCATGGCGGAACTGGCGGGCCTGGTTCAGGACCGTGAGTTCGCCGGCCAGACGGCGCTGGTGATCGGTGGATCCCGTGGGCTGGGCGAGTCGACGGCCAAGCTCATTGCCGCCGGTGGCGGCGAGGTGATCGTGACGTACGCCGTCGGCGCCGCTGATGCGGAGCGCGTGGCTGCGGCGATTGTGGCCGCAGGGGGCCGGTGCCGGACCTGGCAATTGGACGTCAGGAGTCCGGAAGCGGCGTTGGCGGCGATGTTGGCCGCCCAGGTGGTGCCGACACACGTGTACTACTTCGCATCTCCGCCGATTCACGCCAACCGTGGACCGTTTGATTCGGACGCCTTTCAGGCCTTCTGCGAGGTGTATGTCGCGTCGTTTGCGCGGCTTTGCCGCGGGTTCGGATCCGGGTCAGCCGTCCGGATGTTTTATCCGTCCACCGTGTTCCTGGAACACACGGTTGCCGGGTTTGCCGAATACATCTGTGCCAAGGCGGCAGGTGAGGCGCTGTGCGCCGAACTGGCGCGCGACCTGCCGTCGCTGTCGTTTGTTGTCGAACGACTGCCCAAAACACACACCGATCAAACCAACTCATTTTTGGAAAAACGGGCACTGGCCGCGCATGACGTGATGCTGCCGGTATGCCGGGTTATGGCTTCAAGGGAGCATGGACAATGACGACCAACGCTGACGGCCTGGTGCAGGACTGGGAACGTTCGTACGAACGCCACGAGAATTTTGTGTTCTGGCCCGCGGACGCCGTTGTCCGTTTTGTCTCGCGACACCTGCGAAAACGAACGGGTTTGACCGAGGTGCGCGATGTCATGCCCGGCGCTGCGGGCAGCCGCGTCCTCGACCTGGGCTGCGGGATCGGACGTAACATCCACTTCGGCCAATTTATGGGCCTGGAAATGTACGGCATTGAGCTGTCGAGTTATGCGGTTGGTGTGGCGCGGGAGTGGATGCGCGACGTCTACAAGGACACAGTCGCCGACCGCATCCAGGTCGGCGATGTGCGGGCGCTGCCGTGGGCCGATGGGTTTTTTGACCACGCCATCAGCGACAGCGTGCTTGACAGCATGAATTTCGAGATCGCCCGCCAAGGCGTCGCCGAGGTGGCGCGGACGCTCAAGCCCGGTGGCTTGTTTTATCTCAATCTGATCGCCGAGCGGCCGGGCCTTGCGGCGCCGTTCGTGTCGGATGAGCGGCTGCAGACCACGCAGCACGAACAGGGCACCATCCAGTCGTACTTCGACGAACCAAAAATTGTGGCGTTGTTGGGTGCCCCGTTTGAGCTGGTGAATCTCGAACTGCACACCATCCAGAATGTGCGGACCGGCACTTTGTCGGAGCGCTGGCACGTGGTGGCCCGGAGACGATAGTGCCGGGTGCTGCCCAGGTCACGTTTGTTGTGTACCACTACGTGCGCCCCCTGGCGGGCAGCGCGTTTCCGGCGATCCGTGGCCTGGAGGCATCGGCGTTTGAAGGCCAGCTCGACTACCTGACCCGCCACTACCAGGTCGTGCCTCCGGCGGCGGTGGTGGAGGCGATCTCCGGGCGGGCGGCGTTGCCGCCGCGCGCGGCTGTGCTCACGTTTGATGACGGGTATACGGATCACATTCGCCACGTCTTTCCCGCACTGCGCGCGCGCGGGCTGTCCGGGGCATTTTTTGCGCCGACGGAAGCCGTGTTCGACCGGGCGATGCTCGATGTCAACCGCATTCATCACGTGTTGGCCAGTGTGCCCGACGCGGAACGCCTTGTGACGGACATCGAGGCGGGCATCAACGAGGCACGGGGAGAGTTCGACCTGCGGTCGCTGGCCGACTATCGTCGCGAACTCCACGTGCCTTATCACTTCGACACCGCCGATGTTGGGTATGTGAAACGGCTGCTGCAGCACGCGCTGCCGGAGCCGTTGCGCGCGCGAATCGCCCGCGCGATGTTTGCGCGCCACGTCACGGCCGACGAACGCGCGTTCGCCGATGAACTTTATATGTCTACAGCCGATTTGTTGACCCTGGCGGATGCCGGGATGCTGGTGGGCAGCCACGGCCATCGCCACCTGTGGCTGGGCCGGCTTGATCGCGAGGCCCAGGCCGACGACATCGACCGTTCGCTGGGCGCGCTGAACTCCATCGGACTGGCGGGCGCGGGCTTCTGGTTCTGTTACCCGTACGGCTCCCACAATGAGGACACGGTGTCCTTGCTGGCCGATCGTGGTTGCGCGGCGGCCGTCACGACGGTCGAAGGGCTGGCCGACTGCGCGGCCGGTCGACCGTACGAGTTACCGCGTCTCGACACCAATGTGTTTCCCCGGACGGCCGACGCGCCGCTGGCGGACTGGACCCGCCGAGCCACTCCCACGGGCGCTGCGGTGATGGAGGATGCCCGATGATTGGCGTCATTGACTACGGCATGGGCAACATTCAGTCGGTGCTCAATGCGTTTGCCCGCATCGGTACTCCCGCGCGGACGGTCACCTCGGGACCGGACCTGGCTGGCTGCGAGGCGTTGGTGCTGCCCGGCGTCGGCGCCTTCAGCAAGGCCATGTCCAACCTGCGGGCTGCGGGCATGGTGGATGGCATTCGTGGTCGTGTGGCCGATGGGGTGCCGTTGCTCGGCATTTGTCTTGGACTGCAGTTGTTAGCCGACGAATCCGAGGAACACGGGCGCCACGCGGGGCTCGGGATTATCCCCGGACGGGTGCGGACCATTCCCGTCCCTGCCGGGTACCACTTGCCGCACATCGGCTGGAACGGCGTCTCGATTACCCCGCAAGGGCACGGCGGATTGTTTGCAGGCGTCCCCGAAGGCAGCTGTTTCTATTTTGTGCACACGTATGCGCTGGAATGTGATTCCCGGTTCGTGGCGGCCACCACCGATCACGGGGTCCCGATCGTCGCCGCCGTGCAGTCGGGGTCGGTGTGGGCCGCGCAGTTCCACCCGGAGAAAAGCCAGGCGAACGGCTTCCGGCTCCTGCGTAATTTTGTGCAACACGTGGAGATGACGGTGGGGCTGCATGCTTAAGAAGCGCCTGATTGCTTGTCTGCTGGTCCGTGACGGGCTCATTGTGCAGAGCCAGGGCTTCCGCACCTATCTGCCCATCGGCCGTCCGCGTTTCCCAATCGAGTTCGTGGTCAAGTGGGACGTCGACGAGATCGTCCTGCTGGACATGAGTGCCACGCCCGAGGGGCGAGGACCGGATCACGGCCTCATCGAGTTGTTGTCGCATTCGTGTTTTGTGCCGCTGACGGTGGGCGGAGGGATCACCTCGGTGGCCGACGTCCGCAACGTCATTCGGGCCGGCGCCGACAAGGTCAGTGTGAATGCCCAGGCGCTCGCGCGTCCGTCGCTGATCACCGAGATCGCCGAGGCGTTCGGCAGCCAGTGCGCCGTGGTGTCGATTGACGCGCGCCTCGATGCCGACGGGATCTACCGGGTGTACAGCGATTCTGGTCGGCGCCCCTGGGGCCTGGAAGCGGCGGCGTGGGCCGTGCAGGCCCAACAGGCCAGCGCCGGAGAAATTTTCCTCAATTCAATCGACCGCGACGGTTCCCGCCGCGGGTACGACCTTGATTTGATTCGCTCCGTCACGCGCGCCGTCTCGGTTCCGGTCATTGCGTGCGGTGGTGTCGGCAACTACGCCGATTTTTCACCGGGCATCCTTGAAGGCGGAGCGGCGGCGGTGGCGGCCGCGAACATCTTTCACCATGTCGAACACAGCACGATTCTCGCCAAGGCGCACCTGCTGCGTGATCACGTGGACGTGCGCCTGGACAGTGCCGCTCGTTACGACGGTCGCGAGTTCGACGCGGACGGTCGCCTGCTCATGATGGACATCGATCGACTCCTCGAGATCGAGTTCGAGAAGGGGAGTAGCAGTGACGTACTGTAAACGCTGCCTGTATCCGGCCAATCACCCGTACGGCATGGTGTTTGACGCCGAGGGTGTGTGTATGGGGTGTCGCGTCCACGAGGAAAAGGACACCCTCGATTGGTCCGCCCGCTTCCAACGACTCCGCCGCATCGTCGGGGAAAACTCGCGGCGGATGGGGACGAAGGGGTTTGACTGCATCGTTCCGGTGACCGGCGGCGCTGACAGTTATTTCATCGTGCATACCGTGAAGAACGTGCTCGGCATGAATCCCCTGCTCGTGACGTACAACGGGCACTACAACACCACCGCGGGCATCCGGAATCTGGCGAACCTCGCCACGGTGTTTGACTGTGAACTGGTGATGTCGACCCTGTCGCCATCGACGCTCAAACGGCTCACCCGGCACACCTTGCAGCGGTTCGGCAGCATGTACTGGCATGTGCTGGCCGGCACGCTCACGTTCCCGGTGCAGATGGCGGTCAAGTTCCGTATTCCGCTCATCATCTGGGGCGTACACGGCTGGTCGGAACAGACCGGCATGTTTTCCCACCTCGACGAGGTGGAGATGACCGAACGTTGCCGGAAAGAACATGGCCTCATGGGATTTGCCGCCGAGGACCTGGTGGACGAGGCTGCGGGAATTTCACGCCGCGACGTGCAGCCGTGGGTGTACCCGTACGACAACGAACTGGAAGCCATCGGCGTCCGCGGACTGTACTTGAGCAACTACATCCGCTGGGATGCGAAGGCGCAGCACGAGGAGATGATCCGGCTCTACGGCTACGAGACAAAGGCCCAGGAGCGGACGTTCAACACCTACGAGGATGTGCACTGCGTCCATTCCGCCGGGCTGCACGACTACCTGAAATTCTTGAAGTACGGCTACGGCAAGGTCACCGACCATGCCTCACGCGAAATCCGCCTCAAACGTATGTCGCGGGAGCAGGGGGTGGCGCTGGTGACGTCGTACGCGGCACACCGCCCCGCCGACATTCCGACGTTCCTGAACTGGATCGAGATGGCTGAGGAGGACTTCTGGCCGCTTGTGGACCACCGTGCGGACTCGCCCCTCTGGACGGGGGATGCCGACCGAGGGTACACACTCGCCGACTCGGTGGAGAGACATCCCGTCGACGCCGCGGTGGAGGCGGCGCGACTGCCGGTCAGCGGCGACTGGCGCTACGTACTGACCGGCGCTCAGGAGCCGGAAACCCATCCTGATCGTTACCTGTTGATGGGCAGGGGCTACATTGACCAGTACAACTTTGGCGCCGTTGAGCCGGCACCCGCCGGCGGGCACCTGCTTCCGCGTGTGTGGACGACGCCGCCCCTGACTCCCGGGAGCGGACGATGACCTATTGCCGCCGTTGTGTGCTGCCCGACACAAAACCGGGCGTGAAGTTCGATGCGGAAGGCATCTGCAGCGCCTGCCGGTCGGTCGAAATCAAACATCGGATCGACTGGAAGGCGCGCGAAGCAAAGCTGCGCCAGATCTGCGATGAGATTCGCGGCCGCAACGGCAACGGGTACGACTGTGTCGTACCGGTGAGCGGCGGCAAGGACAGCATGTTCCAGGTGCACATGATGAAGGACGTCTACAAACTGCACACTGCTGCGGTCAATGTCACGTCGCATGTGCAGACGGCCGAAGGGATCATGAACCTCAACGCCATGGTGGAAAACCTCGGCGTCGATTTGCTGAAGGTGGTCGTCCGGCCAAGCACGCAGAAGAAGATGCGCCGGATCTGCCTGTTCAAGCTGGGCAATCCGAACTACGCGGAACATCGTGTCGTGTTTGCCGCCGTCGCGCGGACGGCCTACTTCTATGGCGCGCCGCTCGTGGTGTGGGGCGAGGATGTCGGAGTCGAATTCGGCGGCAATGTTGCCGCCAGCGGCGCCGAGGGGTCTGCGGAGGATCTCATCAACAACGACCTGTTCCGCGAGTCGGGGTTTGAGGAGCTCATCGGCGACGAGATCCCCGAGCGGGAGTTGTTCTTCTACCATCATCCCGACAAGGAAGAGATTCGTCGCAAGAACATCAAGAGCATCTACCTGGGATTTTTCCACTGGTGGGACGGCTACAAGAACTTCCAGCGCGCGAAGGAGTTTGGATTCCAGGCGCGCCGCGCGGGCAATCTGTCCGGCAACATTCTCAACTACGACAACATCGACGAAAAACTCTGCGAGCTCCAC
Organism: uncultured Solibacteraceae bacterium; assembly: GCA_964423815.1. Classification (GTDB taxonomy): domain Bacteria; phylum Acidobacteriota; class Vicinamibacteria; order Vicinamibacterales; family SCN-69-37; genus SYFT01. Next base: position 98,549 of record CAYRGW010000002.1, on the reverse strand, counting down.
ATCTGGTTCAAGTTTCTCAAGTTCGGCTTCTGGCGCCCCACCGATCAGGCCTGTTACCACATCTGGAACGGGCGGATGACCCGCGACGAGGCTGTGGATCTGGTCGCGGAGAAGCAGTACGAATTTCCCGGAGAGTATCTTCCCGAGTTTCTCGAGTTTCACCAACTGACCGAGCGCGAGTTTTTTGACTGGGCCGAACACTGGCGCAATCAGGAGATCTGGCACAAGGTCAACGGCACGTGGCGGCTTCGAACGGAACTCCGAAAGCTGGCCTGACAACAGGATGACTTATGCCCACTGACGACCAGACTCGCTCTCTTGTGCACGAATGCCTTGCCCGTATCAACGAGCAGCTCGCCGTGCCCGATCGCATTGCCGTGGCTGATGACACCGTGCTGGTGGGTCCAGGCGGTCTCGAGTCCCTCACGCTGATCAATCTGATGGTTGAGCTTGAAGAGGCCGTGCATGCCACGCTCGGCCGCCGTGTGTCGATTCTCGAAGAGGCGCTGATGGGCGCGGACGGGGCGCAATTCTCCACCGTCGGCGACCTTGTCCGCTGGCTTGCCGCGCGCTGATGGCGATGACGCTCACCGTGATTGCCGATTTCACCGCGTCCACCGTGGCGCGGTATCTCGCCGTCCATCCCGCGATGTCCGGCGTCGCCGTGCGCGAAGGAGGCTACGGCCAGGTCATCGGTGCGCTCTCAGAATTTGAACGGGCGTCCGAGGGGGAGCACCTCCTGTTTGTCTGGGCGCGCGCCGAAGGCGTCATCCCGAGCTTCAGGCGTGCGCTGGACATGGAGACGGTCAACGTCGAGGACGTGCTGGCCGAGGTCGATTTTTATGCGGACGCCGTGCTGGGCCGCGCCGGGGACGTGTCACACGCGTTTGTGACCGCCTTCACGCTGCCCCCTGATGAATCCGGGTACGGCCTCCTGGACTGGCGGGCGGATCTGGGACTCGGGCACTTGATTGCGCGGATGAACCTCCGGCTCGCGGAGCGCCTGGCTCCCGCCTCGAACGTGTTTGTCCTCGATCCGGCGCGGTGGATGCAGACGACCGCCACGCCGTCAGTGCCGAAACTGTGGTACGCGGCCAAGGTGCCGTATTCGAATGCGGTCTTTCAGCGCGCCGCTGCGGACATCGTCTCCGCCATCAACGCAGTCCACGGTTTGTCCCGTCGTCTCGTCATCCTCGATCTGGACAATACGCTGTGGGGCGGGGTCATCGGGGAAACAGGCTGGCAGGGTATCCGGCTCGGTGGCCATGACCATGTCGGCGAAGCGTACCGCGCCTTTCAGCTGGCCTTGAAGGCGCTGACCCGTCGTGGTGTGCAGTTGGCGATTGTGAGCAAGAACGAAGAGGAGGTGGCGCTCGCCGCGCTGGACCAGCATCCCGACATGGCGCTGCGCCGCGAAGACATCGCGGGCTGGCGGATCAATTGGCAGGACAAGGGACAGAACGTGCTCGACCTGCTGGCCGAGTTGAATCTGGGTGCGGCGTCCGCGGTGTTCATTGACGACAACCCGGTGGAGCGCGACCGTGTCCGCACCGCGCTACCGCAGGTCCTGGTGCCCGAGTGGCCGGACGACCCCTGCCTGTATGTGCAGGCGCTTCAACGTCTGCAGTGTTTTGATACCGCGACGGTGAGCGACGAGGATCGCGGCCGCACACGCATGTACACCGCCGATCGCGCCAGGCGGGCGTTACAAGGTGGATCGATGACCGAGTGGCTGGCCCAGCTCGGCACCCGCGTCCTCGTGGATCCCGTGAGCAGCGCCAACATCATGCGGGTGGAGCAGTTGTTCAACAAAACGAACCAACTGAACTTGTCGACGCGACGCCTGACGGCCGACCAGCTGTTGTCGTGGGGCGCCGCGCCGCACCGTACCCTGCTCGGTTTTTCCGTGTCGGACAAGTTCGGTGATCTGGGGCTGACAGGAATCGTGGGCGTGGAGATGGAGGGTGAGACCGCACGGCTCTCTGACTACCTCCTCAGCTGCCGCGTGATGGGCCGTCGTGTTGAGGAAACGCTCCTCCACGTCGCCGTCGAGTGGGCGACCCGCGCCGGCGCGCAGCGGTTTGTGGCAACGTATCGCCCGACGGAACGGAATGCCCCGACGTTGAAGGTGTTCCGCGGGGCGGGCTTGCAGGAGGTCGAACCGTTCGAGTTTTCCTGGACCTGCAGTGAACCGTTTCCCCTGCCCGACACGGTGGCGCTTGAGTGGCGCGGATGACGACCGAGATTCGGCGGTGTCTGGAGGCCGATGTCCCGGCCGTGATGGCGTTTCTTGATGCCCATTGGGCGAAGGGGCACGTGCTGTCCACCCATCGCGCGCTGATGGACTGGCAACACGCCAGCCGAACGGAGGCCGGCGCCTACAACTGGATGATTGCGATTGATGCCGGCGGTGTGCAGGGGGTGCTCGGGTTTGTCCCCACCGCGCACTTTGATCCGGCACTGGCCGAACACCCGTTCACCTGGCTTGCATTGTGGAAGGTCCGGCCGGCGCCTGAGAACCATGGTCTTGGTCTTCAGTTGCTGCAGGCACTCGGCCGGCAGAGCGGGGGCGGCGCCATCGGCGTACTCGGCATCAACCCCGCGCACCCGCCCATGTATCGCGCGCTCGGGTATCAGGTGGGCGCACTGGAGCACAGCTTTGTGTGCGCGGCCGATCGTGAGCCGACGCTGATCGCGGTTCCGCCTGCGTACACCTGGCCGACACCCCGGCCAGGGGGCGCCAGTTTTATCCAGTTGGACGTTGAGGCACTCGGAGCGTTGCGTGTGACAAGCACGTGTGTCCCCTCCAAGACGCCGGAGTACTTCGCCAACCGGTATCTCGCCCACCCTGTGTATCACTACAAGGTGTTCGGTATTCGACTCCAGGACACGGTCGTGGCGTTGGTCGCGACGCGTGTGGCCACCCATGCGTCGGCGCGGGTGCTGCGTCTGGTGGATTTTGTCGGCGATGAAGCGGGGCTTGCCGAGAGCGGCGCGGCAATAGGGCGCCTGCTGGCGGACGAACAGTGTGAATACGCGGACCTCTGGCAATGGGGTCTGCAGACGACGACGCTTGAGCGGTGCGGCTTCCGGCGGGGGCCAGACGACGGGACCGTGATCGTGCCCAACTACTTTGAACCGTTTCTGCAGAAGAACGCGCGTATCGAGTTTGCAGTGAAGGGGATCGGGGACGCTGCCCTCGCGTTGTTCCGAGGTGACGGTGACCAGGACCGCCCGAACAGGATTGACCCCGCATGACGCCTGACGGCACCAGCGACGTGATCACGCAGCACGAGCAACACGTGCATGGGATCCTGACGGAGATTGAGTCGGGCCCGCGTGTGTCGCAGCGATCGATGGCGAGCAGCCTCGGTATCGCGCTCGGCCTCACGAATCTTCTCGTGCGGAAGGTCGTGCACAAAGGCTGGGTGCGCGCCGTCCGGATCCAGCCCAACCGGGTGCGATACCTGCTGACACCGGCCGGGTTGGCGGAGAAGGCGAGGATGTCCTCAAAATTCCTGCACAACTCCGTGCGTTTTTATGCGACTGCGCGCGATCGTGTCCGGGAGCGGCTCACCGAAGCGGCGCGTCAGGCGGAGAGTCTGACCGACGGCAGTCCGCGGATCGTGTTTTTTGGAGCCGACGAAGTGGCGGAAATCGCCTACGTCTGCATGCAGGAAACCTCGCTCACGCTGGTGGGGGTCATCGGCGACGGTCGGCAGAAGTTTTTTGGCATTCCGGTCCGGCCGGTCAGCGACCTGAACGGTGCCATGTTGGCCGGCGTGGCGTTTGACCTGATCGTGGTCGCATCGTTCGTGGATCGGGAACATATCCGGGCCTTGGTGGCCGAGCGGGGCGTCAGTGGTGCCCGCGTTTTCTGGTTGTAGGAAAAGAGACGAGCTCATGACAACTTCAACACGGGATGTGCAGTGGCTGCGGGACTGCCTCGACCAATATCGCCGGGCGCTCGACGCCGACGTCACAGCGGATCTCATCCGACTGCGGGACCTGTGCATCGAGGTGCGGGCCACCGGCAAGAAGGTGATTGTGGCCGGCAACGGCGCGAGCGCGGCCATGGCAAGTCATGTCTCGGTGGACTTCACCAAGGCCGCCGGCGTCAGGGCGGTGACGCTGCACGACGTGGACCTCATCACCTGTTTCGCCAACGACTACGGCTACGAACGCTGGCTGGAGCAGGCCTTGTCGGCGTATGCCGATGATGGCGATCTGGTGGTGCTGATCAGTTCGAGCGGCCGCTCCCCCAACATCCTCCGTGCCGCCGAACACGCCCGCAGTCGTGGCTTGCGCGTGGTCACGTTGTCCGGGTTTGCGCCGGACAATCCGCTCCGGGGGATGGGTGACCCCGCCTTCTGGGTGGACAGCTGCGCCTACAACGTCGTGGAATCGGTCCATCAAATCTGGCTGCTCATGGTGGTCGACCTGCTGGTGGGGAAGACCGAATATTCGGCCGACCGCGCCCTGCAGACGTCCGCACCCCCGAGGTCGGATTCATGAGTGCTCCGCGGCGCCGGGCGCTGGTCACCGGCGGCACCAGGGGCATCGGTGCGGCCACGGCGATCGTGTTGCGTGACCGTGATGTCGACGTGGTGGTGACCGGCACCGCCGCAGATGGCGTCGCGCCGGACGGCTGTACGTACCGGTCGGTGGATTTTTCCGATGCCGCCGGGGCTGAGGCCTTTGCCGCTGCGGTGGCGGCTGAGCCGTTTGACATACTGATCAACAACGCCGGCGTCAACAAGGTCGGGCGTGTTGAATCTTATGACCGCGTCGATCTCGATCGCATTCTGGACGTGAACCTTGTGGCGCCATTCCTGCTCTGCCGGGCGGTCGTGCCCGGCATGCGTGCGCGGCGGTGGGGGCGGATCGTGAACGTGACCTCCATCTTCGGCGTGGTGAGCAAGGCCGGCCGGTCGGCGTACTCGGCGTCCAAGTTCGGCCTGTTCGGCATGACGCGGGCGCTCGCCCTCGAGGTGGCCGAGGACAACGTGTTGGTCAATTGTGTGGCGCCCGGATTTGTCGACACGGAGTTGACCCGGCGCGTGCTGGGTGCCGACGGCATTGCCGAGATGGTGCGACAGGTCCCCATGGGGAGACTTGCGTCCCCGGAGGAAATTGCGCAGACCGTCGCGTTCCTGTGCGGCGAGGCCAACACGTTCATGACCGGGCAGACCCTGGTGGTTGATGGGGGATTTACGAGTGCGTGAGTTGACGATCCAGTCGCATCGCGGTCCGTACCACGTGCGGTTTGGCGCACCCTTTGAGGGACTCCATGATCCCGACGGTCGCCGCGCCGTTATCGTCGATCGCCGGGTGGCCGAGTTGTATGCCGGCCCACTGGCCACCGTGCTCGCCGACCCGTCGACGCTCTGCATTGAGGCGACGGAAGGGCACAAGTCGCTGGAACGGATGCCCGAGTATGTCTTGCACCTGCTCGACCATGGGCTGAAGCGCGACTGGACGCTGGTCGCGGTCGGCGGAGGGATCATCCAGGACATCGTCTGCTTCATCGCCGCGACGCTGCTGCGAGGGCTGCCGTGGTCGTTTCATCCCACGACGCTGCTGGCGCAGGCCGACAGCTGCATCGGATCCAAGTCGTCGATCAACGTCGGGCGTTTCAAGAATCAGTTGGGCACGTTTACGCCGCCGACCAGTATTCATGTGGCCACCGGCGTGTTGGACACGCTCGAGGACGCGGACATCCGGTCGGGACTCGGCGAGGTCATCAAGGTCCACGTGATGAGTGGATGGGAGGACGCCCGGGCGCTGGCGCGCGACTATCCCGGACTGACGCGCGACCGGGCACGCCTTGAGCATTACATCCGGCGGTCGCTCGAAATCAAACAGGTCCGCATCGAGGCGGATGAATTTGATCGCGACGTCCGGCTGGTGCTCAACTACGGCCACACCTTTGGACACGCGATTGAGAGTGCCACCAGTTATACCGTGCCGCACGGCATCGGTGTGACGATCGGGATGGACTTTGCCAACTTCATCTCGTGGCGTTTTGGTCTGCTGGATCGCGAGACCTATCAATTCCTGCACGAGATGCTCGCCGCCAACTACGGCGGGTTCGCCCAGGTGCCGATTCCGGAGGCGGAATTTTTTGACGCGTTGTCACGCGACAAAAAAAATCGCGCGGGTGATGTGGCGCTGGTGCTCTTGCGCGGGCCCGGGGAAGTGTTCCTCGATCGGTATCCCAACGACGAACGTTTTCGCGATTTGTGTCGGGAGTTTCTCGCCGCCCTGCCGTCGCAGGCGGGGGCCCAGGCGTGACCATCCTGATTGCGGCGAGGCACCCGAGCGCCGCCGGAGGTGTCGTCGCGCTGAGGAGCGCCGCCCGCCGCCGCGGGATCCGCGTCGAGGTGTTTGCCAGCGGTCCCGCGTGGCCGATCCTCCAGCGGCAGCGATGGGCCCGTCTGCGATCGTTCGCGACGGTGCCTGTGCGTTACCCGCGGGTGCCCGAGTACACCGGCGCCGAACGTATCGACCCTGACGCGTGGCGGCACCCGGCTGCGGCGTTGCGCCGGGTGGAACTGATGGTCGCGTGGCTCGGTGAATACCTCAAGGCCGTGCGGCCGTCGGTGGTCGTGCTGACCGACGCCACAGAACAACTGGGGGCGGACCAGCTGCTGGCCATCGCCGCCTCACGTGCGGGCATCCCGTCGGTCCGTGTGCGCGACGCGTGGGGCACGGCCGCCGGTCTGGAAAACTCGTCGTGGCGCGGGGTGGTCCCTGACGCCGTGCGCCGGGAGGCGCTGGCCACGCGGTATCTGGAAATTGACGCCCGTGGCGTGACGCTGTCGGCCGCGCGGGTGGGCATCGGGCGCCCGCGCCTGCGCGCCGTCCATGGGCTCTTTACGCTGGATCGTCTGGTGGGCCGCGCGACGCCGGCTCGACGGATGCGCGCGCGTCGCCGACTGGGCTTGCACGCGGACGAAAAACTCGTCGTGTATTTTGTCCAGCCGACGCGCCGGGAGACGGCGGAGCCCGACGCGCTGGACGCCTTCCTGTCGGCCGCCAACGCCGCGGGGTTGGGGAGCCGCAAGGTGGTGCTCGCGACGCAGGAGCACCCCAGAGAAGCGGACCCGTCCGACGGGCGGCTCGGGTTGCACTGGGCTGCAAAACAAGCGGCGGCCGTCTATCGGGGGCGGGTGGTGAACCTCACGCCGCTGGTGCTGGAACGAGCGGTCGTGTCGTTCGAGGACACACAACTGGCGAGCGATGTCTTTGCCAGCAGTTATTCAAATGCGTCCGTCGAAGCGACGGCTCTGGGGGCTGGGGGGCGAAGCCTGTCGCCCGCGCAACGACCCATCGGATTGCACGTGACCTGTCCCGCCGCGGTGCGTCGCGTCGTGCGGGCGAACCGGAGCGGGATGTCGGTCATGCCCTTTGCGGAGAGTGGTGCCGTGCCGTGTGCCCGGCAGGCCGACACGATTGCGCCACTGGTGACGGACTTGCTCTTTCGACCGACCAGCCGGACGCCGTATTTTCGAGCAATGCACAAGCGCTGGCGTCTGGGGGCGTGCGCGGATCAAGTGATGAACGAGGTATGTGACGTGGTGGGACGCTCATGATTAAGGTCGGTATTATCGGCTTCGGGAAAATGGGGCGCATTCGATATGACGCGCTGATGCGCTGCGGCGGCGCAACAGTTGTCGCAGTCGCTGAACCATCTGACCCTGGCGACGTGGCAGACGGAATCAAGGTCGTGCAGGCCCCAGAGGAGATTCTTGAGGACCCGTCGATTGAGGCAGTGTGCATCTGCACGCCGAATTATCTGAACCAGCCGCTGACGATTTCCGCGCTTGAGCGCGGGAAACATGTGTTTTGCGAAAAACCGCCGGCATTTACTGCGGCGCAGGTGGCGGAGGTGCAGACGCTGGAGCGTGCGTCCGGGCGCGTCGTGATGTACGGGTTCAACCATCGGCAGCACGGTAGTATCCGCAAGGCGAAAGAGTTGCTTGATTCCGGCGAGTACGGTCGGCTCCTGTGGATGCGAGGACGTTACGGCAAGAGCGTCAGCCCGGACTTCTACAACAGTTGGCGGGCACAGCGCGACCGCGCCGGCGGCGGAATCCTGATCGACCAGGGTATCCACATGCTCGACATCTTCCTGATGATGGCCGGAGGATTTGACGAGGTGCAGGCGACCGTGTCGAGTCTGTACTGGAAGCTTGACGTGGAAGACAACGTTTTTGCCATTCTGCGCAATCGTGACGGAGTGGTGGCGTCGTTGCATTCGACGATGACGCAGTGGCGGCACCTGTTCTCCTTTGAGATGTTCCTCGAGCGAGGGTACATGGTGATCAACGGCCTGCTCACATCCTCCAAGAGCTACGGCGATGAGGTCTTGACCGTGGCGATGAACCGGACGCCAGCGCCGGCAGCGACGTGGGATCAGGCCCAGGACTTTCACTTTCCCGTCGATGATTCGTGGGACCTTGAGACCAGCCATTTTTTGCAGGCGATCAGAACAGGCCAGCCTCCAGAATTCGGCACCACGCAGGACGCGCTCAGCCTGATGCAGTTGGTAGACAAGATCTATCAGACCGGTCTTATGCATCGGTCGGGAGTTTCCGGAGGTACGGCATGAGTTTCGTTCGTCGATTCAAGACCGCTGTGGTGCAGTGGATTCCGCCCCGGTTGTTCTTTCCCTTGAAGACTTACCGCATGTGGCGTGGACAGTCTGCCGACGTCGCCAACTGGCAGGCGTGCTGGTTGGCCAATACCTTCCCCCTGGCCGCCAGCGTGCTGGCGCGGACGCAGGTCAACGGTCTTCGGTTCCGCCGCGGCCGTTTGCAGACCGCACGGTTGACTTCAGGGCCGTCGATTGCGTGTTATCCCAATAGCTTGGGCGTCCTCGGTGTCTTTCACGAATATTTTGGCGACGAGGGCGTGACACTGAAGCCGGGCGACGTCGTGGTCGACATCGGGGCGCACATCGGTTCAGTGTGCGTGCCCCTGGCGAGCCAGAAGGGCGTCCGCGTGTTTGCCTACGAGCCGGACCCCGACAACTTTCTGGTGCTGGCGCACAACAAGGCCGCCAACCGACTCGATAATCTCACCGTGTCCAACAGCGCCGTGTCGGCGCACGGGGACGTCACGCTGACCTTCTCTGTCGGATATGCGTCGACGCAGGGGGCGATCCGGGCCGCGGGATATCGGTACTCCTTGTCGGACGCCCAGAGCGTCCAGGTGCCATCGTGGTCGCTGCGGGACGTCTTCGCACAGAATGATCTCACGTCGGTGCGCCTGCTGAAGGTGGACGTGGAGGGGGCGGAGTACGGGATCTTCCTGGACTCAGATTGCCGCGATCTCCTGCGCAAAGTGCAGACGCTGTTGATCGAAGTCCACCCCACCGATCGCGTGAACGGAAAATACCAGTTGTATGAGTTTCTGAAGGCATCCGGATTCGAGGTGGCGGTCGTTGACCGCGCTAGGAATGGCTGCGAAGACTTCGTGTGCGAGAACGTCCTCAAAGAGGTAACAGTATGAATTCGGCCGTCATCGGCACGGAGGTGCGCCAGCAGGCCGCCGCCATTTCCCGTGAGCCACGTCTGGTCAAGCGAGTGGTGTGCGTGGGCGGCCACCCGGGTTGCGGGAAGACCATGCTCACCCCGATTGTCGGGGCGCTCGAGAGGGTGGAGATCCAGAAATTCAACTACGCGTTGGAACAGGTTTGCGTCCTGGATCGACTGGGACACCTGCGGCAAGATGCCTCTGCGGCCATGGTGCGGCTCCTGACCGATCAGGATCTCTACCATCTGACCATGGCGCGAGAACTCAACTTCCGGCCGGCTGACCTCTCGAGCGTTTTCAAGAATCCCGATCCGTGGCGGTATTTTCGCCGGTTGTTTCAGAAGGGCGATGCGGCGGCGTTCCAGCGCGCACAGAACAGCGAGCCGATCCTCCACTACGTGATTCACAACCTGCTCGTGATCAGCCCTGCCATGTTCCGGGCACTCGGTGAACGGTTACGCGTGATCGAGGTGATCCGCCACCCCCTCTATATGGTCAAGCAATGGCGGCTGTTCATTGAGGCCTATGGCACCGATCCCAGAGACTTCACAATCTGGATCGACCACCACGGCAAGGCGCTGCCGTTTTTCGCTCGCGGGTGGGAAGATCGGTTTCTGGCGGCGTCGCCCATGGACAGGGTCATCTACTCGATCCATCACCTTTCGAATCTTGAACGCGAAGTCCTCCAGGGGCTTACGGACGCAGAGCGCAGTCAGGTCGTGTTTGTCCCGTTCGAGCGCTACGTCCTCGATCCGGAACCGTACATGCAGGAATTTTGCAGGCTGCTCGGGACGACCGTGACTGCAACGACACGCCGGGAGATGAAACGGCAACGGGTGCCCCGTACGCGGATCGCTGCAGGAATTGGGCGGCCAATCTACAAACAATACGGATGGCAACCGCCTCGCGAGGGATTCTCCGAGCGCGACGAGCTCAACGCCCGCCGCGACTTCGTTGCCAAGGAAGCGAGCCCGGAGGCGATGGCGCTCCTCGACGCGATGTCAGCCGAGTACGAACAGGCGCACTTGGCGGGTCTGAGTCTGGAGGCGTTATGAGCGATCGCGGCGCGGTCATTGGGTTGATGCCAATGAAGGGGCATTCTGAGCGGGTGCCAAACAAAAACCTGCGCTCTCTGGGCGAGCGCCCGCTGTTTTGCCACGCCATGGATGCACTGGTTCAGTGCCCTTCCATTAGCTACGTGGTGGTCAATACCGACAGCGAGGCCATCGCTGACCAGGTCCGGTCCCGCTATGGCGATCATGTCGTTATTCACCGGAGGCCCGAGGCTATTTGCGGTGACTTCGTGTCGATGAACACAATCATCGGATATGACCTCCAGCAGGTCGAGGGCAACCTCTTCCTGCAGACGCACAGCACCAACCCTTTCCTGAAGGCACAGACGGTGGATGCTGCGATTCGGCGCTTTGTTGAGTCCGGCGGTCATGATTCCCTTTACGGGGTGACAGCCATTCGTGCCCGATGCTATTCCCAGGACGGGATGCCCATCAACCACGATCCAACGGAAATGCTCAGAACGCAGGACCTCCCTCCCGTGCTCATGGAGAATTCAAATATCTACCTGTTCTCGCGGCAATCCTTTCTGCAGACAGGGAGGCGGATCGGCGATAGGCCCCTCCTTTTCGAGATGGACAAGATCGAGGCACTGGACATCGACGACGAGGAAGACTTTCAGCTGGCTGAGGCCGTGCTGGACCGGCAAAGGCGGAGCCGATGACACAGGCCGCCGTCAAGCGGGCGATCGCCTCAGGGAAGCCCACCGTCGGCTCGTGGATCACGCTGGGGCACGCGCCGATTGCGGAAATCCTCGCCCAGGCCGGATATCCGTGGCTGGTCATCGACCTCGAACACAGCGCGATTGATTTTGAACAGGTGCAGCAGCTCGTTCAGGTGATCGAACTCACCGGGTCGTCGCCGCTCGTCCGGATGTCGGAGAACAGTGCCAGTGAGATCAAACGTGTTCTGGACATGGGTGCCCATGGGGTAGTCGTTCCTATGGTCAACTCCGCCGACGATGCGAGGGCCGTCGTCGATGCTGTGCGGTATCCGCCGGTGGGAACGCGGGGGGTCGGCCTCGGGCGCGCGCAGGGCTACGGCGCGGCCTTCGACGTGTATCGCAAGAAGCGGGAGCGTGAGTCGATTGTCATTCTCCAGATAGAACACCGCAAGGCCCTGGAGGCCCTCGCCGAGATCGCGGCGGTTGACGGCGTGGATGCCTTGCTCGTCGGTCCGTATGACCTGTCGGCGTCGCTGGGGGTCCCCGGAGATCTTTCGCATCCGCTGATGCGCCAGGCCTTCAAGCACATCAAGGGCGTGGCACGTCGGCAGGGAGTGGCCATCGGGCTTCACGTAATCGCCCCGTCTCCAGCCTTGGTGCAGACCGCACTGCGGGACGGCTTCTCTGTGATCGTGTATTCGTTCGACGCGATGTTGCTCGGACACACCGCCCGTGAAGGGTACGCTGCGGTGACGGCGCAATTCACCGCCCGCCGAAGCAAACGCCGTGGGCGATAACGAGACCCGGCCGCTCGACGTGTCGGCAATGCCGCTGACCTGTGTTGTGGCTGGCACGGGATCCATCGGACTGCGGATGCTCAACATCCTTCGGAATTTTCCGGCGGTAACCGTGTTGGCCATGCCCACCAGACGACTCCGGCGCTCCGAACTCGAGGCGCAGGGCTTGACCGTGGTTGAGAACTGGGCGGATGCCATCTCCCGAGGTGCACGTTATGCCGTCATCGCAACGTCAACCGCGCGCCACGCCGACGACGCTGGAGCGGCACTGGCCAACGGCTGCGATGTGCTGGTCGAAAAACCCCTGTCGGTGGACGCGCCTCGGGCGAGCCTGGTGCTCAGCGCCGCGACTGCGGCAGGACGCCAGGTCTTTGTGGGCTGCTGTCTGCGGTTCATGAAGGGGATGTCCGTGGTGCGACGTCGACTCCCAGACCTGGGGCGCGTGCACGCCGTCCGCATCGAGTGCCAGTCCTACCTGCCGTCGTGGAGGCCCGGTACGGACTATCGCGCGTCGTATGCCGCCCGACTCGACGAGGGCGGAGTGCTCCGTGATCTGATCCACGAGGTGGACTACGCTCTGTGGTTATTCGGACGTCCACGCGCTGTTCAGGCGACCCTCGGCAACAGCGGGCGGCTCAATATCGAGGCAGAAGAAACCGCCGACCTGTTCTGGACAGCTGACGGCGCGTCTATCTCATTGCGCCTCGACTACCTGACGCATCACCCGAGACGCAAGCTCACCATCGACGGAGAGTGCGGCACATTGACGTGGGATCTGCTCGGCGGCATCGTCGACATTGATGTCTTCGGGCAGGCACCCTTGCGGATGGATGTGTCCGAGGCCCGCGACGACAAATACAGGGAGCAGTTGAAGGCGTTCCTGTGGCCCTTGTCGCCCGTTCACGATGAACGGCTCGCCTCGGCGCGGTCTGGCGTGGACGCGCTGGCCATCTGTGATGCGGCGAGGCGTTCGTCGATTACCCGTTGTCAGGAGTCCCCTGTGTTCAGCCAGCCACCGATATGAGAATCCTCGCCGTGATTCCGGCCCGGGGCGGCTCCAAGGGCCTGCCGGGGAAGAACATCCGCCCGCTTCGCGGCGTGCCGCTGATCGGCCACTCGATTCTGCTGGCGCAACGGTGCCCCGAGATCGATCGTGTGGTGGTGACCACCGATGCCGAGTCGATCGCGTCGGTCGCGCGCGGCTTTGGCGCAGAGGTCATCGATCGGCCGGCGTCGTTGGCACGCGACGACAGCCCGATGTGGCCTGTCATCCGGCACGCCCTTGAGACGGTCGAGGCCGCAGGCGGCGGCCCCTTCGATGTGGTGCTTCTCCTCGACCCGACGTCGCCCGGCCGGCTGCCGGAAGATGTCACCGCCGCGCTCGAAGCGCTGGAGGCCACACCCGACGCCGACGGCGTGATCGGAGTGTCCCAGCCGCCGTTTAATCCCATCTGGCACTGCGTGGTTCGTCGTGACGGCTGGATGGAAAACCTGATCGATGCCGGCGCGACCTACAGTCGCCGCCAGGATGTGCCCCCCGTCTACCGGATCAATGCGTCGTTGTATCTGTGGCGCGCGGCCTTTGTTCGTCGCGAAGTGGCCGACTGGCGCACGGCGGGCCGGTATCTCATGCACGAGATTCCGGAAGTGCGCGCCATCCACATCGATGAGCCGGAAGACTTCGCCCACGCCGACCTGCTGATTCGTGAAGGGCTGGTGACTCTGCCATGGCTGTAACACGTTCCATACAGGCACTCTCCAGTCTGGAATCGCGTGTGGCGCTCATCGTGGGCGGCGCAGGCCACGTCGGCCGTGCCGCGGCAGAGGCCATCCGTGAGCTGGGTGGTGCCGTCGTCGTGCTCGACCGCGATCAGGATCGCTGCGATCAGGTGGCTGCCGACCTGACCGCCAAGGGTGGAGCCGCCGTCGGGCTTGCCTGCGATCTGGCTGATGAGGCGGCCACACGTGCCGCCGTGCGGTCTGCCGCAGCACAGTGGGGACGGCTGGATATCGTGGTGCATTGCGCGGCGTATGTCGGCACCACGCCGGTAGCCGGGTGGGCCACGCCGTTTGCCGAACAGTCTGTGCAGGCGTGGGACATGGCCCTGCGTGTGAGCCTGACGTCGGCGTTTGTCATTGCGCAGGAGGCGGCGACGCCCCTGACCGCCTCGGGGCACGGTGCGATCGTCCTGGTCGGGTCGATCTATGGCTCCGTGGGTCCCGACCTGGCGCTCTACGCCGGCACCCCCATGGCGAATCCCGCAGGGTACGGCGCCGCCAAGGGCGGGTTGCGCCAACTCGGTCGTTACCTGTCGACCGTGCTGGCGCCCGCGGTTCGAGTCAACCTGGTCTCGCCGGGCGGGATTGAGCGGGGGCAACCCGCGGTCTTTCAGGAGCGATACTCGGCGCGCACACCACTAAAACGTATGGCGACCGAAGAAGACATCAAGGGCGCGATTGCCTACCTGGCCAGTGACCTGTCCGCGTATGTGACGGGGCAGGAGCTGCTGGTGGATGGCGGGTGGACCGCATGGTAGCTCCGGTGCGCATTGGCACGGCCGCCATCGGTGAGGGGCACCCCTGCTTTCTCATCGCCGAAGCCGGCGTCAACCACGACGGGTCCCTTGAGGTGGCGCGGGCGCTTGTCGACGCGGCGGTGGCCGCGGGTGTGGACGCGGTGAAGTTTCAGACCTTTGACCCGGACCAGCTGGCGACCGCAGACGCCCCAAAGGCGGCGTACCAGCTTGAGTCGACCAACACGGCGGAGTCGCAACTGGACATGTTGCGCCGACTGGTTCTGTCGCCTGAGGCGCACGTCGAACTCATCCGCTACTGCGCCTCCCGACAGATTCTTTTCCTGTCCACTCCGTTCGATGAATCCAGCGCGCTGGCATTGCACCAACTCGGTCTGCCTGCCTTCAAGATTTCGTCGGGCGATCTGACCAACTTGCCCTTTCTTGATTTTGTTGCGCGATTAGGCAAACCGCTGCTGCTGTCGACGGGCATGGCGACCGAAGCCGAAGTTGCCGAAGCGGTGGCCACGGTCAGAGCTGCGGGAGATCCCGGACTTGTCCTCCTGCAGTGCGTGAGCAACTACCCGGCCGCTCCGGAGCACACCAATCTGCGTGCGATGGAGACAATGGCGCGCGCGTTTGAGGTGCCGGTTGGTTACTCCGATCACACGCTTGGAATTGACATCGCGCTCGCAGCCGTGGCGCTGGGCGCGCACGTGGTCGAAAAACATCTGACCCTCGACCGCCGTCGTCCCGGTCCCGACCATCAGGCGTCGATCGAACCGGCGGAATTGAAGGCGCTGGTGCGTGGCGTTCGTGACGTCGAGGCCGCGCTCGGTCACGGTCGGAAGGAACCCTCCCCAAGTGAAGCGGAGGTGGCCCGCGTGGCCCGCAAGAGCATCGTCGCGGCCATGGACATTCCGCCGGGCACGGTTATGAGCCGCGAGTGGCTGGCCATGCGCCGCCCTGGGACCGGCCTGCGGCCGTCGATGCTGCCGCGCCTGGTTGGCCGGGTGACGACGTGTACCATTCCGGCTGGAACGTTGATCTCGGAGGACATGTTCGCGTGAGGACCATTGCCGTCGTTACGGTCGGCCGGTCGGACTACGGCATTTATCGTCCCGTCCTCGCGCGGCTGCGCGCGAGCGCCGAGGTGCACCTCCAGGTCATCGCCACCGGGATGCATTTCCCCGCGCGTTTTGGCGAGACCATCAAGGAGATCGAGTCGGACGGCCAGCCGATTGGCGCGCGGGTCGACCATCTGCTCGCGTCCGATTCCGCCGAATCCGTGGCGATGTCGATGGGGCTGGGCACCCTCGGGTGTGCACAAGCTTATGCACGTGTACGACCCGATCTTCTGGTGGTCCTTGGTGATCGTGCGGAGATGCATGCGGCGGCGGTCGCGGCGGTCCCGTTCGGCATACCGATCGCGCACATTCACGGTGGCGAGATCACCGAGGGTGCGATTGATGATGCGTTCCGCCATGCCATCACCAAGCTGAGCCATCTCCATTTTGTATCCACCGAGGCGTACGCCGCCCGTGTTCGCCAGATGGGCGAGGAAGCGTGGCGTGTCGTGGTGTCGGGTGCGCCCTCGCTGGACAACCTCCGGCTGGTGCCCGTCCAGGATCGCGCAGCGCTGGCCTCTCGCCTCGATCTGGCGCTCGACGAAGATCCACTTGTGGTGACCTTTCATCCTGAGACGCTCGAGGCGGGACAGGAAGACGAGCAGATCCAGGCCTTGCTGCAGGCGCTCGAGGGAATCGCGCGGCCGCTGGTGTTTACCATGCCCAATGCCGACGTGGGCGGTCAACACATCGCCGCGCAGTTGCAGACGTTTGTCTCGCGAACCCCCTCCGCCAGACTGGTGGCGAACCTCGGGACCGCAGGGTATTTCGGGCTGATGTCGATCGCCGCGGCCATGGTTGGCAACTCGTCGAGCGGCCTGATCGAGGCGCCGTCGTTTGCATTGCCCGTGGTGAATATCGGCGGCCGCCAGCAGGGGCGGGTGCGGGCGGCCAACGTGATCGATGTGGAGGCGGATGCTGCGGCGATTCGCGCGGGTGTGGCGCAGGCGTTGGCACCGGCCTTTCGCGCATCCCTCCGAGGTCTGGTGAATCCGTATGGCGACGGAACGGCGTCGGCGCGCATTGTGGATCGGCTGGTATCCCAGCCGCTTGATCGCCGTCTGATCGTGAAACGTTTCATCGACATCAGGAGCGAGCCGTGATCTCCTGTGTGATCCTCGGCGGAGGTGGGCACGCCGCGATGGTGCTCGACGCGATCCAGTCCGCGGGACTGGACGTGGAGTGCGCGGTGCTTGATCCGTCTCCGCAGTTGTGGGGCACGACCATTTGTGACGCGCCGGTGGTCGGCGGCGATGAACGTCTCGCCGGGTTGATCGCAGACGGGGCGCGGTGGTTTGTGGTCGGCGTTGGCGGTGTGCGCGACAACGGCCCGAGGCGCCGGTTGTTCGACCTTGCCGTGTCCCTCGGACTGACGCCGCTGACCGTCATTCATCCCCGTGCGATCTGTTCGCCTCGTGCGGCGATCGGTCCCGGCACGGTGGTGCTGCCCGGCGCCGTGGTGAACGTGGGCGCGACCATCGGGGCCAATGTGATTGTGAACAGCGGCGTCGTCGTTGAACATCATTGCCGCGTCGGGGACCACGCGCACATTGCCACCGGCGCCCGGCTGGCCAGTACGGTCTCCGTCGGCGTCGGCGCGCATATCGGGGCGGGTGCCACAGTCCGGCAGTGCCTGACGCTGGGCGACGCGTGTGTGGTCGGGGCGGGTGCGGTGGTCGTCCGGGACGTCCCTGCGGGTGCCGTGGTGGTCGGAGTCCCGGCGCGCCCCCTCAGTGAGCGGTCGGCGTCCGGCGCGGACGGAACGCCCCAGTAAGGGAAGAGTCATGTACACCGATCTCGATAACCTAGTCATCCCACGGGGCGGATCGCTGCGCGAGGCGGCGGCCCGGATCGACCGCAGCCGTATCGGCATTGTCCTCGTGGTGGATGAACACGGCCGTCTGGCCGGAACCATCACGGACGGTGATTTGCGCAGAGCCATGCTGGCGGCCCTCGATCTGGATGGCCCCCTGGCGGCGGTGCTGGACGGCAAGGCCCAGTCGGCGTTTGCGACCCCGGTGACCGGCCTGGCCGGCGCGGACCCGCAGACCTACCTGCAGTCACTTAAACAACACCGGCTCGCGCACCTGCCAATCCTGGACGCCGATGGCCGGGTGGTGGGCCTGGTGACGCTCGACGATTTTCTCCC
This sequence comes from uncultured Solibacteraceae bacterium, assembly GCA_964423815.1. Lineage (GTDB taxonomy): Bacteria > Acidobacteriota > Vicinamibacteria > Vicinamibacterales > SCN-69-37 > SYFT01. The sequence goes on along the minus strand of CAYRGW010000002.1, from coordinate 80,688 downwards.
GGAGCCGGAGCGGCTGGGGTTGAACGCGGTCATCATGGCGGGCGGCGCGGGTTCGCGCCTTTACCCACTGACCGCGGGAACGCCGAAGCCCATGCTGCATGTGGGGGACCGGCCGCTCCTGCAGATCCTCATTGAGCAGATGCGCGACGCCGGCATCCGGCAGGTCAGCGTGACGACGCACCACAACAGCGACAAGATCACGGACCACTTCGGGGACGGGCGGGATTTTGGTGTGGCGCTGAGCTACGTCGCCGAGGATCGGCCGCTCGGCACGGCTGGAGCGCTGGGCCTGATGGCACGGCCGACCGAGACCACGCTGGTGATCAACGGGGACATCCTCACGCAAGTGGACTTCCGCGCGATGCTTGAATATCACCGGTCGCACGAGGCGGATATCACGGTCGCGGTCCGCCAATATGAACTGCAGTTGCCCTACGGTGTGCTTGAGTGCGAGGACGCCGCCGTCGTGCGGCTCCGCGAAAAGCCGAAGGTGACTTTTTTGATCAACGCCGGCATCTACCTGCTTGAGCCGTCGGTGTATGACTACATTCCAAGTGGAGAACGTTGCGATATGACCCAATTGCTGGAGCGACTCCTGGCCGATCGGCGGCCGGTGGTCAGCTTTCCCCTGCGCGAGTACTGGCTCGACATCGGCCAGATGGACGACTATCACCAGGCGCAAAAGGATGTGGCCTCATGGCAGGTGTAGGCGATCTGCGCGGCAAAACGGTTCTGGTCACAGGGGCCGGGGGGTTCATCGGGAGCCATCTGACGGAGTATCTGGTGAACGCCGGCGCGACGACCCGGGCGTTTGTCCACTACCGCGGCAACGGATCGTGGGGATGGCTTTACCAGTCGCCGCGCCGCGGCGACATCGAGGTGGTGGCCGGTGACATTGCCGACCGCGACAGCGTGAGCCACGCGATGCGTGGTGTCGATGTCGTGTTTCATCTGGCGGCGCTCATCGGGATTCCGTACTCCTATCAGGCACCGCTGTCGTATGTCCGGACCAATATTGACGGGACCCTGAACGTTCTGCAGGCCGCCCGTGCACACGGTGTCTCGCGTGTGCTGCATACCTCCACCAGTGAGGCGTACGGCACGGCGCTGTATGCACCCATCGATGAACAGCATCCCCTGCAGGGGCAGTCGCCGTACTCGGCCACGAAGATCGGAGCGGACAAACTGGCGGAGTCGTTTCATCTTTCGTTTGAGCTGCCCGTCGTGACGGTGCGGCCCTTCAACACGTTCGGTCCCAGGCAATCGGCCCGTGCGGTCATCCCGACGATCATCACGCAGTGTCTGGCCGGCGGCGTGGTGCGACTCGGCCACCTGCATCCCACCCGCGACTTGAACTATGTGGCCGACATCGTGCGCGGATTTGTCGCGGCGGCCACCTCGCCTGCCGCCATCGGTCGCACGGTCAATCTCGGCAGCGGGCGCGAGATCAGTGTCGGCGATCTGGCGACCACCATTGCGGGCCTCGTCGGCAACAACGTCACCTTCGAGTCTGAAGAAAGCCGCCTGCGGCCGAAGGGCAGTGAGGTGGATCGTCTGCTCGCCAATGCGGGTCTCGCCCGGGAATTGATCGGCTGGTCATCGGAGGTCACGCTCGAAGAGGGCTTGCGCCAGACGATCGCCTGGATCAGCGAGAACCGCGGCGCGTTTCGAACCGGGCAGTATGCGGTCTGATCGACGCGGGGGACTGTATTGTGAGTCCCTCACCGTCAGGACGTTCGTTGGAACCGTCCTGCCCATCGTCGTTCGTGATCGCTCCATTCGCACGTGTTGGTACGTGGATGCCACCCGACCGGCGGCAGCGTTGGCCCGCGTGATCTGCCGACTCCGTCATGTCGCCGTGACGCGGCTGGACTTCCGGCTCGTGGATGTCCGGGACGCAGAGGGCCGTCTGATTCGTCTGCGAATCGCCTTTGTTGATCTCGAGCAGGTGCAGCAGGCGGCGATCACGCAGAGCGTCTTCACTGACTTTGTCGAGGCCGCAGGGCTGGACCAGATCCAGACCGAATATCTCGCCAAATGTGTCGGCGCCATCAGCCTCTCCGACAATGCCACGTTATGGCGCGCGCTGCTGCTGATCCAGGTGGCGGCATGGCACGCGCAGGGGTCGGGAGAAGACCAGGTTCGTCTGGTGATCGAACGCCGTCCGTGGCACGCCGTCATTGCCGACTATGGCCGTCGAAGTGGTGTCGTGGTGGAAGCGGTGACCCCGGCGTTCCGTCCCGCCGCCCTTGTCCGGCGGGTGCTTGGGCCCACCGGACTCGCGCGAATCCGGAAGTGGCGCGACACCGTCGGACATATCGTCTTCCTCCGTAAACACGGCGCGTCTATCAGCAGTGCTGTGTGCCCCGCACCCGTCCCTGCCTCGGGTGGTGTCGGCGCGTCCCGGATGCCGGCCATGGCCGTGGAGTCGTTCGGACACTTCAATCTGGATGCGCCGGGTCAACACTCCGACCTGTTCTTCTGGCAGGAATCGTCGCTTGAAGGGCAGAACCTGTTGGTGACGTTTGTTGCCCCGCAGGATCCCCTCACGCCGGAGCGTCATCGTCAGTTGCAGGCGCACGGGATTCGCGCCGTGGCGCTGTACCCGGGCGCGAGCTCGGCGGTGGAGGTGCCGATCTTCACGCATGCGCCGGTCCATCGCGCACGCCGGGTGCATGCGGCGGGCGGCGTGCCGAATGCCGCGACGCGGGAATGGCGGTGGATGGAGGAACGGCTCGACAACTTCGAAGTCCTGCGCGAGTACTGGGGTGATTTTTTCGAGACGTTCGACGTCAGGGCGTATCTCACGTGGTACCGCTTTGATGAGCGGATCTATCCGATTGCCGCCGCCCTGAGGCGCCGGGGGGGCGTGACCGCGATCTATCAGCGTTCCTTTCAGATCGATCCGAGTCCGGAGATGGCCGCGGACGTGGACGTGATGTTCGGTTTTTCGCCGATGGATGCCGACGTTGAGCGGCGATCGGGATCACGAATCGACTACCACGTGGCCGTCGGATATGTCGGGGATCACCGCGCGGACCATCAACGCGCGGCTGCCGCGCAGATCCGGCGCGCCCTCGAGGCGTGCGGGGCGCAGCGGGTCCTGGCGTACTTTGATGAAAACTCCGCTGAGGACTCGCGGTGGCACACGGGCCACGAATTCATGCGCGACAACTACATCGCGGTGCTGGAGCAGGTGCTCCGCGACCCCGCGCTGGGTCTGGTGCTCAAACCGAAGCACCCGTCCAGCCTGCGTCGACGCCTCGGACCGGTGGCGTCACTGCTCGATGAGGCGATCGCCACGGGCCGATGTGTGATGTGCGACGCGGGCTCGATGCACGGCAGCGACCCGCCGGTGCTTGCGGCCCTGGCGGCGGACCTGGTGATTCACGGCCATTTGTGCGGATCCACCGCCGGGTTCGAAGCCGCACTCGCAGGTGTCCCCACTCTGCTGCTCGATCGTGAGGGGTGGCCGTGCAGTCCGATGTATGAGCTGGGCCCGGGCACGGTGGTCTTTACGGACTGGAAGACGTTGTGGCGCGCCGTGGAGTCGCACTTCTCGGCTGCCGGCAGCCCCGACAGGTTTGGCCGGTGGGAACCGCTGATTCACCGGTACGACCCCTTCAGGGATGGCGGCGCGGCGGGGCGGATCGGGGACTTCATGGCCGCCGTCATGGCCGGATTGCGGGCCGGGCGCGGTCGTGACGCGGTGCTGGGCGAAGTGGCCGAGGCGTATGCTTCGCGCTGGGGCGCCGACAAAATCACTCGGGTCGGCGATCGTCGCTCGACCCCGTTTCAGGGACCGCGTGTGGCGGCAGGTGCTGGGCTCCACCCAGCGGAGGCATGAGTCGAGTGTCGGAATCTTTACCCAGACCTGCAATCTCCCCGGCCGTGGCCGACACATTCATCCCCCTCTCGGAGCCGGTGATCGGCGGCAATGAATGGGCGTACGTCAAGGAATGCCTGGACACCGGATGGGTCTCATCGGTCGGGCCCTTTGTGACACGTTTTGAACGTGAATTGGCCGCCTACACAGGCGCGCCGCACGCGGTCGCCGTCGTGAACGGGACTGCCGCCATTCATGTCGCGCTGCTGGTCGCCGGTGTGGAGGACGGCGACGAGGTGGTGGTGTCAGATCTGACGTTTGCGGCGCCGGCCAACGCCATCCGGTACGCCAACGCGTACCCGGTGTTCATGGATGTGGACCCGGTGTATTGGCAGATGGACGCTGAAAAATTTGAGCGGTTCCTCGCCACCGAGTGTGAGCGGACGTCGGACGGGTGCATCAACCGTCGAACGCGTCGGCGCGTTCGTGCGGTCATGCCGGTGCACATCCTTGGTCTGGCCTGCGACATCGAACGGATTGTGGCCGCGGCGCACGACTACGGACTGATGGTGATTGAGGACGCTACCGAGGCGCTTGGTGTGCGCCGCCATGGGCGTCAACTCGGCACCTTCGGCGACCTCGGCGCGTTCAGCTTCAACGGCAACAAGATCATCACCACCGGTGGAGGGGGCATGGTGGTGACGGCCGACTCCGCCCTCGCCGACCGCGTCAAATACCTGACCACCCAGGCCAAGGACGACCCGCTCGAATACGTGCATCACTCCGTCGGGTACAACTACCGCCTGACGAACGTGCAGGCCGCCCTGGGTGTGGCGCAGCTCGAGCAACTCGATGGATTCATTCGACGCAAGGCCGCGATCGCGGACAGGTATGACGCAGCACTGCGGCAGATGTCCGGGATTGCCGCGATGCCTCGCCAGGCAGACATCACCTCGAATCATTGGCTCTACACGGCGCTGCTGACCGGCACCACCACACTCGCCCAGCGGAAGGCCGTCATTCAGGTCCTCAACACTCGTCAGGTCGGGGCGCGGCCCTTGTGGCACACGATTCATGACTTGCCGCCCTTCCAGACCTTCCAGGCCTTTGAAATCGAACACGCCGTGACCATCTATCACCGTGCGGTCAGCTTGCCCTCCGGCGCGGGGCTGTCTGACGCCGATGTCGATCGCACCATCGCGGTGCTGAACGACGCCCTCGTTTCCGTCAGTCCCCATTCATGAGCAACTACCGAGTCATTGCGTTTTTCATGCGGCCGTACCGGTCGCGTTTTCTGGCTGTGTTTGTGGTCATGGTCATGGCCTCGATCCTCGAGGGATTGAGCCTCGCGGCGTTTTTCCCGCTGCTGTCATCGTTGGCGTCCGGCGAGGCCATGACTGGCGGCGGCACGCTCCGTGCGGGCTTCTTGAGGATCCTTGGATGGATGCCATCATCGGATCCGGTGGTGGCCGCGGCCATTCTGCTGGTGCTGCTGTTTGTGGTGAAGGCTGTCCTGAGTCAGGTGCGCGACTGGATGGTGGCCCACACGACGGGCCGTGTGTTGTACGACCTGAAGGATCGGTCGGTGGGCACGTACGGGCGTCGTCCGTATCAATTTTTTCTCGATAACAAGGAAGGACATCTTTTGTACCAGGCGTTGACCGCGCCCGGCCGCATTTCCCTGTTGTTGCAGAAGGTCATCACGATGGCTGCGGAAGTCTGTCGTGTGGTGGCCATTGCGATCGTGCTCCTCACCGTGTTCCCGCTCGGGATGGCGGCGCTGGTCGTGCTCGGGTTGGTGTACTACCAGATCATCAGAATCCTGTCCCGACGCATCTCCTACCACGTGGGGCGCGAGCGGTATGTGGCGGCGTCGGATGAACTCGTGATCGTGACTGAGTTCATCTCCGGGATTCGGCAGATCATGACGTTTTGTGCCGAACGTCACTGGGAACAGCGGTTCCGCGAAAAGAATGCTTCGTACTCGCACCTCTACGCGCGTGACCTTGTCTGGCTGGGTTTGCCGAAGCACCTGATGGAGCCGGCGGCGATGTTGCTGATGCTGGGCTGCCTCGTCGTGCTGCGCCTCGATCAGTCAACCGACCTCACCGTGCTGCTCCCGCAGCTGGGAATCTTCGCCGCCGGTGTGGTCCAGATGCTGCCGGCGGTCACGACCGTTGGACGCTCGCGCATGGAAATTCAGGGCCTGATGGCCGACGCCGAAAAAGTGCATGAGGCCCTGATCGCCGGGGCTCCCACCGAGGCGGCGCCCCAACGCCAGGTCGGGCCGCTTGCCGACGCGGTGCGCCTGGAGAACGTGACCTTCTCGCACGCGGGCAGGCCCACGCTCCTCCACGGCATCAACCTCACCATCAAACGTGGCGAGGTGACCGCGTTAGTCGGCACCTCCGGTGCGGGCAAGTCCACGATCGTGAACTTGTTGCTGGGCCTCTTTCAGCCGAGCGGGGGCAGCGTCACAATCGACGGGCACCCGTTGACGTCGCTCGACATCCAGTCGTGGCGCCGCCGGCTGGGACTGGTGACGCAGGATCCCTTTGTGTTTCACGGGACGGTGGCTGAGAACATTCTCTTCGGACGAAGCGGATTTTCACCCGCGGACGTGGAGCAGGCGGCAACGGCAGCCAACGCGCACGACTTCATCAAGACACTGCCGGAGGGATACAATACCGTCGTCGGCGAGCGTGGCATGAAGTTGTCGGGCGGGCAGCAACAGCGGTTGTGCATCGCTCGCGCGCTCCTTGGCGATCCTGACATCCTGATCTTCGATGAGGCCACGAGTTCCCTCGATATTGTGTCGGAGACCGCGATTCAGAACACCATTGCCAATCTGGCGCGGAACTACACGGTGATCGTGATCGCGCACCGCGTGTCGAGCGTCTCGACGGCTGATAACATTGTCGTCCTGCATCAGGGACGGGTTGTCGAACAGGGACGCCACGAGGAACTCGTGCGCGCCAATGGGCAGTACGCAGTGTTGTTTGCCACACCCGGGCAGCGAGCACAGGCTGACCAGCAAGGTGGATCGTAGTTCTTTGGGGAATTTATGACCGAACGTTCTGAAAGTCCGCTCTCGTCCGACGCGTCGATTTACCGCAAGCACAACAGCTTTGTGGACATTCGCCACCACGAGCGACTGGCCGACGTCCGCCCGCGCATCGAACGCCTCATGGCGTCCGTTGAGTCGGCCGGCATGGCGCCGGGACGCGCCGAGGTGGTGCTGCAGGCGTGCCGGGAATTGCTCGGCGACGGCGGGGCGGTCGACGGGTTCCCGTCGTTCACGCTGCACACCAACGTCATCGAAGAGATCAGCCGGCTGACCGACGAGCAACTGCCACGGTACATGTTCTACCGGTACCGGTACGAAATCTACCCGCAGCGACGGATCCTCGACGCGTTCCCGCCCTGCCTGCAGATCGAGCCGAGTGCCCATTGCAACTATCGGTGCGTGTTCTGCTACCAGACCGACGAGGCCTTCTCCGGCAAGGGCAGTTCGCACATGGCCTTCATGTCGCTGGACTTGTTCAAACGTGTGGTCGATCAGGCGCAAGGCCAGGTTGAGGCCGTCACGCTCGCATCGCGCGGTGAGCCGTTCATGGCCCCGAAGATCAAGGAGATGCTGGCGTATCTGCCGGGCAAGTTCCTCGCGTTGAAGATGAACACCAACGCCTCCCTGCTCGACGAGGCCAAGTGCCACGCCATTCTCCAGGGCGGTGTGAACCTGCTCGTGTTTTCGGCGGATGCGGCATCGGAGCCGGCCTACGGCCAACTGCGTGTCCGCGGCAAACTCGACAAGGTGCTGAAGAACCTCCAGATGTTCCGCGACATCCGCGCGAAACACTATCCACAGTCGCCCATCCTGACGCGTGTGTCAGGGGTGAAGGTGCCGGGCACGCCGGGCCTCGATCAGATGGAGTCGTTCTGGGGCGACATGGTCGACCAGGTCGCGTTCGTCAACTACAACCCGTGGGACAGCACGTACGCGCGGCCCGTCAACGACATCACCGAACCCTGCTCCGAGTTGTGGTTGCGGATGTTTGTGTGGGCGGACGGCCGTGTCAACCCGTGCGAAAACGATTACAAGTCCACCCTCGCGGTGGGCAATGCGCTCACCGAAGATCTCAGCAGCCTGTGGCTCGGTGAAAAATACCAGGACCTGCGCGCGAAACATCTGGCCGCCGCGCGCGGCGAATGTGAACCGTGCCGTCGGTGCCCGGTCATTTAGCAGGAGACGCAGACGATGGTTGCCGCCTTGTTGCTTGGACGCGAAGGAAGCGTCGGTTTTCCAGGAAAGAATTTTTATCCCGTGCTCGGGCGCCCGATGATGGCGTATCCGCTGCTGGCTGCACTCAATGCCCGCCACATCGATGAAGTGTATGTGTCGACCGATTCCGAGCGGATCAAGGCGATCGCCGTGGCTCACGGGGCGACCGTGATCAATCGTCCGCCGGAGCTGGCCACCAAGGAAGCCCTCGGCGAGGACGCGTACGTGCATGGCTTCCGCCACATCCGCGACGTGCTCGGGCGTCCGGTTGAGATGATGGTGCTCCTGTTCTGCAATGCGGCGACGATCGTGTCCGCCACACTGGACGAAGGCATCGAGGCGCTCCGTGCCGATCCCACACGCGACTCCGCCGTGACGGTCTCCTGCTACAACATGTGGAGCCCGCTGCGAGCGCGCCGGATCGGTCCTGATGGACTGCTGCAGCCGTTTGTGCCGTTCGAAACGTTTGGTGATCCCAAAACGCTCAACTGTGATCGTGATTCACAGGGCGACGTCTGGTTTGCCGACATGTCCACCTCCATCGTGCGACCGCACTGCCTCGAACACATTCACAACGGGCTGCTGCCGCAGAAATGGATGGGGCAGCGGATTCACCCCATCAAACAGTGGGGCGGTGTGGACGTCGACTTCGAGTTCCAGGTGCCTGGCGTGGAGTTCTGGCTGCGTGCCCATGGATTCACGGAACAGGCCACCCCGTACGACAACGGGACGAGTTCCCGCGCATGAAACTCGCGGTCTCCAACATCGCGTGGGAGCCGGATGCCTGGCTGGCGCACCTCACGTTGCTCCGGACGCTCGGGTGTGAGGGCATCGAGCTGGCGCCCAGTGTGCTCTGGGAGGAACCCGTTGATGCCACCCCGGCCGCACGCGCGGAGATCCGGCGACAGATGGCCGACGCCGGGCTGACGTTTGTCGGATTCCATGCGTTGTTTTTCACCCGCCCTGACCTGGAACTGTTCAGGGATGCGGCGGGCCGGCGCGAGATGGTGTCGTATCTGACCGCGCTGGCGCATCTGGCCGGCGATCTCGGGGGCGGCGTCCTGGTGGTCGGGTCCCCACGCAATCGCACACGGCACGGTCGGCCCTACGCCGAGGCGTTGCCCTGGGCGGCCGACGCGTACCGCGAGGCGGCGGAGGCTGCGGCTCCGGCGGGTGTGGAGATCTGCATCGAACCGTTGCCGGCGAAGGAGACGGAGTTCATCGTGTCGAGTGATGAAGGCGCCACGTTGGTCTCGCTGGTCAACCATCCGGCGTTTGGCCTGCACCTGGATGCCAAGGCGATGGTCGAACAGGGTGAGGACATTGATGGCGCACTGGCGCGTCACGGTCGTGCTGCGCGCCATTTTCATGTCGGCGATCCGGGTCTTGCGCCGCCTGGATCCACCGGGCTTGACCATGCGCCCATCGGCGCGGCCCTGCGGCGGTCGGGGTATGACCGGTGGGTGTCGATTGAAATGCGTCGAGGGTTTGGCCCCTCGGCTGACGTGATTCGCGACAGCGTCGAGTACACACGCCGCTGTTATTTTGGAGTCGACGCGTGAGTCTTCCGGCCGAGCCGCTACAGGTCTCTCGGGTGCTGGTCGCAGGGGCCAGCGGCGATATTGGCGGCGCGCTCCTCCGCCAGCTGGCGGCGAGTGATATTCGTGTGGGCGCGCACTTTCACCAGCACCGCGACCGGCTCGATGCGCTGGCGTCGGAGCTCGCATGGCCGTCCGATCGTCTGCAGATGTTTGGCGGGGCGTTGGACAGTCAGGCGGCGTGTCACGCGCTCGTCGATCAATTTGTCGGATGGGCCGGTGGCATCGATGCGCTGGTCCAACTCACCGGCACCATCACCAATCCCTGTGCGTGGGAGGACCTGACCGAGGCCGAGTGGTCGGCCGACCTGCAGGTCAATCTCAGCGGGCCGTTTTTTCTCGCCCAGCGCGCGATGTTCCACATGCGCGACGGCGGCGGTCGGGTGGTCCTCATGAGCACGGGGTCTGCGCGGCACGGCGGCGGGCGCAACTCCCTTGCTTATGGCGTCGCCAAGGCGGGGATTGAATGCCTCACCAAAGGGCTGGCGCGTGACGGTGCGGCACGCGGCATCCTGGTGAATGCCATCGCGCCCGGCTTCATCCAGACGCAGTTTCACGTGCGGCGCGCCCGCCGCGACGCGGAGGCCCTGCGCAAACGTGCGGAGCTGATTCCGCTCCGGCGCGCCGGGACGCCTGAGGATGTCGCCCGTTTGATCACGTATATACTGTCGCGAGGCGGCGACTACATCACGGGTGAATGTATGTCGGTCAGTGGTGGAGATTGGTTGTGACGAACGGGCGGGTGCGCTGATGTACGATTTCTGGTTTGGTTCTGACGATGACATCCGCGCGAATGAAGCCGGTTACCTGCTCTTCATCAAGCGCATGATGCCCCGGTGGATCAATTCGATCCCCGACTCCGAATATCTCGCGATCCACGACACGCTGAATACCCTGGACCTGGGCGGGCGGCGCCCTGTTCTGGTGGAAACGGGTGTGGGTGCGAGCACGCTGGTGTTGCTCAACTACGCGATGAAACACAACGGCGTGTTGTATTCGTGGGACCCCAACGGCCCCAAGGGCGCCATGCTGCGTTCCGTGATCACCGACACGATGGTGTCGCACTACCGGAAACCGCTGCAGGATCACTGGAAGTTCATTCCCTACATCAGTCACTCGGCGGAGCTTGGTATTCCGGTGCTCGCCGAACTGAACGAGACAGTCGACTTCTGTTTCTTCGACAGCGAACACACACTCGAGGTGCTGCGCGGCGAAGTGGAGCGCGTGAACCCGTTCCTGCGTGATGGGTCGATCGTCGCCATCGACGATGCCAATTACGCGTACGTGCACACCAACGTGGCCTACATCAACATGCAGCGTCGCAAGCTGGGTTTGCCGCCGGTCCCCAGTCCTCCCGGCAACGACGGGAAACCGTTCTACGAGGAAGTCGAATCCCTGTTGCGCGCCAACTGGAATCACGTCGACTATCTCGCCGACACCTACAAGACCACGTACCAGGATGACCTGTTCTGGAAATATTTCAGTGCGGATCGGACCGTGATGGGCAAGCTCCAGATGGAGAAGGTCGACGCCCTCGAACATCGGTACGATTCCTGGCGGGTGGCCGGTCGCCGACCATGAACGTGGTCGTCTTCGGCGGCGCCGGCTTTCTCGGCAGTCACGTGGCGGATGCCCTGACCGCGCGTGGCCACGTCGTCACCATTTATGATCTGAAACCGTCCGAGTACGCGTCAGAGGGACAACGTGTCATCGTCGGCGACATTCTTGATCCGGACCAGGTCAAGGCGGCGCTTGTTGGTGCCGACGTGGTCTACCACTTTGCCGGACTCGCCGACCTCGACGATGCCACGACGCGTCCGCTCGATACGATTCGCCGCAACATTCTCGGGACGGCGATTGTGCTCGAGGCGTGCGTGGAGGCCAAGATCAAACGCTTCATCTACGCCAGCACGGTGTATGTGTACAGCGAACTCGGCGGCTTTTACCGTTGCAGCAAGCAGGCGGGGGAGTTGTACGTCGAGGAATACCACCGCCGTTTTGGCCTGCCGTACACGATCCTGCGGTACGGCAGTCTGTACGGTCCCAGAGCCGACACCCGCAACAGTCTGTATCGGTATCTGCGTCAGGCGTTGGCTGAGAGCCGGATCCGGTACGGCGGGTCGCAGGCCGATGTCCGCGAATACATTCACGTGCGCGACGCCGCCAGGTTGACCGCAGAGGTGCTCGGTGACGAGTACGCGATGCGGCACATCATCATCTCGGGACATCACCCGACGCGTGCCGTCGACCTGCTCAAGATGATCGAGGAGATCCTGCGGCGTGACCTCGTGGTCGAGTTTGCGGATGAGCCCAACAAGTCCCACTACACCATGACGCCCTACTCGTTTACACCCAAGGTGGGCGACAAATTGGTGGGGAACTGTTACGTCGACATGGGCCAGGGTTTGCTTGAGTGTCTGCACGAGATCCACGCGCGAGGCGATCACCAGGCCCCATGATCCGTGCGGTGGCCTTCGACTTCGACGGCGTCATCGTTGAATCCGTCAGCGTAAAAACACAGGCGTTCGCCCGGCTCTTCGAGGGCGAAGGCCCTGATGTGGTTGCCCAGGTCGTGGCCTACCATCTCGCCCACGGCGGTGTGTCGCGCGTCGAAAAAATCCGCCACTACTATCGCGAGATTCTGCGGCGGCCGCTGCCCGAGGCGCAGCTGGAAGCCTTGTGTGAGGAGTTTCAGCGTCTCACGTTTACCGGGGTCGTCGACGCCCCGTGGGTCACAGGGGCGCTTGAGACGATTCGGGAGCTTCATGCGCGGGACTTCACGCTGTTTGTGGTGTCGGGGACGCCGGAACCTGAATTGCGCGAGATTGTCGAGCGCCGCGACCTGACCCCGTATTTCTCCGGTGTGTTTGGATCGCCGCGGACCAAGGACGTGGTGTTGTCCAGTCTGCTGGGGCCGGATCTGCCGCCCGAGGACCTGGTGTTTGTGGGTGACGCGATGACCGACTACGACGGCGCCAGCGCCGCGGGCGTCAGGTTCGTGGCCCGGGCCACAGCGGACGGCCCCGACTGGTCCGACCTGGGTGTGCCGGTGTTGCCTGACCTGGTCGGTCTGTCCCGGGTGATTGCGGACTTTGCCGAGCGTGTCTGACCCGCGCCCGGTGCATCTGGCCCACGTGAACGAGCGGGGCCGCGTGCTTCGGCTGGCGCCGGCGTGGCGCCGGCAGGCCGGGTCGCAGCCCGTGCGGTGGTTGTTCCTCGGTCGGCGCTACAGCGACGCCCTCGCGTGGGAGGCCGCGCTCGGGGAGGGTTTTGAACGGGTGCCTTCGGGCGCAGCGCTCCAGCAGGTGGCCGGAGCCCTGCGCGGGCCGTTCGTGGACTGGGTGGTGGGCCTGCGGGACCAATCCCCTGGTGGTCTACGGTGGTGGGCCTCACGTCTCGCCGAGCGCAACACCTACGTTTCTCCGCTGTTCCGGCACCTGTGTCTGGTGCGCCTGGCCCTTGACGCGCTGGCGGGGCAGGATGCGCCGACACTGATCGTCTCGGACAACCGGGCGGTGCTGCGAACGATTGCGGCGCACGCCGCAGGTGGGGGGCCTGTCACCGGACCTCGCTGGTTTCCCGAGGTCATTGAGAAGGTCAGGTGGGGTGTCCGATTCTGCAGCGTGTGGGCGCTCCACTTGTTGCGTTCGGTGCGCGATCTGCTCGACGCGAGGACCACGGGACGCCCGGTCACACCCTTCACGCGGGCGGGTGTCACGCGTGTGTTGATGCACTGCTGCATCGACGAGGCGGCGTTGCGGCAGTATGGCGGCAGCAGCGATCGGTATTTCACCGTGCTGCCGGAGCACCTGCGGGCACGTGGTTGTGACGTCGTGGTGGTGCCCTGGTTGGAGAACGTCACCCGCTCACGCCGGGCCGCGTTCACGACGCTCCGCAACAGTCCCACGCCGTGTCTGTTGCCGGAAGACTATTACCGTCTCCGCGACTATGTCTGGGCCGCAGGCATTGTCATCGGGCAACTCTGGTTGGTGCCTTCCACCCAGGTGGTCGGGGGTATCCGGGTCGACCATTTGATGCGGGATGCCGCGCGGGTGGCCGCCGGGGATACGGGCCTCACGCGGTTCATCAGGTACACGCGGCTCATCGCGGCCCTCAAGGCGCGCAGGATTGAGTTCGACATCTTTCTCGACAAGTTTGAAAACATGGTGACCGAGAAGCCCCAGGTACTGGCCTTGCGCCACCACATGCCCTCGGTGACCACGGTCGGGTTTCAGCACTACCTGGCGCCGTACCCGCTGCAACTGCACATGTTCACCACCGAGGCCGAACACGCTGTGGCGCCGCATCCGGATGTGATTGTGTGCAACTCGGCCTTCGCCGCCGACCTGTTCGCGCGAGAGGGATTTGCCGGGGCCGAATTCCGGATCGGGCCATCGCTGCGGTACCTGCACCTGCAGGCACTGTCGAGGACCGAGCCTCCAGCCAACACGATTCTGGTGATGGTGCCGCTCGATACCGGAACGGCGGCTGAGGTCATGGACAAGGTGTTCAAAGCGTTTGGCCACCGTGTGACCCTCCGGGTGCTGCTCAAGACACACCCGATGATGAGCGAGTCGAACTGGCACGCGGCGTGTAATGGTCGCGCGTTGCCGGATCAGTTTGCCAGGGCCGGCGGTGAAATGGCCGAGTGCGTTCGCGTCGCGTCGTGTGCAGTGGTGCCGTCGGGGACGACAACCGGCCTTGAGCTGTTGTTGGCGGGCATCCCGGTCGTGGTCCTGGGGCGGGAGACAGATCTTGATCTGAACCCTCTGGGATGGTTGCCCGGGACCGTCGCACCCGTGTTTACGGTCGACGATTTGGAGCACCACGTGCTGGACCTGCTGAGCCACCTGCCGGAGCGGACCACGGCGACCCGTGCCTGGGCTGAGCGGCATCGGGCTGAGTGCCTGAGTCCCCTCACGGAAGAGACGATTCACGTGTTTCTGGATCCGCCACCACCTCGGGGCCACGCGCATTGATGAGTCGTAGGCGGCCAGTCGTGGCAAGTCTGGCCGAACGAGGCCTGGTCGGGACGCTCCGCAGCACAGCGCAGTTTGTGAAGTACCACTCGTGGGACAAATACCAGTTCGTGTACTTCGCCGCGCGCATGACCGACAAGGTCTCCGAATTTCCGGCGCCGGCCAGTATCGTCATCCGCGAGGCGACGCGGCTCGATGTGCCCAGGATCGAGGCGGAGGTGTTTCCGTTCCTGATCGGGCACCACGCGTACGAACGCCGGTATTTTCAGTCGCTTGGGGATTCGTCGTCGGTCCGCTGTTATCTGGCCGAAGTGTCGGGCAGCATCGTTCATTACAGCTGGGTCAACCTGAATGCGAGGGCGTCGATCCTGGCCACGCTCCCGGTGGGACACCTGGGTGACAACGATGTCTACATTGGCCCGGTGTTCACGCGCCCGGGCGTGCATGGCGCGATCTACCCGGCTGTGCTCACCCGGGTGCTGCGTGACCTGCGCGCCCTGAAGAAGGATCGGCTGTTGCTCATGGTCGATGGGCGAGTCTCCGCGTTGCCGCGCTTCTATCGGCGCATCGGTTTTCAGGAGACGGGCCGGCGCCCGGGACCGCCCCTGCTGAGGTGGCTGCGAGGCGGACGACTGGTTTAGAGTTGCTAGTGGATGATGGGGGAGCAGTGAAGAAATTGTATGGGTTCGTGGCCAAGACGCTGAATATTGACGCGTCAGAGATTAACGACGAGAGCGGTCCCCTCACGCTGGGCGTGTGGGACTCGTTTCATCACGTGCACTTGATGGGGGCCGTCGAAGCGGAGTACCAGGTGGAAATTCCCCTTGAGGAAGTGGTCGCCATCCTGTCGGTCCGCGACCTTGCGGATCTGTTGAGGGCGAAAGGCGTCCGACTCGAATGACCGTCGGCAACCGTGAAGTGCTCGAGCGCGTCTCGCTGATTCGCGCCGTCGAAGAGCGTCTCCTCTCCCTGTTTGCGGAAGGCCGGTTGTTCGGCACGACGCACACCTGTATCGGGCAGGAATTGTGCGCCGTGGCGGTGGTCGGCGCGCTTGACCTCTCCAAAGACATTGTCTTCGCTCCACATCGGTGTCACGGCCACTACCTGATGTACTCGGACAATCCTGATGCGCTGATCGCCGAGATTATGGGCCGGGAGTCCGGGGTCTGCGGTGGTCGTGGCGGAAGCCAGCATCTGTGCGAACGGAATTTTTATTCGAACGGCATTCAGGGTGGGTTGGTCCCGGTGACGACCGGGATGGCCCTTGCCGAAAAGATGGCCGGCACCGGCGCTGTCGCCGTCTGTTTCCTGGGTGATGGCACGACGGGTGAGGGCGCCGTCTACGAAGCGTTTAACTTGGCGTCGTTGTGGCAGGTGCCGGTGTTGTTTGTGCTGGAACACAACGGGTACGCACAATCGACGCCCACGTCCACCACGATCGCCGGCGACGTGGCTGCCAGGGCCGCGGCGTTCGGCATTGCCACCGACGAACGTGATGCGGTGGATGGCCCGGCCCTGTGCGCACACATGAGCGCCGTCGTTGATCAGGTACGACGCACCAGTGCGCCCTTCTTCCAGATCCTCCACACCCATCGCATGGCCGCGCACAGCAAGGGAGACGATGACCGCGCTCCTGAAGAGCTGGCGCGCGCCAAAAATGCTTGTCCGCTGATTCCGCTGCGGGCGGAGGTTGGCGCGGACGTGGCGGCCGCCATACGGACCGCCGCTGAAGCGCGAGTGGATCAGTCCGTGGCTCGCGCGGAAGCCACACCCGTGCTTGAGATTGATGCGCTTGCCGAGGAACGTCAGCTCGCAGAATCACCAACGGGCGATCCCATGCCGGCGCTCGCGCCAGTGCCCGACGGTGACCCGCAACTCGTGGTGCAGAATCTTAATCAGGCGCTTCACAGACTGTTTGAATCTTCCGATCGAGTCGTGATGCTCGGCGAGGATCTCGCCGATCCTTATGGCGGCGCATTCAAGGTGAGCCGTGGCCTCTCGACCCGATTCCCGGATCGTGTCCTCTCGACCCCGATCAGCGAGGCCGGCATTGTTGGGGTGGCGGGCGGCCTGAGCCTTCGGGGATTCCGTCCGATCGCCGAGATCATGTTTGGTGATTTCGTCACCCTTTGTGCGGACCAGATCATCAATCATCTGGCCAAGTTCCGCTGGATGTACAACAACAAGGTCATCGCACCAGCGGTCGTACGCGTCGCGATGGGCGGACGCCGGGGATACGGTCCGACGCACAGTCAGTCGCTGGAAAAAATGTTCCTCGGCGTGCCTGGACTCGCGGTGGTGGCGATCAGCGCGAGACACGATCCCGGCGAACTGCTGCGACGAGCCGTGATGCACGACGATCGCCCGGTGCTGTTTGTGGAGCAGAAGTCGCTCTATGCGCGGCGGCTGCTCGCGGAACCGCCTCCGGGCACCGTGCTGGAACTCGCCGCGTCGGAACAGCACGCGTTGTACCCCACACCGACCTGGAGGCCTGTTGGCGCGCAGGCGGATCTGACCGTCGTCACCTACGGGGCGATGACCGAAGTGGTCGAACAGGCCATGGCCCGAAGTTTTGCCGAGGATGAGTTGGTCGCGGAATACGTCGTGCCGGCCGAACTGGCCCCATTGCGGATCGATCCCATTCTGGAGTCCGTTCGTCGGACCGGCCGGTTGCTCGTCGTGGAAGAAGGCACGGCACCCTGGGGATTCGGCGCAGAAGTGGTCGCGCGTATTGCCGAGAACCCGGCGACACGATCGGCCCGGTGTGCACGCGTCGGAGCCCGGCACCTGCCAATTCCGAATGCCAAGCCCGCCGAAGACGCTGTGTTGCCGGACGTGGCGCGCGTTGTCTCGGCGATGCGCAGTCTTGTCGAATGATCGCCTTATGTCCCAGCCTTTGAGTTCTGAATTGCATCACGTCCTGGTCCCCCGGGAGATCGTCAACGCGGATTCGGTCTACGTTGTGTCCTGGAGCGTCGACGACGGAGCGCCCGTGCAGGAGGGCGCGGATCTGTGCACGATCGAAACGTCGAAGGCCGCCGTCGCCGTGGCCGCTCCCGCCTCAGGCATCGCCAGGCATCGCGCACCAGTCGGGGCAGAGGTGGCCATTGGTGGGATCCTCGGTTTTGTCACGAGTTCGATCGATACACCGCTGCCGGAGGCGATGGTCGCCGGCGCAGAGACACCGGCGACGATCAGTCCCAAGGCCCTTCGAAAGATGGAAGAGCTCGGCCTCGACCCCGCGTTGTTTGCCGGGCGCGGGTTGATTCGTGAGCGCGACGTGGTGGAGATGGCCGAAGCGCGCAAGGCGGCCGCGTCCGCGCCGGCCGCTCGAGCGCCATTCCGGGTGCAGGTCCTGGGCCCGGTCCAGCGACGTGTGGCGGCCACAATGGAGCTTGGCGCCAGGATTCCGGTCTCGCACCTGAGCCGCGAGGTGGACATGGCGGCGATTCGTACCCGGGCGGTCGCGGTGTCCCGGGAGCTCAAGACACTGGTGAGTCCCGTCGACCTGCTGGTGCAGGCGGTGGCGCGTGCAGCGCTCGCGCACGGGATCTTCAACGCCGAGTTCGACGCGGATGCCAAACAGGCGCATGTGTTTGAGGCGGTGCACGTCGGGGTGGCGCTGGACATCGATCAGGATCTCTACGTCATCGTGGTCAAGGATGCCGACACGCGTGAGCTCAAGGATGTCGCGACGGACCTGCGGCGTCTTCAGATCGCCGCAGGAAAGCGGACATTAACGCCGGCCGACCTCACGGGGGCCACCATCACCGTGACATCAATGCTCGGCCGCGGTGTCCACCACTTTCAGCCGATTCTTCCCCCGGGGCAGACCGCGATTGTGGCGCTCTCCGACGCTCGGCCCGGTGTGGACCTCGCGGACCTCTCCCTGACTTTTGATCACCGCGTGGCCAACGGCAGCGGTGCGGCGGCGTTCCTGAACGCCATCGACCGTGAGTGGCGAGGGGAGACCGCGTGATTCGCGCCGGGTTTAACACCCTTCGCCAGCACGGTCTTGGGGGACTCTGGACACGTGTGCAGTCCTACGCGCGTTACCACTGGAGGGAGAAGTGGGAGTTTCACTATCTCGAGTTTTCCCTGACGGACACCCTCGCGGCATTTCCCCAGAAAGACCCGGTCGAGGTTCGGCTCGCCACTCGGAGCGATATCCCTGCGCTTGAGTCGGATGTCTTCAGTCGGGACCCCGGCCCGGACGCGTACGACCGCCGCTACTTTGCCTTGATTGGCCGCGACGACGTGCGGTGTTATCTCGCATTGCGGGACGGAACGATTGTGCATTACACCTGGGTGTTCCTGGATGCGTCCACGTCTCCCATCCGGGAGGTGCCGTTTAATCCGGCGTTGCTCAGGTCCGGCGACGTGTATGTCGGTCCGGTGTACACGGACCCGTCGGCGCGTGGGTTTTTGTTCCTCTACGTGCTCGGCCGCGTCGTTGATGATCTCCGACGCGGGGGAGCGGCGAAACGGGTGCTGGTGCTGGTGGCCGGCGGTCGCGCGGCGGCTGTTGGTTTCTACAAGAAGATGGGTTTCAAGGAAATCCTCCAGCCGAACCGGCCTGATGTGTTTCGTTCGCTCCGCCGCCTTCGCCGGACTGGCTGACCCTATGTTTATTCCGGCCGCACCATCCCTGCAGGTGCGCGACCTGTTTGCCGGACAGACGGCCAGTCGGGCTTTCCCCGCCCTGGACGCCGCGTCCACCTCGTTCTACTCGCGCGGCAGCGACGCCATTCGTGCGCTGTTCGAGGGGATGGGGCTGCGGGCCGATGAATCGGTGCTCGCGCCGGCCTACCTGTGCGCGGAAGTGGTCGGGGCGTTTCGCGCGGCCGGTGTGCGGCCCGAGTGGTACGCCGTGGACGACCGGGGCGCGGTGGACCCCGACGACATCGCGCGGCGTATCCATCCCGGCACCCGGGCGATTTACGTCGTGCACTATTTTGGTTTCCCGCAGGACGTGGCGAGGCTGCGCGCGGTGGCGGACGCGGCGGGTGTTGCTCTCATCGAGGACTGTGCCCATGCCTTGTTTGGGCAGGCCGGCGGACGGCCGCTCGGCAGCGTGGGAGACGCCGCCATCTTCAGCCTGCGCAAATCGCTGCCGCTGCCCGACGGCGGCGCCCTCGTGACCCAGCCCCGTCTTCGAGTGCACCCGGTGGTCGCCCAACCACGGGGGATGACCACACTGGCCGGCCTCGCACGACTGGCGGTCAAGGGCGTTTGTTTCCGGGTGCAGTGGCGACCACCGGTCGGCGGCGCGACCACATCGGCTGCCGTCCGCAGTCTGGATGCGACGGCACCGGTCAGTCCGATCACCGCGATGTCCTCGATGGCCCGGCGCATCTACAGCGCGACCGATGTCCACGCGTTTGCCGAACGCCGTCGAGTGAACTACAACTTCTACCTCGCGCGTCTTGGTGAGCGCGCGATGTTCCCGGTCCTGCCCGACGGCGTCGTCCCCTTCAGTTTTCCGCTGTTGCACGACGACCGGGATCGGGTGGCCGCCGCGATGGCGCAACGGGGCCTCGTGCTGAACATGGGCTTTCCGGAAGCGCCGGTGCTCGACCACGTGCCGACCGACGAGGGGGACCTGCGCGGTGCGAGGTTCCTGGCCGCGCGTGTGCTCGAACTCCCGGTCCATCAGGACCTTCAGCCGTCACATCTGGAGCAGATTCTTGCTGAGTTCAATCGAGTCGCCTGAAGAGTGGGACGCCATCTGTGGCGGGTTCACGGATGCCGAATTCACGCAGAGTTTCGCCTGGGGCGAGGCGCGGCGTCCGGACGGCTGGGTGCCGCTGCGTGTGGCCCTGCGCGACGGGACCGATGTGGTTGGCGCGGCGCAGTGTTTGGTCAAGTCCCGGTATGGACTGCAACTTGTGTACTGTCCGCGAGGCCCGGTCTGGCAGAAGGCGACGGGGGGCGACGCCGCGCTTGGTCGGATGTTGGACGCCCTGATTGCCCGATTGCCGCGGGCGGTCCTGGTCTGCGACTGGTAGGTCGACCGCGACACCATCCCCGCGGCCGTGCTGAGCCGCCGCGGGTTCAGGCCGGTCGGCGCGGGGATGACCGCACACCTGGACCTCAGGCAGGACCTCGCCGCCATTCGGGCAGGGTTTCACAAGAAGTGGCGCAACGACCTGCACAAGGGCGAGGAATCGGGGATCACGATCACCCGCCACGACGCGCCTGAGCGGCTTGACGATCTGTATCAACTGGCCGGCACCACCGCAGTTCGCAAGGGGTTTGTGGTGGGGGTGCCTGAGCCCGTCGCCCAGCGATTTGTGCCGCAGTTCAGTGGAGATGCCGTCGTTTTTGCGGCCACGGCCGCCGATGGTGTTCTGGTCTCTGCGGCCTTGATGGTGCGTTTCCATCAGCGGGCCGGTTATCTCGTCGGGGCCAGCGTGCCGAGTACACACGCGTCGTTTCAGCGCGGGGCCTCCAACCTGATCCAGTGGACCGCCCTACAATGGGCGCAGGCGGCCGGTGCAGTGACCTACAATCTTGAAGGCCTCGATCCGGCCGGCAACCCTGGCGTGTTCCATTTCAAGGACCGGATGGGTGGACGGACGATCCACCAGAAGGGCACGTGGGTTCGGACCGGGCTGTCCGTGACCACCATGGCCGCGCAGGCGCTCTTGCGGCGCATGCGGCCGGTCTAGGTCGGGCCGTCAAGGACACGTGGCAGGGCAGGGATACAGAGCATGAGTGAGCAACAACAGCAACGGATCCTGGTGACAGGCGCCGGAGGAATGGTGGGCAGCTACGTTGCCGCCCAGTTTGCCGACGCCGAATTGATCCTGACCGATGCGGTTCCGGGTTTTGAAGCACTCGATGTGCGTGATCCCGGTGCGGTGATGCGGTTGACCCGCGACGTCAAACCCGATGTCGTGTTGCATCTGGCGGCCGCCACCGATGTCGATCGCTGCCAGCAGGACCCTGACTGGGCGTACCACTCCAATGCCATCGGGACGCAGAACGTCGCGTTGGCGTGTCAACGGCATGATGCCGTGATGGTCTATATCAGCACCGGCGGCGTGTTCTCCGGCGACAAAGCCGAACCGTACACGGAATTTGACGCAGCTCATCCGGCCAATGTGTACGGCGATACCAAACTCGCCGGCGAACGTATCGTGGAGTCGCTGCTCTCGCGGTATTTCGTGATTCGCGCCGGCTGGATGATTGGCGGAGGCGAAAAAGACAAGAAGTTCGTCGGCAAGCTGGTGCAGTTCATCCACGACGGCAAGTCCAGCCTCACCGCGGTGAGCGACAAGATGGGCAGCCCCACGTATTGCCGCGACATGCTGACCGGCATCCGCGCCCTGCTCGATACGGGGTATTTCGGCACCTACCACCTGGCCAACAAGGGCGCATGTTCCCGCTTCGAAATCGCGAAGGAACTCTGCGCCATTCTTGAACGGCCGGATGTGCAGGTCAGTCCCGTCACCTCCGATCACTACCCGCTGCCGGCGCCCCGCGCCGCGTCCGAGGCGTTGCGCAACTTCAAGCTCGACCTGCTGGGGATCAACACGATGCCCGTCTGGCAGGACGCGCTGCGCAACTATGTCGAGGCGGAACTGATCCCACTCCTGGACCGCCCATGACTCCGGCCGTCACCGTCCTCATGCCCGTGTACAACGGGCTGCCCCACCTGAAGCCCGCCATTGAAAGCATTCTGGCGCAGACCTTCACCGACTTCGAGTTCCTGATCATCAACGACGCCAGCACCGACGAGTCGGTCGCCTGCATCAAGTCGTATGGGGACCCGAGGATCCGCCTCATCGAAAACAATCCGAACCTCGGGACCGCGCGCACCATGAATCGCGGGATCGAACTGGCCCGCGCCGAGTACATCGCGCGACTCGATCAGGACGATGTCTCGATGCCGCGCCGGCTTGAGGCGCAGCTGGCGTACATGCGTGAACGCCCGCATCTCGATATCACGTGCACCTGGGAATACGGCCTGAACCATGACGGCGAGCGGCTGCGGAACTGGCGGACCTCTGTCGACGATGACGGGGGATTCCTGGGGCCGCTCCTGGTGGGCAAGTGTCCGATCTGGCACCCGTCGATCATGTTCAAACGGCAGGCGATGCTCGACGCGGGCGGGTTTGATCCGTCGATGTCGCCGGTCGAGGATTTTGAAACCACCATGCGGATGGCGTTGAAAGGCAAAAGTGCCGGCGTCGTGCCGGAGTACCTGGTGGGCCAGCGCGACCACGCCGCGCGACAGTCCGTGACGAAATACGCGTTGCAGTGGAAACGCACACAGGACCTGCACGACGCGATGCTCGCGCGGTTCACCGACGGCACCGATGTGGCGGGCCTCGGTTCGTTGCTGCGGCTCGAGGATGCCTGGTGGCGCCGCGCCTCGTCCAAGGCCGACGTCGTCGCCCTGATTCGTGGTGTCGAGACCACGCTTGACCGTGTGGGCCAGGACCTCTCACTCACATCCGCCGAGATGGACACCATGCGAAAGGTGGTCTACGGGCGGCTGGGGCCCGGCGTGAAATGGGCCGGCGCACTGGCGGCCTTTCCGGCGGCGATCGTGTATGCCGCGTTGTTTACAGGTTCCCCTTTGTTGATCCCCGGCCTGCGACCGTTCGCCTCGGCGTTGAACGAACGTGTGCGCCGCTTGCGGTACGCCGGTCGGACTCGGAGTTTTGTATGTTGATGATTCTTGGTGGTGGTCTGGCCGGGTTGACCGCCGCCCACCATAGTGACGGACTGGTCTTCGAGGGCGAGGCCCGCACCGGCGGCCACGCCAAGTCGAGTCGCAACAACGGGTTTGTTTTTGATGAAGGCATTCACGTGCTGCACACCAAAAACGCCTATGTGCTGGACCTGCTGGCGAAGACCGGGGCGAATCTTCAGCCGCGGGTGCGTGAAGCGTGGATTCAGTCGTTCGGCGCGATGACCCGGTATCCGTTCCAGGCCAACACCTACGGCCTGCCCATCGATATCGTCAAGGACTGCCTGATCGGATTCATCCAGAACGAATTCACCGATCGTGACGCCATCAAACACTACGAAGACTGGATTCACTTCATGTTCGGGAAGGGGATCGCTTCACACTTCATGGTGCCCTACAGCGAGAAGTTCTGGGGTGTCCCCGCGCGCACACTCACAACAGAGTGGGTGAGTGTGCGTCATCCCCGCCCGAGCCTCGACGAAGTGCTGGAGGGCGCGCTCCGCGATCAGACCAAAGGGTTCGGCATCAATGCCGAGTTTTTGTATCCCGATCGTGGCGGCTTCGGCACGATTGGCGAATCGATCGCGTCGACCGTGACCGAACGCACGCGCGTGGGCATGCGGGTCACACGCATCGATGCCCGCCGGCGCCAGGTCGAATTTAATCACCATGAGGTGATTCCGTACGAGACCTGCCTGAGCACGTTGCCGCTGCCCGAGGTGGTCAAGTTGCTGGTGGACCCACCGTCCGACGTGGTGGAAGCCGCCAGCCGGTTGCGTTGCAACTCGATCTTTGTCGTTAATTTCGGCATCAACCGCCCGGGGCTGACGACCAAACACTGGATCTATTATCCGGAGCGCGAGTATTCGTTCTTCCGGATCAGTTTCCCCTTCAACAAGGGGCCGAAGATGGTGCCGGACGGCTGCAGTTCGGTGTCGTGCGAAATCGCGTTCGGCCCCAACGATCCGTGGCCGCCGTCGCGGGAAGAAATGACCGCGCGGGCGGAGGCCGATCTGCGGAAGGCCGGTGTCCTGCGCCCGGACGACGAGATCGTCTTCAGCGAAACCATTCCAATCAAATACGGCTACGTCATCTTCGACGCGGACCGGCGCGCGGCCGTCAAGACGATTCATACCTACCTTGAAGCCCACGGCATCCGGCCGTGCGGCCGGTATGGCGAGTGGGCGTACCTCTGGAGCGACGAGGCCATCCTGAGTGGACGCAAGGCGGCCGAACAGGTAATGCGGGGACGATGAACAAACGTGATCTGGTGGCCACCGGGCTCGACGTCAGCGGCCTGGTCTGGGTCGTCTCGCGCGTCATGAACAGCCAGTGGCTCCGTGGACCGATGGTCCGCGCCGTGAACTATCACGCCACCCGTGAGATGGACCGGGCGTCGTTCCAGCGTCAGATCCGTTATCTCCGTGACCACTTTGAGATCCTCGACGGGGCCGGACTCACGGCGTATCTCGCCGGCGGGCGGAGCCTGACTCGACCCGGTCTGCTCCTGACGTTCGACGACGGCTTCAAGAATCACTACACCGTGGCGGCTGATGTTCTCGACGAGGTGGGCGTGCCGGGGTTCTTTTTTGTGCCGGCCGCCTATCCCGATCTCGCTTCGACTCCCACCGACGCGCGGACGTTTGCCGAAGATCGAATCTTTGCAGGGGCGCCGCCCTCGTCCTGGAGCACGGAGGACTTCCTGCCGATGTCGTGGGCGGACGCGCGTGATCTCGTCCGGCGCGGGCACACCATCGGCTGTCACACGATGACGCACCAGTCGATTGGTGATGGGTTGACCCCGGAGCAGTTCGACCAGGAGATCGTCGGCGCACAGCGGCGGATGGAGGATGGGCTCGGCACGGCGGTTCGCACCTTCTGCTGGCCGTTTGGTGCGGTGGAGAACTACTCCGCGCGAGGGTTTGCCCTGGTGCAGCAGACCTACGACTGTGCCTTCACGACATTTGCCTCGCCCCTGCGACCACACGGCAATCCCTTCGCGATCGACCGGTCCAACATCGAGGCCGTCATGCCGCTGGCCCGTGTCCGGGCGGCGGTGGGCGGCATCACCGAGTTGCATTCGGCATCACGGCGTCGGCGTTTTGAGGCGATCGTCGGACTGCAGACGCCATGAGCACTGACCGTGTGCCCCGACTGACCAAACTCTACGTTTGGTCCGTGGTGCTCGAGCCGATGCTCTTTTTTGTCCTGTTCGCCAGCAATGTGACCGGCGTGACCGGCAACGTCTCACGCCTGCTGCAGGCCGTGGTGGTGTTTGTGCTGGTGGCGCGCCTCGTCGTGCGGTTGCTCACTCCGCAGATACGTCTGCCTCGATCGTCGTGGAGATGGTCGCTCGACCACACCTATCTTGAGTACGTGGGCCTCGCCGTCGTGGCGGGTGTCATCGGCGTCTTGTCGGGAGCGTTTGACGTGCCGCTGCCGGATCCCTCCGGCATTGTGACGTATGCGTCGACGCTGAACTCAGCGCTGGTGCGGCCGCTGTTTGAGTACGTCATCGCGGTGTACTACTTCTGGTATTTCGTGGTCCTGCCCAGGACCATGCTCCGGACGCCCCGCCAACTGGACTATCTCTTCAAAGTGTTTGGCGGCATGTTTGTGCTGTCGTTTGTGGTCGGCGTGATTGGCCTCTCATCGGCCGCGTTGCTGGGTGTGGAAATCGTGCCGCGCCACCTGTACGACCTGCGAATGGTTGGCGTCCGGTTTCATGGTCTGGCCGGGGAACCGCGCCACGCGTTTGTGTTCCTGTTCCTTGGTCTCGCGATGTTGCACCTGCGTGCGTGGTATCAGGGGCGTCGGTTGTGGCGCGGCTGGACGCCGCTGATCATTGTGGCGGCCATGCTCACCCAGAGTGCGGCGGGGTTTTTCGGGATCGCCGCGTTTGTGGCCATGTTTGTGGCGCAGACGTTGCGGCGTATGTCCGTTCGCCGCATTCTCCGGCTGGTGACGGTGGTGTTGGTGGTGGGCGTGTTGACGGTGCTGGCCGTCCGCAACCTGCCGCGCGCGCAGATGTACGCGGCCAACCTGCAAGGAGTCTGGCAGGCCCTTGAGCAGCGGGACGCGTTGCCCGGCGCGCTGGCATCACAGGGAGACAGTGTCTATCCGGTCTACGACCTGGTGTTGAAGGTTCGTGATGGGGATCTGCTGCCGGTCGTGATTGGATCCGGACTCGGGTCCGCGGCCGCAGCGAACAGCCGGCTGGTGACCGACGCCACACAGGCCGGCAATCCCAACTCCCAGTTTGTGCGCCTGCTCTATGAAAGTGGTCTCGTGGGGACCGCGTTGTTCATCCTGGCGTTTGCGAGACCTGTCGCGCGACTGACCCGTGACCTGTCGCCGGAGGTACGGCACAGGTTCATGACGTTGATGCTGCTGGTCCTGGGCTGCGCACTCGGATTCAGAAGTGCGGCGCCGTTTATCTTCCTCGGCGCGTTGACCGCCGTCATGTGGGTGCGACGTGATTCTGGGCATTGACGCCGCGAACATCCGCGCCGGCGGCGGGCTGACACATCTTGTGGAATTGCTGGCCGCAGCCGATCCCCTGAGTCATGGATTCACACGCGTCATCGTCTGGTGTGGCCGGCAGACGGCGTCCTTGTTGCCGGCCCGCCCCTGGTTGGACGTCCGTCATGTGCCCATGCTGGATCGGGCACTGCCGTTTCGCACCGCGTGGCAGGTCACGCAGTTGACGCGCGCCGTTCGCGCGGCTGGCTGCGACATGCTCTTTTCCCCGGGAGGGTCCTACACAGGGCGGTTCCGCCCCATGGTGGCCTTCAACCAGAATCTGTTGCCGTTTGAGTGGGCGGAACTGCGCCGGTTTGGCTGGTCGCCCATGACGCTCAAGATGTTGTTGCTCGCGCGCACCCAGAGCCGCACATTTCGACAGGCGGACGGCGTGATCTTTCTGACGGAACACGCGCGTGCGTTTATCGCCGCGACCCTCGGGGCGCTGCCCGGCAAGGCTGCGGTGGTTCCGCACGGACTCGATCCCAGGTTTGCCGCCGCGCCTCGCCCACAACGGGCGATGCACGATTGTTCGCCTGAGCAGCCCTTTCGTCTGCTCTATGTCTCCGCACTCCTGCCGTACAAACATCAGACGGTGGTGGCGGATGCCGTGATGCGGCTGCGGCGCCAGGGACGCCCGGTCACACTGGACCTGGTCGGCCCGGGTTCGCCGGGTGAGGTCGCAAAACTCTCTGCGGTCCTGCGGCACCTCGATCCCGCCGGCACCACCATTCGGTATCTCGGACCTGTCGACTACGCCCAGTTGCATCGCCACTATGCCGAGGCCGAGGCCTTCATTTTTGCCTCAAGCTGCGAGTCGTTCGGGCAGATCCTCACAGAGGCGATGTCGGCGGGCCTGCCGATCGCGTGTTCGCGACGGTCGGCCATGCCCGAGTTGCTGGGGGAGGCCGGCGTGTATTTTGATCCGGAGGACGCGGCCGACATCGAGGCGACCCTCGCCGCACTCCTCGACGATCCCGACTGGCGGGCGGCCCTGGC
This sequence comes from uncultured Solibacteraceae bacterium, assembly GCA_964423815.1. GTDB lineage: Bacteria > Acidobacteriota > Vicinamibacteria > Vicinamibacterales > SCN-69-37 > SYFT01. Next base: position 52,781 of record CAYRGW010000002.1, on the reverse strand, counting down.
GAGCGCCGCGTTCCGCGAGTCCGCGGCGTATTCGTGGACCCGCTGTGCGACCGAAACGTTTACGTTCCTGGCGGCGGTCGCGCGGGACCATCATCCTGTGGGACACGCGTGAAGCTCCTCGTCGTCAGCCAGTACTTCTGGCCCGAATCGTTCATCATCACCGACCTGTGTCGCACCCTTCGTGATCAGGGCCACGAGGTGGTGGTTGCCACGGGGAAACCCAACTATCCCGACGGCCAGGTGTTTCCCGGTTATACGGAGACCGGCACACAGACGGAGCTGCTTGATGGCACGCTGCCCGTCCACCGTGTGCCGATGCGTGGCCGTCGATCGGGTGGCGCGCTGAATCTGATCCGCAACTACTTTTCGTTTGTCTGGTCGGGTGTCCGCTGGATGCCCTCGCTGCTGCGTGGACAGACCTTTGACGCCATCGTCGTTTTTGCGCCGTCGCCGTTGACCATGGCGATCCCAGCGATGTGGCTCAAACGCCGGCTCGGCGGACATCTTGCGATCTGGGTGCAGGATCTGTGGCCTGAGAGTCTGGCGGCGACCGGGTACGTGCGCAATCGGTTTGCCTTGTCGCTCGTCGGTGTGATGGTGCGTTGGATATACGCCAGTGCGGACACCATCCTCGTGCCGTCGCGCGGGTTTTTTGATCGGGTCGCGCGGTATGGCGCCGGAGGCAAGACGTTTTATTACGCCAACGCCTTGCCGGGCGACAGTGACGCCGCAACGGACACAGGGGAGTCCATACTCCCCGCCGAGTTGGTCGCCCTCCTGCGGCGCGACTTCTGCATTGTGTTCGCGGGCAATATCGGCACGGTGCAGGCGGTTGACACCCTCGTGGAAGCCGCGCGCCTGTTCCGCGACCTCGACGACGTCAAGCTGGTGTTTGTTGGCAGTGGCAGCCGGCTCGACTGGATCCGCGAACGGGTGGAGGCCCTTGGCCTGACCAACGTGGTGCTGGCGGGGCGATTTCCGATGACGGTGATGCCGGCCATCTATCGTGAGGCCGAGGCCGTGGTCGTCAGCCTGAACCCGGACGAAATTTTTGCCCTGACGGTGCCTGGCAAGGTGCAGGCGTATCTGGCCGCGGGGCGGCCCATAATCGCCTCTTTGGACGGCGAGGGGGCGCGTATAGTGTCAGAGGCTGGCGCGGGGCTCACCTGCCCGGCCGGGGACGCGGTGGCCCTTGCCGAGCGTGTCCGGGCCTTGCGCGCCATGTCTATAGAGGATCGTCGGCAGCTTGGCGCAGCCGGGCGTGCCTACTTTCTCGAGCACTTTGAGGCCGGGCGGCAGGCGAGACGCCTCGTCGAACTGCTGGACTTGCGAATTCGGAGGGGTCGTGTCGCGGATGTTTGATGGTCGTGTGTTGATGATCACCGGTGGGACGGGGTCATTCGGGAACGCGGTGCTGAACCGGTTCCTGAAGACGGGGGTGCGCGAGATCCGCATCTTCAGTCGCGACGAAAAAAAACAAGAGGACATGCGGGTGGCCCTCGCGAACGACAAGGTGAAGTACTACCTGGGCGACGTGCGGGATGCCGACAGCGTCAGCCGCGCCATGGTTGGCGTGGACATCGTCTTCCACGCTGCCGCCCTCAAGCAGGTGCCGTCGTGCGAGTTTTATCCCATGGAGGCGGTCCGCACGAATGTGATGGGCACCGACAACGTGTTGTCGGCGGCGATCGACAATCGTGTCAAACGTGTCGTGGTGCTGAGCACCGACAAGGCGGCGTACCCCATCAATGCCATGGGGATGTCGAAAGCGCTGGCCGAAAAGGTGATGGTCGCGCGGTCACGCGGCATCCCGAAGGGTGGGCCCGTGGTGTGTGCGACCCGCTACGGCAACGTCATGGCATCGCGCGGGTCGGTGATTCCGCTCTTTATCGACCAGCTCAGGAGCGGCGCGCCGCTGACGATTACCGATCCCAAGATGACACGATTCCTGATGTCCCTGGAAGACTCGGTGGACCTGGTGCTGCATGCCTTCAAACACGCGCGTCAGGGGGACCTGTTCATACAAAAGGCACCGGCCTCGACCATCGGAGACCTCGCCACGTCGATTCAGCAGCTGTTTGGCCGGCGCGGCAAGCCTGTGGTGATTGGCACCCGGCACGGTGAAAAGTTGTATGAAACCCTGGTGTCGCGTGAAGAAATGGCGCGAGCCGAGGAAATGGGCCGGTATTTCCGGGTGGCGGCTGATGGCCGGGACCTCAATTACCGAAAATACGTCGCGGAAGGGGAGCAACGGGTGTCCGACCTTGACGACTACACGTCCCACAATACCGTGCGCCTCGACGTGCCGGGGATTACCCGATTGTTGACGTCACTCGATTATGTGCAGGCCGCCATCAAGGAACTTGGGGCCACACCCGTTCGGTCGGGGCGGTCCCGTCGGAGAGAAACGAGTTAAGGACGTGACGCCGTGACTGCGTGGTGGACGCTCGCCGCCTACTTTGGAGGCGCCTTCGCACTGTCGCTGGTGCTCGTGCCGGCCTGCCGCGCGGTTGCCCGCCGGACCGGCCGGGTGGCCCGCCCGACCGCCGACCGGTGGCATCGTGAACCGACGGCGTTGTTTGGCGGCGTGGCCATTGTGCTGGCCACGATGTGCGCGCTTTTTTTCATCCGGCCGCTTGGTGATGTCCTGTTGTTCGCCGCCACGGGTTTCGGCATTTTTATCGTCGGATTCACCGACGACCTGATCCCCCTCAAACCCGCGACCAAACTGGTGGCGCAACTGGCGCTGGCGTCGGTGCTCGTCTACTTCGATCTCCGTCTTGGCTGGTTTGAAGCCGAGGCTCTCGACATGGTGGCGACCGTGTTCTGGTTGGTCGCGATTACCAACGCCCTCAACCTGCTCGACAACATGGATGGCCTGTGCGCCGGCGTGGGCATCGTCGCGGGCCTCAGCCTGCTGATCGGGCATGGCCCCGTCGATGCCGCGCTCCCGCAGGCGATGTTTCTGGCAGCCATGGTTGGCGCGGTGGCCGGGTTCCTGGTCTACAACTTTCACCCCGCCTCCATCTTCATGGGAGACAGCGGGAGCCTCTTCATCGGCCTGACGCTGGCCACCATGTCGCTGGCCCTGCGTGGCGGCTCCAGTGAGTCGGGCATCCTTGCCGTGGTGGCGGTACCGGCGCTGGTCCTGATGATTCCGATTTTTGACATGGTGCTGGTCACGGCGATGCGCACGTTGTCGGGTCGACGGGCCTGGCACGGCGGCCGCGACCATTCGTCGCATCGATTGGTGGCCATCGGCCTGCCCGAGCGCACGGCCGTGATGGTCCTGTGGACGCTGGCGGCGCTGGGTGGGCTCGCGGCATGGGGGGTGCAGCGCCTCACCACCGACGGAGGCCTGTTTGCCGTTGCGTTGTTTCTGGCTTCGATGGTGCTGTTTGCCGTGTTTCTGACCCGGGTCCGTGTCTACGGCAAAGATGAAGTGTCGGTCTTGCGGTCCGGGCGTGTCACGACGATCCTCGTCGAGTTCATGAACAAACGCCGGGTTGCCGAAGTGCTCCTCGACTTCGTGTTGATTTCCGCGGCGTACTACTGGGCGTATCGCCTGCGGTTTGAAGGCGTCTGGCTCGTCGAATATTTCCCCCTGTTCCTGCAGAGCCTCCCGATCGTGCTGGGGATCCAGTTGCCCGTGTTTTTCCTGATGGGGGTCTACCGGGGCGTCTGGCGCCATTTCAGCATCATGGACGCGGTGGCGATCGGGAAGGCGGTCGGCGTGGGGACGCTGACGATCTTGTTCGCGATCCTCTACCTGTTTCGGTTTTATTCCTACTCGCGGGCGGTGTTTGTCATCTACGCAGCACTGTTGATGTTGCTGGCGACTGGAAGCCGCGCCTCGTTCAGACTCATGGCGGAGTTTGTGCGGCGACGTCGGCTGGGCGATCGGATTCTGATCTATGGTGCGGGCGAGGCGGGCGCCATGACGGTCCGTGAGCTGTCCGCCCCGGAACGGCCGCCGGCGAGGTTGATCGGGTTTGCCGATGATGATCGCGACACGCACGGGGCCCGCGTCATGGGATATCCGGTGCTGGGCGGCTACGACAGTCTGGTGACGTTGATTGAAAATGGCGCGGTGGACCAGGTCGTGATCTCCACACGGTTGATGGACCAGGGGCGGCTCCGGGAGTTGGAGGAACTATGCGCCAGTCGCGATGTGCGGTTGCTGCGACTGCAGGTGCATCTGGAATCGGTCTCCTCGGTGTCGTAACCACCGCGGTTTATACTGAGCTTGAATTTGTTACGAAGAGGTGGGCAGCGTGAGTGATCGGAACCCGAACGACCAGGACGACTCGATTCGTGTCGACTTGTTGATTGCACAACTCAGAGCCTCGAGCCGGTTGATTCTGGGTGTGACGGTGGCGATGACCCTGGCTGTGGCGTTGGGTGCGGGTCTGTATTACGTGGTCTATCAGCCCACGCGCACGACCGCATCGCTGGAGTTCCGGCCGACGTTTGACGGCGCCGACAAGGGGTTGTACCCGAACGGCCTCACATTTTCAGCGGTTGACGTCATTGCCGCCTCGGTCCTTGATCAGGTGCACGCGCGGAACCAACTCACCGAGATCTGCCCGATTGAACCGTTCAAGGCGGGGTTTTTTGTTGAACGCCGGTCGGTGGAAGCGGCGTTCCTGGACGCCGAATTCCAGGGCCGACTGGCCGACCCGCGCCTGACGGTGGTTGACCGCCAGAATCTGGCGGCGGAGTACGAGACCCGGCGTGAAGCCCTGCCCGCGATGTTTCAGGTCGTGTTTGTGCGGCCCTCGGAGTGTGAAGCTCTTCCCGACGTATTGATGCGCAAGTCCCTGGCCGACACCCTGCTGCTCTGGGCGGAGGAAAGTGAAAACGCCCGCGGTGTGCTGCAGCTCCCGATGGATCGTTTTGTGCCCTCGGTGCTCGACATTCCCGTGGACACGGGCATGCGGGTTGTCCGGGCGGAGATGCTCCGTGCGAGACTGCGGCGACTCGCCGTCAGTGTCGCGCAGGTCAAAGCCCGGGTGGGTGCGGTCCAGGTGCGGACCGCGGATGGGACGACGCTGCAGCAGGTCGAGACCGAACTCGACAGCCTGATCAACGCCCAGTTGGTCCCCATCGTTCTGGCGGCAGGGCAGATGGATGGCGCGGCGGGGCGGGCGTGGGTTGAGTCCATGTTGTCGTCGGCGCGGGTGGATGCCAGCGCGGCGGAAAATCGTGTGAGCTACAGCCGGAGCGCGCTGCAGGAGTACACCACTGCCGCGACGGCTGCCTCGGCGTCTGTGTCGCCGGAGCGCGCGTCGGAGTCCTCGGGCTCGGCGGTGAGCACACAGATCGATCGGGCATTTGTTGATCGGATTCTCGCGTTGGGTGCACCACATGTGTTGTACCGCCAGAAGCTGACCGATGCATTATTGCTCGCCAATCTCGAGGCCGAGGAAGGGCGGGTCCGCGTCACGTATTTTGAGTCGCTCCAGCAGGGCATGCGCTCCATGTCTTCGGCGTTTATGCCGGAGGCCGCGTTTGACGCGCGCCTCAAGGACCTGACCCAGCAGAGCATTGCCGTCGCGACGAAGTTCAACGCGTTATTCGACGAAATTTCCCGCGTCACCCTGCGGGCGGCGTCGAGCCTGTATCAGGCGGAGAAACCGCCGCGTATCGCGACCGTGCGCGAATTCACGTCGCGGGCCTACCTGATTCTGGTGGTTTCGGTCCTGATCACGACGCTCGTGTTGATGGCCGGTTTTGTGCTGCTGCGGGCCAGATTCGCGGCCCGGTAATCGTCAGCCGGTGAAATCCGGGTACGTCGCATCCCGCTCATTGATCGCACTGGGCGCGCCAAGCGGCCACGTGATCCCGAATGCCGGGTCGCTGTACCGGACGCCGCGCTGGTGGGCGGGCGAATAGTCGGCCGACACAAAATACATCAGCTCGGCATCGTCGCTGAGTGTCTGGTACCCGTGCGCCAGACCTTTGGGGATGTACACGATTCGGTGATTGTCCGCGCTGAGCTCAACGGCGATCCACTGCTTGAAGGCCGGGGAGTCCGGGCGCAGGTCCAGGATGACGTCATACACGACCCCGCGCGTCGCCCGCACCAGTTTGACTTCATCAAACGGGGGCGCCTGAAAATGCATGCCCCGCACGGTGCCACGGCGACGGTTGTAGGCCATCATGCACTGCTCGATGTGTGTCTCAAGGCCCCGCGCGCGGAATTCATCCGGCCGCCACGCGCGTGTGAACGACCCGCGGTCATCCTCGAACACATCGGAGTCCACAATCAGGACGCCGGGCAGCGCAGTCTCACGAAACTCCATAGGCCTAAAGGTTACACTAGCCCCGCGTGAGTTACCTCGCCCAGATCCTGCCCCTGTTTGTCATGCCGCTCGGGGCCGCGCTCCTGCTGCTGGCATTCGGGCTGTTCCGCGGGCGTCGCTGGCCCGTCGCTGCTTCCCTGGTGATCTTGTTGACGGCGAGTCTGCCTGTCGTCGGCAACCTCCTCGTGCGACGAATCGAGGGCGCTGAGGTCCGGTTGCAGCCCGACGTGATGCCCGTTGCCGATGCCGTGGTCGTCTTGAGCACGGGACGGACGACCGCGCCCGGGCCTGCGGGCGTCAGTGAGTGGACGGATGCGGATCGGTATTTTGGCGGACTGGAATTGTGGCGGGCAGGACGTGCGCCGGTCCTGGTCTTCACCGGGGCATGGTTGCCGTGGGAACCCGATGCGCCGCTGGAGGGCGACGTGCTCGCACGGTTTGCGCGTGAGGCCGGCGTCCCCGCCGATCGCATTCTTGTCACCGGTCGTGTCTCAAACACGGCGGACGAGGCCCGCGCCGCCGCCGCCCTCATCCCGGCTGCCGGCGCCGAACCGCGATCAATTCTGCTGGTCACGTCCGCGTTTCATATGGTGCGATCTGTGGAGCAGTTTGAACGTGTGGGCTTCCGCGTCATCCCGTATCCGGTGGACTTCCGATCCAGTGACCGCGGCGTGAGTGTGCTGGACTTTGTGCCGAGCCCCGGCGGCCTCGGTCAGACACATGTGGCCTTACGCGAGTTGTACGGGCGGTGGTACTACCGGCTGATTGGGCGGTGAAGGCATGGTGAAAGATCCGTATGCGCCCTATCGACAGCAGGCGCTCCCGCGCCCACTGCTGAAGGAGCTCAGTCAGGTGCGTCCATGGCGAGTGGTGGGAGACACCGCGCTGGCCTGGATCGCGATCGTGGCGGCGTGGACCGGCGTCGCCCTGTATCCCGCCTGGTGGACCATCGCGCTGGCGATTCCCGTCATCGGCACCCGCTACTATGCGCTCGCCATCCTCGGGCATGACGGACTGCATCGGCGGCTGTTCGCGCGTGTGGCAGACAACGACTGGTTCTGTGACCTGTTTCTGATCGGCCCCATTGGCGCGATTACCCGGCTGCACAACGTCAATCACCTGTCGCACCACCAGCATCTGGCGCAGGCGTCCGATCCGGACCGCCACAAGTACATCTGCAACGACAAGGGCACATTCGCGCATCTGCTGGGTTACCTGATGGGCATTCGCGGGCTCAGCCGGTCCGTGCGGAACGTGGTGACCGGGGCTGCGGCGGCCGACGCCGGTCGCCTGCGGCAGGGGCCGACGATTCGTGATCTCGCGATCATTGTCGGTTGGCAGGGCGCACTCGTTGTTGGCCTCACGTCGGCGATCGGGTGGTGGGCCTATCCCGTGTTGTGGGTGCTGCCGGTCGGTGTCTTCACCGTCCTCGCCGATCACTGGCGCACCTTCTGCGAACACTCACAGCCGCAGGCCGATGAGCTGGCCGACGACCATCGGCTGATCACCTATGTGAGCTCACCGCTTGAACGTCTGGTGATGGCGCCGCACAACATGAACCTGCACGCGGCTCACCATCTGTGGCCATCGATTCCCTACTACAACCTGCCACGGGCCGATGCCGCGCTCAGGGCCTCACACTTTGCGCCGGAGCTGGAGTGGCGGGGATCGTATGCCGCGTACATCTGGCGGTATTTCCGGCGATTGCCGATTGAGGGGTGTGATGGCGCACAACTTCGTTCCCACTGAGGACGTCCCCGAGTGCGCCGTGTGCCTCGGGCACGAGTGGCGCGTGGTGGCGACCGGGCGGGACTATGAGCTCGACACGTGTGCCAATGACTGGCAGATGGTCGAGTGTCCGACCTGCACACACATGTGGCTGCACCCCAGACCGGCGGTGGCCGCCTTGTCCGTCGTGTATCCGTCCACCTATTACGCCTACAACTACGAAACCACGATCTCGCCGATTGCCCAACGGGGCAAGGCGTGGATGGATCAGCGCAAACTCGGGGCGATCGTCGCGGCCGTCGGACATCCTGTGCAGGCGTATGCCGACGTCGGGTGTGGCACCGGACGGTATCTGCGGCTGATGGCCGATCGGGGTGTGCCGCGAGAGGCGGTGTGGGGGCAGGAAATCAACGACGCCGTCGTGGCGGGGTTGCGGTCCGAAGGGTTTCAGGCCTGCGCGTGCCGGGCTGAAGAGTGTCCACACGTGCCCGAAGGCGCACTTGACCTGGTGACCATCTTCCATGTCATCGAACACGTCTCCGATCCGCGCGGGGTGGTGCGCCGGCTGGCGTCGTGGCTCAAACCCGGCGGCGTCCTGGCGATTGAGACACCCAACATCCGGTCGCTCGACCAGCGTCTGTTCCACCGGACGTTTTGGGGGGGGTATCACTACCCGCGACACTGGCACCTCTTCCATCGGGACACCCTGTCGCGTCTGCTTGCCGAGGAAGGGCTCGAGCTCCAGTCCTGCGCGTATCAGACCGGGCACGCCTTCTGGATGTATTCCGTCCACCACTGGCTCAAGTACCGCTGCGGGTTTCCCCGCCTGGCGAAGTGGTTTGACCCCTTCACCGGTGTACCGTTCCTCATCGCGTTCACGGCGTTTGATCGCCTGCGCGGCCTGTTGGGGATGCGGACCTCCGCGATGTTGCTCATCGCGCGCAAACGTCCTGTGTAGGGCATGTTAGGATCTCCGTCGCAGTGCTCCAGACCGGTCGTACCGAACATGCCGTCGCCAGCGTCGAACGTGATCTCAAGGTTCTAGGTCAGGCTCGGCGGTACTACGACTGGATTCTCGAAATTCTTCAGCCCTGGATCGGCCGCACCGTTCTGGAGTGTGGGGCCGGGTCGGGCCACATGACCCGGCGTCTGCTCGCCCTCAGTGGGCCGCGGGTGATTGCCAGCGAGGTCGAAGACGGGTATCTCCCTGAACTGGAAGCCTTGTGTCGCCCGCCGCAGTCCAGCGTGCTCCGCCTTGATCTTGAGGCCCTGACACCGGACGTGCTCGCTCACATCCGGTCCCTGGACGTGGATACCGTCCTGATGGTCAACGTCCTGGAACATGTGGGTGATGATGCCGCGTGTATCACGCGCCTGGCAGAAGCCCTGCCGTCGGGTGGACGGATCCTCATCATGGTGCCGGCCCATCGCCGCCTCTACAGTCCACTGGACCATCTCTACGGCCACCACCGGCGCTACAGCCGCGAGGATGTGCGTCACCTGGCGACGATGGCCGGCATGCGGATTCGGGTGCTGCGCTCGATGAATCTGCCCGGCGCGATCGCCTGGTGGCTGCTGCACCGGGTCATCGGCCGGACGTCCCTCACCCCCACCGGCACGCGGATTTTTGACGTGTGTGTTCCGGTGATTGCCGCGATTGAACGCCTGGTCCACCCACCATTCGGGCAGTCCGTCGTCGCGGTGCTGGAGCGGCCATGACCTCGTCCGAGAGCGGAATGATCTGCGGTTGGTGCAAACATGTCGGGTCGTCGGTGGCCTACGACTTCGGGGAGCGGGCGATCCGGCGGTGCAACGCGTGTGGCCTGATGCAGACCTATCCCAAGGCCACCCATGAGGAATTGCGCAAGATCTACACGCGCGAATACTACAAGAACGTCGATCTGGTGGATCCCAAGAGCCAGAAGGTCTATGGGTACGCGGACTACATCGCGGAGCGCCTGATTCGACAGGTCGACCATCGAAAAATTCTCGCGCGTATCGATGAACACCTCGGCAGTGCAAATGTCACAGCCCGCACGCTCTGCGATGTCGGTTGCGGGTTGGGATTTTTCCTGGACTCGGCGTTTGATTTTGGCTTTGCTCCCCGAGGCCTGGAATTTAACGAGGATGCCGTCCAATACGCCACCCAGCGTTACGCGTTCCCCGTTTCCACCTACGACGGATCACTGCTGAGCGTTCTGGAGCCCGCGTCGATGGGGGTCATCACGTCGTTCGACACGATCGAACATCTGACAGAGCCTTTCGAATTTTTGTCCGAGGCGCGTGACGTGCTCGTCCCGGGCGGCGTCCTGGTCGTGTCCACCATGGACTCGTCCTCGTTTGTCTCCCGGCTCCTGGGCAAACGTCTTGAGGACTTCCGCCGCATCCTTGAACATCTTTTCTTTTTTGATCGGCCCGGCTTGACGAAGATTCTGCAGGCCACCGGGTACGAGGTGCTGGAGTTGCGCAGCATCGGGCACACGTTTGAGCTGGGCCATCTGGCGGCCAGGTTCAGCACCAGTTTCCCGTCCCTCTCGGGATTTGCCCGGGCCGTACAGCGTTCGGCGCTGCGAAACGTCACCGTCTCGATCGACCCGCGCACCAAGATGGTGCTCTACGCGAGGAAAGTGTAAACACATGCCCACGTGGCAGGACATGTCTCCTGCGTTGATCTGGGCAAACACGCTCTGGCCGCTGTTGGTGGCGCTGGTCGTTGCTCTGTCGGCGACGGGTGTCGGCCTGACCTTGTTCAAGGCTGCTGCCAGAGGCAGGGACCTGAGCGGGCTCGAGGTGGTGCTGGCGCTCCCGCTTGGTTTCGCGCTGGTGGGCTACGTGGCCGATCTGGTCTTTATGACCGGCAACGTGGACATGCGGCCCGTGTATCGCGTCGAAGTGCTGGTCGGCTTCGTCCTCTTTGTCTGGCACGCCAGGACCCTGCGTGTGCGCGGCGCCACAACGAGGGCCTCGTGGGTTGAGCGTGTGCTCTGGACGGTCGGTTGGGCGGTCGTGGTCTGGTTCGCGGCGAAGTTGGTGGTGGGCAACATCACGCCCATCGCCGACGGAGACTCGTTTTATCACTACGCGCTCTACAGCCAGTCACTGAGCGCCGGGGTGACGTTCAACGAGATTCTCCTGCTGAAGAATTTCCCGCTGGCGGATCTGAACCGCATCATTCAGCACGTTTATGCGGCTGCCGGCACGTTGGGCGGGGTCGGTGCCCTGCATCTGATGAACTTCCTGTTCATCGTCGGCATTGCCCTGATCGCCCAGGCGGTCAGTGTTGACGTGCTGAAGACGAGTCGATGGGCGAACCCCCTGCCGGTTCTGGCCGTCCTGAGCATCCGCGAACTCGTCTACACCGGCTACAGCGCCAAGCTGGACTATGGTGTGGCCCTGTTTGAACTGACGGCGCTGGCGTTGTGGCTCACCTGGCGGGATCGCCGGTCGTTCATGCTGGCCGTTGGACTGGGAATCGCACTCTGTGCGCGAACAAACAGCCTCCGGTTCGCGGCGGTGATTCCCCTCATCTGGTTGATTGATCAGTGGTGGTACCGACGCGAGGGCGGCGGGACGCGCGCACTGGTCATCCGGACGCTGGCGGTGGGCTGCGGCGTGGCGCTTGTGGCAGCGCCGCCGTATGTCATGCACTACGTGATCTACGGCAACCCGGTGTTTCCGATGTTCAACGATGTGTTCGGTCACTACCGCCACTACTACGAATGGGTGTTGCTCGCCACCCTGCGGTATCAGACGGAATACGGGTGGTTCGGTGCGGTCGCTGTGTACATACAGATGGCCCTGCTCGACTGGATGCCCATTCAAGGTGTGAAGCTGCCGCCAAACACCGGGTACGGGCTCAGCGTGCTGTTGCTGCTGGTTCCGCTGGCGTTTCGGCGCAGCCGAGCGACGCTGTGGCTGCTCGGATTTGTCGCGCTCGGCTACCTGACGTGGTACGCGCAGGCCCATACGCACCGCACGTTCGTCTCGGTCGCGGTGGTCGGGGTCGTGTTGAGCGGCGCCGCCATCAGCCGGATCTCCCGGCCCTTTGTCGCGCTTCGCCACGCGTTGTTTGTCGGGGTCGTGGCCCTGGCCGCATGGAGCGCGAACGGATTCCTGGGCTTCAACTGGCTGGAGCACAACTACTACTACGCCTGCTGCTGGACAAAAGCGGAATACCACGACGCGTTACTCCCGCGGTTGTTTGCGAACCGCGTGCTGCCGGCGTCGGACCTTGACGCCATTTACGCCATCGTGGGTGATGCCCATCTGGCCGCGATGAATCTGGCCCCGTTCTCCGATCCACGTTTGATACGGACACGACGTTTGTCGATTTCGGCGAGATCAATGGCTGTCATTGAAGCGGACACGGAGGCGGAAGATGCCGACCGGACCGTTGCGCGGGAGTTGCTCGCCTCGAACTACCTTGCAGAACAGGCTCGGCAGGTCGAGGCTCGGCTGTGGCCGGCCGATGGCCAACAGCGACCTCTTTCGGGGGGCGCGGATCTCCACTGGTACCTGACGGCGTCGTACGACGCTCTGCAACACGTGGGGGATGCCCTCCTCGCCGATCCGGCCCGACTCGCGCCGATGTTGCGGTTCGAAGGCGTCAGATATCTGTTGGCACCGATCACAAGCGTTTATGGCATCGAGTCGCTGCCTCAACTGACGGAAGTGTGGCGCTCGGACACCGCTATCCTGCTGCGTGTGGAGCCTCGCTGACGAGGCTCGACGCAATCCCGACGCACAACCAGAATCCTGCCGCGACGGTGGGAATCAGCAGGGGATGACCGAGCAGGCCGGTGATCAGGAACACCACGATCGCCGCGCCAAACACGGAGAGCCGCCGGTCGACCTTGCTCAGCGCGAGGGTCTGACGCACGACGTATCCCACCACCAGCAGGAACAACGCGCCTCCGATCACGCCGGTCTCGGCAAAAATCTGGACGAAGTTGTTGTGCGCGTTTTCGTTCTGGTAATACCGGCGGCGGATGTCCGGGTCCATGTAGGTGGCTGAGGCGCCGTGGAATCCGCCGGGGCCCACGCCGAATATGGGGTGCGCACTCACCATCCGCCATCCGGTGGTCAACATCGCCACGCGAAACTCCACCGCTTGCACGTTTTCCGCCGCCGCCGTCCGGCGGCGTATGGCGACCCCTCCAACAACCGCGGCCAGCAACACCAGGGCGAGGGCGAAGGCGACAAATCGTCGGCGCCGCAACAGCGGCCCGATGATGGCAACCCCTCCGACCGCCGCCAGGGCCAGGACCGCCGCCCGTGATCCTGACAGCATGACGCCGCCAGCCGTGAGCAGGACGGCGACTGCGCCCGTGAGCCGGTAGCGGCGGTCCCACAGGGCCGCGCCCAGGCCCATCACGAGGGCCATCGCGAACCACGATCCGGCGGCGTTCAAGTCCGGGAACAGTGTGTTCACGCGCTGGGTGCTGATCAGTTCGACCAGCCGGGACAACGGCTGATCGGCGCGCAGCGCGGCTTCGAGCAGTCGGTTAAAATTTAAGGCTGCGGCACCGGCGGCACCGAGGCTGAAGGCCCATGCGAGTTGTACCGCGTGGGATCGCGAGACCACCGTTCTCACCACGGCCATCGCCAGCCACGGGCCTGCCGCCATCGCGATCGACGCGCGGACCGGTTCTCCGAAGCGGGGGGACGTAAAAAATTCCCGGCCAAAAAACGCCGGGCCGCCCCACGCCGCGCCTGCGAGTACGGCCTGCAGGATCCCCGTGACGAGGACCCACGCGCTCCACGCCAGGAGCAGCCAGACGATCGTCGGCCAGGGCGTCGTTGGACGGCGGAGCAGGTCCGCCACTTCGCGGACCGTCCAGACGCCCACAAAGACCAGCGACCACGCTTCGACGAGTGTGAAGCCGTACGCCGGTTGACCGAGCAGGCCGGCCACGGCGGTCGACAACGGACCAAAACCCGCCAGCAGGAGCAGCCCCAGCGGTGGAACCACTGCGGCCACCACACCAAGCACGCCGACCGCGGCAATCAGCGCAGGTGCTGTGGGCGCCTCGGTCGCCCAGCACACCAGAATGGTCGCGGCGACAGCGCCGATCCCGAGGCAGGCCACGACCTGCCCCCACCTGCGCGCTGCGGTCACCGCCGCGCCACCACCGCGTAATCCATGTAGGTGAACATCCGCGCGTTGAGTTTGTCGGCGTGTGTGTTCAGGACGTCGATCAGGTCCAGCAGGGTCGGATCCGGCTCGCGGCCCGGGAGCGCCGTTGGCAGCGGCACGTGTTGCAGTTTGTCGGCTTCGGCGACGGGCGCGCGGAACTGCACCTCCGCCGAGGAGAACCCGCTGACCTGCACCATGTACTGCAACGTATCCGGGTGCATCGGCCAGCGGTGGGTGATGTCGCGGATGTAGCTTTCGAAGAACGCCACCCAGCACGCGGGGTTCAACGTTTCGAGCACAAGCGGTGCACCGGGACGCAACTTAAAGAACGCCAGATCAATGAACCGCGACAGATACGCCGGTTCGAGATGCTCCACGACCTGAATCGCAATCAGCCCGCCCAGGGAATTATCCGGCTGCTGCTCCAGGTAGGACACGGCATCATTCGCCTCGGCCGACAGTCCCCGTTCGAGACACACCTCCACCATCGAACTGTTGAGGTCGATGCCATGCGCGGAGACGCCCGCCTCACGAAGCAACCCCAGCAACTCCCCACGCCCGCACCCGATGTCCACGACATCCGATGCGCCGGCAAACAGCGGAATGTAATCGGCCAGCCGCGCGCGGATGTCCTGCTGCGACCCGCGGAAGCGATCTTCGAAGCCGACATACTTGAATGAGTTGAGATCTACTGCGGTGCTGGGTTCGGGGTTCTGGGTCCTGGGTTCTGTTCTGGGGTTCTGGGGTTCTTGGTTCTGGGACAGCAACCGTTCGACGTCGCGTTTGAGCAACAGCGTTGTCTGCTGCGCGAGTGTCACCTTCTCCGATAGATCCTGATACGCCTTGAGCAGCGCGGGGTGTTGTGCGTTGCGCCGCTCTTCGCGCACGCCCTGTGACTCCCAGTGTTTCATCCAGTCGTCGGTCAGCGCACTTAACGCGGCGTTGAGCACCTGGATTTGACCACCAACGCTGCGGTCCTTCGTGTCGGCATACAAGGTGAGGCTTTGCAGCAACCCCAGCAATGCCCCCTGGAAGTTGGCGATGGACGCCGTCTGGCCCTTGATCAACTCCAGCGTTGACGCGATGGCCCGCTCCGCTTCCCGGTGCGCGGCAATGTTGCGGTTGAGGTGATCCACCAGCGCGGCGTTAAACGCCTGCTGCGTGGTGAGGGGCGGACCAATCATCCGCCAGATGAATCCCCGCAGCCGCCCCTTGAGGGAACGGTCGATCGCCGGTGGCCCATCCGGCAGGAGGTTCCACTGCTGATTGATTGGCGTGATCTGCGCCTCGTCGTACGGCGGCGGCGCGTGCGGAAACTCCGGGATGCGTAACAACGCACCGTCGACGGCCGTCAGCCGCTCGTTGTAGATGCGGTCGGCTTCCGCACGTTCCAGTTCAAGCCGCTTCAGGCGGTCTTCAAGGCGTTCGGGTTCCACTGGGCAGACATGGTACTGCGAAGTCCCGGAGTCCCGAAGTCCCGAGGTCCCGAAGTCCCGAAGTTCACCCGCCTCCGGACAGCGGGTGGCTGCTGGGCACCCAGCCGCTACCCACACACACGCCGGTCATGCCGGGGATGCCGGCGAAAGGATCGGATCCCGTGCAACCACCAGGCGACGGCGTTGGTGATGCCGCCGGTGGGGCGGCCGAAGGGGCGCCAAGCGTCAACGGATGACCGGCAGGCACCCACGCGGTGCCGACACACACACCGGACATGCCAGGAATCCCCGCAAAGGGATCCGAACCCACACACGTTCCCGGAGGTGGTGGCGTCGTTGTTGACGCCGCCGGTGTCGCGGGGGCCGGCGATGGGGCCGTGTCGGTGCCACCCAGGGGATGTCCCAACGGCACCCATCCGTCGCCGGTCCACACGCCGCCGCCCAGCGCCAGAAACGGATCGGGAAACGCGCACGTTGAGGCCGTGCTCATGGACGAGGGCAGCAGCCGCAAGATCCGCCCATTGAGGTCAACGATGTAGATGCGGCACGAGGCGTCGGTCCCAAACGACACCACGGTGCCGATCGCCGCTGTGCCACCAAGCTCCGTCGTGTGCTCAACGATCGACGCATTGGTGGCCTCGCCCGACGATGGGTCCAGCGTCAGCGTCGCCGACCAGAGACGCCCGTTCACATCGGCGAAAAAATACCGGCCGAAGTAGGTGAGACCCAGCCCGGTGCCGCGATACACCGGCCCGCCCGTGATCGCCCGGCCGGCCGGGTGTGCATACTCGATGATGGGATCGGTGAGGCCCGCGGCGGTCGGGTCGTTAAACGCGGGTGTGGGATGTGCGCCCTCACGAATCCGCCATCCGTAGTTCCGCCCGCCACGCGCCATCGGTTCGTAGCTGGCTTCCTCCCAGGCGCCTTGACCGACGTCTGCCACCACCATCGCGCCGCGTCCGCCGACCGCGAGGGAGTCAAAGGTGAAACGCCACGGGTTGCGCCAGCCCAACGACCACACGAGATTTCGGACGGGATGACCACCGGCGATGCCCGGCGAGACCGACGTCCCGTCGTGAAACGGATTGTCCGTGGGGACGGCATAACCGGAGGCGTGCTCGGCGCCGACATTCACGTCGACGCGCAGCATCTTGCCAAGCAGCGATGTCATGTCCTGGGCGAGGTTCCCCGGATCGTTGCTGCCCCCGCCATCACCCATCGGGATGTAGAGGTACCCGTCGGGGCCGAACTGCAGGTCCCCGCCGTTGTGATTGTGAAACGGCTGCGCGATATACGGCGTGCCGCCTGGAAACACCAGGTCGGCACGGCTCGACGGATCGGCGAGGAGCGGGTTGGTCGTACTGCGGAGGAATCGCGCCACCACGGTGTTGCTGTTGACGTTGGTGAAGTTGATCCAGAAGCGACGGCTTGTCGCGTAGTCAGGCGCAAACACCAGGCCCAGCAGGCCCCGTTCACCCCCGTAGGCGATTGCCGTGCTGACATCGAGGAATGGAGTTGCCAGCAACGCGCCATTCTGGATGACACGAATCAGGCCCCCCTGTTCCACGACAAATTGCACGTTTGGTTGTGACGGGTCCTGCACAAACGCGACGGGCGCGCTCAGGCCGGAGACGTACACCTCGGTGCGCAACTGCGCCGCTGAGAGGGTCGGAAACACAACAAGCAGCGCGATCGCGGGTAGAAGGCGGAGTACAGCCATCGAAACCCTCCAGGTTTTGGGGAGGATCCGACTCTACACCACTTGGCGTGGCTAGGTGATGCGCCCAGCCATCGGGCTGCTGGGCGTGGCGTACATCCGCTTCGGGATACGTCCCGAGTGGTAGGCCAGGCGGCCCGCAATCACGGCGTGGCGCATGGCCAGCGCCATTGAGGCCGGGTCCTGCGCGCCCGCGATGGCCGTGTTCATGAGCACGCCGTCGGCGCCCAGTTCCATCGCAATCGCGGCGTCCGACGCGGTGCCGACACCGGCGTCCACAATCATCGGCACCTTCGACTGGGCCTTGATGATCAGGAGGTTGTTGGGATTCTGGATGCCCAGGCCCGATCCAATCGGCGCGCCAAGCGGCATCACGGCCGCCGCGCCCGCGTCTTCGAGCTTGCGGCAGGCGATCGGATCGTCGTTGGTGTACGGCAACACCACGAACCCTTCCTTCACGAGCACCTTTGTCGCCTCAAGCAACGCTTCGTTGTCGGGAAACAACGTCTGCTCGTCGCCAATCACTTCCAGCTTCACCCAGTTGGACAACCCCGCTTCACGACCCAGTCGCGCCGTACGAATCGCATCATCGGCCGTAAAACACGCGGCCGTGTTGGGAAGTAGAAAAATCTTCTCGCGATCGATCCAGTGCAGCAGGGACTTCACACCGGTGGCCGACAGATCGATACGCCTGACCGCGACGGTGACCATCTCGGTACCGGACGCGATGTGCGCCGCCTGCATGATCTCGTGCGATGGATATTTGCCGGTGCCCACGACCAGTCGTGACGAAAACACACGGTCGGCGATAACAAGCGGGTCGTTCTTTGTAACGTCGGAGGTCATAACAAAAAGTCCGGATAGTCACGATCGCGGGGATGCATCGTGCGTGTCTCAACTTCGGGCCAGAGGATGCCGAATGCCGGATCGTCCCAGCGCACCCCCCGATAGTGACTCGGGGTGTAGGGGGAGGACACGGTGTACATCACCTCGGTGTTGTCGAGGAGTGTCTGAAATCCATGGGCCACACCCTCCGGCAGGTAGACCGCGCGTCGGTTGTCGGCCGTCAGTTCCACGCTGTGCCAGCGGCGGAACATGTGGGAGTCCGGCCGGAGGTCCACGATGACGTCAAACGCCGCGCCGCGCAGGCACCGCACCACCTTGGCCTCGGCATACGGAGCGGTCTGGAAATGTATGCCGCGCAGCGTTCCCTTCGCGGCGTTGAACGAATAGTTGACCTGTTCAATGTGCGCGTTCAGTCCCCGCGCCTCGAACTGGGCGCGATCAACACCGACCTCAAAAAATCCACGGTCGTCTGGGATCCGGGTAGGTTCCAGCACATACGCGCCGGGAATAGGCGTATCGACGAACGTCATTGGGGCCAGTGTACTTCAGCGGTAAAAAGACGTCGGGTGTCTTTTTCTGCATCGCTTAGTGCGGAAAAAGACACCCGACGTCTTTACCCGCCGCCGACGAAGCTGACGATCTCGATCTCATCGCCGGCTTCGACCACGGTATCCGCATAGGTGGCGCGTTTGACGACGACCCGGTTGCGTTCGACCGCGACGGTGCGTGTGTCGATACCCAGTTCGGTCAGCAGGGCGGCGACGCTCCGGGACTGCTCCCAGGCGCGGGGTTCACCGTTGAGTGTGATGGTCATCCGACAGCCTTGGCCAGCGTGAGCTGGAAACTGCCGACGGCCAGACCGGCCGTGAACTTCAACGGGATCCGACGGGCGTCATCGGAGAGCCACAACGTGAGGTTGCTGGCCTCGGCGGCTTTGCCGTTCACCTCCGACGCGTTGAGCGTGAGTTTGATGGCGGGCAGGGTGCCGATGCCGGTCTTCACCGACTCACGTCCGCCCACGGTGACGCGCAGCCGATAGGCCTTGCCGCTGTCGGTGACGGGAATCGTGAAGGGCGCCTGGCCGGGCTTGAGCGGCAACGCGCGCAGCACGTAAATGGCGCCGAGCGGATCCTGCGCCGTGGCGTCCACCTTCACGGTGGACTTCGCGGACGTCGCGGTCTTGACCACGTACTCCACCGTCCCGTTGCCGCGGAAGGTGGACGTCTTGTACCGCTTACGTCCGTTTTCGTCGCTGTAGAGCGTGGCGGTCGCCGGTCGCAAGGGGCGCGTGTCCATCATGGACTCGGCCTTGTAATAGAGGTGATAGAGCTTCTGGAGCATCGAGGACGGCTGCCCCTCGGCCACCAGGTAATACTGCGCGCGTCCCGCGCCGGCGGCACGACGCTCCTTGACTGACAACGTGGCCTGGCCGGCCGTAAGGAACGTTGTCCACGACACGTCGTAGGTCAACGCCTCGCCCGGTTTGAAGGGCACCGGCAGGTCGGCCTGCGCGGTGGGCGTGGACGTGGTGGCGACGAGCGCAGCCGTGATGACAAATAAGCCGACGGCGATAGAGCGTTTCGAATTCATGAACCCAGGACCTCGTGAATGATGCGATTGGCGTATGCCTGCGGATCCAGCCGAAGGTGGTCCGGCAGTGCGACGTCTGGCGCATCGAGCGTCAGCGCTTTGGTTATTACCCGATTGTACTCGTCAGCCATTCGCTCGACTGTATGGTTTGACACCCAGTAGCGCCGGGCGGTTTCACCAAGATGTGTCCGGAACTCCGCATCCGACGCCAGCCGCCGCAGGGCGAGTCGCAGCGAGTGGTCCTCGTCGAGGATATCGATCGCAATCGCGACGGCCTGTTGTTCCGGGTTGGGCTCGAGGGTCTGCAGGGGCTCATGGCAGCGCCAGGTCCGGGGGTCGAGCGTCAGGATGTCGGTGTGATGGGCCGCGTCCACAACGACGGTGGGCAGGCCGGCCGCCAGCATGCGCAGCCAGGGGCCCGACATTTCACGCGCCGTCGGCCACCGGAGGTTCAGGCCGACGTCACAAGCGGCCACCGCCTCATCAAACCCCGCGTCGTCCAGGCGACCGGCCAGATGGGTGACCTCGCGGACACCAAAGGTGTCGAGGAGGTCGTCGAGCGGCAGGAGGGGGTCGATGGACCCGGCAAACAGGAGGCGTGCGTCGGTGGCCCACTGCCGCGCCGCCGCGAAGGCCCTGATGATGGGTGCCACACGTTTTTCGGTGGCGGCGGTACCCAGAATCCCGAAGACGAGCGCGTCGGCCGGGATCTGATGTGCGGACCGGAAGCGTCCCCTGGCGTCTGCAAGCTCGGCCGCCGATCGGGCCTGGCCGTGCCCAAGCGGGACATAGTCAATGGCATACCCGGGGAACTGCTCCTGGAGGCGATTCACCATGCCCCGCGAGTGACAGGCAACCATCCGCGAGGCGTTCATGACCGCGCGGCGCATCGGCCAGTGGTAGTAGTAAGCCCCGTCAAACCCGGCAATCGCCAGCTCGGCCGCATCCGGCGACACGTCCGGCGCGTTGTAGGCGAACTCGGCCCGGTAGTCCTCCGCCCGCCGGCGGGTCATCAGGGCGTTGGCCCTGGCGTGATGAATCCGGGCGTCGTGCATGACCGCGAGCCCCGGCCAGCGGAACAGGTACGGCCACACGTAGCCGTGGGCCCAGGAGTTGCCCACCTGATAGATCGGCAGGTCGTAGTGCCCGCGTTGCTGGCGCCAGACAAACTCGTGGGCGCTGAGCACCCGGACCTGGCCGGGGACCGGCGGTCCATCCGGCCCTCGCTGCACCGGGACCAGGGCCTCGTCGACGAGCACGTCGACCCCGTGTCCCGAGGCCGCGAGCCGGGGGACCAAGTCCGCCGCGCAGGTGGCAATTCCGCTCGGCTGCGGGGGCCACGGCGACATGAAGGCGAGACGAGCCATGTGTTAGCATCTCACTTTGATCACGCGACGTACAAGCGTCCCAGAAGGGGACAGGTTGCGGTAGGCGAGGGTCGAAGGAAATCACTGCATGGACGGCTTTTTACCAATCCTCATCATGATCGGCCTCGGGCTGGCGTTTGCCGGCGGAATGGTCGGTCTGTCCCAGTTGGTCGGCCCCCGGAAACCCACGCCGGAAAAATCCGCGGCCTACGAATGCGGCATGCCCCCGGTGGGCGACGCCCGCGAGCGCCAGTCGGTCAAGTTCTACCTGGTGGCGATGATTTTTCTCCTGTTCGACATTGAAATCGCCTTCCTTTATCCGTGGGCGATGGCGTTCCGTGAGCTGGGCCCGGTGGCCTACTTCCAAATCGTGTTTTTTTTCGCCCTGCTGATCACCGGCTACATCTATGTGTGGCGCAAGGGCGTGTTTGACTGGAGCAAAGAGGTCGAACGATGAGCCGGACGACGTTCCCTCACTCGAACGTGGCATTCCCGGGCAGCGTGGCGTTGCCCAACACCCACGCGGACGTGGCCGAAGGCTCCATCCTGACGACCTCGGTCGAAAAGATGGTCCAGTGGGCCCGCCGCTCGGCCATCTGGCCGGTCACCTTTGGTCTCGCGTGTTGCGCCATTGAGATGATGGCGATGGCCGCGGGCCGGTACGACGTCGCGCGGTTTGGCGCCGAGGTCTTCCGCGGGTCCCCGCGCCAGTCCGACTTGATGATCGTGGCTGGTCGGCTCTCCCGGAAAATGGCCCCCGTGCTGCGCCGCATCTACGACCAGATGCCCGAGCCCAAGTGGGTGATTTCGATGGGTGCCTGCGCCAGCTGCGGCGGCGTGTTCGACAACTACGCCATCGTCCAGGGTGTGGATCAGGTGGTGCCGGTGGACGTGTTTGTGCCCGGATGCCCCCCGCGTCCTGAAGCGCTCATCTACGGCATCGTTCAGCTCCAGCGGAAGATCGACAAAACGAGGATGTCGGCATGAGCGACGTCGCCCTGACTCCGTCGTCGACGATTCCCACAACGATGGACCTGAGCGTGCTGGACCTGGTCCGCCAGGCCGCGCCGTCGATCAGCATTGAGCCGGCGGACGCCGTCGACATGCCGACGGCCTACGTGCCGCGCGAGCACATCGTCGAAGTCTGCCGCACGCTGCGCGATCATCCCGCCCTCCAGTTTTCGTTCCTCGTGGAAATCACGGCGGTCGACTATTACCCGGAGACGCCGCGATACGAAGTCGTGTACCACCTGGCGTGCCTGGGTGATGCGTTTGCGCAGCCGGGTGGCGCTGCGCCCGCACGTCGTCTGCGCCTGAAGGTGCGGGTCGATGCCGGAGACAAGGCCAACACGCCGTGGGCGCCGACGTTGTCGGGCTTGTGGCTGGCGGCCAACTGGCTCGAGCGCGAAATTTATGACCTGTTCGGCATTGTGTTCACCGGCCATCCTGACCTGCGTCGCATTCTGACGCCGGACGACTGGACGGGGCATCCGCTGCGCAAGGACTATCCGGTCCAGGTGCGCAAGGACGCCCAGAAGTGGTCGCCGATGGAACTGACGCCGGAAGAGTTTGCCGCGAACGTGCGTGCCTCGCGCGCCGCGTCAGACACCCTCGCGAAAACGCGGGGACAGTAGATGTTTGACCGCCGCCTGGCCGACGCGGTGGACAGCACGGTCGAGGCGCATCGGGCGTTTGTGACCGAGTCGGGTGCCGAGGCCGCGCGTGCGGCGGGATTGATACGCGACGCGGTGCACGCGGGCCGCAAGGTGCTGGTGTTTGGCAACGGGGGCAGTGCGACCGACGCGCAGCACCTGGCCGCAGAACTCGTGGTGCGCTATGCGCGCACACGGCGGGCGATTGCGGCGCTGGCGCTGGCGAGCGACGGTGCGGTGCTCACGGCCGCGGGGAACGACCTGGGATTTACGGCGGTGTTCGCCCGGCAGATCGAGGCGCTGGGGCAGGCCGGCGATGTGGCGCTCGGGATTACGACGAGCGGTCGGTCCGCCAACGTGGCCGCGGCGCTGCAGGCGGCGAAGGCGCAAGGCCTGGTGACGATTGCGCTCACCGGGCGAGGCGGGGGCGAAACGGTCGGCCTGGCCGACGTGGTGGTGAACGTTCCAAGTGATGTCACCGCACGAATTCAGGAAGTGCACCGCACGTGGATCCACGCGGTGTGTGAGTGGATCGAAGACGGAATTTAAGTAGGGCAGAACCTTTAGGTTCGCCAGTGGGAAATGACGATGCCCGAGATGCGCCAGGAAACGATGACCGTGAACATGGGGCCGCAGCACCCCAGTACCCACGGCGTATTGCGGTTGGTGCTCGAGCTCGATGGCGAAACCATCGTGAATGCCGAGCCCACCATCGGGTTTCTGCACACGGGCATTGAAAAGACCGCGGAGCAGAAGAAGTGGCAGCAGGTCATCCCGCTCGTCGAGCGCATGGACTACCTCGGTGCCCAGTCCAACAGCCTGTCGTTTTGCCTCTCGGTCGAACGACTGCTCGGCCTCGAGATGCCCGACCGCGTCACCTACATCCGGGTGCTCATCGCCGAGCTGCAGCGCCTGAACAGCCACCTCGTGTGGCTCGCGACCCACGCCATGGAAATCGGCGCGGTATCGGTGATGATGTACGCGTTCCGCGAGCGCGAACAGCTGCTCAACCTCAACGAGATGATCGCGGGTTTCCGCATGTTCCCGAGTTACCTGCGTGTGGGTGGCTTGCGTGAGGACCTGCCGCGTGGGTATCACAAGGCGGTCAAGGCGCTGCTCGACAAGATGCCGGCGGCCATCGACAACTACGAGCTGATGCTCACCAAGAACCAGGTGTGGACGAAGCGCACCGTCGGCGTGGGCAAACTCTCGAAGGAAGACACGCTGAGCCTCGGCCTCGTGGGCCCGATGGCGCGTGCCGTCGGCATCAACTACGACGTGCGCAAGGTCTGGCCGTATCTCAAATACGAGACGTTTGATTTCACCGTGCCGACGCAGACGGCCGGCGACGTCTTTGCGCGGTATCAGGTCAAGGTCGAGGAGATGCGGCAGAGCGTCAGGATCTGTCAGCAGGCCCTTGAGCGGATTACGCCGACCGGCGTGTATGACTGCGGCGACTACCGCATTGTGCCGCCGCCCAAGGATCGTGTGTACACGGAGATGGAAGCGCTGATTCAGCACTTCCTGATCTATTCGCAGGGTTTCAACGTGCCGAAGGGCGAAGCCTATGTGCCGGTCGAAGGCCCCCGCGGTGAACACGGCTTCTACGTCGTGTCCGACGGCGGCAATCGCCCGATTCGCATCAAGTCGCGCGCGCCGTCCTTCCTGGCGTGCCAGGCACTGCCGCACATGATTAAAGGTGGTTTGATCGCCGACGTCATCGCCGTAATCGGCTCGACGGACGTGGTGATGGGAGACGTGGACCGATGAGTTTTCACCCCCTGATGGATTACGGCCGCGGCATGCAGCAGTCTGCACGCCAGTTGGCTGATGAAGGTCCCGCGTTTGCCTATACGCCGGAGAACCTGGCGAAGCTCGAAGAGATCTGCAGCCGGTATCCGGCGGAGCAGCGCAAGTCGGCCGTCCTCGCCGCCCTGTATCTCGCGCAGCGGCAGCAGGGCTACGTGTCCCGCAACGCCATGAAGGCCGTCGCGGCCGCCATCCGGATTTCGACCGCCGAGGTCGAGGATGTCGTGTCGTTCTACACGATGTTCTACCAGCGGCCGGTGGGCAAACATGTCATCCAGGTGTGCCGGACGTTGTCCTGTGCGCTCAATGGCGCCGAACGTGTGACCGAAGAGCTGCAGAAAGTCCTCGGCATCTCCGCCGGTGAGACCACGGCTGACGGCGCGTTTTCGCTGTTCGAGGTCGAATGCCTCGGCGCCTGTGACCGCGCGCCGGTTGTGGGCGTCAACGACGACTGGCACGAGCGCCAGCGTCCCGAAGACGCGCAGAAGCTGGTCGATGGACTCCGCACCAAGGGCGCGGCGTCACTGACGGGCTGCCATCTGCACAAGGAGCACGCGTAGGGCGAGGGCTTCAGCCCCGCCGAGCCTCATCATGGAACTGATTCTTACTCCTCACGTGAACACGCCCAACGGCTTCACGCTCGACTTCTACACGAAGCAGGGCGGCTACGAAGCGCTGCGCAAGGCGCTGACGATGACGCCGGATGAAGTCGTGGATGTCGTCAAGGCGTCCGGCCTGCGCGGGCGCGGCGGGGCAGGGTTCCCGACCGGCATGAAGTGGCAGTTCGTGGACAAGAAGTCCCCGAAGCCGAAATACATCTGCTGCAACGCCGACGAAAGTGAACCGGGCACGTTTAAAGACCACGTGCTGATGGAACGGAATCCGCACCTGGTGTTTGAAGGATGCCTGATTGCGTGTCACGCGATCGGCGCGAAGGTTGCCTACATCTACATTCGCGGCGAGTTCTACCACGTGCAGCAGGTGCTTGAGGCCGAACTGGCCAAGGCGCGTGCCGCCGGGTTCATCGGCAAGAACATCTTCGGCACCGGGTTCGATTGCGAGATTTTTGTGCATCGCGGCGCGGGTGCGTATGAAGCCGGTGAAGAGACCGCGCTCATCGAATCACTCGAAGGCAAACGTGCACAGCCCCGCCTGAAGCCGCCGTTCCCGGCCGTGGCGGGTCTCTACGATTGCCCGACCGCGGTCAACAACGTCGAGACGCTCTGCAACGTGCCGCCCATCATCACGCGCGGGGCCGAATGGTTCGCGGCCCTGGGCCCCGAGAAAAACGGCGGCCCGAAGCTGTATTGCGTCAGTGGCCACGTGAAGAAGCCGGGTGTCTACGAGGCCCCGATGCACGTGACGCTGCGCGAGCTCATCTACGACGAAAAATACGCCGGTGGTATTCGTGACGGCCACACGCTGAAGGCGGTCATTCCGGGCGGATCCTCCGTGCCGATTCTGTTGCCCCATCAACTCGATGTGCCCGCCAGTTTTGACGGCGTCGTCTCGGCGGGCTCGATGCTTGGCTCGGCCGGCATGATCGTCATGGATGAGACGACCTGCATGGTCTGGGCGGCCGAAAATCTCCTCTACTTCTACAAACACGAATCGTGCGGCAAGTGCACCCCGTGTCGCGAAGGCGGCGACTGGCTGCACAAACTGCTCGGACGTATTGAACGCGGCGAGGGGCAGATGAAGGACATCGATCTGCTGCTCTCGGTGGCCAACAACATCACGGGCAAAACGTTGTGTGCCTTTGGTGATGCCGCCGCCACACCGGTGCTCACCACCGTCGGACTGTTCCGCGAAGAGTTCGAAGCGCATGTGCGCGAGGGGCGCTGCACGCTCAAGGCTGACTGGCGCTCGGAGGCGCGGGCTCACGCCCACGCGCACTAATCCATGGACTCCACCCTCATCGCCCATCTCGTCGTCATCGGCTTTACCTTTTTCATGCTGCTGAATTCAGCGGCGGTCCTGGTGCTCATGGAGCGCAAGGTCGCCGCGTTTGTGCAGCAGCGCCTCGGCCCCAACCGTGTGGGTCCGTGGGGCGCGATGCAGCCGCTGGCCGACATCATCAAGCTGGTCATGAAGGAGGAACTGCGGCCCAAGGGCGCCGACACGTTCCTGTTTTATCTGGCGCCGATCCTGTGCGCGGTCGCCGCGTTTGCGGCGTTTTCGGTGGTGCCCTTCGGGGCCGCTACCGACTTCTTTGGTCTGCTCGACGCCCCCATCAAACTGGTCGCCGCTGACGTCAACGTCGGCGTCCTCGCGTTGTTCGCCATCACCTCGATGGGTGTCTACGGCATCGTGCTCGCCGGCTGGGCCTCCAACAGCAAATATTCGCTGCTCGGTGGTCTGCGGTCGTCGGCGCAGATGATCAGCTACGAGTTGTCGTTTGGTCTGTCGTTGGCCTCGGTGGTGATGCTGGCCGGGAGCCTCTCGCTCAACGACATCGTCAACTCGCAATCGGGGTACTGGTTCGGGTTCATTCCGAAGTGGTACATCTTCCTGCAGCCCATCGGGTTCTTCATCTTCATGACGGCGGCCGTCGCCGAAACGAACCGCGCGCCGTTCGACTTCCCGGAAGCCGAACAGGAACTGGTCGCCGGGTATCACACCGAATACAGCTCGATGACGTTCGCGCTGTTTTTTATGGCGGAATACATCGCGATGGCGACGATGTCGGCGGTCGCGGTGAACCTCTACCTCGGCGGGTGGCACGGACCGTTCCTGCCCGACTGGCTCGGCTGGGTCTGGTTCCTCGCCAAGGTCTTCCTGCTGCTGTTCTTCTACATCTGGATGCGGTGGACGTTGCCACGGTACCGGTATGACCACCTGATGGAGTTCGGGTGGAAGTGGCTGCTGCCGGCGGCCACGATTAACCTGCTGGTCACGGCCGGCGTTGTCCTCTGGATGGGGTGGTAGCCGCGATGGACGCACTCTTCTTCTGGATCTTCGCGGTCATCATGATCGTGTCGTCGGTGCTGGTCGTCGGCCAGCGCAACCCGATGTACAGCGTGTTGCTCCTGATCGTGTCGTTCGCGGCGCTCTCGGGCCTCTACGTATTGCTCAACGCGCCCTTCATGGCCGTGCTGCAAATCATCGTCTACGCCGGCGCCATCATGGTGCTGTTCCTCTTCGTCGTCATGTTGCTGAACGTGTCGTCCGAGGAGGAAGAGGGCAACGACAAGAAGCCACGCTTCGTGATTGGCCCTGGCCCCCGCCGGTTTGGCGCGGTGCTCGCCCTCGTGCTGGCCGTCCAGCTGATCTGGGCGCTGCGGACCATCGCAGATGCGCCGTTTGTGCAGGACGACGGCGTGTCCACGACCGTGCGCGACATCGGCCTGCGCCTCTTCCGTGAGTATGCGTTTGCCTTTGAAGCGACGTCGATTCTCATCCTGGTGGCGATGGTTGGTGCCGTCATCATCGCGCGAAAGGAACGCTGACCGTGTTGCCTGAACCCACGCTCAATACGTATCTGGCGCTCTCCGCCGTGCTGTTTTCCATCGGCACGGCCGGTGTGTTCCTGCGGCGCAACCTCATCACGGTCCTGCTCTCGGTGGAAGTGATGCTCAACGCCGTCAACCTGACCTTTGTCGCCGTGGATCGATTCCTCGGCACGGTCGACGGTCAAATCATCGCGTTTTTTGTGATCACGGTGGCCGCGGCGGAAGCGGCCGTGGGGCTGGCCATCGTCATCGCCTTGTTCCGGCACCGAGAGACGCTGAATCCGGACGCTTTTACGACGTTGAAGTGGTGAACCTGTGCGCCTGCTGCTGATACCTCTCCTTCCGTTCCTCGGGTTCCTGGTCAACGCGACTGTTGGTCGCCGTTGGTCCAAGAACATCACCGGCGGCATTGCCACGGCGGCGATGGCCGGCGCCTTCGGCGTCGCGGCCGTCTCGGTGTGGACGATGCTGGGACTTGAGCCGATTGGTGGCGTGCGCGCCATCGACGAGCACGTGTTCACCTGGATCGCCTCCGGCAATCTCCAGATTCCGTTTGCGCTGCGCCTCGATCCGCTCGCGGCGCTGATGATTCTGGTGGTGACGGGCATCGGGACGCTGATTCACCTCTATTCCACGGCCTACATGCACGACGAGACCGACGCGGACTTTGCGCGGTACTTCTCGTATCTGAATCTGTTCGCGTCGTTCATGCTGATTCTGGTGCTGGGCGCCAGTTTCCCGGTGATGTTCATCGGGTGGGAAGGCGTGGGCCTCTGTTCCTATCTGCTCATCGGCTTCTACTTCACGAAACCGGCGGCGGCTGACGCGGGCAAAAAGGCGTTTGTCGTCAACCGTATTGGCGACTTCGGCTTCATCCTCGGCATGCTGATTCTCTTCACGGAGTTCGGCACGCTCGACTTCCAGCAGCTCGCCATCCAGGTGAACACCTGGTCGGTGGAGCCGGCGACGATGGCCGGGGCCGGGTTACTCACGATGGCGACGTTGTTGCTGTTTGTGGGCGCGACGGGCAAGTCGGCGCAGATTCCGCTGTTTGTCTGGTTGCCGGACGCCATGGAAGGCCCGACGCCGGTATCGGCCCTCATCCACGCCGCCACGATGGTCACGGCCGGTGTGTACATGATTGCGCGCAACGCGGTGCTCTTCAGCCACGCACCCTTCACCCTTGAGGTGATTGCGGTGATTGGTGTGGTCACGGCGCTGTTTGCCGGCACCATCGGCCTGGTCCAGAACGACATCAAGCGTGTGCTTGCGTATTCGACGGTGTCGCAGCTGGGTTACATGTTC
Organism: uncultured Solibacteraceae bacterium; assembly: GCA_964423815.1. Classification (GTDB taxonomy): domain Bacteria; phylum Acidobacteriota; class Vicinamibacteria; order Vicinamibacterales; family SCN-69-37; genus SYFT01. The sequence goes on along the minus strand of CAYRGW010000002.1, from coordinate 23,438 downwards.
CTGGCGGTGGGCGTCGGTTCGTTTGCGGGCGGTGTGTTCCATCTCTATACACACGCGTTCTTCAAGGCGCTGTTGTTCCTCGGATCGGGCGCGGTCATTCACGCGCTGCACGGTCAGCAGGACATGCGCTACATGGGCGGCCTGAAGAGCAAGCTGCCGATTACCTTCTGGACGTTCCTGATCGGCACGATTGCCATTGCCGGCATCCCGCCGTTTGCCGGCTTCTTCTCGAAGGACGAAATCCTCTGGAAGACGTACTCACACGGCCACTACGTGCTGTGGGCGCTCGCGGTGCTCGCCGCGTTCCTGACCGCGACCTACATGTTCCGCCTGCTCTACATGACCTTCTACGGTGAGAGCCGCGCGCACCTGGCGCCCGCCTCCGCCAAGGCTTCGGCGAGTCACCATGATGACCACGGTCATCATGGTGCCCACGACAAACACGGTGAACATCTGCACGACGCGCCACCGGCAATGGCCATCGCATTGGTCGTCCTCGCGGTGGGTTCCATCGTCGCCGGCTTCTTTGGTGTGCCGCACGCGCTGGGCGGCCACAACCAGATTGAGGCCTTCCTGGCACCGAGTTTCCAGGCGATGACGCTGACGGGCGAGATGGCGCATGCGGCGCCAGCGCACGGAGATATTGCGACCGAGTGGGCCCTGATGGGCTTCTCAGTGATGGTGGCGCTGGCGGGCATCACGCTGGCGTATTTCCTGTTCAAGAAAAATCCGCAACGCGCGGACGCCCTGGCGACGCAGTTCAGCGGTGTGCACACGGTGCTCGCGAACAAGTACTACGTGGACGAGATCTACAACGCGGTGTTTGTGCAGCCCATCAAGCGGATCTCCGAGGGCACGTTGTGGAAGGTGGTTGACGCCGGGATCATTGACGGCATCGTCAACGGCGTCGGGCTGACGGTGCGTGGCTGGAGTGCGGTGCTGCGGCGGGTGCAGACCGGGTCGGTCCGTGCCTACGCCATGTCGATCTTTGTGGGGGTCGTTGCGATCCTGGGGTACTACCTGTGGCGCTAACTCTTCTGGTCTTGATGCCGCTTATCGGAGGCGTGCTTGTCCTCCTGCTGGGGAAGGGAAGAGATTCCCTCGTTCGCCAGGTGGCGCTGGGTATTTCGGTCATCACGTTTATCGCCAGCCTCTTCCTCTGGACGGGGTTTGACGCGACGTCGGCTGACTTCCAGTTTGTCGAACGGTACACCTGGCTGCCGGACTTCGGCATCTCCTACCACGTGGGCCTGGACGGCATCACGTTGTGGCTGGTCATCCTCACGACCTTCCTGACGCCCATCGCGCTGCTGTGCTCGTGGGAATCGGTGGACCAGCGGGTGAAGGAGTTCTCCTTCTTCATGCTGCTGCTTGAAGCGGCGATGATCGGCGTGTTCATCTCGCTCGACCTGTTCCTGTTCTACCTGTTCTGGGACGCGATGCTGATTCCGATGTATTTCCTCATCGGCATCTGGGGCTACGAGAAGCGCATCTACGCTGCCATCAAGTTCATGCTCTACACGATGGCCGGCTCGGTGCTCATGCTCCTGGCCATCATCTGGGTCGCGTATTACCACCAGACCGCGGTCGGTGTGATCAGCTTCGACCTGCTGGACCTCTACGCGCTCGACATTCCGGCGAGCCTGCAGACCTGGCTCTTCCTCGCCTTTGCGCTGGCGTTTGCCATCAAGGTGCCGGTGTTCCCGTTCCACACGTGGCTGCCTGACGCCCACGTGCAGGCGCCCACCGCCGGCTCGGTCATTCTGGCCGGTGTGCTCCTGAAGATGGGCACCTACGGCCTGCTGCGCTTCGCCTTCCCGCTGTTCCCGGAAGCGGCGATGCAGTTTGCGCCGTACCTCGCCATCCTCGCCGTCATCGGTATCGTTTATGGCGCGCTCGTCGCGATGGTGCAGCCGGACATGAAGAAGCTGGTTGCCTATTCGTCGGTGAGCCACCTTGGATTTGTGGTGCTGGGCATCTGCGCGATGAACGTCGTTGGCGTCCAGGGCGCGGTCTACCAGATGCTGGCGCACGGCGTCTCCACCGGCGGCCTGTTCCTCATCGTCGGCATGTTGTCCGACCGCCGGCACACCAAACTCATCGCCGAATACGGCGGCCTGAAGGCGGTCATGCCGAAACTGGTGGCGATGTTCCTGCTGATTACGCTGGCGTCGATTGCGCTGCCGGGCATGAACGGGTTCGTCGGCGAGTTCATGATTTTTGTTGGCTCCTACAGTGAGACCAAGGTGCTGACGGCCATTGCGGCCTCAGGCGTCATCCTTTCGGCCGTCTACATGTTGTGGATGTTCCAGCGCGTGAACTACGGCCCGCTGACCAATCCCAAGAACAAGGGCCTGCGCGACCTGAGTGTGCGCGAGTGGATCGTGATCGCGCCGATTGTCGCGATGTGCATCATCATGGGTGTCTTCCCGAACATCTTCCTGAAGCCAATGGAACCGGCCGTCAAACGTGCGGTCGAATACGTCCGCGGCGTGGCCCCGGTGAACGCGGAAATGACAACGACAACCACGTCGGGTGTCTTTTCTGCTCTGAGCGTTAGCGAAAAGACACCCGACGTGTTAGACAGCGCAGAAAAGACACCCGACGTCGTGTCGCCGGGAGGTGCGCGATGAACATGAACGACTTTTCATCCATCGCGCCCATCCTGATGGTGACGCTGGCGGCCTGCGCGACGATGCTGGCCGAAGCGTTCCGCAAGCAGGATGACCACAGCGGCGCCAAGTGGTTCGGTATCTACGGCGTGATCGGCCTGGTGGGCGCGATTGCGACGTCGACCGGCCAGTGGAACGAAAGCCGGATCGGCTTTGGTGTGATCTCGGTGGACAACTTCACCGTGTTCTTCAACATCACGATCGCGGCCATCGGTCTTCTGACGATTCTGCTCTCGGTCGGCAACGCCGAACGTGATCACCTGCCGTCGGGCGAGTACTACACGCTGATGTTGTTTGCCATCGCCGGCATGATGATGATGGCGGCGACGACCGACCTGCTCGTCATCTTTATCGCGCTCGAAATCATGTCGCTGGGCGTCTACGTGATGACCGGCCTCAAACGGGCGAGCGGCGAAAGTGCCGAAGCCGCGTTCAAATATTTTGTGCTTGGCGCGTTCTCCAGCGCGTTTTTCCTCTATGGCATCGCGATGGCGTATGCCGTGGCCGGGACGACCAAACTGGACGAAATCGGGATGCGTGTGGCGTCCTCGTCGCTTGAACCCAGCATCCTGCTCATTCTGGCGATGATCCTCCTGCTGGTCGGGTTTGCGTTCAAGATTGGCGCGGTGCCGTTCCACATGTGGGTGCCCGACGCGTATCAGGGCGCCCCCACGCTGGTCACCGGCTTCATGTCCACGGGCATCAAGGTCGCGGCCATGGCCGCCTTTGTCCGCGTGTTTCTCTCCACGCTTGAGCCGCTTCGCCTCGAGTGGATTCCCATCGTCTCGGTGATCGCCGCGTTGACGATGATCCTTGGCACGGTCGTGGGCGTCGCCCAGACAAGCGTGAAGCGCATGCTGGCCTACTCGAGCATTGCGCACGCCGGCATCCTCCTGGTCGGCCTGGTGGCGGCCAGCAGCGCCGGCAAGGCGGCCATCCTGTTCTACCTGGTGGCCTACAGCCTGACCAACCTCGGCGCCTTCGGCGTCCTGGCGGCCATCTCGTCGGCGGACCGCCCGCACGACGACATCCGCGACTTTGCCGGCATGTGGAAAGAGCGCCCGGGCCTGTCCGCGCTGCTGACGGTGTTCCTGCTCTCGCTCGGCGGCTTCCCGCCGACCGTCGGGTTCATCAGCAAGTGGTACATCTTCAACGCCGCGATCCAGGAGGGGATGTACACCCTCGCCCTCCTCGGTGTGTTGACCTCGGTCATCTCGGTCTTTTTCTACCTCCGCATCGTCGTCATGATGTACATGATCGACGAGACGGCCCCCGAGCATCGCCCGGCGGTGTCGGGTCTGACGGTGGCGGGCCTCGTCATTGCCCTGATCGGTGTCATCTACCTCGGCATCCTGCCGGGTGGACTGATTTCGATCGCCGCCGACTCGGTCGCCTCGATCTTCTGACGCTGCCCCTGACGGGCGTCTCTGCGTAGGGCGAGACCTTCAGGTCCGCCGCTGTGGCGCGGCTAAAGCCGACGCCCTACGTAGTGCGGAAAAAGACACCCGACGTCGTTTTCGCCGTTGTTCCCGACTGCACAGGCCTTTTCCGGCCCCGGGCGGGACAATTGGGGCATGAGGCGCCGCGATAGACCCACTCCGCACCATCCGGCGCCACATCACCACGGACCTCGGCGCCGCCGCCGGCAAGGGGTGCCCAGGCACGCGGTGCATTCGTTGATGTTGGCCGGGGCGGCATTTTTTGCCCCACACGCCGGGGTTCTGCCGGTGTTGCCCCCGGCTCCGATCACCCTGATTCACGTCCAGAAGACCCCCGTGGGGCTGGTGTCCACCAAGACGCGGGTTCACCTGCGGGGTGAGGACGCATTTGACGGCCACATCAAGGAAGCGTCACGCCGATACGGACTCTCCATTGCGCTCATCAAGGCGATCATTCGCACAGAGTCCGCGTTTGACTCACTGGCGGTCTCCCGTGCCGGCGCGCAGGGATTGATGCAGCTCATGCCGGCGCTTTCGCAGGACCTTGGCGTCAAGGATCCGTTCGACCCGCGCCAGAACATCATGGCCGGCACCCGGTATCTCAGTGCGTTGCTGAAGGAACACGACGGCAACCTCGAACTGGCGCTCGCCAGCTACAACGCCGGCCCCGGCACGGTGGCGCGGTATCAGGGCATGCCGCCCTACAAAGAGACACAAGCCTACGTCGAGCGCATCACGCGCCTGGTGGGCTTGAGCGACATCGGGTAGGACTGAGACGCAATGGCGCGGCTAAAGCCGCCGCCCTACGGATGCAGAAAAAGACACCCGACGTCTTAAACAGCAGCAATCAGCCGCGCAAGCAACTCATCGTGCTCGGGCGAGACGGTTCGAAGGTCAAGCAACACGGCGTCCTGCTGAATGCGGGCGATGACGGGCGGTGTGCCGGCACGAAGCGCGGCTTCAAGTGTGGTGGCTGAACGGCTGGACGATCTGATCGACAGCAGGCGGGTGGGAATCACGGACTGCGGCGCGGCGCCGCCGCCGATCGTCGAGGCGCCGTCGATCACCTCTGTAATCAGCTCGGAGGCGATTTTCGATGAAATCGCCTCCGAGCTGATTTTGGCGGCAAGCGCGCGGGCGCGCCGCTCGATGTCTTCGATCGGCATCAGCAACATCGCAACCACCGGAATCTGGGTGCGCGACGGTTCCTGTTGCCAGAGCGCGAGTGTGGCCTCGAGCGCCGCGTAGGTTTGTTTGCCCGCCCGCACTGCGCGCATGAGCGGATGTGTCCGCACCTTGTTCACCCATGCGGCGCGGCCGACGATGAGTCCGCACTGTGGGCCGCCGAGCAGTTTGTCGCCGCTGAAGGCGACCAGGTCCACATCGGCGGCGATGCTGTCGCGCACCGACGGTTCGTCGCGCAAGGCGGTCGGCCACGGCGTGGAGTGCGGCACACCAAGCCAGCCGCTCCCCAGATCTTCAAACAACGGAAGATTGAAGCGGTGCGCCACCGACGCGAGGTCGTCGAGTGCGGGCCGTTCAGTGAAGCCCTCGATGCGAAAGTTCGACGGGTGCACGCGCAGAATCAGCGCGGTGCGATCGGAGATCGCGGCCGCATAGTCGCTGACACGAGTGCGGTTGGTCGTGCCCACTTCGCGCAGCACCGCCCCCGACTGCGCCATGATGTCGGGCACACGGAAGCCGCCGCCGATCTCGACCAATTCCCCTCTGGACACGATGACTTCGCGCCCCGTCGCCAGCGTGGCCAGCACCAGCATCGTCGCCGCCGCGTTGTTGTTCGTCACGACGGCCGCTTCCGCGCCGGTGAGCGCGCAGAGCAGGCGCTCCGCGTGTACGTGGCGCGAACCGCGCGCTCCAGCGTCGAGGTTGTATTCGAGATTCGAATACCCCGCGGCGACCTCGGCCGCGCGCTCAACGGCCACTCGCGCGAGCGGCGCGCGCCCGAGGTTGGTGTGCACAATCACACCGGTCGCGTTGATCACGGGCGTGAGCGATGGCGCCGATGAGGCCGCGAGCGCTGCCGCGGCGTGTGTTTCGATCCACGCGCCGGCATCACCCTCAGGCGTGGCGCGCCACCGGTCCGCGGCGGTGCGCAGTGCGTCCACGACCGCACCCCGCCCGACCGTCCGCACAAGTGTCTCCAGGCCGGGCCGTTGCAGCAGTTGATCGATCGAAGGAATGGTACGAGGGGAGGCCATGCTGTTGCGGGCGCGAGAGGGGACAGGATAGCATTCAGACGTGTTGCCCGACCATCCGACACACCGGCCACTCGAGCGGTTCTGGCCCTACGCCGAGCTCTCGGAAGCGCCCTCAGACGAAGAGCTTGCGGCGCTCCATCCCGAGCTGCGCGAAGCGTTGTTTGGATCGCCGGCGCGGCCGTTTTCCATCACCCTGGAGTTCCCCCCGTTTGAGGCCGACAGGTTCGCGAAGGCGCTCGAACTGGCGAAGGCCTCCGATGAGTTTCAGGAACTCACCAGTGGCGGCACGACGCGGTATCGCGCGCGGTTTTACCCGAGCGAAGATCCGCTGCGGCTCAGAAATTTGTATGAACTGGTCGGAGGCGTGCCCGAAAGTCAGGTGCTGATCGACGACCGCCCGCTCCCATTTGCCCGGGAGCTCTGGCTGCCGCTCGTCTGGTGCCTGATTAAGTGATGGGCGAGGTAGGTGAGGGCCGGAACACCGGGCTCCGGCCCCCTGAGAGTGGTCTAGCTGGGTTTGGTGACGTTGCCCGCCTGCGGCCCCTTTGGCCCGTCGACAATCTCGAATTCGACTTCCTGGCCCTCTTCGAGAGTGCGGAACCCGGCGCCCTGAATGGCGGAGAAGTGCACGAACACGTCGTTGCCCCCTTCACGTTCAATGAAGCCGTACCCTTTAGCGTTGTTGAACCACTTGACCTTGCCCGTAATACGCATCGTACTTGCCTGCCTTGCGAGAACAGAGGCGGTGAATCCGTCTCTCTAAAAAAAAGAGACCGCACCGGCGGTCTCCGTGCCGACGATGGTCTCGCCCAACGTCGATCGGCAATGCTAGTCGGCCCGTTGTACCCTGTCAAGCACCTAGAACTGGAAAGGTCCTACCGTCATGCGCGCCCTGCTGAGTGTCTCCGATAAGTCCGGCCTGATCCCGTTGGCCTCCGCCCTCGCGGCGCAGGGGTGGGAGCTGGTTTCCACTGGGGGGACCGCCAAAGCCCTGACCGAGGCGGGGTTGTCCGTTATCGGGATTTCCGACGTGACGGGGTTCCCGGAAATGATGGATGGTCGGGTCAAGACCCTGCACCCGAAGGTCCACGCGGGCATCCTCGCCAGACGGCATCTGGCAGCCGACCTGGAGGCGATTGGCGCCCACGGCATCACCCCCATCGACCTCGTGGTGGTCAACCTCTACCCGTTTGCGCAGGCCGCCGCGAAGCCGGACCTGCCGTTTGACGCCCTGGTGGACGAAATCGACATCGGGGGCCCCAGCCTCCTCCGGGCCGCCGCCAAGAACTTCCGGGACGTGCTGGTGGTGGTGGACCCGTCGGACTACCCCAAAATCATCAAGGCAGTGGAAACCCGGGTCGCGCCGTTGACCCTCCGGTTCGACCTGGCCCGCAAGGCCATCGGCCACACCGCTGACTACGACCGGATGATCGCGGCCACCCTGGGCGAGGTCACGGTCGAGGCCGACGGCTCCTTCACCCGCGGCACCACGTCCAGCCGCTGGACGCCCGTCCTCAGCAAGGTCCGCGACCTCCGGTACGGCGAGAACCCGCATCAGGCGGCGTCCTGGTATACCGCCGGGCCCCATGGGTTTGGCGGAGCCGTGGTGCATCAGGGCAAGGAGTTGTCGTTCACGAACCTCCTCGACCTGGATGCCGCCGCTCGCATCGCCATGGAGTTTTCGGAACCCGCCGCCGTGGTCATCAAACACACGAACCCGTGTGGTGTGGCCACCGGATTGTCGGCGGCCGACGCCTATGTGCGCGCGCGTGAGGCGGATCCCCTCTCGGCCTTTGGCGGCATCGTGGGACTGAACCGCCCGATCGATCTGGACACGGCGCACGCGCTGGTCTCCACCTTCATCGAAGCGGTAATTGCGCCCGGCGTCTCGGCGGACGAAGAAACCCGCGCGGTGCTGGCGACCAAGCCCAATCTGCGTGTGGTCACCGCCTCCTTTGACGGCATGGATCGTGACCGCGACGTGCGGTCGATTCTTGGGTCGTGGCTCGTGCAGGATCGGGATCGTGTGATCGAGGCCGCGACCGCCTGGCCCGGTCCCGACGGCCCCCGCGTGGTGACACGTCGCGCGCCGACGCCCGAGGAGTGGACGGCCCTGCGTTTTGCGTGGCGTGTGTGTGCCCACGTGAAGTCCAATACCGTCATCTTCACCACGGCCGACACCACCCTCGCCGTCGGCGCCGGGCAGATGAGCCGTGTGGATGCCGTGCGCACTGCGGTGCTCAAGGCCGGCGATCGCCTGCGTGGATCGGTCGCCGCGTCCGACGCGTTTTTCCCGTTCCGTGATGGGCTCGACGTCGTGGCCACCGCAGGCGCCACCGCCATCGTCCAGCCCGGCGGCTCGGTGCGCGACGACGAGGTGATTGCGGCGGCCGACGAGCGCGGGCTCGCAATGGTGTTCACGGGTAGACGGCACTTCCGTCACTAACTCAATGAGCCAATGGGGCAATGGGCCAATGGGGCAATGGACTTCGGGACCCCGGGACTCCGGAACCCCGGCACCCCGGGACCTCGGGACCTCGTGGCTGTTGGCGCTCTCTGTCCTGCTGCTCTTCCTCGGCCTCGGCGCCAACACCATCTGGGACGCAAACGAGGCGTTTTATGTAGACACACCGCGCCACATGGTGGAGTCCGGCGACTACGTCAATCCGGAGTTCAACGGCGAACCACGGATGAACAAGCCGGTACTGTCGTACTGGGTGGTCGCCGCGTTTTATCAGGTCTTCGGCGTGTCGGTCGCCGTCGAACGTGTCGCGATTGCCCTCGGCGCGCTCGGCATTCTCTACGCCGCCTGGCTGTTTGGCCGCTCTCTTGGCGGAACCACCACCGGTCTCGTCGCCGCGCTCATCGTCGCCACCGCTCCACGGTTTGTCATGTTCTCCCGGCGCATCTTCATCGATGTGTGGGTGACGATGTTCATGGCGCTCGCACTGGCGTGTTTTGTGCTCGCCGAAACAAAGCCGGATCATCGCCGCCGCTACTTGTGGCTGATGTACGCCGCCATTGGTCTTGGCGTCCTCACCAAGGGGCCCATTGCGCTGCTGTTTCCGGCGGCGACCATCGGCACATGGCTGATCCTCGAGCGCCGCCTTGCTGATCTGAAGCACTTCTCGCTGATCTCGGGCACGTTCATCGTGCTGGCGATTGTGGTCCCGTGGTGGGCCGTCATTTATGCGCAGCAGGGCTGGGAGCCGGTGCAGGCGTTCTGGCTCGGTGAAAACTTCGGCCGGTACACCGAGTCGATGCAGCCGGGTGAGCGCGACATCTTTTTCTACATTCCTGTCGTGCTCGGCGACCTGTTCCCGTGGACGTTGTTTCTTGTTGGCGGACTGGGCTGGGGCGCGATGTCACTCTGGAATCGCGAGTCGCCGATCGCGCGCCTGCTGATGTTGTGGATCGTGTGGCACGTGGGTGTGTTCTCCTTTTCGGAGTCCAAGCAGGACCTCTACGTGTTCCCGATCGTGCCGGCCCTGGCCGCATTGACCGCGTGTGTCCTGGTGCACGGCCTGCAGCATGGCGCGAAGTGGATCAGTCGTGTGTCCGTGGCGACGGCCGTCCTGATGGCTGGGCTGGGTGTTGGCCTGGTCTGGCTGTTCGGTGCGAAGGCGCAGGTCCATCAAATCACCGGTGCAAACGCCCTCGGCGCGATGCTCGCAATCGGTGCGCTGGTCATTGTGGGGCTCGCGCTGCGTGGCCGAAGTGGGTGGGCGGTCTCCGCGATTGCCGCCACGATGGTGGCGGGCAATTACGTCTTTGCGCTGGTCGCCCTGCCGGCGGTCGAAGCCTACAAACCCGTGTTGCCCATGGTGGAGGTGATTGAGGCGCGGACGTTGCCAACCGACCCGCCGCCCGTGGTCGCGCACTACCGCAGCGTCCTGCCGAGCATGGCGTTTTATCTCAAGCGCCCGATCGAAGACATCTTCGACATGCCCACACTCGTCGCGCGCAGCCAGCAGGTCCCGGCGATGTATGTGCTCCTCAAGCCGGATGAGTTCGCCGAATTCCAGATGCGCGTCGCTCCCGCCAACGTTCCCACCTGCATCGTCTCCCGCCACACCTTGTTCGAGGCGAAACTGCGTTTTGTGCTGGAGGGGAAACCGTGGCCTGAAATCTATCTCGCGGGTGCCGGGACGGCGTGCGAGGAACGCCAGAGCGGTTTCTGACGTAGGGCAGCGTCTTCGTAGGGCGTGGCCTTCAGGCCCGCCGATCTGCCGAGCCACGTGGCGTCTTCGTAGGGCGGCGGCTTTAGCCGCGCCAAACCGGCGGGCCTGAAGGCCACGCCCTACGAAGACGCTCTACGAAGAATGATCCAATTCGCTCCGCGTGACCGTCGCCGCGCCGAACTTGCCGACGACGATGCCCGCGGCGCGGTTGGCGAGGCGGGCGGCGTCGCTGAGCGAGGCGCCGTTGGCGAGGGCGAGGGCGAGTGTGGCGACCACGGTGTCGCCTGCGCCAGTGACATCGGCCACCTCGCGCGCGGTCGCTGGAATGTGCAGGTCGATCGCCGACGCGCCTGACGCGTCAAACACCCACATGCCGTGTTCACCCCATGTGATGAGCACGTTGGCGCCCGTGGCCGCGTGCAGCGCGCGCGCGGCCGCGCGACAGTCGTCGGCCGTCTGAATGCGGGTGCCGGTCATCAACTCGGCCTCGTGGTGATTGGGGGTAAGCACCGTCACACCCGCATATCGCGCGGCGTCGGGCACTTTGGGATCCACCACGATGGGACTGGTGCCCGCGGCTTCACGCGCGGCGGCAATGACGGCCGGCGTCACAACACCCTTGCGGTAATCCGAGAGCACGATGGCCGCGGCGTCTGCACACGCGGCGCGGACGGCCGCCGCCAACTGCGCGGTGACGGTGACAGACAGCGGTGACTCGTCTTCGTAGTCAACCCGCGCGACCTGCTGGTTCCTGGTGGTGACGACGCGGACTTTGCGGGTGGTGGGACGGCTGCCGTCGGCCACAAGCCGCTCGTCGCCGATGGCACGTTCGAGCAAGAGCCGACGGAACGTGGCCGCGGTCTCATCGGTCCCCACACATCCCACCACGAGCGGCACGCCGTCCAGCGCGCGCACGTTCGCGGCGACATTGGCGGCGCCGCCGAGGCGGAATTCGTCGCGCTCAAACCGCACGACCGGCACCGGCGCTTCCGGAGAAATGCGATCCACGCGTCCGATCACGAAGTGGTCAAGCATCAGGTCGCCGATGACGGCGATGGTCGACGGGCGCAGGGTCATTCGGTCATCCGTGCAGCGTAGGGCAGGGTAATCAGTCCAAGAAACAACATCAGGAACTCCGAGTCGCCGAAGTTGTATTCAAAGAGGCCGGCCACCAGCATGGCCACCATCGCCGCGACGCCCGCGCCAGCCACGGCCGTGGCCTCACCCCGACGGAGCTGGCGCCAGAGATCGCGCGAGGCGACGAACACAAACCACAGCCAGATCGCGAGCGCGGGCAGTCCCCGCTCCGCGGCAATCTGCATCGGCACGTTATGCAGGTGCGGGTTGACCTCGTTGACCGCATACGTCGCGTCGCGGTACTGCGCGTACACGACGGGAATCATGTTCGGTCCGACGCCGGTGATCGGATGGTCCTGCACGATGTGGACGCCCGAACGCAGCATGGCGACACGGTCGCGGCTGGCGGGGTCATTCAGGTCGCCGATCGACTGCACGCGCGAGATGATGGCGCTTGGAGCGATGGCGAAGAACACCACGCCCAGCACGGGCAGGATCAGCAACAGGCGCCAGTTCCGCTCGGCCATCAGCACGCCAACAGCCGCGACCAGCCCGACCATCGCGTTGCGGGTCTGGGTGTAGAACAGCGCGACGACGAGCGCAGGAACGGCGATGGCGGGCCACACCCAATCGCGTCCGGCATACAACAGGCGCGCGAGGGCGGCACCGGCCGCCAGCATCAAGACACCCGAAAACGTCATCCAGCTGCTGAGAGAGCCCGCCACACGATTGTCGAGCGAGTCGAAGTCGAGGAAGTTGAACTGCGCGATGCCATAGAGGGCCGCCGCCGAGCCGACGGCGATCACCCCATCAATGACCCACGTGGCCTGCGCGCCCCGGGCAAACGTTGCCACGACCGGCACCATGAGGAACAGCAACAATTGTTTGCTGTCCATAAAACTGGTGGACGGGTCCACGGATGCGGCCGAACTCACGAGTGTCCAGCCGGCGTATACGAGCAGCGGCAGCATGAACGCCGGCACCTCGCGCCAGCGGCCTTCGCGCGTATTCACGACGATCCAGACAATGGCAGCCAGGTACAGGCTGATTTGTGCGACGAAGATGCTGACCTGTGTGGCGGCGAGTGACACGGCCACCAGCACAAATCCCGCGCGTCGCAGTCCTGAGTCCGGGGTCATCGTCATCACCTATTCTCCAGCAGTCGCTCCGCAGCGGCCAGCACAGCCTCGGCCGGGATCGTCGTCAGGCACCGGAAGTCGCCCGGCGCACAGACACGTTGGTCGCAGGGCCGGCAGGGCAACGCACCCACATCCACCGACGCGACTGGAATCGTATCCGGTCGCCAGGGCGCCGACCGCTCGGCCAGCGTCGGACCGTATAGTCCCACGATGGGGACGTCCGATGTGGACGCCACGTGCAGTGGGCCGCTGTCACCACCGATGTACAACGCGGCGGAGTCGAGCAGTGCCCGGAGTTCCGCCAATGTCACATCACCGGCATCGATCAGCCGGTGCGCGGCATTGGGCGCCTGGACTCGCGCCTGCGCCAGCACGCGTTGCACGGCCTCGGCATCCGACGGCCCCGCGGTCAGCAACACCCACCGGTCCGCACGCCCGGGAGATTGTCGCACTAGTCCGGCGGCCACGTCAGCAAACGCGGATTCAGGCCACCGGCGAAACGGATTCCCCGCGCTCACGTGAAACACGATCAGTCGTGCCGGCGATCCCACCGGCACACCACGGTCGCGCAGCCGTGTGAGCACCGCCGTGCGCGCCTCGTCGGACACCGGCATCTCGACACGGTCATGGTCGCGGGTGGGGGAGGACGGCAACGCCGGGTCGACGGCCGGTAGCAGGTCCCACTGGTTTTCCACCGAGTGGCGCGGATGCAGTCCGCGCGGACGATGCACGGCCTGGGTGTACATCCAGGTGCGCCCGTCGATGTCGTAGCCGATCCGCCGCGGGGCGCCCGACGCCCACGTCAGCCACGCGCTCCTCGGCCCCCCGTGCAGATCAAGCACGAGGTCAAACCGCGCGCGGCGAATCTCACGCGCCAGACGGAGATCGTCCTTGATCCGCGCCCATCCGCGTCGGTGGGTGATGACGATGAGGTCGGACAGGTGGGGGTTGGTCGCCACGATCGGCGCGGCGGCGGACTCGACGAGGTAGGTGATCCGGGCGTCGGGATAACGGCGGCGAAGGGCACGAATGACCGGTGTGGTGAACACCACGTCGCCGATCAGGCGCAGGCGAACGATGAGAATCTTCAACGGGCCGTAGCGGGAACCTCGACCGTGGCCTCATCAATGAGCATCACGGGAATATCGTCCTTCACCGGGTAGACACGATGGCACGAACCGCACTGGAGGCCCGCGCCGTCCTTGACCAGAACGACCTTGGTCTTGCAGGCAGGGCAGACAAGAATTGCGAGGAGCGCCGGATCAATCGCCATTGCTGGATATTACGAACAATGAGCCAATGTGGCAATGAGCCAATGGGGCAATGGGTGTGAAACAATCGGAGCACACGCATCATGATGTGGATGACCCCCCCGCCTGTGCAGGCGCCCGCACCGCCGACCACCGCCGCCACCGGCGAAGCCTATTTCCTGTTTCTGCAGGGACGGACGCTCGAAGGCCGCGGCGACGTGCCCGGGGCGATTGCCGCCTATCGCGCCGCCATCGCGCTGGTGCCGTCGGCGGCCGACGTGCGCGCGGAGCTTGCGGGACTGTTTGCCAGGGAAGGTCGTGCGACCGAGGCGGTGACCGAAGCCGAAGCGGCGCTGGCTACCGACCCGGCCAATCATGAAGCGCATCGGATTCTGGGCCTGGTGCGCGCCGCACTGGCCGACGCCGCGTCCTCCACCGCCGATCAGGGGCGGATCGTCGTGCAGGCCATCGACCATCTGGAAAAGGCGCTGGCTGGTGGACGTCGTGACCCAGGCGTTGAGATTTCACTGGGCCGACTCTACGTGCGCACGGGGCAACACGCGAAGGCCATCACCACGCTGACTGGATTTCTCAACGATCAGCCCGGCTACCCTGAGGGCATCCTGCTGCTGGTCGAGTCACTGGAAGCCACCGGCGAGGACGCCCGGGCGATTGCCGCGCTCGAACCACTTGTGCGGGATGAACCGGATCTGGCGCGCGCGCGCAGCTGGCTCGCGGAGTTGTATGACAGTGTCGGCCGTCCACAGGATGCGCTGACGCAGTGGCGCGAACTGGCGAAGACCAACCCCCGCAACATTCCGATCCGAACACGATTTGCCACGTCGCTGGTGAATCTCGGTCAGCTGGAGGAAGGGCGCACGGCCCTGCTTGAGCTGGCCGGCGAATTTCCACGTGATGCATCGATCTGGTATCTCGTCTCGCAGGTGGAAAACCGCGCGGGCAATGCCGATGGCGCGGAGAACGCGGCCCGCCGGATTACCGACATTGACCCGACCGATCCGCGCGGGCCCCTCGCGATGGCCGAAGCGCGGACCGCGCGCGGCGATCACCGCGGAGCGGTCAGCACACTTGAGCCGCTGTTGACCGCGCTGCGATCCGCCCCGGAGACCGGCGTGTATGCGCGCGTGGCCGTGGAACTGGCGGCCGCGCTGGAGGCCAGCGACGATCGCGACCGCGCGATCCGTGTGCTGGAAGACGCGCGCACGCGTGACGAACGCAACGTTGACGTGCGCGTCGCGCTGGGGGCCGCGTATGTGCGCGCCGAGCGCCATGAGGCGGCGGAGCGGATCTATCGTGAATTGCTGGTGGCCGACGCGGACAACCCGATCTACCTCGATCACCTCGGTGACGCGTTGTTCGGGCTCAAGAAATACCGCGATGCGCTCGCCACCTGGGATCGTGTGCTCGCCGGTGATCGCGTGGGCATTGATGCGGACGCCGTGACCAAAAAACGCGACCGCGCGCGCCAGCTCGCGGGGCGCGAATGAAATCCTCCGCCTGGTTCCTGCCGGTGGCGCTGGTGGCCTCCGGGTGCGCGGCTCGTGTCTTCACGCCGCCTGCCGGTCCGGCCGTCCCGTTTGCCGAGGCACCGCAGGTGTGGGAGCAGGTCACCGCGCCGTGCCGTGATGCGCAGCGCTACGTCGCACAACTGCGCGTCCAGGGCTGGGTGGGATCGCGCGACCAGCGGATCGCACAAACGCTCAACGGCGCTGTGACGCGCGGCGACGATGTGTATCTTGAGTTGCAGGTGGTGACCGCCACCGTCTTTCAAATGGCGGGGCAGGCAGGGCAGTCGACGATCGTGTTTCCGCGGGACGAGCGATTTCTGACGGCGCCGACGCGTGACATCGTGTCGGCACTGACCGGTCTGCGGTGGGGCGGGCGTGAACTGCTCGATGTCCTCTCCGGCTGTGTGGCCTCGCCCGCAGGCGTGGTGACTGGTGAACGCGTCGGATCCTCGTTACGCATTGCGCTCTCACCGACCACGCATGTGTGGTTGCGCGAGCGTGATGGTGCCTGGCACCTGTGGGCCGCCCAGGTTGAGGGTTGGCTCGTCGAGTATCAGATGTTCAGCGGCCGCTGGCCCAGCACCGTGCACGTGACGGCGACCGGGCCCACCCCACTCGACCTTCGATTCACGGTGTCGCAGGTGAACGTCAATGTTGATCTGCCGCCCACGACCTTCATCGCCACCGTCCCGAGCCATTTTCAACCGATCACACTCGAGGACCTGCGCTCGATCGGACCACTTCGCGACCGCGGAAACGTGCACTAAAGAAATGCCCCGAACAATCATTCTTCGCCCGACGGCCAAGCTGAACCTCACCTTGAGGGTCGGTCCCCTGCGCCCGGATGGGTATCACGAGGTGCGATCACTCATGCAGTCGATCGCACTCCACGACACGGTCACCATTTCGGACCGGAAAGGACCGTTGGGGTTGTTGTGTCGCACGCCCGGCGTGCCGTCCGACCAGGCGAATCTGGCGTGGAAGGCGGCACGGGTGTTGTGGGCGGCGATGGGACGCGACGGTGAACCCCGCGACGCGCACATCAAGATCGAAAAAACGATTCCCTCTCAAGCCGGACTCGGGGGCGGCAGCGCCAATGCGGCGGCAGCGCTGGTCGGCTTGAACACGTTGTGGGGCGCAAAAAAATCCCGGCGCGACCTGGGTCGGCTGGCGGCCACCCTCGGGTCGGACGTCCCGTTTTTCCTGCAGGGTGGCACCGCCGTCGCGACAGGTCGCGGTGAGGACCTGTACCCGGTGGACGACATCCAGCGGATGGGCGTCGTGGTGATCAAACCCTCGTTTGGGGTCGCGACCGCTGAGGCCTATCGGTGGCTGGACGAGGACCGGGCGAAGCGGTTGCCCGAGGCGCCGGAAGGTCGGGACGTGGACCTCGGCTGGTCGTCGGGCGGGGTGCCCCTGGCCAACGACCTCATGGCTCCGGTCGCCCGTCGACACCCCGGGATCCAGGAAATGGTGGACGCCTGCCTGGCCGAAGGGGCCTACGGCGCCCAGATGACCGGCAGCGGATCGGCTGTTTTTGGCCTGTTTTCCGAGGCCGCGGCGACCCGGGCGGTCAAACGGCTCAAACGGCCGGACTGGCTGGTCCTGCTGACCCGGACCCACGGACGACGGGAAGCCGCCAGACACATTGGTCTCTAGGGGCCTTTGGGCGGCCGTCGTGCTAAACTTCCTGTTTTGCTAGGGCCGCGTCCGTCTGTCCAGTCGGGGTCCAAGGCGGGGTGGGGCGTGGCCAAGCGGTAAGGCGCGGGTCTTTGGAACCCGTATTCGAAGGTTCGAATCCTTCCGCCCCAACCAAATTCGTAGGCGATCGGTGTTGCAGTTGGAATCGGCATGAGTCACGGACAGTTGAAGTTGTTCTCGGGGAGTGCCCATCCGGCGCTGGCGAAAGAGATCGCCGAACAGCTTGATATTCCGCTCGGGGCCGCGCGGCTGCACCGGTTTCCGGACTCGGAAGTCTCGTTCCAGATCGACGAGAACATCCGCGGCACAGATGTCTTCATCCTGCAGCCGACCTCGACACCGGTGGACGAACACCTGGTCGAGATGTGCGTGATGATCGACGCGTTCCGCCGCTCGTCGGCGTCCAGGATCACGGCCGTGATTCCGTATTACGGATACGCGCGGCAGGATCGCAAGGACAAACCCCGGGTGCCGATTTCGGCGAAACTCGTGGCGAATTTGTTGAGCGCGGCCGGCGCGAACCGGGTGCTCACCATGGATCTGCACAAGGCGCAGATTCAGGCGTTTTTTGACATCCCGGTGGACCACCTGTTTGCGGCCCCGGCGGTCATTGAGTATCTGCTGCGGCAGAACTACGGACCGGTCACGATTGTGTCGCCCGATGCCGGGGGCGCCGAACGCGCGCGCGCGTATGCGAAGCGGCTGGATGCGGAACTGGCCATCATCGACAAACGCCGCGGCGAGTCGGGCGCGGCCGAAGTGATGAACGTCATCGGTGAAGTCAACGGCCGGGTGTGCATCATCTCGGACGACATCATCGATACGGCCGGCACGATGCAGAAGGCGGCGCAGGCGCTCAAGGACAACGGGGCGACCCGTGTGCTCGCGTGTGCGGTCCACGGTGTGTTGTCCGGCCCCGCGATTTCGCGGATTGAAGCGTCGCCGATCGACAAGTTGATCGTCACCAACACGGTGCCGCTCACTGCCGAGAAGGCCGCGTGCCAGAAGATTGTGGTGTTGTCGGTGGCGCGCCTGCTGGCGCAGGCCATTCGCAGCATTCACGAGGAGACCTCGGTCTCCAAGTTGTTCGTTTAGAGAGGACGAGAGAGACCATGAGCGCACTACTGGACGCGGTTCGCCGCGAGACATTTGGCAAGAACGAAGCGGTTCGCACCCGGCAGGCGGGCAAAATTCCGGCGGTCGTCTACGGCGGCGGGGACAAAGGCGTGTCCGAGTCCGTGTCGGTGGATCCGAAGGAGCTGAGCCGCATCCTGCACTCCAAGGGCGGGCTCAACTCGTTGATTTCCCTCAAGGTGGGCGACGCGGAGACGCAGGTGCTGGTGAAGGAATACCAGATTGACCCCGTCACCCATAAGCTCATCCACGCCGACTTCTTCCGCGTGGCGATGGACAAGGTCATCCGCGTCAGCGTGCCGGTGCACCTCACGGGTGAATCCAAGGGTGTCAAGCTGCAGGGCGGCACGATGGACTTTGTGCACCGTGAAGTGGAAGTCGAGTGCCTCCCGGCGAACATCCCCGAGCACATCACCGTGGACGTCACCGAACTGACGCTCAGCCAGGGTGTGCGCGTGAAGGACCTGCCGACCGACGGCAACTGGACGGCCGTCAGCGAGCCCGAGAATCTGATCGTGCACATCGTCGCGCCGCGCGCGGAAGCCGCAGCGACGCCGGCTGATGGTGCCGCGCCTGCCGCAGCCGCCGAACCCGAGGTGGCCAAGAAGGGCAAGATCGACAAGAAGGAAGATAAGTAGGCCCGCGCAGCGAGCCTACCCTGAGCGAGCGATGCGAGTCGAAGGGTGAAGTTGGTCGCTGGCCTGGGGAACCCCGGTGGTCGTTACCGGGGCACGAGGCACAACGTCGGGTTTGAGGTGGCTGACCTTGTCGCGCGCCGTCACGGGCTGCACCTGAGTCCGTGGAAAGACGTGGCGGACGTCGCCGAGTGGCGGCGACCCGAAGGGCGGGTCTGGCTGATGAAGCCGACGACCTTCATGAATTTGAGCGGGGAAGCCGTGAGCGCGTTGACCGCGTTCTACAAGGTGGACCTCGCCGACGTCCTCATCGTGTGTGATGACGTCAACCTGCCGGTGGGGCAGTTGCGTGTGCGCCCATCGGGGTCGAGTGGTGGCAACAACGGACTCAAATCCGTGACCGCCTCGCTCGGCACGGATCAGTTTGCCCGCCTCCGGATCGGGGTGGGTCGTGGAGATACGGCGCGCGATCTGGCGGACCATGTGTTGTCCCGCTTCGCGCCCGAAGAGATGTCCGGGATCGATGAGGCTGTTACCCGGGCCGCCGACGCGGTCGAGATGTGGATCGACGACGGCACAGCACGCGTGATGAACGCGTTTAATTGAACGCTCCTTGCCGCTTCGGAAAGAGAAGCGGCCCGCACGGCGCCCATGGTGGGTGGCCGGGAGTTGTCCATAAGGAGGCACATGAGCATTCACCGACAGTACGAACTCGTCTATATCGCGAGTCCCGACGCCACCGAAGAAGCGTTGGCCGAGCTGCATCAGCAGGTCGCCACCGTCGTCGATCGGTTCGAGGGGACCATTGAACGCACCGAAAACTGGGGCCGTCGCCGCCTGGCGTACGAAATCAACCGCCAGCGTGAAGGTGTCTACGTGCTCGAGCTGCTGAATGGCCCCGCGGCCATGACCGCAGAACTCGACCGACGCCTCCGCGTCATCGATGGCGTCATGCGCCATCTGGTGATTCGTGTGGATGAAGTCCTGGCCAAAGATGAACGGTCGAAGACCCGTCGCAAAGCCAACACGGTTGCGCGTCGTCTGCGCCGCGGATTGCCCGCGGAGCCGACCGAGCAGGAACTGAGCCGCCGCAAGCAGGAAATGGATGATGCGGATGGCGGCAATGATTCATTCGGGGAGGGAGACCGATGAACGACTACGAGAAGGACGGCGGCGGACGGAGCGGCGGTCGTGGGGCCGCAGGCAAGGGCAAGGACGACAAGGACAAGGCCGGGCGTCGCGGAGGCGGATTTTTCCGTCGTCGCCGCGTGTGCAAGTTCTGCGTGGAGAAGATCGACTACGTGTCCTACAAGGACGTGAAGATCCTCACGCCGTTCATCCCTGAGCGCGGCAAGATTCAGCCGCGTCGTATTTCGGGTACGTGCGCGAAACATCAGCGCGCGTTGCAGACCGCGATTAAACGCGCGCGTCAGCTCGCCCTTATTCCCTACGTCACGGACTAGCTGGGAGGCACATCATGGCAACAGAAGTGATTCTCAGAGAGTATGTGGAACACCTCGGCAACCGGGGTGAGGTCGTCAAGGTGGCCGACGGGTACGCCCGTAACTACCTGCTGCCGCGCGGGCTCGCCCTGCGCGTCACCGGCGAAGCGAAACGTCAGATCGAACGCGAAAAGGTGAAAGCCGAAGCGCGTGAGCTGGGTGAACGGCAGGCCGCCGAAGCCCTGGCTGCGGCCCTGGCGGCCGTCGACCTGTCCATCGCGCGTCGTGTGGGCGACCACAACACGCTGTACGGGTCGGTGACGACGTCGGATATCGCTGAGGCTCTGGCCGCGCGCCAGATCGTCGTCGACCGCCGGAAAATCCTGCTCGACGACGCGATCAAGACGCTGGGTGACCACGTGGTGGTCATCAAGCTGCACCGCGACGTGCCGGCATCGGTCACCGTCAAGATCGTTCCGGCGGCCGGAACGGCGTCATCCGCGACACCGGCAGCCCCTGCCGCGCCTGCCGCTGACGCGCCGGACGCGGAGTAGGGTTCAGGGTTCGACACGGTCCAGGGTCCAGGGTTCGCAGGGCACGGTGCAGGGTTCTTCTTGAACCTTGGACCGTGGACCCTGTCGAACCTTGGACCATTTCTTTAGCGGTGCGGTTATTCTGTCTCTTCCATGGCTGACCGCACGCTGCCACACAATTTAGAAGCCGAGAAGAGCGTACTCGGCGCCATTCTCATCAACAATCAGGCCTTCAACCAGGCCGCTGAAGTTATTGATGCGCAGGATTTTTTCCGCGACGCGCATCGCCGCATCTTCGAGAAGATGGTCGGCCTCACCGACCGCAGTGAACCGGTCGACTTTGTCACGCTCACCGATGAGCTGACGCGGTCGGGGGAACTGGAAGAGGTGGGTGGTCCCGCGTACGTCAGCGGTCTGACCGACGGCGTGCCGCGATCGGCCAACGTCGAATATTACGCCCGCATCGTCAAGGAGAAGTCCACGTTGCGGCGCCTGATTCAGGCGTCGAACGAAGTGCTGGTGCGCGCGTACGACGCGGAAGAGGACGCCGACGACCTGCTCGACGAAGCCGAGCGGACGATCTTCTCCATTGCCGAAGGCCGGATGCGGTCCGGCTTTGTGAAGCTGAGCGAACTGGTCGACGGCGGCTACGCGATGCTGGAGCAGTTGCAGGCCAATCGTGGCCTGGTGACCGGCGTCCCGTCGGGATTTGTGGAGCTCGACGAGATGACGTCGGGCTTTCAGAAGTCCGACCTGGTCATCGTGGCGGCCCGACCCGCCATGGGGAAAACCAGTTTTGTCATGAACATCGCTCTGAATGCCGCGCTGGAAGCGGGCAAGTCGGTCGGGGTGTTCAGTCTGGAAATGTCGAAGGAACAGTTGTTCCTCCGTATGCTCACGTCGGAAGCGCGCGTGGATGCGCATCGTTTCCGCGGCGGCTTTCTCGGCGAGCAGGATTACGAACGCCTCAACGGGGCCTTTGCGCGATTGCACGATGCGAAGGTGTTCATCGACGACACGGCGTCGGCCGGCATTCTTGAGATGCGCGCGAAGTCGCGCCGCCTCAAGCTGGAGCACGGCCTCGACATGTTGATCATCGACTACCTGCAGCTGATGCAGGGCCGCGGGCGTTTCGACAACCGGCAGCAGGAGCTCGCGTCGATCTCGCGATCACTCAAAATCCTCGCGAAGGAACTGCAGATTCCGATTCTCGCGTTGTCGCAGCTCAGCCGCGCCACGGAGACCCGCGCCGATCATCGTCCCCAGCTTTCCGACCTGCGCGAATCGGGTGCCCTCGAACAGGACGCCGACGTCGTCATGTTCATCTACCGCGAAGAGGTGTACGCGCAGAACGAGGAAGAGAAGCGGCCCGAGGTGGAGGGGATGGCCGAAATCATCATCGGCAAACAGCGTAACGGTCCGATCGGGTCCGTGCCGCTCGCGTTCCTCAAGCAGTACACACGTTTCGAAAATCTGCAGTCCGGGCCAAGAAACTAAAGTGCGTTTTACAGGGAGACACTGAGGCGCGGAGTTTTCTCAACATGGGGGTCATGGGGTTCCATGGGGGTGAGGGCTGGATGCCGCCTTTGGCGGCCCAGTGCGTCGGCAACGCCGACGCACTCCAGCCCATCCCCTCCGTGTCTCCGTGTCTCCCGGTGAAAAAAAGCGTCGGCACCCCATGACACGTCCCACTGTCGCCCTCGTGCATCTCGATGCGATTGCGCATAACTTCGCGCGCATTCGTGCGTTGGTTGGCGCCGCGCGCGAGGAGCCGGCCTTCGCCAAGGCTTCGGCGGGCAAGCCCGTAGTGATCTGTGTTGTGAAGGCCAGCGCGTATGGCCACGGGGCCGCGCGGGTGGCACTGGCGCTTGAGGCGGCGGGCGCGACGATGTTTGCGGTGGCCGACATTGAAGAAGGTGTCACCTTGCGCGACGCGGGTGTGCAGGGACAGATTCTGGTGTTTGGCGCGCTCAGTGTCAGCGACCTGGATTGCCTGTTTACTCACCGGCTGACGCCGACCATCTCGACACCATCGGCGGCGCGGGCAATTGAAGCGGCGGCCGCTGCGCGCGACGTCACGATTGCCGGTCACCTCAAGATCGACACCGGGATGAACCGGCTGGGATTCCGCCACGACAACCTGTCGCGCACGATGCCGCCGGTTCTGGCGATGCCGCATCTGCGCATCGAGTCCGTGTACACCCACTTTGCGACGTCCGACCTGCCGGAGTCGCCGATGTTTGATCAGCAGCGGCAGCGTTTTGATCGCGCATCCGCAGCGCTGGGCGCGATGGGGTTGCGCCACGTCATGCGGCACGCCGCCAACTCAGCCGCCCTGATCCGTGATGAACGCACGTGGTACGACGCGGTCCGGCCGGGATTGCTGCTCTACGGTATTGTGCCGCCCCCGCTGGCGGCGGCCGATCTGGACCTGCGACCTGCCCTGTCACTGGTCAGCCGCATAGTGCACGTCAAGGGCGTGCGTCC
>CAYRGW010000001.1:0-125282 GCA_964423815.1 uncultured Solibacteraceae bacterium | reverse complement strand
GGCCGTGGCCGTGCAGGCCACGTCGGCCGCATCAACCGGAATCACGCCGGTCAGCGCGCAACTCAGACCCGCATTGGCGGCCGCTGTCGTACCGTCGTAGGCCTTGTCGGCCGCCGTCAGCGTCACCGTGAGCGGCGCCGTCGTGATCGTGCCGCCGGCCTGCGTCGTAAAACGCAGCACACGATTGACGCTCGTGTCGGCGACAAACAGCTTGCCGTCCGGAGTGACCGCCGCGCCATACGGGTTGGAGAGACTGTTCGCCCCAATCGGCACCGATGCGCTCGTGACAAAGCTGCCACCCTGTCCATACACACGCGTCGGCGCGGTGCTGCCGGCCGGGAAGACCAGCACCCGGTTGTTCTGAACCTCCGGCACGTAGAGATTGTCGGCCGCGTCGATCGTGATGCCCGACGGACCACGCATCGTCGTCGCACTGGTGCCGCCGGTGTTGGTCGTGAAGCTGCCGTTCTGTCCGTAGACCCGCGTGGCCGTGGTCGTGCCCGCCGGATAAAAGAGCACGCGATTGTCGACCAGGTCAGCGACATACAGATTGTCGCCTGAGTCAAGCGCCAGGCCGGCCGGATACGTGAGCGTGTTGGCGTTGACGCCGCCGCCGAAGTACCCCGTGAACGAGCCGAACTGCCCGTAGACGCGGCTGGCCGTCGTACTTGTGCCCGCGTAGAAGAGCACACGACGGTTGCCGCGGTCAGCAATGTACACGTTGCCGGAGGCGTCGGTCGTGACGGCCATCGGCTCCGCGATGCTGTTGGCGTTCAAGCCCACGCCATTGCCGACGCCGGTAACGAAGCTCCCGCCCTGCCCATACACGCGCGTGGCCGTGGTGCTCGTGCCCGGATAAAACAGCACACGGGCGTTGTTGGCATCGGCGATGTAGACACCGTTGGCATCCGCCCAGACGGCTCGTGGAAAGTTCAGACTGTCCGCGCTGATGCCGTTCTTGTTGGCCACATTCGTCGTGAAGCTACCAAGCTGGCCATACACACGCGTAGGCACGGTGCTGCCCGCCGGGAAGTACGTCACCCGGTGATTGAACATCTCGGCCACGTAGAGTCCCCCGAGGCTGTCGGTCGCCAATCGCACCGGACCGCTCAAGCCGGTCGCGAGTCCGCCCTTGTTGACGTCGGCGGTGGTGAAGCTGCCACCCTGGCCATATACCGCCTCCGCCGTCGTGCTGGCAGAACCGCCCGCAGTGGCCACGATCGACTGCGAGCCCACCGTGGTGCCCACGGCCCCGAGTGTGTAGTTGCTCGCGGACGGGCCGCCCAGCGTCACCGTGGCGGTCGCACCGCCCGATCCGACCGCTGCCGCACTGAACGCACCGTTTGTCGCCGTGCACGTCAGCGAGTCGCCCGGCACCTGCCCCGTCACGGTGCAGCTCATGTTGGCATCGGGTTCGGTTGCGGTGCCGTCGTACGTCTTGTTGCCCGCGGTCAACGTGGCCGTGATCGGCCTGGCCGAGATCGCAAACGTCGTGGTGCCGAAGCTCCACGCGTGTGTGGCGTTGCCCGCAAACATGTACGACGCCGTCGCCGTGCCCGCAGCAACGTTGTTCTCGTAGCTCGGCGCCACGCTGAGCGAGAAGCCATCGACGCCCAGCACCGTCGCCGTGCACGGCGTGAGGGCCGCACCGGTATACGTCACCGGCGTGCCGCACATAATCGATGTGGTCGTGCCGGCCAGCACCGTGATCGTCACGGTGCCCGTCGCAGACACGCCGCCGGCGTTGGTCACGCGCAGCGTGTAGACATGCACGCCGAGCGGCACAGTCACACCAGACACGGCAGCATTGCCGACGACCGTGTTCGACGCGTCTCGCCATTCGTAGGTCAGCGCGGTGTTCTCGGGATCATGGGACGCTGAACCGTCGAGTGTGACAAACGCACCGGTCGCGACTGTCGCAGTCACCGTCTGGTTTGCACCCGCGTCGGCGACAGGGGGCAGGTCGCTCACCACATACACATACACCGCCCCGGAGTTCACTGCAGCGTTGCTCGCCTGGTCACCATTCACCCCCGTGGCGCTGCTCGATTCATACTGTGCACCGACGACGACCGTGTCCCCCGCGATCGCCACCGACCAGCCGAAGAAGTCAACCGACCCCGTATTGGATGCCTTCAGATACTCCTGCTGTGACCACGTCACGCCATCACGCACAAAGACATACGCCGCCCCGGAGTTCACTGACGCATTGCTCGCCTGGTCACCATTCACCCCCGTCGCGCTGCCGTCTTCAAGAGGCGCTGCGACGACGACCGTGTCTCCGGCGACGGCCACCGAGTGGCCGAAGTTATCAACCGCGCTGGTATTGGAGGCCTTCAGATACGCCTGCTGTGACCACGTCACGCCGGCACGCACAAAGACATACGCCGCCCCAGAGTCCGCTGACGTGTTGCTCGTCGGGTCACCATTCACCCCCGTGGCGCTGCTGTCTTCCTGCCACGCACCGACGACGATCGTGTCTCCGGCGACGGCCACCGTAAAGCCGAACCGGTCATCCGCGCCCGTATTGGAGGCCTTCAGATACGCCTGCTGTGACCACGTCACGCCATCACGCACAAAGACGTACGCCGCCCCGGCGTCAAAGGCGCCATCGTTCCCGGTGCCATTCACCCCCGTCGCGGTGCTGTCTTCCCCGTTCGCCCCGACGACAATCGTGTCTCCAGCAAGCGCCACCGAGGAACCGAAGCCATCATTCACGCCGGTATTAGAGGCCTTCAGATACGCCTGCTGCGACCACGTCGCGCCGTCACGCACAAACACATACGCCGCCCCGGAGCTCCCTGAAGCGTTGCTCGCCTGGTTGCCATTTACCCCCGTGGCGCTGCTGGCTTCCCCTAACGCCCCGACGACGATCGTGTCTGCTGCGACGGCCACCGACCGGCCGAACTGGTCAGCCGCGTCGGTATTGGAGGCCTTCAGATACGCCTGCTGCGACCACGTCACGCCATCACGCACAAAGACATACGCCGCCCCGGAGTTCGCTGACGCGTTGCTCGTCTGGTCGCCATTCACCCCCGTGGCGCTGCTGGCTTCCCCTAACGCCCCGACGACGATCGTGTCTCCAGCAATCGCCACCGAGTAGCCGAAGAAGTCACTCCCACCCGGGTTGGAGGCCTTCAGATACGCCTGCTGCGACCACGTCACCCCGTCGCGCACAAACACATACGCCGCCCCGGAGTTCGGCGTCGCGTTGCTCGCCTGGTCGCCATCCACCCCCGTGGCGCTGCTGTCTTCCTGCCACGCCCCGACGACCACCGTGTTTCCGGCAATCGCCGCCGAAGTGCCGAAGTGGTCACCCGTGCCCGTATTGGACGCCTTCAGATACGCCTGTTGCGTCCACGTGGGATCAATCGTGACCGGGTACAGGGCTTCGGTGTCATCGGCCTCAAGCCGCAGCGTCGTCCCGTCGAGGCGCATGCGCGACGGCAACTCGCGCCCCGTCGCGTCGACCACGAGCAGGTGGTCGTACCGCAGCCGTGCGGTCCCGGCGTCGTCCACAAACTCCACTGCCGCCTGGTCGGACGTCAGTCTCGGCGACAGCTCGGTCTCCAGCGCCATCGCCACCGTCAGCCAGGCGCCGGCCGTCCGCGCGCCGGGTGCCGCCTGCACCGTAAAACCCTGCTCGATCCCGGTGCGCCGGTTGATCCACCACTCGTCGACGCGTACAGGCGCACCCGAAGGGCCCGGCACCGTGCGAGCGATCTCAGTCCGAGGGCCCGCGGCCGTCACGACCCCGTCGGTCAGAGCCTGGTGGGCCGCACCAAAGCCGATCCCCACCGGCCACATCACCACCTGCACGTCGTCGCCCGCAATGACCGCACGGTCGGGGGCAAAGACCCCACGCAACCCCTGCGCGGGATTCTGGACGACATAGGTGCCTGCCGCGTCGGTGGCCGGCCGCGCGGCATACCGCGCAGACTCGAGGGCCGCGTCAAGCGACGCGCTCAGCCCGCGGCGGTCCAGCTCGGCTCGGGCGGCGTCGCCCTCCAACGCCGGCAGGAGGTCGGACTCGCCGACCGTCCACGACGTCGACGGCATGATGGACCACGCCAAGACGACACACGCAACACACGCGACAAGCCAGCGAACAGGGGAGACATTGGTGAGCATGGCGGTGAGTATCACCGCAGATGCGGACGATGACAGAGGTCAGGCGGGTGGTTTTAGGAGAACTTGAGAAGTCTGAAAACTTCGTCAATCCAGTGCACGGTCACGACCAGGCGCGGTTGATTGACCTCGTCAGTCGTCGTCGCTGACGGATCCTTGATGACGATGAACCGTTGACTGTCGGGTGAGACGTCGTAGTACCGACCGCCGTTGACGGGGAAATCTCGGATCGCGAACAGGCGTTGCGGTTTTCCTGCAACGAAGTTCGGCGTCGTCTGTACGGACACCGAGTGCAGGGCCCCGGCCCCCACGAAGAACAGCTCGCGGCCATCACGCGACCATACAGGCTTGATGCCGCTACCGGTGGTCGCGTCCGTCACCTGCCATCGCCCGGAGGTGACATCAGGGAACGGCGCCACGTAGATCTGTGGACGCCCCGATTCGGTCCACTCAAACGCCACCAGGCGCCCGTCTGGAGAGATGGCCGCGTTGCGCTCAACGAACGGTGTATTAAAGAGCGGCGTGACGGTGCCATCGGTCAACGACAACATGGCCACGTCTTCACCGGTCAGCGCGTTCACGTCTCGAAAGACGACGCGTGTGCCATCCGGAGAGACCGACGTCGGACTCTGCGAGCTGGTCGACGTCGTCAGGCGCCGGGGTGCGCCGGGGCCATTGGCCGGTTGCGAGAACAGGTTCTGCACGAGGCCGCCCTGTAAACCACCAAAGATGATGGTGCGCCCGTCGGATGTCCACATGGGGAAAAAATTCATTCCCTGTCCGACGGTGAAACGCTCGAGCCGTTCCCGGCGCAGATCCCAGATCCAGACATCCTGCGACTGATCGCGCAGGTCCAGCGCGAGGCGGTCGCCATCGGGCGACAGTTTGACGGCGTGGTACGACCGCAGAGGCGCGGCGGTGATCGGCACTTCGCGTCCTTGTCGATCGACCCAGACCAGCGATCGCTGCACCTCACGGGTGTTTTGGCTGCCCGGCAGCGCCACAAGCGTGCCGGTGGCCGATAACGCGTATTGTGAGGCCCCCGTATGTTCCATCGTCACCGACTCGGTCAGTGGCACGCTGTCGCCGAGCGTCTCCAGGCGTCGCTCGTCGAATCGTATCGCCCGCAGCGCGCCGCCGGCCGCGTACACCAGTGCACCCGATGTGGTGGACGCCGCGACGTACGTCGCGGCACTGCCGCCGCGGATGAGCGTCTTCGTCTGGCCGGTCGACGGGTCGAAGACGGCGACTTGGTATCCTGAAACATCGGCAGTCGAGATCGTAAACAGCACCCCACCGCCCGGCATCACAGAGGGATACAGGTGACTCTGCTCGCCCACCGTGAGATCGGGCGTCGTGATACGCGTCGGCTCACCGCCGTTCTCGGGGACGGTGTAGAGACCGCCACCCATCGCCATGCTGCTCACGTAAATGGTGCCGTTGGCGGCCCATGCGCCACCACGCGGCAACGCAAACTTGGACACCGTCACTGCCGGCCCCCCACTCACCTGCACCTTCCGCAGCTCCGATGCGCCGTCAAAGAAGGCGACCCACTTGCCATCGGGCGAAAAAAACGGCTGTCGCGCGCCGACGATGCCCGCGATGGGCGTGGCCTCGAGGCGGCCGATCGCGCGAATCACCAGATTCGGCTCGGGGGTGTTGGCCTCGTACGCGATGTGGGTGCCGTCGGGCGAGATCGCCAGCGTCGCGTTGAGGCTGCGCAACTGGAGCGGCAGGCCCGCCGGCGCCTGATACACGAACCGAACTGCGGTTGCGCGAGGCGGCGGGGTCCAAGGCGCCCAGAGCACAAGCGTCGTGATCAAGGCCGCGGTGGTTGCGGCCGCCACAAACCACGCGGCGCGACCTCGCGATCGCGTCGATGGCGGCACGTCGAACGGCACATCCGCGACCACCGGTCCGCTGGCCGACGCCGCGATGCGCGTGATCTCGATGCGCGCTTCACCGATGTCGCGCAGGCGCATCTTCAAGTCGCGATCGAGACACCGCGCCAGCAGGCGGCGCAGCGCGAGCGGGGTGTCGGGCGGCAGCTTCGTCCAATCGACCGGCCGGGTCAGCACGGCCGCGAGTGTCTCGCTGAGGCCATCACCCGCAAACAGGCGCGCGCCGGTCACCATCTCGTAGACCACCGCGCCGAACGCCCAGATGTCCGTGCGACGATCGACCACCTTGCCACGAGCCTGTTCGGGCGACATAAACGCCGCCGTGCCGAGCAACGCCCCAGGCAGCGTCAGTGTGGCCATGAACGCGGGCGAACTCAGCGGGTCGGTCTCACCACTCCCGGGTAACTCCAGCGCCTTCGCGATGCCAAAATCCAGCACCTTGATGGTGCCGTCGGGCCGCACTTTGATGTTGGCGGGTTTTAAGTCGCGATGCACGACGCCACGTTCGTGTGCCGACTCCAGGGCCTCGGCGATCTGACGTGCGATCGGCAACACCTCGGCCAACGGCATCCTTCCGGCCGCCAACCGGTCGGCGAGCGTGGGCCCCTCCACAAACTCCATCACCAAGGCCAACACCGGCCCGGACTGCTCGATGCCGTGGATATGCGCGATGTTGGGGTGATTGAGTGAGGCCAGCACCTGCGCCTCACGCCGGAACAACGTCAGACGCGCGGGTTCACCAGCGAGCGATACCGGCAACACCTTGAGGGCGATATCACGATTGAGGGCCGTGTCGCGAGCCCGATAGACCTCGCCCATCCCCCCGACGCCCACAAGCGACAGGACCTGGTAAGGCCCGACCCTGGCGCCGTCAGACAGTGTCATGTGACTGGGGATTCTATCGAACTTAAAGTGACTTGTGAGTCTCCGGGCCTGATAAATTCACGTCGTCATGCAATTCGACCTTGGTGACCTGATCCTAGATGTTGACACGCGCCAGCTGCGGCGCGGGACAGAAGACCTTCGCCTGTCGCCCAAGGCCTTCGATTTTTTGACGCTGCTTGTCCAGGCGCGTCCGCGTGTCGTCACCAAGGCCGAGCTGCACGAGAAGATCTGGGCCGGCGTCTTTGTGTCGGATGCCAGCATTGCAATGGTGGCCAGCGAAGTCCGCGCGGCGCTCGGCGAGTCCGCACGTACGCCGCAGCGGATCCGCACCGTGCATGGGCACGGGTATACGTTTCAAGGAACGGTCAGGGCGCAGCGGGACGAGAGCCCCGCTGCGCGTTACTGGCTGGTGTCAGACGACCGCGTGTGGCCGCTGCGTGATGGCGACAA
The DNA here is from genome assembly GCA_964423815.1 of uncultured Solibacteraceae bacterium. Classification (GTDB taxonomy): domain Bacteria; phylum Acidobacteriota; class Vicinamibacteria; order Vicinamibacterales; family SCN-69-37; genus SYFT01. The sequence goes on along the minus strand of CAYRGW010000001.1, from coordinate 117,918 downwards.
TATCGTCGGCCGCGACCTCGATGTCGAACTGCGGATGGACAATCCCGGTGTCTCCAGGCGCCACGCACGCCTTCACCTATCGGACACCGGGCTGACGATCGAGGACCTGGGCAGCAAGAACGGCACCTTTGTTGGTGACACGCCAGTCACCGCGGTCACGCCCATTGCCGATGGTGACCAACTGAGATTCGGATCCACGGTCGTGGTGTGCCGACTGGCCGCGGACCCGACTCAGACCGAGGTGGGCTGAAACAGCCTTAGCTGTTGTCGCCGTCGAGCAGGCGACCGAGACCGCCGAGCACGGAACCTTCTCCCTTGCCGCCCTTACCGAGGCCGGGCACAGCCGCCACGATGCGGTTGGCCAGACGGCTCAGGGGCAACGACTGCAGCCAGACTTTTCCCGGGCCGGTCAGCGTCGCAAAAAACAGGCCTTCCCCACCAAACAACGCCGTCTTCACCTTGCCGACAAACTGAATGTCGTAGTTCACCGACGGCTGCAGGGCGACGATGCAGCCGGTGTCCACACGGAGGGTTTCCCCTGGCGCAAGGCTGCGCTCAAGCAACGTCCCGCCCGCATGCACAAATGCCCAGCCGTCTCCCTCCAGCTTCTGCATGATGAAACCCTCGCCGCCGAACAGGCCGACACCGAGTCGCTTCTGAAACGCAATCCCGACGCTGACACCTTTGGCCGCCGCCAGGAACGAGTCCTTCTGACAGATCAACGTCCCGCCGATCTCCGACAGGTGCACCGGGATGATCTTGCCGGGGTACGGCGCCCCGAACGCCACCTTGCGCTTGTAGGTGCTGCGATTGAGGAACACGGTCATGAACAGGGACTCACCGGTGAGCAACCGTTTGCCCGCACCCATGAGGGCGCCCATGAACCCCGACTTCTGCTGGGCCGACCCGTCACCAAAGATGGTCTCCATCTCGATGCCATCGTCCATGTACATCATTCCGCCCGCTTCGGCGACCACCGCTTCACCCGGGTCGAGTTCCACCTCGACGAACTGCATGTCGTCGCCGTAAATTTTGTAGTCAATCTCGTGCATGCCTGCCATAAACGTGTCTCCTCGCGCCCGATAGTGTACTGATTCAGAGCGTCTTAAGGAATGCCAGCAACGCCTCAAACTCAGCGCCGGACAATCGGCCCGCACGTTGTGCGGACAGCAGGGCTTCACCCGCGTGGCGGCGAATGGCGTCGCTGATGGTGGCGGCCGAGCCATCGTGGAGCAACGGACGCCGGTCGCGAAGCCCCCACAGAGCGGGTGTGCGAATCTCTCCCGCCTGCGCGTCACCCTGCACGATGCCGTCGCCGGTGCCAACGTCGTGCAACAGGAGGTCGGAAAACAACGCCACCACTTTGTGATCAAAGAGGGGGTGGGCATTCGGGCCGGTCGTCAGAGTCGGAACGTGGCACGACGCACAGCCCACCGAGTGGAACAGGTTCTCCCCCAGCGCCACCTGCCCCGTTCCGCTGACGCGCTCCAACGGCGCAAGGAATCGCATGAACGACTCGAAGTTGTCGATCCCACGACGCCGGGTAGCGGGGTCACGAATGTCTTCAGGTTCGGGAATCGGATCGCACAATTTCATGCGCACGGCATCCACACCAACCGCGAGCTCCGTGGGAAACAGATCGTTGGTGATCCCCATCTCGTTGCGGTAGGCATCGGCGCCAAAGGCGAGGAGGGTGGCGTGTTGGGCCTTCCAGCCGAACCGCCCCACGCGCAGTTGGCCAGTGCCCACATCCCGCACCATGGCCGCGCGGCCACTGATGCCATCACGATCGAGGTCCTGCGGGTCGGCCAGGGCACGGATCGTGTCATCGGTGATGGCCTCAACGAGTCCCGCGCCGAAGAGCGGGATCGGGACGCGGCGCCCGATCACGGTGGCTTCTGCGGGGATGACCGACTGACACGCATGGTTGGGGACCGAGAAGAGGTGAAACAACGTCTCACCGGACGGATCGAGCGGCACAAATTCGCCGTTGGGACCACGCGCGCCCGCGCGAATTTCGGCGATCGGGGCAATGCCGCCAATGCCTGGGGTGTTGTGACACGCGGCGCAACTCGTGCCGTTAAACGCCGGACCCAGGCCTTCCTCGGCTGATTCGACCTCGAGGAAATCATCAAGGCCCACACGAAACAGTTCGAACTCGGCGGCGGTGATCCCGGGGAGCGGGTCCCCGGGCCGGAGTGGCCGTCGCTGCGCGTCGATGATCGATGCGGTCAGGACCACACAGAGAATCGCGAAGCCCGCGCGATGACGCGTCTTGCCGCGACTCACTTGGCCACCTCAATCGTGCCGCGCATGAACGCGTGGCCAGCGCCGCAGGTATGGGAACACTCGAACGTGTATTTGCCCGGCTCGGTCGGCGTATACCGAATCACCGCCGTGCCCTTGCCCCGTTTGGGCACATCCACGTTGATGTCGGTGCCCAAGATGCGAAACCCGTGCAGGGTGTCGTCACTTTTCACGCGAAATTCCATCACGGTCCCGACACGGGACTTGATGAGTGACGGCGTAAATGAGAACCGCTCGGCGGTCACGTCGACGATCTGGTCCGCAGGGGGCAGTTGTGCGGAAAGCGGCGAGGGATCTGTGGCGGTAAGCGCCACGGTCAGCAAAACAAGCACAAGCAGGCGCATCAGAACCACCATCCGAGACCGATGTTGAACGAGTTGGGCGCAGCGATCGTGGTGCTGCGATTGCGAAGCCATGTGTAATCGACTTTCACGACGACGTCGGGGTCCGGCCAGTAGTTGGCGCCCACAACCCACACCTCCCGATCAAATTCCTTGAGCGGCAGGTACCCGTCCGCCATGCGGAACTGGGTGTCGATGTTTTCGTGGCGCGCGAACACGCCGACATCGCCAAACGAGGCCCCGGAGATGACGCGGTAGCTGGCCTCGAGATAGGCCCCTCTGAGCGTTCGCGCGATATTCGGATCCACACCAACCGTGCGCGCGAGTGCGTTGTTCAGGTCGGCCGTGTTGCCGATGGAGACCTGCGCCACCTGCGCGCGGGCTTCAAAACGATCGAGGGAATAACGAGCATCCGCTTCGAGCACGGTCACGGGCACGTCAAACCGGGGACGGAACTCAAACCCCGACAGACCGGACCAGACGCTGACGCCCGTGGTCAGTCCACGCAAGCCGGCATATTCGAGGCGTGCGGTGCCGGCCACCCGACCCGCATTGGCGCGACTGCCCTTCTGCCGACCGTCGCGTACGCCGTCTTCGGCACCGAACCGGGCGGCGTTGAGCGGGGTGGTGACAAACGCGCGGTACCGCCAGCCGCTCCCAATTTCCCCGTGGACGCCGGCGCCCACCTCAAACCAGGTGGTCGGCAGGATCACCGTGTCGAGCAACGGCCGTTCGACGCCGTAGTACACCGGCGGCTCGTGGCGCTCGTTTAGGATGCCGACCGGGATCAACATCATGCCCGCGCGGATGTTGAACGACCGCGTCAGCAGGAAGTCGATGTACGCCTGTTCAAGTTCGAGTTCACCGGCCTGCTCGAGGCCTTCCACGAAGGCATGTTCCAGCTCGAGTTCTCCGACGAACCGGATGCGGTCGCTGTAGCGGTGGGTGACCAGCAGCACAAACCGATGAAAGTCGAGGACGCCGTCCTGAAATTCGGGCTTGTTGTAGTGCGCCTCCATGTACCCCGAGAGGAGGGTGCGGGGCGGGTCAGGCGCTGGCGGTGCGGGCGGTGCGGGCGTCTGGGCCAGGGCTGGAGTCGCCACCAGCACGGCCATGATCAAGACGAGTAATTTTTGAGCAATCAAAACATAGGTATTGAATGCTCAAAAGCGTCCCGCTGTCAAATCTTACGGCTCTTCGGCCCAATACGTCGGTCGGCCATAGTGTTCGTGCATCGCCTGTTCCTGCTGACGTTCAAAGAGCGCCTCGGCGTCGTAGGGAGGGGCGCCCTTGATCTGATCCCGGCTCAGATCAAGCGCGACAGTCGACTCCGGCCAGTGGACCTCCGACACCCAGCGAGGCGAGATCAACACCTTGTGGCCCCCCCACCAGTTGCTCGTGCTGACGACGAAGTAGCGGACGGCCCATGTCTGATCTTCGACCAGCAGGTCATCCACGTGACCCAGATCGCCGTCCGTCGCAAGAATCTGATGCCCCTCGAGCACACTCGCGCTCCGCAGGTGGGCGTCCGCAGGCGATACGTCCACCTGGTCGTACACCCGCTCGACCGCAGGCGGCATGAGCGCGGGATCGGCCTGCATGCCCCACAGCCCGGTCCCCTCCCAGTACAGGGGATGCCCGTAATAACCCGCGTGTTCGAGTTCGTGTTGTCGTGTGACGGCCGCGTGGGTGTCGACACTCGGGCTGTCCTGCACACGCTGTTTGGTCAGTGAGACCGGGAGTTGCTGGGCGGCCCAATCCGGTTGTCCGATCGAAAACGGCGAAATCAGCACCTGACGTCCGGAGAGCCACGTGCCCGTATCGACCACCAGATATCGGATCACCCATCGACGATCGTCAACCAGCACATCAACCACGCGCCCGATTGGACCGTCGGTGGCCAGGATCGAATATTTCTTGAGATCGTTGATCGCTCGCAGCATGTTGGCACTGTCGCATGGGGACGACAGTGGCGCTGTTCACTCCGGTACGAGACGCACCACCGTCCCCCAGGGATCAGTCATCACCCGCTCGGTCGCACCCGGCACATGCAGCGTCCACTCCATCAGCCGCGCTTCGTCGTCGCGCGCCGCGGGGCCAGGGGACCACGTGTTCACAGCCAGGTGATGGTGATACCCGCCCGCGGACATGAACAACGCACCGGGATACGACCACACGGTCTTATCAAATCCGAGCCCGGCGTGATAAAACGCCTCGGCCTCGTCGATGGCGCCGACATGCAGGTGGATGTGTCCCATCGTGGTGCCTGCGGGGATGCCGTCCCAGGGGAGATGTCCCCCTGCGGCAATCACGTGCTGGATGTCGAGGGGATCACTGGTCATGGCCAGCTCGGCATCACGTCCCGCCCCACGGCGCTTCCATGACGACCTCGGCCGATCGGCATACACCTCGATCCCGAGGCCGTCGGGATCGGTCAGATACAACGCCTCGCTCACCAGATGATCGGCCATGCCGATTGGAACCCTGGTCCTGGTGAGGTGTGTGGCGAATCGACCGAGAGAGGCACGATCGGGCAGCAAAATGGCGAAGTGATACAACCCGAAGGCGCCTCGCCTGGGCACCGGTTTGATGCCCCGTTTTTCTTGCAGGACGACCAGCGGCTTCCCATCGGCAGCCCCGAGTGTGGCGACACCGTCACTCATCGCGTGACGCTCCAGACCGATGACCGTCTCGTAGTACGCAAGCGATTGCGCCAGGTCCGAGATCTGCAGATGCACCGCGCCCAGATGGGTCGCATCAGGCAGTCGGCGGTCGTCCGGCGCGTGGACCATGACACAACCTACGCCAGTCCACGGACCGATACAACTCTGGTCTAATCACGTTATGGAATCTCCCGGTCCCGGTCACCAGTTGCGGCTGCGCCTTGGCGAGCTTCACCAGCTTTTTAACGCGATCGACCCGGCCCCGTTCAGAGAGCGTGATCTCGACCCCAAAGCCGAGGAGTTCATCGTGGGCTGGGCTGAGGAACTGCGTGGCGACGGACCGTTGTCGCTGATCATCAGCGTGGACCGGGAGCAGCCGGACGACCCCGTCGTGGCGCGTGAGGCCGTGCAGGAGTTCTTCAGCCAACGCGCGCTGGTGACACGACGGCGGCTGCGCCTGCTGTTGCGGCGCGGACGCACGAGCCTGATCATCGGGCTGGCGTGCCTGGCCGTCTCCGCGTTTCTCGGCGATCTGATCGGCACGACGTTCCAGCATCTGCGCTTCAGTGCGGTGATTCGCGAAAGCCTGCTCATCGGGGGCTGGGTGGCCATGTGGCGCCCCCTGGAAGTCTTCCTCTACGACTGGTGGCCCATTCGGGCGGAAGCGCGGTTGCGCGACCGACTCAGTGTGATGGAGGTGCAGGTGCATAAATTCGGCGCATGACACCATCAGCAAAACCGTGCCGCTGGTAGCATGCCGTGGAGATGCCGAGCACGCTGTTTAACAAGGTGTGGAATGCCCATGCCGTGCGCCAGTTGCCAAACGGCCAGACACAGCTGTACGTCGGTCTCCACCTGGTCCACGAAGTCACCAGCCCTCAGGCCTTCGACATGCTCGCCGCGCGCGGGTGGCCCGTCCGCGCCCCTCACCGCACCTTCGCCACGATGGACCACATCGTCCCCACCGACCGGCAGGCGCGACCATTCGCAGACCAGATGGCCGAGACGATGGCGGCCGCGCTGGAACGTAAATGCCGGGCGCATGGGATTCCGCTTTTTGACGTCGCCGGAGGGTCCCAGGGCATTGTGCACGTCATCGGCCCCGAACTCGGCCTGACGCAGCCGGGCATGACCATCGCGTGCGGGGACAGCCACACGTCCACCCACGGCGCCTTCGGCGCGTTGGCCTTCGGCATCGGGACCTCGCAGGTGCGCGACGTGCTCGCCTCGCAGTGTGTGGCCATGTCGCCACTGCACGTCCGGCGGATCGTCATCAACGGCCCTCTGGCCGCCGGCGTCTACGCCAAGGACGTCATTCTTGCGGTCATCCGCCGGCTCGGCATCCATGGTGGCCATGGGTTCGCGTACGAATACGCCGGGTCGACCGTGGATGCCATGTCGATGGACGAGCGGATGACGATCTGCAACATGACGATCGAGGGTGGGGCGTTGATGGGGTACGTGAACCCCGATGCGACCACGATCGACTATCTGCGGGGTCGGCGTTTTGCCCCCGTCGGCGCAGAGTTTGAGGCGGCGGCCGCACGATGGCGCGCCCTCGCCTCCGACCCCGGCGCGACCTATGCCGACACCGTGGAGATCGATGCGTCCATCATCGCGCCGACGGTCACGTGGGGCACACACCCGGGCCAGTCGGTGGGTGTGGACGAGGTGTTGCCCCTCCCGGATGACAGATCCGGGACCGACCGGGCAGCGATCGCGGACGCACTGGCCTTCATGCAGCTTCAGGCCGGCGCGCCAATCGCCGGGCAGAAGGTGCACGTCGCGTTTATCGGCTCGTGCACCAACGGACGACTGTCCGATTTGCGGGAAGCGGCGGCCATTGTGCGCGGCCACACGGTTGCCCCGCACGTGCGGGCCCTGGTCGTACCGGGGTCACAAGAGGTCAGCGCGAGGGCGGAGGCCGAAGGCCTCGATGACATCTTTCGTACGGCCGGATTTGAATGGCGCGGCGCCGGGTGCTCCATGTGCCTCGCGATGAATCCCGACCGGCTTTCCGGTGACGAACTCTGCGCGTCCTCGTCGAACCGAAATTTCAAAGGGCGACAAGGCAGTCCCACCGGTCGCACGTTGCTCATGAGTCCCGCCATGGTGGCCGCGGCCGCCGTGGCAGGTGCCGTGGTCGATGTCCGACACCACCTGCGTCAGGCAGGTCCACGATGACAACCACCTCATCGGCGATCACACGCGTCGGTGGGCGCGCGGTGGTGTTGCGCGGGGCGGATATTGACACCGACCGCATCATGCCGGCCCGGTTCCTCAAAGCGATTACCTTCGACGGGATCGAACGGCACCTGTTTGCCGACGACCGCGCCGCTGCGCAGACCGGCCACGACCCGCACCCGCTGGACGTTGTGGGCGCGGCCGGCGCGACGATGCTGCTGGTGCAGTCGAACTTCGGGTGTGGCTCGTCACGGGAACATGCACCGCAGGCGCTGCTCCGCTGGGGATTCCGCGTGGTGGTGGCCGAATCGTTCAGTCCGATTTTTGCCGGCAACGCGTTGGCGATCGGCCTCGTGTGTGTGTCGGTGTCCCCTGCGGTGATGCACACGCTGATGGCCGAGTCGGAGTCATCCCCGTCGACACCCTACGAGGTGGATCTCGATGCGCGCACCATCCGGATTGACGGGCGTGCGCTCCACCCGATCAGCCTCCCCGACGCCCAGCGCCAGGCCTGGCTGACCGGCGAGTGGGATGCCACCAGCCTCCTGCTGACGGACTACGCCGAGGTGGCGCGCGTTGACGCGCGACTGCCGTATTTGCGCACAACAGCCAGAAACGCCTGAGCCGCGTGGGAGAGTTCCCCGTCGCGGCGAAAGACAAATCGCAACTGCCGGGGTGATCGCAACTCGGGGACCTTCACCTCAATGAGGTGTCGGCGGGTTATCTCTGCCGTTGCACATCGGCGCGGCAGCAGGGCCACACCGAGGCCCATCATCACCGCGCGTTTGATCCCGTCGAGACTCGGCAGCGAGATCTGAATGTTCAGCGGCGCGTGGCGTTGTTCGTACAGACGCAGCACCCGATCCCGCTGGGGGGAGGGATCGTTGTGCGCGATGACCGGCTGCCGGCCCATCTCTTCCATCGTGATCTGTTTTTTGCGCGCCAGCGCATGTCCCGGCGGCACCAGCAGGACGAGTTCATCGGTCCCCAGCGACAGCGACTGCAGGTCCTTGTCCGGCAGGACAAACGACACCACACCAAAGTCCAGGTTCCGCAGCAGCACCTCCTGCCCCATCTGCCGCGAGGGCACACGGCGGACGTCGACCAGCACGGCGGGATGTTCGGCATGGAACGCCGCGATCAGCGGCAACAACGTGTGGACTCCGGCCTCGTTGGCGCCCACGATCACCCGGCCCTTCTTGACGTCGCGCAACTCGGCCACGGCGGTCGCCGCCTCGTCGAGCAACCGGATCGTGCGACGGGCATAGTCGAGCAGCAACGCGCCGGCGTCGGTCAACGTGCCATCCCGCGACGCCCGATCGATCAGGCGCTCCCCACACGCGTCTTCCAGCCGCCGGATCGCCTGACTGACGGCGGGCTGCGTACGGTTCAGGATCCGCGCCGCCCGGGAAAAACTGCGTTCGGTGGCGACGGCGACAAACGCTCTCAAATCGTCAATGGTCATGAATAAGTTATTCGCATATTAATCTAAGAAACATCACTTTGACTTACACATCACCGCTCGGCACACTGGGTGTCCCATGGCCGAGCCGTCGCTCCTGATTTTTGATACCACCCTGCGTGACGGGGAACAGGCTCCCGGATTTTCCCTGCAGGTGGACCAGAAGGTGCTGCTGGCGAGGCGCCTGGAGTCACTGGGGGTCGACATCATCGAGGCGGGATTCCCCATCGCCTCCGAAGCGGACGCCGAAGCGGTCAGACGGGTCTCCCTCGCCCTCGAGTCCACCATCGTCGCCGCGCTCGCGCGGTGTGCGGCGGGCGACATCGATCGGGCGGCCTGGGCCATCGCCCCGGCCAGACGTGGCCGGATTCACACGTTTATTGCCACGTCCGACCTCCACCTCGATCACAAACTGCATATGAGCCGCGAGGACGCGCTCGCGGCCGCGGTCGCGGCGGTCACGCGGGCACGCACGTACACGGATGACGTGGAGTTTTCGGCGGAAGACGCCACACGCAGCGACCCGGACTATCTCTGCCGCGTGGTCGAGGCGGTGATCGCGGCCGGCGCCACCACGGTGAACCTGCCGGATACGGTCGGCTACAGCACCCCTGATGATCTGGCGGAGTTTTTTCGTGACGTCCTGGCGCGCGTGCCCAATGCCGACAAGGCCATCTTCAGCACGCATTGCCACGACGACCTGGGATTGGCCGTCGCCAACTCGCTCGCGGCCATTGGCGCCGGCGCGCGACAGGTGGAGTGCACCATCAATGGCATCGGGGAGCGCGCCGGCAACGCTTCACTTGAAGAGGTGGTGATGGCAACTCGTGTCCGACAGGACCGGTGGCCGGTCACCACCGGAATCCACACGCCGGAATTGTTTGCGGTCAGCCGTCTGCTCACCGAATTGACCGGCGAAGCCGTCCAGGCCAACAAGGCCATCGTTGGCCGCAACGCCTTTGCGCATGAAGCGGGCATTCACCAGGACGGGATGCTCAAGGATCGCCGGTGTTACGAGATCATGCGGCCGGAGGATGTCGGCGTCCCGCGGACCACGCTGGTCCTCGGGCGGCATTCGGGTCGGCATGCGGTGGCGCGACGGTGCGAACAACTCGGCCTGGCGCTGAACCGGCACGAACTCGATCGTGTGTACCGCGCGATGGTCGAGCGCGCCGGTCGTCAGAAACATATTCACGACGATGACCTGGTCGAGATTGTGGCGCAGGAATTGGGACAGTCGGTCGTCCCGCAGCACCGGGAGGTGGCGTCCCACGAAGCCGGGTACGGCTTCGGCGTATGACCGCGAAGATCCTTGTCCTGGGCGGGGACGGCATCGGCCCCGAAGTCACGGCTGCGGCGGTGACGGTACTGCAGGCGGTCGAACGTCTTGGCCGGCACACGTTCGTCTTCACAAACGGATTGATCGGCGGCGCAGCTCTGCACAACGGACTCGCCCCCTTGCCGGCGGAGACCTTGGAGGCCGCACGCGAGTCGCACGCCATTTTGCTCGGGGCGGTGGGTGATCCGGCCTTTGATCATCACGCGCCTGGTCGGCGGCCGGAATCGGCCTTGCTCCAGCTGCGACGTGCACTGGGTCTGTACGCCAACCTGCGGCCCGCACGCGTGTGGCCGGGACTCGAACGATCCGGTCCCCTCAAACCGGAGATCCTCGCCGGGACCGATCTGGTCGTCGTCCGCGAACTGACCGGCGGGCTCTACTACGGTGAGCCGCGCGGGATCGACGCAGACGGGCAGTCCGCCGTCAACACGCTTCGGTACTCGACGACAGAGATCACGCGCATCGCGCATCGTGCCTTTGCCCTGGCGCGGGCCAGACGCCGCACCCTGGTGTCGGTGGATAAAGCCAATGTCCTCGAAGTGTCCCGCCTGTGGCGGGACACCGTGACCGCGGTCGCGCGCGACTATCCCGACGTGGCGCTGACGCACGAATACGTCGACGCGGCGGCGATGAAACTGGCCCTCGCGCCCTGCAGCTTCGATGTGCTCGTGATGGAGAACATGTTCGGCGACATTCTGTCGGACGAAGCGGGCGCATTGTGTGGCTCGCTCGGCCTGCTCCCGTCGGCGAGTCTTGGCGACGGCCCGGGCCTGTACGAGCCGGTCCACGGATCCGCCCCCACCCTGGCGGGCCGCAACCTCGCCAATCCGATCGGAGCCATCGCGTCTGCCGCCCTGCTGTTGGAGCACAGCCTTGGCCTGCCGGCGGAAGCGCGCTGGGTGACCGCGGCCATCGAGGCGACCTTGCGCGCCGGCCTGCGCACCGCTGACCTCGTCGAGCATGGCCAGGCCGTCACCACCACAAGCGCGTTTGCGGCGGCCGTGGTGCAGCAGCTGCACGACCCCGCGTAACACCCGGTCCCCGTCGTGTGTTCTTTGGAACACGACGCCTGCGCCCGAGCCTATAGGCTCGGGGTATGCCAACTGACCACACCCACCCGGAAGCCAGTCGTGCACAGGCCGAGGACGTCAGGGAAAAAGCCGAGGACGTTCGCGCGGTCAACGAAGACGAACGCATCGAAACCGAGCGCCTGCGAGTCGCCGCCGAAAGCGCCCGGAAAGAGGGTGAACAGTTCCGCCGATTCGCCGAAGAAGCGCGCGAAACCAGGGATCAACATCGTGAAGCGCTGGAGACACTGCGCCAGGAGCGCGAGCACCTGCGGGAGCTTCAGGAACAGATGCGCGCGATCGGCGAGGAAGCACGAAGTGCGGGCGAGGCCGCGCGCGAAGCCACCATGCAGGCAGTCCGGGCAACCACCGATGCGCTTGATGCCACCCTGGAGAGCATGAAGGTGGTCGAGGCCATGCGTCGCACGTTACGTGACATCAAGGAAGGGAGTGAGGCGCACTGACCTCACGCCTTCCTCAACCGCAACGCATTCCCGATCACCGAGACCGAACTCAGGCTCATCGCCGCCGCCGCCAGCATCGGGCTCAGTAACAGCCCGAAGACCGGATACAACACGCCGGCCGCGACCGGTACGCCCACCGTGTTGTAGACAAACGCGAAGAACAAGTTCTGTTTGATGTTCGTCATCGTCTGGCGCGACAGCTGGATGGCGCGTGTGACGGCGCGCAGATCCCCCTGCACCAACGTCACACCGGCGCTCTCCATCGCGACGTCGGTGCCCGTGCCCATCGCAATCCCCACGTGCGCCTGCGCCAGTGCCGGCGCGTCGTTGATGCCGTCGCCGGCCATCGCGACGATGCGCCCGGACGCCTGGAGGGCCTTGATGGCGGCCGCCTTCGCGTCGGGTTTGACGTCGGCGATCACCTCGTCGAGGCCCAGCGTCTTTGCGACCGCCTGTGCCGTCGTCGTGTTGTCGCCGGTCAGCATGACGAGGCGCAGGCCGTCCTTCTTCAGCGTGGCGATCGCTTCTGGGGTGCTGGCCTTGATGGGGTCGGCCACACCGATCAGCCCCGCCAACACGCCCTCCACGGCGACGAACATCACCGTCTGTGCCTGGGCCTGCAGCACCCCGGCTCTGGCGTCGAGCGGTGACACGTCGACACGCTCCTGCGTCATCAATGTCCGATTGCCGATCGCGACGAGTCGTCCGCCGACGCGGCCGCGCACGCCAAGACCCGTGAGGGATTCAAACGTGTCGGCCTTCGGCACATCCAGGCCTCGCGTTTGCGCACCCTGCACGATCGCCGAGGCCAGGGGATGTTCACTGCCCTGCTCGAGTCCCGCAACAAGCGAGAGCCACGACAGATCGCTGCCTGAGGCCGATTCGACGGTCACCAGTGCCGGTTTCCCCTCCGTCAACGTTCCGGTCTTGTCGAACACGAGTGTGTCCACATCGCGCAGCACTTCGATGGCTTCGGCATTCCGGAACAACACGCCCATCGATGCCCCACGGCCGGTCGCCACCATGATCGACATGGGGGTGGCCAGGCCCAGGGCACAGGGACACGCAATAATCAGCACGGCGACCGCGTTGATCAGGCCGTGCGCCAGTCGCGGCTCGGGCCCGACGAAGAACCACACCACAAAGGTGAGGACCGCCACGGCAATGACGGTCGGCACAAAAATGCCCGACACCTTGTCGGCGAGTTTCTGAATCGGCGCGCGGCTGCGCTGTGCTTCGGCGACCATGGCGACGATCCGCGCGAGGAGTGTGTCATTGCCGACCCGCTCGGCCCGCATCAGGAACGACCCGGTGCCATTGATGGTCGCGCCAACCACCTTGTCGTTCGCCGCCTTCTGGACCGGCACCGGCTCGCCGCTGATCATCGACTCATCCACCCGGCTCGCGCCTTCGATCACGACACCATCCACCGGCACCTTCTCGCCCGGACGGACACGCAACAGACTGCCGACCATCACCATCGCGAGCGGCACATCTTCCTCGGTGCCGTTGGGACGCACCAGCCGTGCAGTGGACGGCGCAAGGCCAAGCAACTTGCGAATCGCCGCCCCGGTCTGACTGCGCGCGCGAAGTTCGAGCACCTGTCCCAGCAGAATCAGCGTCACGATGACCGCCGCCGCCTCGAAGTACACGGCCACCGCACCGCCATGGCTGAACTGGTGGGGGAAGATGCCCGGGAAGATTTGCGCGACGATGCTGTAGACGTAGGCCACGGAGACGCCGAGGCCAATCAGCGTGAACATGTTCAGGTGGCCCGTGCGCACGGACGTGATGGCGCGCATATAAAAGGGCCACGCCGCCCACGTGGCCACCGGCGTCGCGAGGGCAAACTGGATCCACCCGGCCGTCCGCATTGAGATCGGGGCCAGGCCCAACATCTCCACCATCGCCACCGCCATCGTCGGCACACTCAGCGCGAGGGCGATCCAGAAGCGGCGCGTCATGTCGATGAGCTCGTGATTGACCGGCTCTTCGACGGACATGCTCGACACTTCGAGTTCCAGCGCCATCCCGCAGATGGGACAGTCGCCCGGCTTTGATTCCCGGACCTCCGGATCCATCGGGCAAATCCAGACCTGGGCGGAGCCCGCCGTAGCCTTGGCGGAGGCGGCTGCCGGGCGCTTGGTGCTGCAACACTCATGGCCGGTGGACGCCGGTGCCGTGGGGGCGGCCGCCGCTTTGGTCTCGGCAGCCTTCAGCAGATCCTTTTGCCGGCGTTTCTCCAGCCACCCGTCGGGATCGCTCTGAAACTTGGTGTTACACCCGGGGCTGCAGAAGTAATAGGTCGTGCCGGCGTGGTCAAACGATCCGCCCTTGTTTTTGGTCGGGTCCACGGTCATGCCGCAGACGGGGTCGATGTGGGTCATATTGCCTTCTCCTGCCATCTGTAACGCAGGGTGTCAGGAACCCTTACAGTGGCAATCCACGCACGCGTTGTCTGCGCAGCTGCGGCAGATCTCACGCAGGCGCTCCCCAAGCGTACGCCTGGCGCGGTGCAGCCGCACATACGCGTTGGTGGTCGACAGGCCTTCAGTCCGGGCGACATCCACCACTGCCCGGCCGTGCAGGTCCACCTCTGTGATGATGGCCGCGTGTTGCGGTTTCAGCGAGGCGAGTGCCTTCATGGTGCACCGGCACAGGCGCCCCTTCTGGGCCGTGTCCGGGTCGCGCGTCGGGTCGTGTTCCCATTGGTCACGCTGGCGCCGTTCCACATCGAGGCGACGATGCCGGTCGATGACCGCGTTGCGCAGCACACGATAGAACCACGGCACCTCGTGGCCGGCGGGCACGTCCGCTGGGCGTTCGAACACTTTGGTGTACGCGACCTGCAACACGTCCTCAGCCGCCTCCCGGTCGGCGACACGCGCGCGGACAAACCCCAGGAAGCGGGGGCGATACGCGAGGAGGATGTCGAGCGGCCCGGTCAACTCCCGCTCACCGACCTGATGCCTTCGTGGCCTTCTGCTGGCTTGGACGGGCTGAGTGAGTAGACACCTTCGACGGCGTTGTGGTGCCGGACACCTTCCATGAGGGCCAGGTCGCCACTTCATCCGAAGAACGCACCACAAAATCCCACAGCCGCTCGTTGCTGGCCTGATTTGATTGTGCTACCAACTTCGACTTCGCCATCTTCTGCTCCATCTTTGCACGAATAACCGCCCAGGCCAGTTGGTCCCTTTAACGCCGTCACCTACAGCAACTTCGCCAAGGCCTCGCGAATCGCGTCGGGGGACGGAACTCCGTCCCGGTAGAACCGTCAAGTGGGTTGCGGCAGCGGCGGCTTCGGCTGCGGCAGGCCGAACACGTCACGATTGGCGAAGAGCAGCGTGGGCGTCGGATATCCCCGGCGAAGGTCATCGACGGGCAACGTATCGAGATCAACGACCGTGAAGTCTGCCGGAGGCGTCATCGCGCGCGTGGCCGTCTCGACACTGAGGCGCATGGCCGCCGTGTCGACGCAGCCCGTACGAGTCAGCAGCACGATCCCAGCGTCCGGCGTCGGCGCGCCCGCACAGCCAGACATCACCAGCACACTCGCTCCAATCAACGGCCTTAATCGCATCTGCGCACAAACCGCGAATATTGAAACGATTGTGTGGCCCCCCAGGGTGTGGTGTGGCGACAAGGCCTTGATTCGACGAGCGTCAGCACATCCGAGAACTCCTGTGCCAGCGTCTCGGGCGAATACCGCTCGACCGGAAGACCGCTGCAACGCTCCGGGCCATCAAGCGCGAACGTCGCAACCACGGCCGCGCCTCCGGGCTTCAGTGTTTCAATCAGATGCGCTCGATACCGCGCGCGCGCCTCCGGCGTCGTCAAAAAATGAAAGACCGCGCGGTCGTGCCAGATGTCCATGGGTTTCAGACTCCACGCACCTGTGACATCGCCAATGATCCACGTCGGTACATCGGCATGTGCGCCGAGGCGTTGTTTCACGCGCTCCACTGCGGCGGGCGCGACATCCAGTACTGCGAGACAGCTGAGACCGCGGCCGACGAGTGCATCCACCAGGCGTGAATTGCCCCCGCCGATGTCCACGACACACGTCTCGGCCCTCATGCCGGCGGCCTCCAACAGCTGCAATGACACGTCCGGTACCGCTTCAGTCCAACTGACCTGTTCGTCGCCCTTGGATTCGTAGACGGCGTTCCAGTGGTCGCGCGTCGCCATCCCGGCCCCCTATCGCGCGACAGCCGTTCGGACGCGGGTGGTCGATCGGGCGCCCGGGGTCGACGGGCCGACCTCCGTCCACGCAAACAGCAGTTCGTTGCCGTGTCGCGCGACGCGGGGATACCCACTCGTGCGGCTGTTGACCAGGTCGGCGACCTTGACCGCTTCACCACGCGCGCCTGAGGGCTGAATGCGGCGCACCTTAAATTCCGTCCGCTTGTCGACCAGTTCGATCCAGGTGGCCATCGCCGAACCGTCGGGCATCAACTCGACGTCCACCCGCCCCACCGTCGCGACATCGTCCACGCGGATGGGCGCGCTGAACGTGCGGCCGGCGTCCTTGGAAAATGCCACATAGGCGCGACCCGGGTCGTCCACGCCGGTGAACCAGCTGATCACCACATCGCGACCTCGCGCACTGAGCATGGGGCCGTTGACCGGACAGGCGGCAATCTGCCAGTTGTCGTTGTGAACGGCGGTGGGTTCGGTCCACTTGCCGTTCTCAAACCGTGACACGTAGATGTCGCGCGTTTCGTCCTCGGTGCGGTTGCGGAAGGCCGCGATCAATCCATCACTGGTCACGGCGGCGGTCGTGGGACAACATTCACAGACGCGGGTGTCGATGGGCATCTCGGACGTCTGTTTCCACGTTCCGTCGAATGTGCCGTACCGCACGGTCATCGCGCCGGTGCCATGACCGTCGTGTCCCTCGCCGCCCGCCGCGGGTTTGGTCTCACGCCCGTCGAGCCAGATGAGTCCGAGACCGGCGCCCGGCACCTGAAACATCGACGCGAACCCGTGTTCGGTCTGTGTGCCGTCGTGATGCGGCGTGACGGACGGCGTCCACGTCTTGCCGTCGTCTTTCGACCGCGCGAGTCGTACGTCGTAGGCGTAGGTCGACGCACCGCTCTTCTGCAGCCAGTGACCGACCAGTGAGCCGTCGGCGAGTCGCAGCACCGACGGCACGTCGGCCCAGTTCACAAACCAGTCAGAGCCGGACGCGACGGTTTTCACCGGCGTCCATCCCGTGGGCGTACGTTCGGCGAACTTGAGGGACGCCTGCCCCGCGCTGCGTTCGATCCAGCTGAGCAGGATGCCGCGGTCGGAGACGGTCAACTGCGGCGCCTCACCGGCGGCGGTCACAGGCGAACTCAGTGGCTCAACCTTCGGCGTCTGGCCCTGGGGTGCGCTCGCGGCGAGCACGACCGTTGAAGAGACGACTGCGGCGAGAATCAGTTGACGTGTCATCACAACTCCAAGTGTAGGGTGTCGAGTGCGACCCAGCTGAGCCAGGCCTGTTCCAGTGCGTCGGAGATGGCTTCCCGCGTGCGAATCACACGTTCGCGCGCCATCAGCACCTGCGGATACGGCGAGGCCATCTGCTGGAAATTTTCCAGATACAGACGATACGCCTCCTCGGCCCTGGGTAACACATCTTCCTGCAGGGACCTGGCCCGCGCCACGGCACCGGCATAATCGGC
This sequence comes from uncultured Solibacteraceae bacterium, assembly GCA_964423815.1. Lineage (GTDB taxonomy): Bacteria > Acidobacteriota > Vicinamibacteria > Vicinamibacterales > SCN-69-37 > SYFT01. The sequence continues at coordinate 100,419 of CAYRGW010000001.1, read as the reverse complement.
CCACGCGCTGGCAAAAGCGTCCGCGACCGAGCGCTCCGTCCGCTCCAACGCGGCCTCGGCGACCCGGACTCCGGCGTGTGACGCGGCGATCTGGCCGGCTCTGCGGTCAAACAGCGGGAGCCGCAGGCCGGCCTCGGCGCCAAAACCCCAGCCCTTGGCCGCGCCTCTGGCCTCGCGCTCGCGATCAAACCAGCCTTCCGCCTTGAGTTCGAGATCGGGCCAGATGCCCTTCTGCGCTGCGGTCACCAGCGCACGCTGGCGCGCCACTTCCCGGCGCGCACCTTCCAGCACGGGGCTCTCGGCCATCACCCTGGTGCGGGCGGCGTCCCTGCTCAGCTCCGGCAGGTCCTCCAACATTGGCGCGCGAGTGCGGTTCAGCGCGGGGTCGCCCATGATGTTCGCGAGTTGTTCCCACGCGGCATCCAGCGCGGCGCGGGCCTCTTCACGATGTGCCGCCGCTTCAGACGCGGCCGCTTCGGCGTCGAGGACGTCGGCGCGATCGATGAGCCCGACATTGAACAACTTGCCGGCGATATCCACGCTCTCGGTGGCCAGGGTCGCAAGCGACGTCTGCACGTCCAGTTTGCGGGCCGCCACCGCGACGCCCACCCAGCGGGCGCGTGCGTCGGCGATCACCATTCGGCGCGCCAGCTCCAGGGCGGCCTCGCGCGAGGACACCAGCGCCTCACCAGCTGCGCGGCTGGCACCCAGGCGGCCGCCCAGCGCAATCGGCACCTCGACAAACGCGCCATACTTTCCCGCAGGCGACCCGTTGCCTGTGCCCAGATCGTCGGCGAGGGCGCCCACCATCGGATTGCGCGCCGCACCCGCCTGTTGCGCGAGTCCACGTGCTTCGTCCACACGCGCGGCCGCCTCACGAATCGCGGGGTGACGTTCAACCGCCACCCGCACCGCTTCATCCATCGGCAGCGGCACCTGTGCCGCCGCACTCGTCGCACACAATGCGACCACACCAACGAGCCAGCCCGAGATCAGGGTTTTCATCGTGCCGCCTCCGCGCGAAGTTGCTGAATGTGATCAAACATCTCGGGTTCAAGCACACGCACCAGCGTCATCATCCCCATCATGGCGGCGGTCCACCCGGGGGCGAGGCCGTGCACCTCGGGTTTGCCGGCGACCAGCTCGTCCATCACCATCCACATGTCCTGCGGAAACCCTTTGACCTTGTACGCATCGGCGGCACCGGCGTGTTGATGACCGCCGGCCGTGTCGGCAGCGCCCGTCGGCCCCACCATCGACACCATCTGATTCATCATGTGGTGCGGCAGATGACAGTGCAGCATCCAGTCACCCGGGTTGTTCGCCACAAACTCGATGTCACGCGCCTGCGCCACACCGGCAATGATCGTGTTCTCCGGCACCACGACCGGACCACGCACGCGGCCGGCCTCCGTGCCCGTCAAGAAGAAGTGATGCCCATGCAGATGCACCGGGTGATGGTCCATGCTCAGGTTGACGATGCGAATGCGCACACGCTCGCCGCGTTTCACACACAGCGGCGTGGTCGCCGGGCCGGCCTTGCCGTTGATCGTCAGCCAGTTGAACTCCATCGCCAGCGTGTTCGGGACGGTATTGTTCGGTTTGATGTCCCACCCCTGGAAGATGAGGCCAAAGTCGCGGTCGACTCTCGGCTCGTGCGATTTCTTCGGATGGACGATGAAAAACCCGATGCTGCCGAGCATCTCCTGCATCGGCATGTGTGAGTGGTAGAAAAACGTCCCGTTCTGATTGAGCGTAAATTCGTACGTGTGTGATCCGTGCGGCGGAATGGGCGGCTGCGAAATGCCCGGCACGCCGTCCTGCCCAATCGGAATCTCGAGGCCGTGCCAGTGTGGCGCAAAAAACTCCGGCAGGTGGTTCTCGACGATAATCCGCACCCGATCACCTTCGTTGGCTTCGATGGTTGGCCCGGGCATGCTGCCGTTGAAGCCCCACACATCCACCTTCCGGCCCGGCAGAAACTCGGTCGTCAGGGGTTCCGCGCGAAGTTTGAAGACCTTGATGTTGCCGTCCATCTCGAACGGCAGATGCGGCACGTCAGGCGTGAGCACCGGCAGCACACCCGCGATGCCTGTGGGGGGTGGATCCGGCAGCACCACCGGTTTGGTCGGCGCTCCGAGCGGGTGCACATGTTGTTGCGCGGCCACACGACTGGCGGTGGCGGCGCCGGCCAGCCCTGCCAGGCCGGCCAGAAAATTTCGGCGATTACGATTCATGATCAATTCCTCTGCTGGTGATAACGGCGTCGTCGGCGCGTCCTTACACAAGGAGCTGGCGCCCTACATGCGAGGACGAGCGATCAGATGCGCAGAGGAACGAGGGTGGGCGGAGGAGATATGGGTGGGCGCGGGGTGACGCTGGTCAGCCGAGGGTGCCACACGGCGGCGAGGTCGAGTCCATACGCAGACGACATCAATGCCACCGACGACGTGACGATGTCGGTGAAGGGTGTGCGCAGGCGAGCGGGTACGGCAGTACGAAGGTCGCAGTCAGCTGCCGGAATGGACATCGTCACATCGTCAGGCGACGTGGCCCTGACGATTGTTGGCACGGGCGCGGGGGCCGCGTGATGGCCGTGGTGTGCATGATCGTCCACTGAGGCGCCCGCCGACGCCACCGCAGGCGACGATGGCAGACCACAGACCACTTCACACACGGCTGCCGCGACGGGGCTCACCACGAGTGCAAGGGCGACGATCAGGACGCGGGACAGACGCACCCCGTCAGTATACTCATCGGAACAGCGCGGCTTCCACCGCCAGGCCGGGACCAAAACCAATCGCGACACACGGCCGCGGGGCCTGCCGTCGGCGCAGGCGGTCCAGGATAAACAAGATCGTCGGCGACGACATGTTGCCGAACTCACCGAGCACCTCGCGCGACACCGCGTGAGTCTCGGCGGGCAGACCGATCGCGTCGGCGCAGGCTTCCAGAATGCGCGGGCCTCCCGGGTGCAGGGCCCACGTGGCGATCTGATCCACGGTCAGCCCCTGAGCGGCCAACCAGTCGTTCAACCACGGACGGAGGTCCCGCTCAATGACTCCGGGCACCCGCGCGGACAACGACATTTCAAATCCGTGGTTGCCGATGCGCCAGGACATCAGGTCGGCGGAATCCTCGAGCAGCGCAGAACCACTGGCCGCCAGCGTCCACTCATCCACATTTCCACTCGGCCGGCCAGAGCCGACCACTGCGGCTGCGCCATCCGCAAAAATGGCATTGGACACGAGCCAGTCAGGATTCCAGCCGTACTGAAAGTGGAGCGAACACAATTCCACCGCACACACGAGGACACGCGCGTCCGGTGAGGCCCCGGCATATCCTCCCGCCGCGCGCAGCCCGTTCAGGGCGCCGTGGCATCCCATGAATCCGATGTGTGTCCGCGCGACGGTGCGACGCAGACCAAGCATCCGCATGAGGCCAACATCCACATTCGGTGCCGCAAACCCGGTACAGGACACCGTGACCACATGAGTGATTGAGTCGGGCTCCCATCCCGCATCCGTCAGCGCGGCCCTGGCGGCGCTGGCCGCCAGGGGCGGGGCATCAGACTCGTACCGCGCCATGCGGTCGGCGGTCGTCGGCCCGCGATCGGCGGCGTCGGTCGGTGGCGGAAAAAACTGCAGCGTGGTGGAACCGTCGGGGTCATCGGTGTCGAGCACCACACTGCGCCGCGACTGCACCCTGGTCAGGCGGTACAGCGCCTTCAGCTGGCGTCGTTGTTCATCGCTGGTGGAGCCGTACTCACTCGCGAGCGCCACGGAGGCGGCCTGCGAAATCCTGAACGGCGGCGACGCCGTGCCGATGCCGTGGACGAAAAAACTCATCGGGGACCTCAGACAAACGGGCGGGCAAATCCTGGATGGCGTGCGAGCACCGCGACAACCGCATCGACCATCCCCGGGTGCCGCAACGTCCGCGCAATCACCCGACACCTGAACTGACGACGACTCACGAGTCTGTCATAGGTCTGCAACCACGCCTGTTCCACACCGCACTCCCAGGTCACGACGGCCCGCGCCGCCAGGGGCGCGAGTCCGTCGGCAGCGGCCAGCGCCCAGGCCATGCCCTCGCCGGTGAAGGGCTCGACGTATCCGGCCGCATCGCCGATCACAAACACCCGATGCGCCATAGGGGACGTGATGCGCCTGGTGAGCGGGACGGTGCCCTGCCACTCAAGCGCCTCAAGTGCAGGAGTGGCGGCCAGGCCGGCCGAGGCCAGCAGGCGTCGCACGGCGGCCCCGGGTCCGCCCGCCTCCTTGAGGAACGCGGCGTCACACGCGGCCGCCAGGTTGACGCGATCCCCCTCGACACGTGTGACGCCGACATATCCCCCACGACCGACCACCATGGTGATCACGCCGTCGGAGGCCTCCACCACGCCGGCCGGGGCCACAACCCCCACACCCACACGCGCGTCCGCCTGCACCTCGTCGCGCAACGGGGCCACCTCACGCAGCGCCTGTTGCCCGAGCCCGGCGGCGACGACCACCACACGCGCGGACGCGTCCACACGTACACCTCCGCGTGTCTCAAGGGACACATGGCGAACGGCTTCCCTGCCATCACTCGGCCTCACAGACGCGGAGGTCTCCGGCAGGAATGTGCAGCCGGCCTCGACCGCGTGTCGCACAAGCAGTCTGTCAAGCGTCGCGCGCGAAATCGCCAGGCCGCCGGGCAGCGGAATCTCGGCGCGACGATCACGCGCGTGAAGATGCAGGGATGAGAGAGCGGGTCCACCCTCCGCGCGGAGTTGAGGCGTCAGCCCTGCCGCATCGAGCCGCGCCAGCGCCTCGGGATTAAGACAGCCGCCACACACCTTGTCTCTGGGGAAACGCTTGCGTTCCACAAGGAGTGTGGAGAGGCCGGAGGTGGCGAGGCGTGCGGCGACAAACGCACCGGCCGGTCCGGCGCCAATCACCATCACGTCCCAGGTCACGCTGTGGGTCGTGTCCACGTGAGCACAAACCGTTGCGGCCAGGTATGGCGGATGGTGGCGGTTCGAAGACCCGCCGTGTGGGCCAGCGCCAACACTTCGTGTGTGGTGAAGGCGGCGGCCACCGACCGCGCACCGTCGACGTGGACGACCGGCGACCGGGTGAGCATGCGGCACCCGACCCACGCAAACACGGCACCCAGACCGGTGCGCCGCAGATCCGTCACCACGACGAGTCGCCCTGCCGCCTGCGCCATCTTCTCCAGCACCCCCACCACCTCGCTGTCAGTGAGGTGGTGAAGAAACAGGGAACAATGCACCACATCAAATCCCTGCGGCCAGGGGTCGCGCAACACGTCGAGTGGCGCAAAGTGAACCTGCCTGATACCGGCGCGCGCGGCGAGCGCCGTCGCGTAACTGATCGCGACAGGACTGAGATCACACCCGAGCACGTCGCCTGGAATGCCCTCGCGGTCCATCCGCCTGGCGAGGGCCACCGCGAGCTGCCCGCCTCCACATGCAATGTCAAGGATGCGGAGCGGACGCCCCGGTGTGGCGCGGGCCACGTCCCGGATGACGCGCCAGACTGACGGCACCGTGCGACTGACCGCATTGATGCGGCCCAGTGCCGTCAACGCGCGCTCATGCTCGCGGCGATCGAGTCCGGGCTGGTCCATCAATTCCGGTGTGCAGACGCGCGGGCGTGTCACTTCACGTGTCTCCCAATTACCGACCGACGATGATCACACCCTTGAGCATGTCCATCCCGCAGCTGAAAGACAACTCGCCCGGCGGCTGCGGGGGCATCCGAACCGTGACCCGTTCATCGAGCGGAAGCGCGCGGCGGATATTGAGGCTCGGAATGTCCACCTCGGTGCCGCACGTCTCGGTCACGCGCCGAATGAACACCAGGTCCACGATCTGATTCGCGGGGACGCTCACACGCGGCGGCACCAATCCGGCCGCCGTGATTTCAATCACCCGTGTCACGACTGACTGCGGGGTCTGGGCGACGCTGGGGGCCCGGACGGCGTCGACCGGCGCCGCCAACGGCGTCGGTGGGGGCCATCCCAGGCGATCGCGCTCAGCACGCAGCGCGAAGCTGCCGGATGAGACCACACGGTCCCCCTGCGCGAGTCCACTGGTCACCACCACGGAGTCACCAGTCGTGGTGCCGAGTTGGACCACACGTTCCACAAACCGGCCCGGTACCCGCTCGACAAACACGACGTCCACAGGTCCAAGCGACTGGACGGCGGACGTGGGGACGACGAGGTCGGATGATGCGCCCGGGATTCCAAGCTCCACCGAGACAAACATGCCAAATCGCAGCGCCTCGTCGCGGTTCTCCACTTCGACGCGCACTTTGGCGGTCCTGGTGTCTCTGGTGATCGCAGGGTCGAGATAGGCCACCCGTCCCGCCCACACACGGCCGGCAAAGGTCTCGCTCGTCACCCGTGCCTGCTGTCCTTCCCGCACCTGACCGAGGTCGGCCTCAAAGACGTCCGCGAGGATCCAGACCCTCGATCGATCAGCCACCGTGAGGATGGGTTCACCAACTGCGACGTTCTGGCCGGGATTCACCATACGCGCGGTCACCACGCCACCGGCCTGCGCCACCACGTCAAAGACTTCCGGCAGTGAGTCGCCCTGTCCCATCGCCGCCAATCGGGCCTCGGACACCCCGAGGCGCTCCAGACGAAGGCGCGCCGTGTCCAACTCGGTTCGCACCCGCACAAGACTCGCCTGGTCTTCTTCGAGATCCTGCCGACTGGCCGCGCCGATCTTTGCCAGGGCCTCCGTCCGCGCAAGTCGCTGCGCCACCACGTCCCGCTCTGCGCGCGTCGTGAGCCAGCGGCGCACTTCGTCGGTCAACTCGGGACTCCGCAGTCGCGCCACCACGGCACCTTGCTGAATCACCTGGCCGAGCTCTGCGCGCACGTCGATGACCGACCCGGACATCAGCGGCGTCACATCCACCACGCGATACCCGTGAGGTTCCACCACACCAGGCAGACGCCTGGTCGCGGCGACGCCCCCCTGCGCGACGGCGACCACGGTGATGCCCGCGCGGGTGATCGCTTCCTCAGACAACGTGAGGCTGCGGCCGGACGCCGGCGCCACGGACGCGGCGTCGGGTGCTTCTGCAGGGATGGCTGCCTGCGGAGGACTCACCGAACGATCGACCAGGTAAAAACCCACCGCACCGATGGCCACCAACCCGACGCTGAACAGGATTCGTTTGATCATGACTGCACTCCCCACGCGCGCAGCACCGTGGCCCGCGCGTCACACAACTCACGCAACGCCGTGGTGTACTCAACCTGCAGGCTGAGGAAACGACGCTCCTCTTCGATGACGTCAAACAGCGTGCCCTGTCCAAGCGACCATCGCTCGCGGACCACATCCAGGTTCTTCGCGGCGAGGTCGACCAGACCGGATCGATACCGTTGCACCGTCGCGAGGGCGGCAGTGTCTCTGGCGACAGCCGCCGCCATCTCCCCTGCGGCATCCAGCCGTAATGCGGCGACCTCCGCACGCGCAGCGCGCCCTTCGGCGGTGGCCGCCGCAATCGCGCCCTGCTGCCGGTTCCGCCACGGCAGATCGACCATGACGCCGACCATGGCTTCATTCATCCGTTCACGACCAACCGCCCGCCACATGTACGCGCCCGTCACGCTCAGATCCAGCCGTGCCTCCCGCCGTGCGAGGTGCTGCATGGCGTCCGCCCGGCCGGCCATCGCCTCAGCCGCTCTGACGTCGGGGCGTCGATCGAGCGCCGTTGCCACCAGTGCGGCCGGCACCGCCGGGAGTCCCGCGATCGCCTCATCAAGCGACGACGAGAGTTGAAGGGGCTCATGGATCGGCCAGCCAACGGCGGCCTTGAGTGCCGCCATCGCGGCGTCGACCTCACCCTGCCAACGCAACGCCTCGGCATCCGTACGTTGCCACTCCACATCCGCAAGATCCCGATCAAGGGGTGTGCCCGCCCCTGTGTCGACACGCGCGCGCAGCATGTCCAGCCGAACGCGCGCGGCCTGCGCCACCTGCCGCACGACACCCAGTTGACGCACGGCCGCCAGCAGATCGGCCGCCCGCACGCGGACGAGGGCGGCGCGATCAATCCGTTCCCACTCCGCCAGTGCCGCCGCACGCTGCACCGTATGGTCGGCCACCGCCACCCGCGCGTCGCGCCGAAACAAGTCCAGGGGCACCGTCAGACTGAACGTCGTCTGAGTGTCGGCCCCGCCAAACTGCTCCCGGCGGTCCGCGCCGGCGAACGGGTTGGGGCGCAGTGACGCCTGACGACGCTCGCCCTCGGCCACCTCAATACGCGCGGCCGCCGCGGTCAACATCGGCGCCCGGTCCATCGCCATGGCCACCAGCGCCTCAATCGTGAGCCCGTCCGGTGCCACGACTGGCGACTGCGCACGCGCGGTACCGGTGGCGGTCAGCCCGACTGCCACAACCATCAGCAGAATTCGTGTAAATAACTTCATCGCACATCCCCATCAAACGCGACTGACTTCGCCCCGGTCGACCCGGTCCATTGCACGGTGAATCGCCAGGCACCCGACATGCTGAACTCGGCCGTCGCACTGACCCGCCCCTGTCCTGCCGGCTCCACTGACACCGGCGCCGTCATCACCATTCCCGGCATGGTCATCGACGACGAGACACGCACGTCGCGCACGTCGACAACGCGCCCAGCGGCGTCACTGAACTCGAGGACAAATCGCGTGCGCCCGGGCAACAACCCCTCGCGACCGTCGTCGACCACCAGTCGGACGATGACGTCACCGGCCACTTCCTCATGGACGACCACACGCGCGGCCGTCGGGTCCGGCGTCCGCGTGACCCACCAGATGGTGGCCGTCGCCACGATGCCGACAATCAGGAGTCCCGACAGGAGCTGGCGGCGGGATAACGCGCCGGTGGGTTCATCACTCGCCGGCAGGTACCGCGCGCGCAGCCAGTAGAAGATCACCGGCGTCACGACGAGCACGTGCAGGAGCGAGGACACCATGCCACCGAGCACCGGCGCCGCGAGTGGGCGCATGACCTCCGCGCCGGCGCTGCTGCTCCACATGATCGGCATCAGGCCCGCCACAACGGTGGACACCGTCATGACCTTGGGACGCAGGCGCAGCAGGGCGCCCTCCATCACGGCCGCACGCAGGGCGGACCTGGTCAACAGCCCTCCGGCGGCCGCAGTCGCGCGAGCGACGGCATCCTCGAGGTAGATCACCATGATCATGCCCGTCTGCACCGCGGTGCCGAAGAGCGCGATAAAACCCACCCAGACCGCGACGGAGAAGTTGTAGTCGAGCACCCACACCAGATACACGCCGCCGGTGAGCGCAAAGGGGACGGCCAGCAGGACATGTGCCGCCTCGATCGCCGAGTGATAGGTGAAATAGAGCAGCACAAAGATCACGATCAACACGAGCGGCAGCACGACCAACAGGCGCGCTCTCGCGTGTTGCTGGTTTTCATACCGACCGCTCCAGCCGATGAAATACCCCTGCGGCATCACCACCCGCGCCGTCACCGCCGCCTTGGCCTCCTCCACAAAGCCGACCACGTCGCGCCCTTGCACGTTGAGCAGCACGGTGGCCAGCATGAGACCGTTTTCTGCGGCAATCATCGACGGGCCACGCACAGACTCCAGCGTGGCGACCGATCCAAGCGGCACCTGCGCGCCGCCGGCGGTCAGGATCGGGGTCTGTGCCAGCTCCGCCGGGTTCGATCGGAAACGTTCGGCCAGCCGCACACGAATCGGATACCGCTCGCGTCCTTCAATCGTTCGGCCCACAGTCGCTTCACCAATCGCGTACTCGACCGTCTGCTCCACATCCGCCACCGTGAGCCCGTACCGCGCGGCGGCCTCACGATCCACGTGGACGTTGAGATACTGACCACTCGCCACCGGCTCGGGGTACACGTTGGCGGCACCGTCGACCGTTCGCAACACATCGGCCACCTCACGTGCGAGCCTGTCGAGCACTTCGAGATCGCCGCCGAAGACCTTCACGCCCACTTCGGACCGGATGCCGGTTGACAACATGTCGATCCGATTGATGATCGGCATCGTCCAGATGCTGGTCACACCCGGCAGTTGCACGGCGCGGCTCATCTCCGCGCGGAGTGACTCGATCGTCACGCCGTCGCGCCACTCGGACCGGGGTCGCAGCTGGATGATCGTCTCGGTCATGTTCACCGGCGACGGGTCGGTGGAGGTTTCCGCGCGGCCCACCTTTGCGACGATGCCCCTGACTTCCGGGAAGGCGGCGATCGCGGCGTTCTGCGCCGCGGCCTGGCGGGAGGCTTCGGCCAGCGACACACTCGGGTCGGCGATGGGCATGAACATCAAGTCGCCTTCATCGAGCGCGGGCATGAACTCGCTGCCGATCCGCGTCGACATCCCGACCGCGACGACAAACAACAGTGCCGCCACGGTGAGCGTGATCACCTTATGGTTCAGCGCGCCGCGCAGCACCGGCTCGTAGAGTCGGCGCAGCCCACGCATCACCGGGTTGTCTTCTTCGGCGTGCATCCGCCCGCCCAGCAGCAGGGAACACAACACCGGCACCAGGGTGACGGCCATCAGCGTCGCGGCCACCATCGCAAACGTTTTGGTGAACGCCAGCGGATGGAACATCTTGCCCTCCTGCCCGGTCAGTGCGAAGACGGGCACAAAGGCCAGCACGATCACGGCCATGGAGAAAAACACCGGACGCCCGACCAGGCGCGTTGACTCACGCACCACCCGCAGGACGGCGGACCGATCGGTCGTATCGATGCCCTGTTTTTCGATGGACCTGAACGCGTTTTCAGTCACGACAATGCCCGCGTCCACGAGCACACCGATGGCAATTGCGATGCCGGCGAGACTCATGATGTTGGACGTCACACCCATGTAACGCATGGCCAGGAACGACATCAGCACAGCCAGCGGCAACGGAATGGTGACAATCAAAATCGATCGAAAGTGCATCAGGAACAAGACGTGCGCGAGCGTGACGAGCACGATTTCTTCAATCAGGGCGACGCGCAGGGTGCCGATGGCACGGTCGATGAGTCCCGACCGGTCGTAGAAGGGGACAATGCTGACGCCTGCAGGCAGCCCGGGCGCGATTTCGGCGATCCGCGTCTTGACGCCGTCAATCACGTCCTGCGCATTCGCCCCCGCGCGAGCGACGATGACACCACCAACCGCTTCGACCGTGCCGTTGATCAGCGCCCCTGTGCGAAAGGCCGCGCCCAGTTCCACGTCGCCGACCTGCCGCACGTACACCGGCACGCCGCCGGAGGCTTTCACGACCACCTGCTGCAGGTCCTCAATCGACTCGATGAGTCCCACGCCGCGGACAATCGTCCATGTGCCGTTGGACTCGAGCACGTTGCCGCCGACGTTGGCATTACTGGCCTGCACGGCGGCAATGACATCACCGACCGACACGCCGTAGCCCCGGAGGCGATCGGGGTCAAGATTCACCTGATATTGGCGCACATAGCCACCCACCGAGGCCACTTCGGCGACACCAGGCACGGCATTCAGTTGATACCGGACGAACCAGTCCTGCAGACTCCGCAGTTCGGTGAGTGAATGGCTCTCACTTTCGAGCGTGTACCAGAACACATGCCCCACGCCGGTCGCGTCGGGTCCAAGCACCGGCACCACGCCGGGCGGCAACTGCATGTTGATGAGGCTGAGCCGCTCAAGCACACGGCTTCGCGCGAAATACAGATCGACGTTGTCGTCGAAGATGGCGTACACCATCGAAAAACCAAACGCCGACTGCGACCGCACCACACGGATGCCCGGCAGGCCCTGCAGGTTGGTGACGACCGGGTACGTCACCTGATCCTCCACCTCCTGCGCGCTATGACCCGACCAGTCGGTAAAGACGATGACCTGATGGTCGGACAAGTCGGGGATCGCGTCGACGGGTCCCGTCCGCATGGCCCAGACGCCCCAGGCGCCGAGACACACGTAGATTCCGATGACGACACCGCGGTACTGCAGTGATTTATCGAGCAGCCAATTGATCATGATTTCCCTCTGCGAATGACTGATGGGCACACGAGGGCTACCGCCGTCGCGCTCCATGAATCGACAGGACGGGAATCAGATCAGGAGGACAGACGTACGGAGGAGCACCGGCAACGGCCGCAGCGGCGGATCGGCGGTGCGCACGTCGGCAGGCGGAACAGACACATCAGACCACGCGACGACCGGCAGGAGCGGAACGCTCACGAGGACGCTCACGACGGTGACGCGGACGGAAGCCGGCGCACTGGGCCGTTCAGGTGCCGCGACGCAACAGTTCTCTTGAGAGGCAGGTCGGAGGCCGTCGGGGCAACACTCGTCGTGGCAGTCGGGGGGCGGCGCCGCAGGGGCCCACGCAGCCGCCAACGGCGTACTGGTGACCACGCACAGGCCAAGCACCATCGCCCGGACGGCACGAAGACTGTGAAACCGCATCACCACCCTGCGTTGCACAGCACAGATCATGCCACGGCTGACAAGCCTGCCCCGGGCCGTGTCGCCCAACGAGAACGCGCCACCGTGCGGAATATTCCTCAACACTAAGGTCTATTTCACGATGTGGAGCCGATCCTGGCGTTTGTGGGCCCAGCGCACCTTGCCGTCGGCGCTGATGATCATGTCCTCTTCCTGCGCCATCCGGACCGGCTGACCGTCCCACTCGTCCACACGGGTGGTGACCTGATGTTCGACCGAATACCACATCGACGGCACCACCTTCGCGTCCCCGCGACCGGCGACTCCCCCCTGCATATCCCACAGGCCGATCAGCGGCCCGGCACCGTGCCCATGCAGGCCGACCGGATGGGAATACATCGTGCCGTTCAGGCCTGCCCCCTTCATACGTTCCAGGATGGACTTGAGGATCTCGTTGCCCGTGCGGCCGGGACGGGTCTCTTCCATGAAGAAGTCCTGCATGATGTTCGCATTCACCAGCGCCGCCTTGATGCCGGCCGGCGCGTCGGTCTCACCCTCCCGCAGCACATACCCGTTGTGCTGGGTGTCGGTGTTGAGGCGCGCCACGGTGATGCCGACGTCACAATGCAGCACGTCCCCGCGCTCGATGACCGGATCAGCACCAAGCGCCGCGCCCGTCACCCCCTTGCGCTGCACCGAGACCGACGGCTGGAACCACGTGCCCAGTCCCTGATCATTCACCCGCTGCCGGAACCACCACACCAGATCACTGGTCCGGGTCACGCCGGGCACAATCACCTTTTCCGAAAACATCGTCTGGGTGAGCGACCACACGTGGGCGTTCATCTTTTCAAAAAAGACTTCTTCTTCTGGAAGGCGCAGCGCAATGAGTTCCAGCGGCAGGGCCTCCGCGTTCTTGAATTTTGCGGTCCATCCCGCACCCAGCGCCTCGCTCATGCCCTCATATTCGCCGCTGGTCAGACCGTCGCTGAACGCAAACACCGTCGACCGGTTGATCCCGATGACCTTCGGCTGGCGATCGTCCACGACCTGTTTGAGCAGCTGCCACTGCTCGGCGCCCCACAACTCGGCAAGACGATTGCCGGGGGCGCCTGACGTCGGACGATCGGACGCGCGGGTTTCAAAGACCCCGCCCTGCGTCGTCCCGCCCAGGGCCAGGCGTTCCACACAGGCGACGGCGACCGGCGCGCCGGTTGCGGCGCACTTGTCAAAAAATACGTAGATCGTTCGCCGACGCGCCGCGAAGGTCTCGGGCGAGACGATGGCTTTGAAGATCGGGTCTTCCATGTACTCGCGCATGGGCACGACCCACATGTCGATGCCGTGTTTGCGCATCAGCGTCGGCAAAAAGGTATCGAGCCGCTTCGCCAGCCAGTCCTGCTGCAGCACGGCCTGCTCCTGCAGGGTGCCAAACGGCCGTTCGACGCGGTCGGGCAGCGCCCCGGGTGCCAGCCGCTGCTGTTCCGCGGCCATCTTCGCTTCGGGAGCCGGCACCGTCGCCGCGATCACACACACCATCAACAGGATTCGGCGCACAAACATCGTCAAGAACCTCCAGGTCGCCCAGATTATCCACCGAGAGCCGCTTCTGGTGTGGAAATCGCATACCAAATTGAGATGAAACACCTGCTTGTTGCCGCCGCACTTATTACCGTTGCCGGACCCCAGTTGGCATTGGCGCAGACCGCTGAACCGCCGCGTCTCGAAATCGGCGGGCAGATATCCGGCCAGACAAACGAGCGGGCCTCCATCACGTGGACACCCCGGCTGTCGCTCAGCCTGCGGCCGGACACCGCCCTGGAAGTATCGGCGGACATCCGGCAGCCGGGCACCGACCGGTTTCGCCTGGAAGAATCCGGCCAGGCGGTCTCGTTGCACCTGCGGCAGACCCTCTGGGAAGAGGGTGCCTGGCAATTCTCCGGCGTCGTCGGTGGAGGCGTCCGCCGTGCTGCGATCTTCTTCCCGGGGTACACCGTTCCGGGCCCTGACGGGCCGCGGACATTTCCCGACTCGCGTTTTGTGGAGTACGGGACGGCCGCCCACATCGGCCCGACCGTTCAGTGGCGTGTCGCCCGGCGGCTGTTGCTCCGCGGGGACGTGCGGCTGGAGTTCTCGGATCAAACGGGGTTTCGCGGGATGATTGGCGCCGCGGTGCCGATCGGCCAGATGCCCGCGGGGACCCGCGCGCGTCAGCGACCCGCCGACAGTCTCGTCAACGGCGTCGCAATCGGGACCGGTGTTGGCGCGCTCACCGGCGCGCTGGCGGGTGCGTTCCTCGCCGCCGTGTTCTGTGAAGATGACTGCGCCGCCGGCGGCATTGCGTTTGTGTCTGTGACCACCGCCACCGGCACCGCCGTGGGTGGCCTGCTCGGCGCCATCATCGACGCCGTGAAGCGGTGACGGCTCCTTCTCACGCCAGCGTTTCAGTTCACATTGAGACGTGGAGACATGGAGTTCTCAACATGGGGGGCCATGGAGTTCCATGGGGGGCGAGGGCTGGGTGCCGCCTTCGGCGGCATGGGCGATCGAGGAGAGGTCACAAACGAGAGGCCGTGAAATGACGTCGGGTGTCTTTTTCCGCTCTAAGCGATGCAGAAAAAGACACCCGACGTCTTTAAACACAGAGGGCCTCTCGTTTGTGACCTCTCTTCGATCGCCAAGCCCGGCGGAACGCCGGGCTCCCAGCCCTGCGTCTCCGTGTCTCCATATCTCCCTGTTAAAAAATCGTGAGTGCGCCTATTCGTAATGCAGCGCATGCACCGGGTCGAGCCGGGCGGCGCGCACGGCCGGATACAGGCCAAAGACGATGCCGACGGTGACGGAGACCAGGCAGGCGACGGCCACGGAGGTCACGGTGACAATCGTGGACCAGCCGGCGAAATACGCGACCAGCTGGGAGAGTCCGACACCCACGACGGTGCCGACAAATCCACCCGTCACGGTGATCAACGTGGTCTCCACCAGGAACTGACGAATCACATCACGACGGGTGGCGCCAATCGCGCGCCGCACGCCAATCTCCCTGGTGCGCTCCATCACACTGGCCAGCATGATGTTCATGATGCCGATGCCGCCCACCAGCAGCGAGATCGACGCAATGGCGACCATGATGAATTCAAAAAGCCGCTTCGTGCGCTGTTGTTCCGCCAGCAGTTCCGCAGGCACGACCACCGTGAAGTCGCCGGCGCCTTTGTGCAACGAATCCAGCAGACCACGAATCACCGTGCCCGCCGACACCACATCGGCCTCGGGTGCCATGGCGAGATACATCGCATCGATTTCGTCACTCAGATGCGAGCGTGAATCCTCGATCCGCAACATGGCCGACATGATCGGGACATAGATCAGGTTGTTGCGATCGGTCGCCGGCAGCCCACCCACGTTGCCCTGCGCCGACAGCTGAGGTCCGGCCACGCCAATGATGTGGAACCACTGTTCGTTGACCTTGAGAAACCGGCCGACCGGATCCTCGGCACCAAACAAGGTCGCGGCCGCGCCCTGGCCGAGCACGGCGACGGCCGCAGCCTGCCGATCCTCCTCGTCGGTGAAAAACCGTCCGCTGGAGACCACGAGGTTGGAGATCCCCTGGTAGGCCGTCGACACGCCGTAGACGGTCGGCATCTCGCCAAAGGGTTTGGGCAGCAGTTTGCTCGGCACAAACCGTTTGCGAGGACTGACGGCCGCCAGCCCCTGCACGCTGCTTTCGATCACGCGCACATCCTGGAACCGCAGACCGGCCGACAGTTTGCGCACACGCGTGAGCGTCTCGTTGTCGGCGGCCTCGCGCGCTTCCACAATCAGATTGCGCACGCCGAGTTGTTCGATGAACGCGATCACCTGCGCCTGTGCGCCGGCGCCAATCGACAACATCGCGATCACGGCGGCCACACCAAAAATCATCCCCAGCATCGTCAACAACGACCGCAACTTGTGGGCGCGGAGGTTGTCGAAACCCTGGGTGAATTCGGGGAGCAGATCGAGGTGTCGGCGTTTGGCGGTCATCGGACACCTCCAGACGCGCCGGCCGCTGCGGGTGCGGACGGGGGCGTGGCCGGCGCTGGTGTGGACCCCGGTGTGCGGGTGGGATCCACAAGCGCCACCTCGGCGCCCTCTTCCACCCCCTCCACCACCACGCGGCTCTCGTTGCGGTAGAGGATCTTCACTTCCGTCATCGTGAATCCGGCCGCGTCGCGCACGTAGACATGTGACTTGCCGTCCTTCTCAAACAACGCGTGTTTGGGCAGCGACAACACCCCGTCAAGCGTCTTGCCTCTGGCGATGATGGCGACCGTGGTCCCCGGACGCAGCGACAGGTCCGGCTCATCGAGGGCGACGACAACGTCAAAGAGGCGCAACGGCCCCTGCGCGCCGCGGCCCAGACTGCCCAGCGTCATGATTTTTCCTGGACGTGATGCCCCGGCCGCGGACTTCAGCGAGACATCGACCGCCTGTCCCACCGACAGGTTCGCCCGCTCCTGTTCATTGACCGACGCCCGAATCTCCATCGCGCCAGGATCAAAGATGTCGAACATCGGACGGCCCGCAAACGCCGTGTCACCGGCGCGCCAGTCGGGCATGGTCATGCCGGAAAAAAAGAAGCCGCCGGAGGCGTCGCGGTTTTCGCGCACGATGACCACGCCGTCCATGGGGGCCTTGAGGACGAGGGTGTCGAGATTCATCGCCGCCCGGTCGGCGCCCATCCTGGCCTTGGTGCGTCGCTCGCCCAGCACGGCCAGACCGGATTTGGCCGTGGTCTCCCGCGACTTCACATCCTGCTCGGTTTGCGTCAGCCGCCGCTTCGCTTCTTCGAGTGACAACTGCCGAATCTTGATTTCGTTGGCCGCCATCAGTTCCGGATCGACGTTGACATCGAGCTGGGCACGGCGCACGTCAAACTGCGCGGTCAGCAGGGTGACCTTGTCCTGTGCCAGTTGCACGAGCACGTCGGCTTCACGTTTGACGATTTCCTGCTCGGCTTCTTCCAGTTCGGACAACGCCTGTTCGCGGGCGTATTGCTGTTCGCCCGGATCAAATTCCATGACGGGATCGCCGGCCTTCACGACTGTTCCCGTCGGCAACATTGTCAACAACCTGAGCGAGCCGCCCACTGAAGGTGCCGGGACGGCGACGGATTTTGCCGCGCGCAGATCACCATCAAGGTGCACATCAAGCGAGAGACTGCCGCGTGTAACACGTTCCGTGACGATGCTGCTGGTGGTGCCGCTGCCGGAGGCGGTGGACACCGTTGCAAAACGCCACGCGCTGTAGCCGCCTGCGCCGAGCACAAGCACCGCCACCACCGATCCGATGAGGCGACCGCGGCTCATCGTGCACCCCCTTGCGGCTGAGTCAGCGCGACCTTGTCTCCGGGCTCAACACCACCGGCCAGCGCAATCTGATCGCGCCCGCGTCGAATGATCTGCACATCGGTGGGCACGTAGTCGCCGCCGCGTTCGACGTAGACCACGGGTTTGCCGTCCACGGTAAACATGGCGGCCGCAGGCACCAACAGGACGTTGGGCAGTCGCCCGACGGGAATACGGGCGACGGCACTCATGCCCGGCCGCAACCGCGCATCAAACTTCTTGAATGTCAGCTTCAGGTCAAACATCTTGGCCAGCGGCCACCCGGAGTTGAAGTCCACACGGGCCAGCACCGACACGTCCGAGACCGTGGCGATGTACTCCGTGTCGGGAATGGCGTCCGCGCGCACCGTGGCCTCGAGTCCCTGCTGCAATTGCCCGCGATCCCCTTCGTCAATACGTGCGGTCAGAAACACCGAGGTGAGATCGGGGAGTTCAAGAATCGGCGACATGGGAGGCGTGCGATCGCCGGCGCGATATTCCTGCGCCTGCGCCATCGGCGAGGCGGTTCGATAGTTCGGCAGGATGTTCACCGTGCCGTCGGCGGGCGCCACCATCTGCAGCGCCCCAAGCGCCTTCTGCGCCCGGTCGAGGTCGGCCGTCACCTTGTCGATGCGTCGCTGCTTCGCGCGAAGGTCGGCTTGTGAACCGGCGCGCGCGGATTTTGCCGCGGCTTCCGACTCGGCGAACCGCTGCCTGGCGTCGAGCAAGGCCAGCCTCGCGCGCTCGGCCTCGACCTCCGACATCAATCCGACTTCGACGATACCCAGCTCCGCGCGCTGGACGTCATAACGCGCGCGCATTACGTTGGTGGACTGCTGTTCATCCACGATGCGCGCCTGGGCTTCGGACTGTTTCAGCTCCGCCTGTGCGCTCCGCAGTTCGGATTGCCGTTCCTGGATCGTGCGCCGCAACGTCATCGCGTCAAACTGCGCGACGACGTCGCCTTTTTTGACGTCCGTGCCGTTTTTGGCCAGCGAGACGATGGTGAGTTCACCGGCGTCCGGTGGCGCGGTGACCACCATCGATCGGACGGGCCGCACTTCCCCGCGCACCTCCACCACGTCCATGTAGTCACCACGCGTGACCTCCGCCGTGGTCAGCGCCGGCCCGGTGGACGAGGTCGCCCGGACCACCGTCCAGGCCCCGGCGACCACAACAACCGCCGCGATCCACTTCCAACGGCGTCTCAACACATTCATCGCCATCACTTGCCTCCAATTTCCACTGAGGCCGTGAGGTCCGGCATGAGTTGGGGGTGGGTGCCGTCAATCGTGACCAGCGCGGTGAACGCGCGCACGTGGCGGGAGAAACTGCCCTGCACCGCCAGAGGCCCGACGACTGCCACGGTGCCTTTGAACGTCAGGTCGGGAAATCCATCGAGGCGCACGGTCGCCGGCTGTCCAACCGCCAGGCGGGACACATCCGCCTGGTTGACCTTCAGGCGCACCTGCATCACCGACGGGTCCACGATGTCGATGATGGGAATGCCGGGCCGGACTTCATCCCCCTGCTGAATCTCGACCATGCCGGTTGGCCGGAACGTGGTCTTGATGACGGCGATGCCTTCAAACGGTGCCCGGACTTCCATCAACTGGGCGTTCTGTTCCGCGTAGGCCAGCGCACGTTCAGCGCGTTCGCGACGGATCTCGAGGATGCGCAGGTCGGCGGCTTCTGCCTTCCGTTTTAATCCGAACGTCGTGGTCACCTGGGCAAACCGCGCTTCGGCCTGTTCAAGCGCGAGCGTATTTTTTTCCGCCTCGACCTTCGGCAGCAGATCGTTCTTGCGCATTTCAAGCTTGGCGCGCTCGACGTCGTGTTCGGCCTGCTTCAGCTCTGTTTCATCCTTGGCTTTGGCCGCGGCCTGATCGGCGCGTCGGCGGCCAAGCTGTTCACCGAGATCCGACAGTTCGGCCTGGCGATCAAAGGCGATGCGTCGTTGCTCCTGTCGATCAAACTCGACGAGCAGGTCACCCGCCTTGACTGGTTTGCCGGGGGGCACCAGGTAGGTGATCACCAGATTCGGCAGCGTCTGCCCGGCAAGCCTGGGCACGACCACTGTCCGGCTTCGAACAGCCTCCACCGTGCCGTGCATCCGCACGGGTCCGGACTGGGCACGAGCCGCGCCACCCAGGGCGGCCACTCCGGGGATCACACTGAGGGCAATCCCCATCACGAGGCGTTGTGTCACACGATGCATATTTCTGGACCCGCCTTATTGACGACTCCCAGGCACTGGCAGTTTGCAGGGTTAGACACCTTTTCTGCTGGAATGAGCCAATCGGCGGACAAAACGCGCATTCCCCAGCAGGAAGGACTGCTCATGCGCACGACCCCATACTCCCGCTCGATTCCCGCCGCACTCCTCACACTCCTGGCCGCGCCGGGTCTCACATACGCACAGGCCGCACCGCCATCTGCGCTCTCACTGACCACAGGCATCGCCCTGACGTCGCAGTACGACGATGAGACACACCTGGGAAGCGGGGTGCTGCTCTCCATCGGCGTGTCATCACTCGTGTCGGAGCACCTGCGGGTGGAGGGCGACCTGTCGCTGGCCAGACATCACCGCGACAAGGGCGCGCTGGAGATCACAGGCACCCCGGTCACCGCGACCGCGCGGGCGGCCTGGATGTTCGGATCCCGGGCCTCAAGGGTTCGGCCATTTGTGAGTGTGGGCGCGCTGGTGATGCACTCACGCGGCGACTGGGTCTACACGTCCTCCCTGCCGGGACCCAACGGTGCGCCCGTTGTGGGGCAGGTGGATCGCCGCACGTGGCAATACACCAAGCCGGGCTTCGAGACCGGTCTCGGGATGGAGGTGCGTGGCAAGGGCCGGATGTGGTGGCGCCCCGAAGCACGTTTCAGCGGCACCACGGGAGACTCGCGTTACACGCCGGGCGTCAGCACACTCGAGACGCCAATCCTCGCCGTCCGCGCCGGCCTGACCGTGCTTTGGTAACGCGACAGACAGAGGTATTCACCATGAAGTCGTGAAGACATGAAGCTGCGGGTTGGACAGCCGCCTTTGGCGGCTTCGGGATCAGAGAGAGACAACAAACGAATACTCCTCGTGAACGGGAGCGGAGCATTCGTTTGTTGTCTCTCTCTGATCCCGTGGCCCCGGCGGAGCCGGGGCTGTCCAACCCGGGTCGTCTGACTGCGTGGACGCCTCCAAGGCTCCACGCCTCCATGTGAAAAAACGACGGGGGCTAGATCTCGACCTTGACCGCGTCGGCGCTGATGGCCTGTGTGAACCGGGTGACACCGACAACGACGGCGCCGACGGCGAGGAACAGCAGGGCCGTCGCCGCCGCCCCGAGCCAGACGTTGCCACTCGTCAGGTTGGTGCGCGCCAGGATGAACAAGGCTGCACACGTGGTGATGATCATGAACGCCGCCGGCACCACCGCAAACGTGGTCTGACGCGCGCGCTGGGCCAGCCAGACCGAGACGGTCGTCAGCGCCAGGGCGCCGATCAACTGGTTGCCGGCGCCGAAGATCGGCCACATCTGACGCACGGTGCCGCTCACCGAAAACGCGAACATGAGCGCCACCGCGATGCCCGAGTTGACGAACACGTTGCGCGTCCACGCCGGCGCCTCACCCGCAAACACCACATCCCAGGCTTCCTGGATGAGATACCGGCACAGACGGACCGAGCTGTCGAGTGTGGTCACCACAAACCCTTCCAGCATCAGGATGCCGAACACCACCGCGATCGCGACGGGAATGAATGGAATCGCGAGGTTGATCAGGCGGCCGGCACCCAGCGCAAATCCGAGCACCGGATTGGTCGCGACGCCCGGAGGGTAGACCACCGAGAGGTACTCGGTCTGCGTCAACATCGACCCGACGGCGACCAGCACGAGCACCGCAAAAAACGTTTCGGTGACCATCGCGCCGTACCCAATCCGGCGGATGTCACTCTCTTTGGGAATCTGTTTCACCGTCGTGCCACTCGCCACGAGGCTGTGAAACCCGCTGATGGCACCGCAGGCCACCGTGATGAAGAGGATGGGCCAGAGGGGCGCGCGGAGGGCCGCCTGTCCGGTGGCCAGATCCATCCCTGGCGCCTGAATGCTCGCGCCCTTGAATCCGGCGATGATCGCGGCGACAAACAGCAGCAACATGCCGCCGTAGAGAATCTGTACGTTCGTGAAATCGCGGGGCTGCAGCACCAGCCACACGGGCAGCGCACACGCCAGCAGAATGTAGAACGTCATGATGTAGCGCCACGCGTCACCCGACAACGTGATGGGCCACACAAATCCGGCAATGACGCTGAGCACACAGGTGACGCTCGCCACGACATACGCGTTGGAGGTCGAAATCTGGTCCCTGCGAATCAGCCACCCAAGCACGGGGGCAAACAAGGTGATCAGAAACACCGACGTTGTCGCAATCCCGCCGATGCGGGCGTTCGCCACGCCATTGATGTCCACAGTGCCCAGCATGGACTGGTTGGGATCAAGGCGCAGGGCCTCGAGGGGATACAGCGAGGTGAGCGCCGTGATCGAAAGGTTCAGGAAGATCGCATTGATGATCGCGAGCACGAAGATAAGCACGGTCAGGTTGAGGAGATACCCCAACGGGCCCAGCGTGGTGCGCGCAATCGCGCCGATGGACTTGCCGCCTTCGCGGGCGCTCACAAACATGGCGGTCATGTCGTGCATCGCCCCGAAGAAGATGCCGCCGATGACCAGCCACAACCACACCGGTTGCCAGCCATACGCGAGCGCCAGTGTGGGGCCCACGATCGGACCGGCCCCCGCGATCGTCGCGAAGTGGTGCCCGAAGACGACGTGGGTGCGGCTCTTGACGTAGTCCTTGCCGTCGGCCTTGGTGTCACACGGCGTCGCCCTGGCGTCGTCTTCCTTGAACACGCGCCCGATGTATCGCGGGTACCACCGATAGGCCAGGATCAGGAGGGCCGCTGCGGCGGCAACGGGCAGCAGGATGTTCATAGGTGCGCAAATCCTACCGCAAGGACTAGAATGCCGCCACCATGAACCCATCCCATCGCCCTGTGCACGCGCCAAACCTGCCGGCCCCCGTCGGGCCGTACTCCCCCGGCATGGGGTTTGAACGCCTCGTTTTTGTCTCCGGCCAGGGCGCGACCGACCCGGCGACCGGGAAACTCGCCGGCACGGATGCCGCCGCGCAAACCGAGCAGTGCCTGAAAAATCTCCAGACCATCCTGAAAGCGGCCGGGTCCGACCTGCCCTACGTGATCCGCTGCGGCGTCTTCCTGCTCGACATGGCGGAGTTCAAGGAGATGAATGGGGTCTACGCGCGGATGTTTGGCGACCATCGCCCCGCGCGCACGACCATCCAGGCGGCGGGCCTGCCCGGTGAAGGCCTTCGCGTGGAAATCGACTGTATCGCCTACATTCCGTAGTCCCAGAGGAGTTCAGACATGTCCCGACGACTGGTGTTGTGTGCGTTGACGATGATCGTTGGACTCGCGCCGCTGATGGCCCAGCAGGGGCGTCAGGGTGGACCGCCGCGGTTGCCCGCGATGGGCGGCGGCGCGTGTGAGGCCAGTCCCTACAACTGCCCGGACGCGGCCAATCCGCTGACTCCACCCGACACGGTGTGGATCGAGGAAATGACGTGGATGGACGTGCGCGACGCGATGAAGGCGGGCAAAAAGACGATCATCATTGCGACCGGCGGCATCGAACCCAACGGGCCGTGGCTCGCGCTGGGCAAACACAATTACGTGCTGCGCGCCAACTGTGATGCGACGGCGCGACTGCTCGGTGATGCCCTGTGCGCGCCGATTGTCCCGTTTGTCCCTGAAGGGCGTATCGATCCGCCGAGCAGCCACATGACGTCGCCCGGCACGATCAGCCTCACGAATGAGACCTTCATCGCGTTGCTTTCGGACATCGTGTCGAGCATGAAGGTGCACGGTTTCGAGAACATCGTGCTCATCGGCGACTCGGGTGGCAACGTGCGCCCGATGCAGACGGTGGCCGACACGTTCACCAAGTTGTGGAGTGGCACCCCGCGCGTGCTGCACGTGCCGGAGCACTACGCCTACAGCACGGTGACCGAAGCCATGGAGGCCAGGGGCGTCCTCCCGAAGGACCGCAAGAGTGACGGTCTGCATGATGACCCGACCATCACGATGAACATGATGGTGACCGACCCGCAGTCGGTGCGCTGGGAGGCGCGCGTCAAGGCCGGCAAGGCCACGATCGACGGCGTGTCGATCGCGGACCGCGACAAGGCGATTGCGATCGGCAGACAGATCGTGGCGTTCCGGGCCGAGGTGACGGCGGCGGCGATTCGGAAGGCGACCGGAACTGGAAGGTAATCTACCACGTATGGTAGATTACCTTCCATGCCTCCATCCCCGAAAAAACCCGGCATCATCCAGGGCACGCTTGATCTGTTGATCCTCCGGACGCTGGTGTTCGGGCCGCTGCACGGGCACGGCATCGTCAAACACATCAAGTCCACCACCGACGAGGTGTTGAGCGTGGAGCACGGGTCGTTGTACCCGGCGCTCCAGCGGCTGGAGAAACTCGGCTGCATCACATCGGCGTGGGAGATGGTGGAGTCGGGCCGCGAGTTGAAGCGGTATCGGATTACGCCGAAGGGCCGGACACAACTCAAGACCGAAGAGTCGAAGTGGGCACAACTGTCTGCAGCGATGGCCCGGCTGCTCCACCCGGCCCGAGGGCCGCAGTCGTGAGCCGGCGCGACGACGACCTCGATCGGGAGATTCGGCAGCACCTCGAGCTTGAGGCAGAGGAACACGCCGCCGAGGGCGTGTCGGCGGAGAACGCGCGGCTCGCCGCAAAACGTGCGTTCGGCAACATCGCGATCACGCGGGAAGACGCGCGGGCCGTGTGGCTGCCACTGTGGCTGCAGCAGGTCTCGCAGGACATTCGGTATGCGGGACGCCTCGCCATGCGCACGCCCGCCTTCAGCCTGGGTGCCGTTCTGGTGTTCGCGCTCGGCCTCGGGGCCAGCACCATGGTGTTCAGCGCGCTGAACGCCGTCGTACTGGCGCCGATGCCCTTTCCCGAGCCCGGACAGTTGGTGCGTCTTGAACAGGTGAACGTCTCCCGGTCCGTTGATCACTTCTCAGTCTCGTTGCCACTGCTCCGCGACTGGCAGGCACGCGCACACTCGTTCACGGCGGTCGCGGCTGAGCGCAGCGGAGCCGTGACGGTGACGGGCCTGGGTGATCCACGGCGCCTCGACGCGGTGTTTGTCACCCACAGCCTCTACCCCACCCTGGGCCTGACACCGGCCACAGGCCGCAGCTTCACCCCCGACGATGACACCCCGACCGCGGGACCGGTCGTCATGGTGTCGCACGGCTTCTGGCAACGCGCGTTCGCGGCGGACCCACTCGTGCTGGGCCGCCCGCTGATCATTGACGACCGGGCCCACACCATCGTGGGTGTCGCCGCCCCGAATCCCCTTCGTACGGGTGAACACGTGTTGCTGCCGCTGGTGCCCTACACGGAGGATCGCCGTGGCCACGCGGACCTGGACGTGTACGCGCGACTGAAGCCGGGCATCTCGCTCACGCAGGCCTCGACGGAGATGGAGGACATTGCGCGACACCTGGCGCAGGAGCACCCGGACGTCCACCGCGGGTGGAGTGTCACCGTCAGTCCGTTGGCAGGCGCCGTGCTGGGACGCGAGACGCCCCGCCTGCTGTATCTGCTGTTCGCCGCAGTCGGGGTGCTGTTGCTGGTCGCCTGTGCGAACCTGTCGACGCTGCTCCTGGTGCGCGCATCAACCCGGGCGCGGGAAATGGCGGTCCGTGCAGCCGTCGGCGGCGGCCGAAGCCGGATCATTCGTCAACTCCTCACCGAAAGCATGGTGTTGGCGGTGGTCGGCGGCACACTGGGTGTGGCGTTGTCCTTCACCGGCGTCCGACTGCTGCGAACGTCTTTGCTTGTGGACCTGCCGCGGGCGGCGGAAATCGCGGTGGACATGCGGGTGCTGATGTTTGCGTTGGCGGCGTCAACGGTGACGGGCATCCTCGCGGGCCTGACGCCCGCGCGACAGATGTCGAGACTCGACGTCATCGCGGGACTCCGTGACGGTTCACGGACGGTGACTGGTAGTCGCGCGACCTCCCGCAACGCCCTTGTGGTCGCCCAACTCGCGCTGTCGGTGATCCTGCTGGCGGCCGCCGGTCTCACAATCCGCACGCTCGACCGTCTCCACACCGTCGACCTGGGTTTTGCGCCTGAACGGATTCTCACCGTGCGTGTGGCACCACGCGAGCGCCCGGAGGCGTTTGTGGCCGCGCTGCTGGAGCGTGTACGCGCGTTGCCGGGCGTCGACACGGCGGGAGCGGTCAGCAGCGCCCCGATGTCGCCGGGCAACCTCAGCCTGCATGTGTTTCCAGTGGGAGAGGCGCAGCTGGCGCCCACCGAATCCGTTCAGGCCGACTGGCGCATCGTCTCCGACGGGTACTTCCGTACGATGGGCACGCCGCTGCTGGCCGGCAGGGACTTCACGCCCCGTGATGACGAGGACGCACCAAAAGTCATCGTGGTCAATCAGACGCTGGCTCGGATGGTCTGGGGTGATCGCGATCCCGTCGGTCGCCAGGTGGATCTGGGCGGGGGTGGGGGTGACCCTGCGACCATCATCGGACTGGTTGGAGACATGCGTCACCACAACCCGGGGATGCCGGCCGGCCCCGCCTACTACGTACCGGCAGCTGGAGGTGTGTGGGGCGCCATGACATTCGTGGTCCGCACGACGCCCGATGTCGAGGATGGTGCCACGATGGTGCCACGCGTGCGCGCGGCCGTGGGCACGCTCGACCCGTCACTGCCGCTTTTTGACGTGGGCACCCTGGAGTCGACGGTGGCGAAACGAATCGCCCCTCAGCGTCTCACCGCGACGGTGCTCGCCACATTCGGCCTCCTGGCGCTGGTTCTTGCGGCGCTCGGAATTTATGGCGTGATGGCGTTCACGACACGTCAGCGCATGCGGGAGGCGGCCATTCGCCTTGCGTTGGGCGGTACGCGACGGGGCGTGATGGTGCCCTTCCTGCGCGAGGGGGCCACCTTGGTCGGTGTCGGCGTGGCCGTGGGCGTACTCGCCGCCTGGGCACTGGCGCGACTGATGCGCAGTCAGCTCACGGACCTCAGTCCCGCCGATCCCGTCACCCTGACTGCGGCGGCCACGACACTGGGTGTGGTCGCGATGCTCGCGTGTTATCTGCCCGCCAGACGTGTGTCGAGAGTGAATCCGGTCGATGCGCTTCGAGGCGAATAACGTCGCGCGTCCACTCACACAGGTGCTCGATCACGTCCGAGCGTGACCGTCAGCGCAGGGGACTGCCCGGCCGCACGTCCGTCTGCGTACGTCCGGTACGCCGGCAGGAAACGGCGGACGTAGTCTTCGATCGCCTCGCGACTGAGGCCGGGTTTGCCGGAGGCCTTCATCTTCTCCTCGGCCTCGACGCGCCACTCGAGCACAAACTCGGGCTCCGCCGCACGCAGCACGATCCACTGATCGATGTGTGCGTACCACTCGGCGTAGCGTGCAAGGGCGCGGTTGGGCTCGACCATCTGTGGATCCGGCAGCGCCGTGTCCCGCACCGGCGCAAAACCCAGCATCCAGCCCTCCACCACCACCACGTCCAGTGGGCCCTCAACCGTACGCCACTCCGACTCGGGCGCGCGATCGCCACGGCCGCCGTGTGCAGACTTGTCGTACACGGGCACGACCACGCGTGTGCCCGCGCGAATGGTCTTCAGCGCGGCAAGGGTCTGCACGCCCAGATCGATGTCGTGTGTCCCTGGATACCCCCGATGCTCGAGGTAGGAATTGCCAGGATGGGCCGCGGCCAGGGCCAGTTGCTCTGCGCGCGTGAGATAAAAATCATCGATGGACACCCCGGCAGCGCGCAGACCACGCGCCTCGAGTCGACGCAGCAAATGTGTCACCAGCGTGGTCTTGCCCGCGCCTTGTGGCGCCTGCAGACCAATCACCAGGGGCCGCGACGCGGCCGCGGCCACCTGCGCAAAGACGAAGTCATGCACCGGTTGGTGCAGGGGCGCGAACTGGGGATCGAGACTCATGCGCCGGGCATGTTACCGCGCATGCGCGCCGTCCACCACGCCCAGACCATCGGGATCCACAGCAGATTCGACACGAGCAAATGCGCCATCTGCAGCGACAGCGGCGCCAGCAGCAGCAGGTTGATCACCCCAAGCGCGGACTGCACAAAGACCGCGGCAATCACCAGCCGACGGGAGGTGCGCTGATCCTCCCCCTGAAAAATCGGACTCAGCCACGTGAGCCACAGGACCCCGGAGGCCAGCAGTACCGCCGCAACCGGATGCCAGATCCGCAGCCGAATCAGGAAGTGGGATGTCGGATCAAAATCGGCCGCAATACCCTCCGCCAGCGACGCGTGGGGAAACAACGTATCCCCCAACGCGACGACCGCGCCTGTCGACGCCACCACCAACATGCCGATCAGGCACAACGTCAGCGCCCATGGTGAGGACGAGGGCGTGGTCACCCCGCGGACGTTTGTGTGCGCAAACCACAACGTGGTGGTGATCGCGCCGACCAGCAACAGGGTGTTGACCAGATGGCCTCCCACATAGGCGGCGCGCATGGCCGAGGCATTGTCGGCGACCAGCTCCAGCAGCACGATGCCGGCGCCGATGGCCGCCTCGATGAGCATGAAGGCCAGCGAAATCCAGGCCCATCGGCGCACCTGACTGCCCTCGGGAAACGCACGCCGGGCCGCCACCACCAGCCACACGGCCATCAACATCACAACGCCGCTCGTGATGCGATGCACAAATTCGATCAGGGTGGCGATGGTGGGCTCAAGCGGCACCACCGCGCCGTTGCAGAGCGGCCAGTGACTCCCGCACCCGGCACCAGAGCCGGTGGCCCGCACCACCGCGCCCCACACAATCACAAGCAGGGTGACCCCGAGGGTGGCCCAGCCGTACCGCACAAAACCGTCGACCGAACGTCCCGCCAGCGTCATGTCAGCATGATCGCTCAATTCCGGCCCCAGCGGCAGGGTTGCGGTACACTCGGCAACATCCTATGCAGACCGCCCGACGTCTGGCTGTTGTCAACATGAAGGGGGGCGTGGGCAAAACCACGACCGCCGTCACCCTGGCGTCCGGACTTGCCGCGGCGGGACACCGGGTCCTGCTGGTGGACGCCGACCCCCAGGGCAACGTCAGCCACCTGCTCGGTGTCCACCCGACCACCACCATTCGTGAACTGATGCTGGGGGAACGTGCCGTGCAGGACGTCCTCATGCAGGATGTCCGCCCACAGCTCGATCTCATCCCGAGTGCGCCGTCATCATTCGGCCTCGATGCGCAACTGGCGGCGTCGGTGCAACGCGAAACGTTGCTGCAACGCAAACTGGCGCCGCTGTCGGGGTATGACGTGGTGGTCTTTGACACCTCGCCCGCGATGAATCTGCTCGCCTACAACGCGCTGTTGTGTGCGACCGAACTGGTGTTGCCGATCACGATGGACTCACTCGCGATCGTCGGCGCGCGACAGACACTGGAAGGTGTGCGCGAAATCCGTGCCCTCTGGCCGGACCGGCCGCTGGCCCTCGCGGCGGTGTTGCCGACCAACGTCAATCCACAGACCCATGCCACACGCGCGTCGTTCGCGGCGCTCGAGGCGGATACGGAGCTCGGCCCGGCCCTGATCCGCCCCGGCATCCGCCAGTGCATCGATCTCGTGTACGCCGCTGCGGCGCATCAAACCATCTGGGAGTACGCGCCCCGGAGCCGCGCGGCCGACGACTACCGCGCCCTGCTGCAGACGTTGCATCCGTCACTCCCTTCTGAACAGGTACCCACGCATGGCCACTCCTCGCAAACCTCGCCCGAGCTTTGACACGCCAAAACCCACGACGGCCGCAAAGTCGACGTGGGCCTATCGCACTGACGCCAAACCTGCCGCCAAGTCCAAGTCTGTGACGGCGCCGGCGGCGGCAGCCCCACCGGTGAACCTGCCGACCACGCCCTCGGTCTTGAACCGGATTGTGACAACACCGGTCATGCTCAGCGTGTTGATTGTGCTCTCGCCTCTCGCATGGCTCTCAGGCCGTCGCGGTCTTAGGTGACCACCCTCTACGAACAACGCCGGGCCGATCGGCTGACGACGGTGGCCCGGTGGGAGCTGTGGCATGCACGCTTCGGACTGGTGCGCGTGGCCATCGCCCTGAGCATCCCGGTCATTTTCTGGTTCGGCGGGTGGGCCGCCTGGCCATGGGCCGCGGCCGTGGGCGTGGCGTTCCTCGCCTTTGTCGCCGCACACACACGCGTCATCGATGCCCGCGACCGCGCACAACGCGCCGTCGACTTCTACGACCGCGGTCTCCAGCGCCTGCGCCACGAATGGCCGGGCCACGGAGACGATGGAGAGCGCTTCGCGCCACACACGGTCCAGGGTCCGGAGTCCAGGGTTCATCTGTACGCGGACGATCTCGACATCTTCGGGCGTGGAGGTGCATTCGAACTGCTGGGCACCTGTCGCACCGAGGCGGGACAGACGACACTCGCAGCGTGGTTGCTGGCACCGGCGACGTCCGACGAGGTCGCGGCGCGGCAGGAGGCCATTCGTGAACTGGTCCCGCAACTGGATCTGCGCGAACGACTCAGCGTCGAAGGCGCCGTCGTCGGCGACCGCCTGCATCCCGATCATCTTCGACGGTGGGCCGCTGCCGCGCCGGTGCTCTCGTCGACGGCCCTTCGTGTCATGGCCGCCGTCGCGCCCCTGCTGACCATCGGCGCGGTCGTGTGGCGCAGCAACGGTGGTCCAGGCGGCGTGGCTGAACTCGCCCTGATCGGACAGATTATCTTCGCACTCGCGCTGCGCAATCGGGTGGTGCAGGTCATTCATGCGGTGGACTCGCCCTCGCGCGATCTGGATCTGCTCGAACGCACGGCGCGGATCATCGAAGACGGCACCTTTTCGTCAAGCCGACTGCAGCATTTGCAGCGCCACCTGCAGACGCATACACGAGCCTCGGCGGCCATTCGCCAGTTGTCCCAGCTGGTGGCGCTCCTCTCGTCGCGGCGCAACGTCATCTTTGCGCCGCTGTCCGGGCTGCTGCTGTGGGCCACACAACTGGCCTTCGTGGTGGAGGCCTGGCGTCGGCGTGACGGTCGTGCCGTGTCCGCCTGGCTGGAGGCGATCGGCGAATTTGAGGCGTTGTCGGCGCTGTCGGGATTTGCGGCGGAACATCCCGCGTTTGTGTTTCCGGAAATGTCGAACAGCGCGGCGGCACACTTCTCCGCCTCGGCGCTGGCGCACCCCCTCCTGCCGGAGTCGGCAATTGCCAACGATGTGGCGATTGGCGGCAGCGATCCCGTGCTGTTGCTGGTGAGCGGCTCCAACATGTCGGGCAAGAGCACGTTCCTGCGTGCGATCGGCCTCACGGCCGTGCTGGCGCAGATGGGCGCTCCGGTGCGCGCGTCGCGATGTGTGTTGTCGCCGCTGGCGATCGGCGCGTCGATTCGTGTCCTTGATTCCCTGCAGGAAGGCCACTCGCGTTTCTACGCGGAAATCCTCCGGCTCAAACACGTGGTCGACCTGGCGCGAGCGTCGAACGGACGCATGCTGTTTCTTCTGGACGAAATGCTCAGCGGCACCAACTCCCACGATCGGCGGCACGGCGCAGAAGGTGTGCTGCTGGGACTGACCGGCATGGGCGCCATCGGGTTGGCCACGACCCACGACCTGGCCCTCGGCGAGATTGTGACGTCCATGGATCGATCGGCCGTGCAGGTGCACTTCTCGGATGTGTTTGAGGCGGGCACGCTGCAGTTCGACTACCACCTCAGACCCGGCCCCGTGCGGACCAGCAATGCCCTCGCGCTCATGCGCTCGATTGGACTCGAGGTCGCCGCGCAGTGATCCTGCCGGTGCTGTTCGTCTACGCGCTCACACGGCTGTTCTGGTGGTCGACCTCTGCGGCGTTTCTCTGGAACACGCCGATGTGGACCGAGGGTGCCATCAAAACGTTGTTGTGGGTGCCGCCCTCACTGCTGCTGGCCATGTTCCTGCGACGGGTGTCGTGGCGTGACGCTCTGGCGGAACTCGGCCTGACCACTGCCGCGTGGCCCGGTGTGCGGCTGGCCTTCGCGGCCACACTCCCGATGGTGGCCATCGCCAGCACGTCGTTCGGCTTCCGTTTTTATGTCGACTCGATGGTGTCGGTGGTGATCCTCGGCCCCTTCGCTGAAGAGGTGTTGTACCGGGGATTCCTGTTTCAGCAGTTGTGGCGGCGCGCACGCTGGCCGGTGTGGGCGGCCGCACTCGGCAGTGCCCTGGTGTTTGCCATCGCCCATCACAAGGATCTTGACGAGGTGCTGGCGCTGAGCCTGCTCAGGAACGATCTGACGACCCCGCTGTTGGTGATCGGGCCGCCGATCCTGGCCACCATTGCCGGTGGGTGCCTGTTTGCCTGGCTCACGTGGCGCTGGCAGAGTCTCTGGCCGGCGATCGCGCTCCACTCGGCCATCAATTTCTGGTGGGACATCGCCGGAGGCGGCGCGGACCCGGTCATCGCCGCGGCCTCACAGGGCCTGGCCCTGACCCTCGTCGTTGCCCTTACCGTGCGTCAAACTTCGGGTCGCGATGCCGCCAGTCCTCCGGCGTCGCCACCTGCTCATTGATCCACTCGATCACCGCCGCCCATCCCAGACTTTCCGGGTCATGCCGGAGATACCCTTCCACCACCGCGAGGATGTGAAAACCCTGCGAGATCTGGAAGGAGACGGTGGGATCATTCAACTTTCCCTGCACGACCTGAATCGCGTACTCCTCCGCGCTCATGTGTTTGGCGTGTTTGTGGTAACCACGCAGACGTGCGCCGGCGCGAATACGCAGCAGGCCGAGACGCTCCGTCAGCTCACGTCGCGCGGAGTACAACGCTTTGCCGACACCCAGTCCCCGGCGCTTCGGGTGGGTCATGACCTCGGCCCCATACAACGTGCGGCCATGCTCGGGGTCGTGGTTGGTGAACATGCCCGAATCGGTGAAGCTCAACCAGTTTTCGGCGAACGCATAGTCGTCCCACCACACGATGAGACTTGCGGCCATCCCGATGACGATGTTCGTATCGTCGTCAATCACCACAAACTGGCCTTCCGGGAAGACGTCCAGATGTGACTGCAGCTGCCCGACGGACCACGGGGCCGATCCGGGATAGACCATCTCGGTCAACGCAATAATCCCCTCGAAGTGTTCGGGGCGGGTATTGACGACGTGGTACGGACCTTTTGTTGGACTCACAAATTCACCATTTCCAGATTGGCGGCGACCTCCGCGCTGGACTGACTGTCGCGCAGGGGCAGCACGGTGCCACTGAGCCGGCTCTCGAGGAGCGCGGCAATGTCGAGATCGCCGACGACCATACTTTCCTGATTCGGGACCCCCTCAGCGAGGAAACCGTCGCGCGCAAACGCAAAGTCACTCGGCGTCATGATGGCCGCCTGACCCCAGTTCAGCGAAACGGCCGGCACCATCGGCAACGATCCCACCGTGCAGGCTTGCACGACGTAGATCTGATTCTCAATGGCGCGGGCTTGGGCACAGTATCTCACACGCAGGTAACTGATGCGATCATCGGTGCAGGTCGGGACCACCAGGATGGTGGCCCCCGCCCGTGCCGCGGCTCTGGCGAGTTCAGGAAATTCGACGTCGTAACAGATGTTGACGGCAATACGGCCAATCGCCGTGTCAAACACCCGGAGCCGTGTGCCCGACGAAATGATCCACTCTTCGGATTCAAACCGCGTCATGTGCAACTTGCGCTGCCGTCCGGTATCCCCTCCGGGGCCGAACACCGTGCACTGGTTGTACACGCGCATCCGATCATCATCAACCACGGGCACCGTGCCGCCGACGATATACATGCCGCTGCGGGTCGCAAGGTCGCTCAGCAGGGCATCAATGGCCGGAGCCTGATCGGCGAGGTCCTGAATTTGCTCCTGGATGGGGCGGCGTGTGTTGCCCAGCGTCAGCAACTGCGTGCTGAAGTACTCCGGGAACACGAGCAGATTGGCCTTGTAGTCCTTGGCCGTCCAGACGAGGGACTCGACCTGATCGGCAAACTGCTCAAACCGCTCGACGGGGCGGATGTAGTACTGAAGGGAAGCGACGCGGATTCGGTCCATCCCGAATTCTATCTGCGATCGGGTGATCTCCGATCGGGTGATCGGGACATCACCCGATCACCCGATCATCAATCACCCGATGGGCGTTAGAAGCTGATCTTCGCCCCCAGCTGGAGCTGACGGGGGTCGTAGGTGCTCGTAATCGTTCCGAACCCGCCGGCGCTGCGGTTGCCGTTGGGGGCGCGGAAGTTCGTGCGGTTGAAGAGATTGAAGGCTTCCAGCCGCAGTTCGAGGTGGCTCTGGCGCCACGGCATGGTCACACGTTTGGAGAGGACCATGTCGATCTGCCAGAAGAGCGGACCACGCACCGAGTTGCGCGGCGCGTTGCCGAAAGGCTGGCTCGCGTTGGTCGGAATCACCACCGCGTCACGGTTGAACCAGTTGGTGATCGACCGCTGACTCTCGGGCACCATCGGGTCGCCGACCACGTTGGGACGATAGATGTTCGCGCCGCGGAAGTCCTGCTGGATGCCGGAGACCTGGTAGGACGCCGGAGCCGTGTAGGTGAAGGTCACGGGGTCACCCGCATAC
Source organism: uncultured Solibacteraceae bacterium (assembly GCA_964423815.1). Classification (GTDB taxonomy): domain Bacteria; phylum Acidobacteriota; class Vicinamibacteria; order Vicinamibacterales; family SCN-69-37; genus SYFT01. The sequence continues at coordinate 65,904 of CAYRGW010000001.1, read as the reverse complement.
ACACTGTTGACGGCGGCGAGCTGCCATCCGCCGAGCAGCACATCAACCACGGGCGATGCGTTCGACAGGAACCGACGGTCGCGGCCAAACGGCAGCTCCAGCACGATGCTGGTCGTGCTGTTGTAGGGCTGGTGGTAACCCGACAGGCCAAAGTCCGCGTCCATGTTGTAGAAATCCTGCGGCGCCGGCGCGTTGCCGTTGCTGTTTTCCAGCGATCCTGCGCCGTTGTCCTTGCTCTCCGAGAGCGTGAGCGAACTCAGGAACGTGAGCGCACGGCCCGCGCGCCATTCGAGCTTCATCTGCAGCGCCTTGTAGGTGGACCGGCCACCGTTAAAGGCATACGTGATGTCGGCGAACTGCTGGATCGGACGACGCGACTGGAGCGAGAGGGTGCCCGCGGCGTTGTTGGGCGCCGCCTGGTTGTAGTTGGCAAACAGGAGCAGGCCATCGGCACGGTTGCCGACGTACGCCAGGTCCACCATCACGTTGCGGAACAGCTCACGCTGCACGGACATGTACCAGCTCTGCACGCGGCTGGATCGGTAGTCTTCCGGCATGTAGGTGATGTTCGCCGTCAACGGGTTGAAGCGGCTCGGATCGACCAGCCCTTCGGGGTAGCCGTTCTGCGTCGGACGGAAGGCCGCGTCGAGTGGATTGGTCTGCACCACAACGGCGTTGATGACCTGCGGACCGTTGATCGGCAGGATGTTCGCACCACCGGCACGATGGAAGTGCACGTAGCTGATGCCGTAACCGCCGCGGACCACCGTCTCGGGAGTGGCGGTGAACGCAAACCCCACGCGGGGTCCGAAGTTGTTGCGGTCAGGATTGATCGTGGACCGGTCCTTGATCGATCCGTTTTTCGCCACGACCATCTGGAGACCCTGGGGATCAAAGTTCGACAGGACGTTGTTCTTCTCCCACATCGGCGTGGCGTATTCGTAGCGCAGTCCCAGATTGACCGTGAGACGGTCGTTCACGCGAATGTCGTCCTGCGCGTAGAGGAAGTGCATGTTCTGGCGCATGTCGGCGACCAGGATGTTGCTCAGCGCAAACGTGCTGCGGAGCCCGAACATGAAGTCCGCCAGGTTGTACAGGTTGCTCGAGGCGGCACCGGCCGGACGCGTGAACTGGCCGGCGTACTGATCGCGGCCGTAGAGCGGATTGACGTCCTGCACCTGGGTCTGGATGTGCTGGAACTCGTACCCGGCCTTGGCCGAGTGACGTCCCCACGTGCGTGTGTAGTTGAGCTTCGGGTTGAACACCGTGGGCCACTGCCACTGCGGATTGGTGGCCTGGCGGCCGAGCGTGGTGTACCCCGAGATCAGCTGCGACGGCAGGCCGCCCGCGACACGTTCGTCGGTGGGCAGGCCCGTGATGCCATAGGCCTCGAGCGCGCCGGGAGTGCCGAGTGCGCGCGGGTCCTTTCCGCCTTCAGTGCGGGACCAGCCAAACCGGAACTCCAACAACGAACTGGAGTCCGGCGCGTACGTCGTGCCGAGCGCGAGCTGCAGGTTGCGCGCGTAGGTGGTGCCATTGCCATCACCACCCGACGGCAGCGGAAGGCCCGGTTCATCCTGAATCACCGCATCACGCCACCCGAAGCGGCCAAAACCCGTCCAGCGCGGATTGAACACCATGTCCACCTTGCCGCCGGCCTTGTCGGTGACGGTCTCGGAGGTCACGAGACGCACGTGGTTGTTGGCCGTACCGCTGGTGGTCGGCGCGGGCAACTCGCCCAGCACCTTGGACGCAAACGCCGTCATCGGAATGGGCGTGCCCGCGGGATACACCACACCGGTCTGCGGATGACGCACGGCCACCGTCAGGAGGCCCTGCCGCTGTGCCGCGGTCGCAATCGTCGCCGTCGCCACCGTCGTACGGTTCTGGCGAAGCGCTTCGAAGTCACCAAAAAAGAACGCACGGTTCTTCATGATCGGGCCACCCACGGTGCCGCCGAACTGATTGCGGTCAAACTTCGGCGCGGTGCCGGCCGCCGGCTTGAAATACCCCTCGGACGTCAGTGAGCTGTCCCGGAAAAATTCCCAGGCCCCGACCTGAAAGCGGTTCGTGCCGCTGCGATACGCCACGTTGATCGTCGCGCCGGCCGCGCGGCCGTATTCGGCACTCATGTTGTTGGTCACGACCTGGAACTCACCCACCGCATCAGGCGTGGGCTGCATGACCTGGTTTGAAAACCCCTGGTTGCTGGTGCCGTACGCGTTGTTGTCCACACCATCGATCAGGAAGTTGTTGAACGTGCTGCGCAAGCCGTTCACGTTGAACGACCCTTCGCGTGAACCCGACAGCGCCGAGGGTCGCACACCTGTGGTCAACAACGCCAACGCCGAATATTCCCGGTTGATGACGGGGAGCTGTTTGAGGTCATCCCCACGGATGACCTGTCCGCGCTGACTGGTATCGGTGTCGAGCATCGCGGTCGTGGCCGTGACCTCAACCGTCTCGGTCAGCCCGCCCACTTCCAGTGTGAGGTCCACACGTCGACGTCCGCCGATGCTGACCTGGACGTTGTCGGCCAACGCCATCGAAAATCCCGACTTCTCGGCAGTCACGATGTACGTGCCGATACGGACGGTGAAAAATTCATAGCCGCCGGTGGCATCGGTCATCGTGGATGCCGTCACACCCGTGGCGGTATTGGTCAGCGTCACCTTTGCACCGGCAACGGCCGCGTTCTGCTTGTCAAAGATTGTCCCGACCACGGCGGTCGTCTCAAACTGTGCTGCGGCCATTGATGGATACAACACCATCACCGCCAGCAGCAGGCTCCACATCAGGTTCTTCAGTCGCACACTTCGGACGTTCATCAATCACTTCCTCCGTCAAGCACGGTAGAAGGCACACTCGACGACGGTGTGAGGACGGTGCAGCGATCGTGTAAACGGGGGAGCCGCGGATCGTCACGCGAACGTCACGCGCACCGCATACGTTCACGATCATGAAATCGATGCGAGTGCTTTTGTGTGTGGCCGTGATGACATCTGTGTACTTTTCCGTGCAGGCGCAGACACCTGCACCCAAACGTTCCGTCGCCCATCGCGGAGCGTCGTCGTACGCGCCGGAACACACGGCGGCGGCCTACACGCTGGCGATCACGCAGGGTGCGGACTATGTGGAACAGGATCTGGCCGTCACCAGGGATGGCGCGCTCATTTGCCTGCACGACGAATCGCTTGAACGCACGACAGACGTCGAGACGAAGTTTCCCGATCGGATGTCGACGGATGCGCAAGGGCGCAAACGTTGGCTCGCCGCCGATTTGACGCTGGCGGAGATCAAGACCCTCGATGCCGGGTCGTGGTTCGATGCCAAATTCACCGGCGAACGTATCCTCACGTTTGATGAGGCCATTGACCTCATTGGCATGCGTGCCGGCCTGTATCCGGAGCTCAAGACGCCGGCGCTGTACCGCGGACGCAATGTGGATATCGTCGCGTTGTTTGGCGAAGTGGTGACACGGCGAGGCCTGGCCGTGAAGATGTCCGACGGGCGCCCCAGGCTCGTCGTCCAGTCGTTTGACGAACAGGCCGTTCGGGATTTGGCCAAGGCGCTGCCGCAGGTGCCCCGGACATTCCTGTTCGGGGGTGGGGCCCCAGCCGAGCGCTGGCTGAGCGGCCCGGCGGCCCTCAAGGAGTTGGCTACGTTCGCGAACGACATCGGTCCGGCCAAAGGGCTGGTCGAGAAGGCGCCGGCCATCGTCCAGTGGGCCCACGCCGCAGGCCTGACCGTCACCCCCTACACGTTCCGTTCAGGCGCCACCGGCACCTACAAGGACGTTGAGGCGGAAATGAGGCACTTTCTCTACACATTGGGCGTGGACGCGGTCTTCACCGACAACCCCGACAAGTTCCCGCGCTGAACTTACAGAAGTCTTACAATCGCCCGCTCCGGGGGTTGGTATCGTCTGGATATGGCAGTCAAGACGGTATCAACCACTCAGCGAGCGGGTCTGCGATCAGGCGGCACGGGCACGATGGCCGGGGCCAAGGAAAACCGCTACAGCAAGGTCTCCTGGGTGACCGCGTTTTTTATGACGTTGTTTCACATCGGCGCGGTGTGGGCCATCATCGATTTCACCTGGTCCGGCGTGGTCGTCCTGCTGGTCACCTATTACATCTCGCTGGCGTGGGGCATCGGCATGTCGTATCACCGGCTGCTGACACACCGGTCCTACAAGACGCCGAAGTTCGTCGAATACTTCCTCACCATCTGCGCCACCATCTCGCTCGAAGGCGGCCCCCTCTTCTGGGTCGCCACCCATCGTCGTCATCACCAGCACTCGGATTCCGACAATGACCCGCACACGCCGCGGCATGGCGGGTTCTGGGCGCACATGGGCTGGATCATGTTTGGCGACGCACAGCACAACAACGTGGCGATGCCCGCGAAGTATGCGCCTGACCTCGCCAAGGACAAGTTCCACGTGTGGCTGAGCGCGTATCACTGGGTGCCGCTGACGGTGCTGGGGCTCGGTTTGTGGGCGGCCGGTGGCTGGAACTGGGTCCTCTGGGGCGTGTTCCTGCGCACGACGCTGGGCCTGCATGCGACGTGGCTGGTCAACTCGGCCACACACCTCTGGGGTGGCCGTCGTTTCCAGACGAGCGACGACTCCCGCAATAACTGGTGGGTCGCCCTCCTGACGTTCGGCGAAGGCTGGCACAACAACCACCACGCCCATCCGACCTCGGCGGCGCATGGTCTGGCGTGGTATGAAATCGACCTGACCTACCTGCACATCCGGGCCCTCCAGCTCGTGGGCCTGGCGACGGACGTCAAACGGGTGCGCGTCGACGAAGAAATGGAAGAAGCGGCGTGACATTGGGGTCGGCGGCGCCGGCCCCAATGTCACACTCGCACCGTCAGAATCCGACGCGCAGGCCCACCCAGCCGATGTGCGCCGCGTAGCTCGGCGCAAGGTACGTCCCCATGTTGAACAGGCGGTTGCCCCACTGGTGCGACCGTGAGGTATCGCGAAGGAACGTGTCGGCTCCCACCGATTCCACCCACGGCTGGGTGCCGCTCTGCTGCCAATCATCCAGATCATAAACGTCGTAGCGATAACCCATGAGGAATGTGAGTTGGCGACAGGGGAACTCCATCCTGACGTCAAGCGTCTTGAAATCCTCGCGGATGTCCGGCGGCGAAGAGAACGCGAACTGATGGTTCGGTGCATACGGGGTACCGTCCCAATTGCGCACGCCGAAGCCGTCGTATCCGATTGCCACGTTCGCCAGTGACCAGGTGTAGTCGGCGATGAGATAGGCGCGCTCGGGCACGACGTCCAGGCGCGTGCCGACGCCTCCACTCCAGGTCTTGTCGGTGTAGTCCGTCGTCCACTGGCTTGTGGCACGCGTCCACGGTCCCAGTTCCGACGTCGCGACCACACTCGGGTTCTGCTTGTTGTTCTCGTTGTACTCCAGAGACCGCTGACTGCCTGTGCCGCGGTCAAGACCGATATGCGCCGTGAAGGTCGCACGGGGCGTCGGCTGTGCGAAGACATCGAGGCCATAACGCAGGCGTTCATCGGTCAACCATCCGAGTTGGGTACCCGGCGTGCGCGCCGCGGCGTCGGCCAGACCGGTGCCGGCCAGCGGTTGCACCGACGCCACATTGGTGTCGAAGTCGTCAGATCGATACCGCAGATAGGCGGACAGGCTGACGGTGTCGATCGGCGCGAATGTCAGCGTGACATCGGACTGCTGCCGCAGACGGTCCGCCACGTCATACCGTCGCATGTCCGGATGGTTGTTGAACGTCCGTCTCGGGTTGTCCTGGTCGGCTTCCGTCAGGTCGTACCAGTACGAGCCTCGGTTCACGTTGTAGTCGTAGTCGCCCCCCGTGCGCGAGGCCAGAAGGTAGCGACCGCGGATCGAAAATCCCCTGCCTGCCCGCGTTCGCATCGTCAGCCTCAGACGGTTCTCGGCTGTGTCGGTTTCCCGGTACTCACGCGTGAGGTCCTCGCGCTCGACTCCCAGCACCACGCTGGTCCGCGCCTTCGGCGCTCGCCAGGTGAGGTCGCCACCAGTCAGCAGCCGGTCTGTTGCGTGCGCCAGGTTGATCCGCTTGTTCTTGTACGACACCGTTCCGCTGAGGTTGTACGTGTCGGAGGTGACGTACTGCCACTGGCTCGATGTGGTGTCGTTGGTCATGTTGTTCCCGCGCACGAACGCACGCAGGGTCACCCGGGGCACCAGCGCGACGACGTAGTCGGCTGACAGGTGTGTCGAGGTGATCTCCGCCTGCGCCGTTGATCGCGGCAGTGTCCGGTTGGCCAAGGCGCTCGTCGCTGTGGCATACGGCAGGAGCGAACCGTTCTGCTCGAAGCGCCCCACCGACGCGGACGTGGTGAGGAAACCCGCGCCACCGAGTTCCAGCGACGCCTGCACGAGACCGTTGTGGTAGCGGTTGTCCGGTGCCAGGGGCCGCGCGCCGAACGTGCTGACCGTGCGGTCCCAGACGTCGAACTCTGCCCCTGGAGCAGTGGTGGTGTAGACGTTCTGCCACCGCAGCGTATCAACGGCATTGGAGAAGTCGGAGTAGAGGTATTCCGCCCGGAGCTGATATCGCCCGCCCCGATGTTCCACCGACAACGTCACGTCGTCGGTCCGATGATCGACCGGTTCCGCCAACTGAATATTCAGCGTGCGGGGTGGTCGGTCCCCGATGGGCCCGAAGGTGGACTTTGACCCCACGGTGGTGCGTCGATCCCATGCAACACCGAGCGTCGCCGAGTCGGTGGGACTCCACGAGGCCGCGAGGTGCCCGCGCTCACCCTGTGTTCCGAGCGCTGTGCGCTGGAGTGTCCGCGACTGATAGTCGGCAATGAGCTGGTCACTCGCGACAACGTTTATTGCGTCCGCCGCCGCAGTCGCCAGCTTCTTGAACGTGATCGGCACGGTGGTCGGCACCGTGAACAGGCCATTGCCACGGTCGATATACGGCGTCAGCGCTTTGTTGCTGTACAGGTGGGGAATTTCAACCCAGGCCGCCTGCACCGTCCAGCGCCCGGGCCGCCCGGCGCTGAGGAAGACGGACTGATCACGACGGCCAACGTTGACGGCCGACATGTCCATGCGCCAGCCTGACTCGGCGTCACGAACCAGAAGGGTGAGGCGGGGAACGAAGAACGTCCGCGAGAGATCACGATACTCGGACAACTTGCTCGAGTTCGAATCACTGTCAACCTGCTGAGCGGCCGTGGTGATGGAGCCGGTCACCTGCAGCGGAGGGGTGGTCTGGGCGGAGGACGGAACCGCCAGTGCCAGCGATGCGACGCACGCAATGAGGATTTTCATGGCCGGCTCCTAACGGGTGAACTTGGCGCCGGACGGGTGATTCGATCCGTGCGTCGTAATGTGACAGTTGGTGCACCCGCTGCCGTAGGGGTTACTGGTGCGGTTATAGCGGGGCAGGTTGATGTGTCCACCGTAGGAGTGGCATGTCAGGCACAGGAACGGATCTTTGGAGGTCAGCAGACTGCGCTGCGTGGATCCGTGCGGCGTGTGACAGGTCGAGCAGTCTTCTCGCACGGGCGCATGTTCCCAGACGAACGGGCCGCGCTTGTCGCTGTGGCATGAGACACACGTGTCGTTGAGCGTGGGTTTGGTCAACAGCCCGGCGTTTGCACCATGCACATTGTGGCAGCTGGCGCAGTCCATCCGTCCCTCGCGAACGGGATGGTGGGACATCTTGTTCAGGTCACCCTTGATGTCGGCGTGGCAGGTCTCACACGTCTCAGACATGGAGGCCTTGGCGAGAAGGGCCGCAGGACTCTTCTTCTCCATCACCACGTGGCAGGATGTGCAACTGACATCCGCCGACTGGTGCGGGCCGGCTTTCCAGGCGAACCGGGATCCACCCTCGTGACATTGCTGGCACACAGTGGACTGGGCCTTGGGGTCTGTAATGGCGAGCTCCGCCGAGGGGCTCTCGACGTGTTTGCTCCTCGGCCCGTGACAGCTTTCGCACGCGCCGTTGGGTGCGTTGTCCTTTAACGCCAGGGCATGGGCGTGGGCCGTACCCGCGTACTTGACCATGCTGTCGGCATGGCACGTCTCACAGGTGGCGTCGTCTTTGACAAAGGTGGCGCCCGCGAAGGCCGGGTTGACCTTGGCCCAGTCCACCGGACGGATGGGCGCGGTGGCGACGTTGGCGTTCCAGCCGAAGGCCACACCAAACATGAGGGTGGCGGTGACGATCCATATCCAGCGGTGTCGTGTCATTTCTCACTCCTGACATCGTCAGTCTAGGAGTGCAGTCTGCGTGGGGAACTGAAGAGATCCTGAACTTGCGTTCAGGAACGGGACAAGGCAATGGAGACACGGGTCCCGCCGCCGGGCGCATCACCCAGTTCGAGCCGGCCGCCCTGAGCCGTGACCGACCACTGCACGATCGACAGCCCGAGCCCGGCACCATCAGTACCCTGCTCGCGGTCGCGGTCCAGTCGGTAGAATCGTTCAACGACCTGTGACCGCCGGTTCATGGGAATGCCTGGCCCCTCATCATCGACGACCACCTGGTGCTCGTCCGGTGTCGACGCGAAGTGGATCGTGACACGCCGTCCCGATGGCGTGAACTTGATGGCGTTATCGACGACATTACTGATCGCCTGACGCAACATTATGCTGTCGCCCAGCACATCAAGCGCGGGGGATGGTGCCACCGTCAACCCGACGCCACGTTCGTCAGCGAGGACCGACAGCTGGCTGGCGACCAGCCGGGTAATCCCGGCAAGGTCCACAGACTCCCGCTGGGCAGACACGCGTCCACTCTCCCACCGGGAGAGGGTCAGCAGTGTCTCGACCAGGTGGGCCAGCCGGTCCGCCTCTTCCAGCATGCTGCCGATGACTTCCTGATGATCCTCGACGGTCCGGGCGCCGCCGAGCCCCACTTCGCCGACGCTGCGGATGGCGGTGAGGGGCGTGCGCAGCTCATGCGAGACGTCAGCCGTAAAGCGACGCAACCGGTCAAAAGACGCTTGCAGCCGCTCAAATGTCTCGTTGAACACTGTGGCGAGTTGACCGAGTTCGTCGTCGGGGTTGCCGACCGGAAGGCGCTCATCAAGCCGCTCCGCGCTGATGGCACGCGCGCGCTCGGCCATGGATGCCAGAGGCGAGAGCATGCGACCTGCGATGACATATCCCACCGCAGACGCCAGGCCAACTGCCATGGGACCAAAGACCGCCAGAATCAGCAGCAGGCGTTGGTGATCGGCCCGGAGAGCGTCCTCACTGCGCGCGACCCGGATCGTGTAGGCCTGCCCACCAATGGTCCGGCGCACCGTCAGCAGTCGCACGTACGCACCCGCGGGGGTGAGGGTGGTGAACGGTCCCTCAGGCGCGTTCGCCAGACTTGGGAGGGTGGACCGGATGTCCGGGTCTTCGGGCGCGCCGCGGACAAAACGGAGCCCACCGGCGGCACCATACACCTCCACCCAACGCCGTCGACCGGCGTCATACCCGGGGTCGGTCTCGTCATCGACTCGCCAAATCAACGTGCCGTCCCGGGGAGAGAGCATCTGCGCCGCGACCTCGAGATCCTCGGTCAGGTGGTGATCCAGAGCATCCCGCATCGCCTGCCATTGAATCGTGGCGATCACCGCAATGATCGGAAGAAGAATGAGGAGCACCGACGCCGAGAACCAGAGCGTCAGTCGCGTGCGAAGCCGCAGCGGAGTCATCCGCCCGCCACCTTCAACGAAAACCCCACGCCGCGCAAGGTGTGGATCAAGGGCACGGAGTTGTCGGCATCGATCTTCCGCCGAAGCCGTGTGATGTGGACATCGATGACGTTGTCGAGCGGTGTTCCGCGGGACGGCTCCTTCCACACGTCCCGTGCCAGCATCTCCCGAGACACGATCTGGCCCTGATGCCGCAGGAGGTATGCGAGGAGATCAAACTCGCGAGCCGTGAGGTCGACCGTGACGCCACCGCGTGTCACCGTACGCGAGATCGGGTCGAGGATCAGGTCAGCCAGCGACAGCCTGACCGCCTGCTCCGCGTGTCCACGGCGAAGGAGGGATCGCAGCCGAGCCAGCAACTCACCGAAGGCGAAGGGCTTCACCAAGTAGTCGTCCGCCCCCTTGTCGAGGCCGGCAACCCGATCCTCGACCGCATCACGCGCGGTCAGGACAAGCACCGGCACGGACAGGCCGCGCCTGCGCAGACCCTGCAGAATTTCCAGGCCGTCCCGCCCGGGCAACCCGAGGTCGAGCACGATGACATCAAATGGTTCGGTGGTCGCGCGAAAATATCCATCTTCGCCCGTTCGGGAGACGGTCGCGTCGTAGCCCTCGGCCGTCAGGCCGATCCGCAAGGCCCCCGCCACCTTGCCGTCGTCTTCCACGATAAGTACGCGCACTGAGCCTTCCGCCTGCAGAATATCTCTGGAATCGAGAACAGGGGCGTCGATTGCGTCTGAATTCTTGTTCAGGCGACGAAAACACCTCCGTGCGCCGATTCGATAGAATCGGCCTGATGAGTGTGCCTCCCGGCCGGCAGGGCGCAATCGCGTTCTTCGTGACGTTTTGTGTCCTGCTGGTCGCCCTTGCCATCGGTCTCAACGTCCAGTGGGTGATTCAGAGCTGGCGGCAGGTCTGGCCGCTGGTCATCGGCATCCCCATCTTTGCCGCCATCATCACCGGCCTGATCCTCAACACCACGTTCCTGGTCCGGGAGATCCGCAGGAACGAGCAGAAGGACGCGTTTATCAACGCCGTCACGCACGAACTGAAGACCCCGGTCACCTCCATCCGTCTCCACCTGGAAACACTCAAGTCCCGCGACGGTTCGATTCCCGACGACAAACGACGCGAGTTCTACAGCGTGATGCTCGACGACACCGATCGCCTCATGCTGACGATCGAACAGGTGCTGCGCGCCGGCGAGGCCGGCAAGACGACCCTGCACAAGGAACGGATCAACATCTCGAGCATCACCGACGAGTGCATCGCCCTCACCCGCACGCGACGACACCTGACGGCGGACCAGCTGCGCCGGACGCCGTTCGCCGGCGACGACCGGCCTGCCGAGGTGCTGGGTGATTCAAGCGCCCTCCGCGTGGCCATCGTCAATCTGCTCGACAACGCGGTGAAGTACTCCACCGAGCCCATCGACATCTCCGTGGAATCGGGCATCGTCGGCGACTGGGGCGTCGTGCGGGTCACCGACAAGGGTGCGGGTTTCGCGCCCAACGAGGCGAAGCGGTTGTTCAAGCGGTTCTACCGCATACCCGGCGCGTTGACCCAGCGCATCAAGGGCACCGGACTCGGCCTGTACATCGTGCACAACACCGCGGTCCAACATGGTGGCCGCGCCTCAGCCACCAGCGACGGCCCCGGCAAGGGCGCCACCTTCACACTCGAAATTCCCGCGGCTCCGTCGACGACGGCATCCTGACATGGCCCATATCCTCATTTGTGAAGACGAACCCCACATTGCGTCCGGGGTGAAATTTAATCTGGAGCTTGAAGGCCATCAGGTCGACGTCGTGGAAAACGGCGAGGACGCGCTCGCGCGCATCGCGGCGACCCCCGACGCCATCGACGCGATGATTCTTGATGTCATGTTGCCGGGGATCGACGGCTTCCTGGTCGCGCAGGCCCTGCGTACGAAGGGGTGGTTCCATCCCGTCCTGATGTTGACCGCGCGTGGCCGCGCGGAAGATGTGCTGCGTGGTTTTGAAGCCGGCGCGGATGACTATCTGCCCAAGCCGTTTGATCTGGCGATTCTGGTCGCGCGCGTCAACGCGCTGTTGCGGCGTCAGAAGTGGAAGGCTACGCCTCCTCCGCCGGACACGTTCGAGTTTGCGGGTCGCACGATCGACTTCGCGTCGCAGGAATTGCGCGTCGGAGAGACCGTCCATCCGCTGACGTTGATGGAGGTCAACCTGCTCCGGTATCTCGTCCAGCGCGACGGACAGACGGTGTCACGCAAGCAGCTGCTCGACGAAGTCTGGAACGTGCACGAAGACACGGACACGCGCGCAATCGATCACTTCATGTCGCGGCTGCGCAAATACATCGGCGAGTCACCGACCCATCCCAAACATCTGCTGACGGTGCGGGGGGTTGGGTATCGGTTCGAGTCCGGACGTTCCGCCACCTGAAAGTTTCAGGTCCTGCCGTTTCTGCTCGCCTGGCGCCAGCGTCACCGTCAGCGCCGAGGCCGCGAGTTCTTCGAGGAATGTGGGATCCGCGAGTTGCTGCGCCGACGCATCCGTGACGGCGCTCAGGTGATAGGTGCCGGGCGGCAATCCGGTGATGCGATACGCGCCATTGGAGTCGAGACGGACCAGGCCCGTCATCCGGCGCGGTGCCGCAAACCAATGTGTGCGGTCGGTCGAGAACATGACGACCGCAAATTCAGGTGCGGGACGTCCGAGCTGATCGGACAAGGTGCCCGTGACCGTCGTCGGGACGTCAGTGACCGCGACGCGCAGGCCGGAAATTTGTTGACCGCTGGCCACAGCGAACGGCTCATCAAGCGTGTCGCGATCGTTGAGCATCGCCGAGTGGAGCACGAACGATCCCAACCCGGACGCTGCCACGCGATAGTGTCCCGGAGGCACGCCCTCGAAGCGAAAGCTCCCGTCGGCGTTCGGCTCGGTCGTCGGGACGCCGAGCGACACACCGGGGATACCACCCACGGACGTCAGCGTCAGTCGAGCGCCGGCGGGCATCGGCGTCGGCGCCCCCAAAACGCGTCCGCTCACGGTGCCGCCGGGCGTAAAGGACACGGTGACGCCCGTCAGATCCTCACCGGTGACCATGAATGGTGCGACGGCGAACGTGGCCTCTCCGGCCTCGCCGAGTCGACCGACAAACGCATATTCGCCAGGCCCCACGCCGGGAAGCGCAAAGACGCCCCGCGAATCGGGTCGAATACCGCCAAGGCTCGACCACACGGATCGATCACGGGTATTGACGAGTCCCACCATCGCCTGGGCTGCGGGACTTCCGTCGGGTCCCACCATCGTGCCCGACACCCGAGCGACCCGCCCGAGTGACAGCGTGATATCAGCGCCCTGGTACTCCTGTCCCTCGCGCAGAGAGAATCGCTGCGCGCTGTTGCGGTCAGCCACGCCAGGCGCAAAGGCCGCCGTCCACGCGACCCGTGGCGACGGGTCGGGTGTCGTGGCCGGTGCCTGTCCCCGGCTGCGCAGATCTTGATCGCGTTGAGCCGCCTCGATGGCCGCAGGCGTGATCAGCCGCAAATCACCGGAGAACCCGCCGGTCCCTCGAACAACGTATTCTCCGGGCGCGAGGCCATAGATGCGGTACCGCCCCTGCTCGTCGGTGGTGACAATCGGCCCCTGCGTGCGCACAGACTGCCATCGCACTTCGCCATTAACAAGGGCCGGGCTCAACAGCTGAATCTGCCCACTGGGAATTGGCCTGCCGGTCTCGTCACGCAACACCCCGGCCAGCACGGCACCACGGGGAAGGCGCATGGACAACTCCACGCGTTGCCCGTCGGCCAGCGCGATCGGAGCGCCAGGGCCTCTCCCCATCGCCGGGCTCCCGTAATGCATCGTCACATGCGCCAACTTCTGCGCGGTGAGCAGATACCGCCCAGCGGGCAGGGCCTCGAACTGAAAGTGCCCCTTGTCATCAGTCACCGTTGTCCGAGTGCCGACAATATCGGTGCCGGTCAAGGTGAGTACAGCGCGACGGACGGGTGCAGTTTTTGCCTCGTCCACCGACACGATGCCCGCGATGATGGCAGTGCCGCTCGTGGCACGCGTGTCCCCGGAAGGCCGATCTCGCTGCTGGTCCAACGCCGACAGCGGCACCACGACAAGGAGCGCCAGGAGCAGCACCTGGGCCCGCATCACTTCACCTCCCGAACCGACAGGGACACGACCTGCTTTTGCTGCGCGGCCACGGTCACGGCGGTTGCCTGAGTGCTGGCGCGCGACAACCATGACGACTCGGGCCACTCGAACATCGGATGCTCCACCGCCGCGATGATCAGGTAGTTGCCCGGAACCACGCGCGGCATCCGGAATCGGCCGTCGCTGTCCACACTGACCGCGCGGATGACGTGTGTGGCCGAGGTGAGGTGAGGCCATCGCTGCTGATCGGATGGATAGAGATAGACCGACGCGTTGTGATGGGCACCACTCACGGTGCCGGAAATATCTGCGGGCTGATCGGTGAAGGCCACAACCACATCGGTGATGTGGTCATCGATAGTAAAGATGACATCCACCATGTCGCGCCCGCCCATCGTGATTGACTGCAGGCTCCAGGGTCCCACGGGCGCCGGCACGTTGAAGCGGTGCGCTCCCGGCATGAGACCACTCGTCTCGAATCCTTGCACGGTGTACACATTCGACGCGCCGTCACCAGGGTCACGGCGCCGGACGGGCACGGGGACCGGCATGATGTTCAACGTCTGGCCGAGGCGGGACAATTCCTGCGGGTTGCTGGGCAGCGGCGTCTTGCCGTCCAAAACAAACGCGCCTTTGACGGAGAGTGGCGCCCGCACGGTGAGCACAAGATCCGACACGGGCGTCTCGCCGACGACAACCGGTGAAGAAATCCACGCGCCTGGATGTTCGGCGACCGCCGTGGGCGGCGCGGCGTACACGGGCTGGCCGTTGGGCGACAGACTCGAGGGAATGCGGGTGCGACGCTGCCCTTCGAGTCGATAGCTGCCGACGGGAACATCGGGAAACAAGAAACGCCCCTCCGCGTCCGTCGCGGTCCACGCCACCTCAAGCACCTCTGCGCCGGCGCCGACGCTGTCGGGATGCAGGCGCAGGCCGAAGCCGGCGACCGGAGCCCCCCCGTCGAGAACCACACCACTCACGACGCTCGCACGAGACGGTTCCAACGTCACATCAATCGCCGAATGGGTCTCGCCCGGGCGTACGGTGATCACCTGCGCATCGGACACCGACGTCACTGAAGGGTGGAACGTCGAGCGATACACATATCGGTGCCCATCGCGGCTGGTGCCCGAGAGGGCGTTCGACACCTGGGGTGCCACGCCCGCCGCAGTGGGTGTGGGAGCACCGGCCGCCGTCAGCCGGCGGATGCCCAACGCATCGGAGGTCACGACATTGCCCGGGAGCAGCACCTGCGTCTGGGGCACCACAATCACATAGTTGCCGGGTGTCAGCGTGCCGAAGTGGTACATGCCTCGGTCATCGGTGCGTGTGGTGGGTCCATCCGACACACTGCCATCGGACCGGCGACGGACCGCACTGACAACGAGGTTGACGAGTGGCGCACCCGATTCATCCACGACCGTGCCATCGATCTCGCCCGGCTTCCAGAGACGGATTTCGGCGTCGGCCATCATCCCGCCCTCGGGGAGTTGGATGGTGCCCGCGGGACCACCAGGCCGGCGCTGGCCGTACGCCCCGTTGAGGTACGGCGCGATGAGGTGCCCCATGCCGGAGACCAGAAATCCGGCCGGTGAATACCCGGTCCCGCCGGTCGTGACCGCCAGGGTGTACGAACCCGCTGGCAGTTGCCGGAAGGCGAATCGGCCCTCTGCATCGGTCATGACTCGAGGTCCCGCCGGCATACCCGCCAGTTGCACCAGCGCCCCGACAACCGGCGCCTCTGACACGGCATCCACGACGGTCCCCATAATCAGACCAGTCGGTCGCGGCGACGCAATCTGAGACTGGGCAGCGACAGCCGCCCCGGCCAGACCCAACACGAAGACGAGTCGACCTGCAGCGAGCCTTGTCGGCATCTCACACCTCTTGGAGGCGTAAGACTACCAAGAACCCGTTGTTGGCCGGGAATGTCCCCGACTTATCTGGAGGCGACCTTGTACAACTTCGTCGCGGTGCGCACGTAGAGGCTGTTGAGGTCGGCGGCGGGCGTCGCGAGGCTCATTTCGCCGAAGCTGTTTTTCGCGAGCTCTTTGTATTCGTCTGCGGCGGCAAACACCACCACATCGCCGTCCTCGCTCATGGCGTAGATGCGGCCGTTGCTGGCCAGCGGCGACGCGGAGAACGTGAGCCCGCCTCCACCCACGCGGGCCTTGTAGAGTTCCTTCCCCGTCTCGGCGTCGGCCACCTGCAGAATGCCGTTGTCGTTGATGGAATACACGCGGCCGCGATAAGCCAGCGGCGACCCCGTATAGGCCGCAAACCGTGGTTGGAACCAGGAGACAAACGCGTTGGCCGTCTGACCCTGCGCGAGTGAAATGTCGCCGGTCGCGCCGGGTTTGACCGCATACAGCGGACGATTGGTCTCGCCTTGTGATCCGGATCCCACAAACAACAGGCCACCAGCCGCGGCAGGACTCGGGGTCGCCTGCGTCATGCCGCGCATGCGCCAGAGTTCCTGGCCGTCGAGGCCGTAGGACACCACGAGGCCTTTGCCAATCGTGACAATTTCGGTGCGTCCGTTGTGGGTCCAGATAAACGGCGTGGCCCAGCCGGACTTCGCGCGGGTCTCAAACGCCGAGCGGTTCACCGACCACACGTCTTTGCCGGTCTTTGCATCAAGGGCCGTCAAGAAGGATTCGCCCTCGTTATCGTGCAGCTGATACACACGACCACCGTGGACGACCGGCGAGGAAGCGGTGCCGAAGTCGAGGTAGATCGGCTGCGGCGGCCACGTCTTTTTCCAGACGAGTTCTCCACTGCCGATCGCGTAGGCAAACACGCCGACGTTGCCGCCAAACGACGCGTAGACCCGCTCGCCGTCGGTGGCCGGCGTCTCGGAGGCGTAGGTGTTCTTGCGATGCCGTCCGCCGGCGGGTTTGCCCTTGTGCGCATCACGCTGCCACACCATCGCGCCGGTCTTCGCATCAAGCGCATAGACCACGTAGCGCACGTCCTCGGCCTCGTCGGCCAGTTCGATGTCGCGCGCGGTGACGCGTTTATTCACTTCCTCAGGCGGCAGGCCCTGCGCGGTCAACTCGGCGACATAGTCGTTGCCGTAGATGCCGGTGGACGGCGCCTTGAACTTGCCGGCGTTGACTGCGGCTGTGACGAACACGCGGTCTCCCCAGACAATCGGCGACGACCACCCTCGTCCTGGAATCTCAGTGACCCACGCGACGTTCTCGGTCGGCGAGAATGTGAGCGGCAACTTTGCCGCATCGGCGACGCCCGACGCACCCGCGCCCCGGAACTGCGGCCAACTCGCCGGCGCCTGCCCCGCGATCGACCCCACGCCCACACACACCGCCACAAGCCCACCGGCCAGAAGTTGTCGCATGCCCGAATCGTCGCCGCATCCGTGGTCTATTGCAAGGGGGTGTACACGAACGGACGTCTGCCTGGGATGGGGAGCCAGCCAGTCCGTCGTGGTGCCGGTCGAGGTCTCCGCGGAGGGAGGCTCGAAACCCGCGGCTCCGTCGGCGTGTCCTGCTGTCAGATCGCGTGGGGGCCCCCATCCCCACGCTGGTGGCTTGCGACTCCGCCGCAGGTTTCAACCAAACGAATCGCCTCCTCCGAGTCGACCTCGACCGCCACCACGACGGACTGGCTGGGGTGTCCGCTAACGCCGAGGCTCACTCCTCGAAATAGTCAGAGTCGACCTTCGGAATCCGGACCGCACGCGACGACACGCCAACCTCAAATTCGATCATCAGGTCCGCGAGCTTGCGACCGTCTACCAAGACGATGCGTTCGACTGAGCCCGCGAACTCCACGGCTTGGCCGGTAAATGATGAGGTCGTGATAAACACGCCACGATTCGCCCGCTGACCTGCGAGCGCCCCGTAGAACGATTGGATCTCTGGCCGACCGACGGAACTCTGCCACCGTTTCGCCTGTACATATACCTTCTCGAGGCCAAGCCGGTCCAAGGAGATTACGCCATCAATTCCTCCGTCGCCGGAACCTCCGACCCGCGTCAGAGCGGCTCGACTAGTGCCATAGCCGAGTTTATGAAGAACATCCAACACCACCGACTCGAACTGCGTGGGCGACACACGAGACAACTGGTCGAGGACATCGGCTGCTACGCCCTGGCGAAGCTCGCTCAGCGCCTGCTCAAGACGGTCGTCTGGGCTGATCGTGGCCGGACCGACTGGAGGAATTGAAACACCAGCGCTATCTTCCTCATCTGGGAGAGTGAGACGGACATCGTTGAAGTCCGTCAGAATGGACTCAAGCACCGACTCAGGCAGCGGCGACGGGTGCGTGCCCGCGAACTCCGTGCCTTTCTCTGTGAGTTGCCAGAACCCTCGACGGCGGCTAGTTGATAGACCAGCTCGCTTCAGTCGATCGTGCGCCCAGCCTGCCCGGTTCTTATAGACCAACTGCGTGCCGCTCGGCAGGACCTCCGAGCGGTCTGCCTCGCTGACCTTCAACTGGTCGGCCGCGATTTCATGTACGTCTCTCGCCAGTGCTCCCTCTGGGTGGCTGGCCAGATAGCGAAGGATAGGCTCAATAAACTGATCGTAAGTGGGTACTGCCATTCGTCCTGTCTCGGTGCGGATTCAGAGGCCTAGCGGTCCGCTTCAGCTGCGGCGGCACCAAACGATTTCATACGCCGCCGTCGGCTGCAAGCCGAGTTAGACCGCGTCGCAATCGGTTCGACTACTGCACTTGCGCGCGGCGGGCCGACCAGGTCATCTTCTGAACGATCGCTGTGCCCGGGATATGGACCTCGGCCGTGCCTGCCAAATCTCCAGTCTTGTTCAGACGGGCAAAATACACCGTCGAGTACTCGTCGGAAGCATGCTCACCCTTGAGTTTGCCTGCCCGGTATTCGGCCCAATTCTTGGGACTCGCAAACGCGACCTGCCCATTCTTCACCTCGCCGACGATCGGGGTCCCTCTGTAGCTACCTGACACCGCCGACTCGACGATCTTCAAGGTCAGCCGGACGGTTTCGCGGTAATTCGCAACCGTGACCACCCATTCACCCGTCAGCGGATCAGTAACGGCGCCGGGTTGGCTTTGTGCACAAACTGACACCGCGAGGAACAGGCCAACTACTACGCTCCCTAGACTCTGTCTCATGGTCGTCCTCCCGACCTGAACATGCTGTTCGTTCAGCGGTCTAACTGGTCTTGGACTAGACCGACGGGATGATACCCCCGATCCAGACACCCCCGCGCGGGTGGGGAGTTGGTGGTCGTGGCCGACTCGGAGGGAGGCGACTGTAATGCACGAAACCTGCACCGGAGTCGCGAGCCACCAGCGTGGGGATGGGGGCCCCCACGCGATCTGACACCAAGACAGATCGATGGAGGTGCAGGTTTCCCGCCTCACTCCGCGGAGGCCACGGCCGCCAACTCCCCACCCGCGCGGGCTCGCAAGGTCGAAAAGACACCCAGCTCAGAGTCCATTCACACACCCGCGAGAGATCCACAGCCCCTCGCGCACGCCGATCAAGACCGTTTGGAGCGGGTCGCCAGAAAGGGTCCACGCCGTCTTGTTGCCCTTGATCAGGGGATCGTGCTCCGCAATTCGCAGTGTTGGGACGCGGCGGCTGACTTCCGCTGCCACGTCATCAAGATCACGGACCTTCGAGAAGCGGACAAAGATGTTCCGGATCCTGAGACCATCGGCGTGTGTGGTGAACGTCAGGTTGACTGTGTGCCCGCCGACCGAAACGGTACCGTCGAATCCTTCGCACTGTCCCGTATCGTCAACATTTGGACGGAGCTGGAGAGATCGACCGTGTCGCGACTCAGCCTCTGCGACCGTCATGCCGAGCGCGTATGGTCCGAGTGCCAATTGACCTTGCTGAAGATGAAGCGAAAACTCTGGCGGCGCCTGCGCGTCGGCGTGTGCCGGCGGATGTGCGGTCATCAACGCGAGGAAGAGAATTGCAGTGAATCGCACATAGGCCCGATGGAAACCTGCGCCGAAGCAGGCACCGAAGATCAGGAACACTGTGAAAAGCAGTGCGCCAATGCCTGAAATCAGGAGGGACAAGGAATTCCACAATATGGCGAACAACACCAATGGTGCCAGTGACAAGATCGCGCCCACAGCTACGAACGGCCACATCGTCTTGAATTTGTGTCGCATGGCGTGCATCACCGGCACGAACACCACGGCCGCCGACAGAACGGCTACGATCCCACCCCAGTACAACAGAGACAGGACGTCACCTCTTGACGCCGTGCCCCCAGCCGCCCATGAATAGATCACAAAGGCAGCCACAGCTGCAAGCCACGAGACCGCAGTGATCAGCAGGAATCTGGCCATTGTCGTGACATCGAAACTCGGCTAACTGCGTGCCACCGCTTCGTTCGACCTGTACCAGACCACCACGATCCCGTCGTGCGAATGCGAGATGTTGATGATGCGTTCGGGTCCCACGCGGTTGGCGTATTCCGCCGCCTGCGCACAGAGCGCGTCCCAGCTCAGGAACTGGCCCCGAAAACACTCGAACCGCACAATACCCTTCTGGTCAGTCATAAGGTTCCTCCGTGACGGGATGATGATAATGCCCCGGAAACTGTTCCGGAGTGAACCCGCACAATCGGGCCGAAACCTGTATGGTTGAGGGCAGAGAACCCCATGGCCAACTACAAACCGCTCCACACCTTCCTCGCCGGTCGATTCGCCGACCGTCTCGTCCTGACCTTTGGACAGATGGAAGACCTGCTCGGCTTCCGTCTGCCCGACGAAGCGCGGCAACAGCCGTCGTGGTGGGAACTGCCGACCGGCGGCGCCGCACGGTCCGAACAGGCCGAATGCTGGGCCAGCGCACAACGCACCGCCACCGCCAACCTCCAGGCCGCCACCGTCCTCTTCGAACGCGCATAGCACCGAACTCCTGGACTCCTGGACTTCTGGACCACCGGGAGTGCGTTAAGCTTTTGAGGAGAGGTGGGTTCTTATGGGTTTGATGGATCTGATCAAGGGCGAGTTCATTGACGTCATCGAGTGGACTGATGACTCTCGCGATACGTTGACGTGGCGGTTTCCCGACGAGGACAAGGCCATCAAAAACGGCGCGCAGTTGATCGTGCGCGAATCGCAGGCCGCCCAGTTCATGTACCTCGGCGAGTTCGGCGACCTCTTCGGCCCGGGCAAACACACCCTGACGACCGACAACATCCCGGTCCTCACCAAACTCAAGTCGTGGAAGTACCTCTTTAATTCGCCGTTCAAGGCGGACGTGTTCTACGTCACGACGCGCCTGTTCACCGGCAACAAGTGGGGCACGGCCAACCCGGTCATGATGCGCGACGATGACTTCGGCATCGTCAGACTCCGCGCGTTCGGCACGTTCGATTTCAAGATCACCGACCCGGCGCTCTTCATCAAGGAAGTGGCCGGCTCCGATCATCATTTCCGACTCGACGAATTCGCAGACACCATGCGCTCACGCATGGTCAGCGTCTTCAGTGAGGCCCTGGCGTCGGCCAAGGTCCCGGCACTCGACATCGCCACGCGTTACTCCGAGCTGGGCGAAGCGCTGCTGCCGATCATCAACCCGGCCGTCTCGACCAAATACGGTCTCGAGATCACCAGTTTCATCGTTGAAAACGTCTCGGTGCCGCCGGAGGTGGAAGCCGCGATCGACAAACGGTCGAGCATGGCCGCCGTCGGCAACCTGAACGACTACGTGAAGTTCCAGATGGCGCAGGGCATGACCATGCCTGGCGGCGGTGGCGCAGCCGGCACGGCGGCGGAGCTCGCGATGGGTTTCGGCATGGCGCAGCAGATGATGCAGCAGGGGATCATGAATCCGAATGCGCCCGCCACCACGCCGGTGGCTGGAGGCACGGCGCCGGCCGCGGCGGCCTCCCCCGTCCTGCTCTCACCCGCCGAAGTGGCGGCCGTGCTCGGGGTGCCCGAGAACGACGTGATGGCGATCCTCGAGTCTGGTGAGCTCAAAGCCAAGAAGATCGGGCACAGCTACCGCGTGACCCGGGCTGCACTTGACGCCTACCTGGCGCAATGACCGAATCCGTTGCAGCGCGTGACAAACACGCGTGCCCGGCGTGTGGCGCACAAGCCGAGTGGAATCCCGGCAAACGTCTGCTGATCTGTCCGTTCTGCGGGACCGAATCCCCGTACGACGGACACAAGGCCGGGGGCGCCGTCGATGAGCTCGATCTGATCCAGATGCTGCGGTCCCTGCCCGAGAGTGCGAAGGGGTGGGACGCCACACGTCGCAGCGTCCAGTGCCAGAGCTGCAAGGCCGTGATGGTCTTCGACCCGGCAAAGGTCGGCAAGAACTGCGAATTCTGCGGCTCGCCTGCGTTGGTCGACTACGACGATGTGCAGGCGCCGATTCGACCGCAGAGCCTGCTGCCCTTTACGGTCTCGCAAAGTGATGTGCGTGATGCGATGAAACGCTGGTACGCCAGCAAGTGGTTCGCGCCCAACGCGTTCAAGAACAAGTCCCTCATCGATCAGCTGCACGGGTTGTACATCCCGTACTGGACGTTCGACGCCAGTGTCCACTGCACGTGGACCGCGCAGGCCGGGCACTATTACTACACCACCGAGTCCTATCGTGATGGCCAGGGCCGCACGCGGACCCGCCAGAAGCGTCACACGCGTTGGGTGCCGGCCGCCGGCGAACTCGACCACGTGTTTGACGATGAGCCGGTGCCGGGGACAACGGGGGTGGAACATCGACTGCTGCGACAAGTGGAGCCATTTCCGACGCAACAGGTCGTGCCGTACGACACGGCGTTCCTCTCGGGTTTTGTGGTGGAGCGCTATCAAATCGATCTCGAACAGGCCGCGCAGGCGTCGGTCGAGCAGATGCACTCACACCTGATGGGTCTGGCCGGTGCCCAGGTGCCCGGCGATACCTACCGTGGTCTGGTGATTCATCCGACCTATTCGCAGCAGACGTTTAAACACGTGCTGGTGCCGGTCTGGCTGCTCACCTACAAGTACGGCGCAAAGGTATTTCAGGTCGTCGCCAACGGGCACACCGGCAGGATCGCCGGCGACTACCCGAAGAGTTTCTGGAAAATCGCGGGCGTCGTCCTGCTCGCCCTGATCGTGCTGGCAATCTTCCTGGCCCTGCAGTCCTGATCTCACAGTCCTGATCAACAGGGAGGCCGGAGGAGTTGTGTTCTTCAACATGGGGGGCCATGCTCTCCATGTTGAAAAGCTCTATCCGGACTCACGCGGGCTAAGATAAATCCGTGTCACGTCCCCTTCGTCTGGCATTTCTCGGCTGCGGTTACATCACCAAGGTCCACAGTCGGCACCTGCGATCACTGAGTGGTGACGTGGTGTGCAGCTACGCCAGTCGCGACCTGAACAAGGCGGAGGAGTTCAAGCGACGGTATCAGGGCGTGGCGGCGTACGGGTCGTATGACGCCGCGATCAACAGCGACCAGATCGACGCCGTGGTGATCGCCGTGCCGCCGAAGTATCACCTGGACCTGACGCTGCAGGCGCTGGCGGCGGGCAAACATGTGGTGCTCGAAAAGCCGGCCCTGCTCTCGATGGCCGACTACGAGACGGTCCTTGCCGCGCGCAACGCCGCCGGCAAAGTCATCATCGTCGGCGAAAACGACCACTACAAGCCGCTGGCGGTGTGCCTGCGTGGATTGCTGGCAGAGGAGGTGGTGGGCGACATGTTGTTCGGCCACTTCACGACGCTGGCCCTGTTGCCCAAAAAGGCCGACGACTGGCGCAACGACGAGTCGATGGCCGGTGGCGACGCGTTCTTTGAAGAAGGCATCCATTGGCTGCACGTGGCAGGGAGCCTGGGTCCGCGCATCACCACCATCCACGGCTACCGGCCTCCGCCGTCCATGAAGGGGCCGGACAAACGGATCAAGAGCATGCTGGTCGCGTTCAATTACGACAACGGCGCGGCAGGCGCGTTGTATTACTCGCGCGAGGTGCCGTCACTGTTCCGCGGGCTGCGCTTCTCGAAAATATTCGGCCGTGAGGGCATCATCACCTTTGAATCCAACGGGATCATTCTGTTTGTGCGGGGCAAGAGCTGGTTCCCGCGAATCCTGTTTCCCGGGTTCCGCGACATCCGTGGGTATCAGGCGATGTATCGGGATTTTGTCCGCGCCATTCGTGAGGGCGATCAGCCGCAGATGTCTCTCGAGCGTGCGATCGAGGACCAGGCGTTGATGGACCAGATCTACGAAGGCCTGACGTAAGGCGTCTTGTGTAGGGCGTGGGCTTTAGCCCCGCCAGATCGGCGGGCCTGAAGGCCCCGCCCTACACAAGACGCTGTCTTCGTA
Source organism: uncultured Solibacteraceae bacterium (assembly GCA_964423815.1). Classification (GTDB taxonomy): domain Bacteria; phylum Acidobacteriota; class Vicinamibacteria; order Vicinamibacterales; family SCN-69-37; genus SYFT01. The sequence goes on along the minus strand of CAYRGW010000001.1, from coordinate 41,764 downwards.
GGGCGGCGGCTTTAGCCGCGCCGTACCTCCACCCATTCGCGGAGGCTGTTCACGAACCAAACTCGGGTTGCTCGTGGGAGGTCCTCAAGACTGACCACCGCCTCGACGATCTCGCCACTGTCGAGCAGTGCCTGACGGAACACGCCGCCAAGCAGGCCGCACCCACGCGACGGGGTCAGCATCCGGCCATCCAGTTCGAGCACAACATTGCCGCGCGTGAACTCCGTGAGTTCGTGGCGTTCATTCCACAGCAACACCTCCCACACGTCCGGATGTGCGGCCTTGTGGTGGTCGTACACCTCGCGCCTCGTGGTCTTGTGAAACAACCAGCGACTCGACGAGTCCACGGGGGTCGTGGCGAGCGCAAATGTTGGAGCTTCGGGCGTTGGATCCAACGGTTCGTGAGCGGCGACGGCAGTGCCGGTGCTGTCGAGCGTCACTCTCACACGGGAGGGGGAGATGGGGAGATGAGGGGATGGGGAGATGGCGGACCTGACGCTGGCTTCGTCGAACAGGAACCCGAAATAGTCAGCCGACTCCCGCAGGCGGCGAAGGTGAGCATCGAGACGGACGTACACCCCGTGCTCGAACCGAAGCGTCTCGATGAGCAAAAACGGCGGACGCACTTCGAGGCAGGCGGCTTTCTGCATGGCCTCCGCGTGTTCATCGGCGGCCGTGGAGTCCCACGTGATGCCGCCCCCGACGCCATACTCGGCGCGTCCTGTCGGCCGATGCACCGTCATCGTGCGGATGGCCACGTTAAACGTCGCGCGACCATCGGGCGACGCATACCCAATGGCGCCGCAATACACCCCGCGAGGGGCATGCTCCAGATCGGCGATCAGCCGCATGCTGCTCGATTTGGGCGCTCCGGTAATCGAGCCCGCAGGAAACAGGGCGCGAAAGATGTCGTGGAGTCCCACCGTGGGATCCACACGCCCTTCGACGGTGGAGACCATCTGCCACACGGTCGGATACCGCACCACCTCGAACATCGATGTCGCGGCGACGGTGCCGATGTCGCAGACACGGCTCATGTCGTTGCGACACAAGTCGACGATCATCACGTTCTCCGCGCGATTTTTCTCTGACGCCCGAAGCCCGTCGGCGCGGGCCTGGTCCTCAGCGGCCCATCGGCCGCGAGGCGCGGTGCCCTTCATGGGCTGGGTGGTGAGACGGTCACCCTCCCGGCGAAAGAACAGCTCCGGTGAGAGCGACAACACGACCCACTCATCGGCTTCGATCAGCGCCGCATACGGGACACGCTCGGCCTGGGCCAGCGACGCATACAGAGACGCCTCGGAGTCCCGAGGTCCCGAAGGGCCGAAGTCCGACCGCAGGCGGAAGGTGTAGTTGATTTGATACGTCTCGCCATCGGCGATGGCCTCACGGATGGCAGCGACGCCATCAGCGTGGGCAGCCCGGTCCAATGCGGGTGTCCAGGTCATCGGCGCTGGTGGTGGTGCGGACGCCGCCAACCGCGGCGCATCGACCTTCTCTCGATAGAGACCGAAGCAGACGAGCGGCACAGCGGTTGGCGTCTGGGTGATCAGCGCGGAGTCAAACGCCCCGGCCGCCTCGTACGCCACCCACCCGGCGACATGACACCCGTCGCGCAGTGCCTGCTCCGCGGCGTCCATGACCGCGGGCACCTCGGCCACCGTGCGTGCGGTCAGGATCCGCGACGGTGCCTCAAAAAGCACCGGCTGGCCATCAGCCAGGAAATCAAATCGCGCGCGCACGCCTTCAGTGTAGCCGCGCGCCTCACCTCGGCGCGCGCAGGTACCGCAACAAATCGCTGTCGGTGCCGAGCACAAAGTAGGTGCGGCCGTCGATCACACGTTCGTAGGTCTCCAGCGACTTGAAAAACGCGTAGAACTCGGCGTCGCGGCCGTATGCTTCGGCGTAAATGGCCGTCGCCTCGGCATCGGCCTTGCCACGCAGTTCCTGGGCGGTGCGATAGGCCTCGGACTGGATGCGCTGCAGGTCACGCTGCCGTTCACCCTGGATACGTGCCGCCTCACCCTCACCCTCGGAGCGGAACCGCTCGGCGATGCGCCGGCGTTCGGCGATCATGCGCGCATACACGTCCTTGGCGACCTCATCGACGTAGTTGATGCGCTTGAGGCGGATGTCCAGCACCTCGATGCCGAGGTCCGCCGTGCGGGCACGCGCGGCCATGAGAATGCTCGTCGCGATCGCGCGTCGGCCCATCGCGATCTGTTCGAGGACAATCCGATCCTCCTCGCTCTCGATGGGAATATCCCCGGCCGGCCGATTGCTCGAGCGCACCAGTTCGATCAGGTCATAACTGGCGACCGCGTTGCGTGTCTCGCCGTCCAGAATGTCATCGAGCCTGGACTGGGCCCCACGTTCGTCGCGCATACGCTGGAAAAACTTCAGCGGATCGGTGATCCGCCACCGCGCATACATGTCGACCCAGATGAACCGTTTGTCCTTGGTCGGCATCTGGTTGGGACTGCCGTCCCATTCGAGGAATCGTTTCTCGAACGAGTTCACGCGCTGAATGAACGGGACCTTCAGGTGGAGCCCGGGCGTGTTGACCGGGTTGCCGCGGGGTTCACCAAACTGCGTGATGATGACCTGCTCGGTCTCCTGCACGATGAACGTGGAGGACGACAGGAGGATCCAGGCGAACACACCGAGTCCGACTTTGACGATGGTGCTGCGTGTCACTGGCCACCTCCACCCGGTCGAGCCGCCGTTGGGGGAATCAGTGCCTTCAAGGCCTCACTCCCCACGATCGGAATTACCGTGCTGGTGCCCTTGTCGGTGAAGACCTTGGTCCCCAGTTGCGGCAACACCCGCTGCATCGATTCGAGATACAACCGGCGTCGCGTCACTTCCGGCGCGCGGCGATACGCCTCGTAGACGGCCTTAAAACGTGTGGCATCACCCTGCGCGCTGTTGACGCGCTCCAGCGCATACCCTTCCGCCTGCAGCACGGTCTGCGACGCCTCACCTTTGGCGCGCGGGACCACTTTGTTGTACTCAGCCAGCGCCTCGTTGACGAGACGATCCCGCTGCTGCTGCGCCTGGTTGACCTCATCCCACGACGGCTTGACAGGATCGGGCGGCGTGACGTCCTGCAGCACGATCTGTTCGATCACGATGCCCATTTCGTACTGATTGGCCATCTCCTGCAGCAACCGTTCCGACGTCGTCGCGATCTCCTGCCGGCCCACGGTGAGCACTTCGGTGACCGTACGATCGCCGACGACCTCACGCATGACGGCCTGCGACATGCTGCGGAACGTGCCCGTCAGGTCGCGGAGTTTGAAGAGGTAGTTGTAGGGGTCGGTGACACGATACTGCACGACCCATTCCACGACGGCGACGTTCAGATCGCCTGTGAGCATGACCGACTCACCCGCAAAGTCGGCGGCCGAATAAGTCGACCGCACACCGGGCATCGTGGTGCGGAAACCAAACTCTTCCTTGAGCTGGCGCTGCACCGGCACACGCAGCACGTCTTCCACGAATGGAATCTTGAAGTGCAGGCCAGGTTCCGTGGTGCGCACCACCTTGCCCAGGCGTCGGACAAGCCCGACCTCTTCTGGCGGGATCTGGAACGCGGTGCTCATGAGCATGATCAGCGCGACCACACCCAACACCACGTTGCGAATCAGCCGGGGCGTCAGCCACCCGGGTTTTTCGTACTGGGAAATATCAGGGATCCGCCGATTCCACGGCTGGGGGCCGGTGGGCGGCTGCTCGTCAAAAATATTCATGGGAGGTCCTTGGGGCGTCAGCGTATCAGAACCGCACACGGGTCCCCGACTAGAATGTCCGCGTGAGCGACATCGATCTGACACGCCTCGGATCGGGCTGGTTGTCCAGTTCCGGCTCGATCGACCACGGACGGTTTGAGCCCGGCGCTGTGGTTGACGGCCGGTACCGCATCATCGGCCTGCTCGGCCGTGGCGGCATGGGCGAGGTGTATCGCGCCGACGACCTGCGCCTCGGGCAGGCCGTCGCCATCAAACTGCTGCCCGACGCACTCTCCGCCGATCCCCAGCGCCTGGTCCAGTTCCACAACGAGGTGCGCACCGCGCGTCAGGTCTCCCATCCCAACGTCTGCCGCGTCTACGACATCGGTGATCTGCTCGTCGACGGCAGCACACCACCCCGCCATCAGCTGTATCTGACGATGGAATACGTGGACGGTGAAGACCTGTCGTCCCTGCTGCGCCGCATCGGACGACTGCCCGAAGACAAGGCGCTCGAGATTGCCCGTCAGATCTGCGCAGGCCTGTCCGCAGCGCACGCGAAGGGAGTCATTCACCGCGACCTCAAGCCGGCCAACATCATGCTCGACAACGCCGGCCAGGCGCGCCTGATGGATTTTGGTCTCGCCACCGTCGGCGCGGTGTCGGAGATTCGAGCGGGCACACCGGCCTACATGGCACCCGAACAACTCAGCGGCACCGGTGTCACCGTTCAGAGTGACGTCTTTGCGCTGGGACTCGTCCTCTACGAACTGTTCACGGGACGACGAGGGTTTCAGGCCAAGACGCTGGGCGAACTGGTGGAACTCCATCAGACCGGCGCAATCCTTCCGCCGTCGGCACTTGTGGGTGGACTCAATCCCGCGATCGAGCGCGTCATTCTTCGGTGTCTCCGCTCCAACCCGGAAGACCGTCCCTCGTCTGCCCTGGCCGTGTCCGCCGCCTTACCCGGCGGCGATCCGCTCGCCGCCGCGCTCGCGGCCGGAGAGACACCGTCGCCACAGATGGTGGCGGCCGCCGGCGATGACAGCGCGTCGATGGGTGTCGGTCGAATCGCCGCGTGGATGGCGTTGGCGGTCGGCAGTCTCGTGGTCACGGCCATGCTCGCGAGCCAGGTGGGCATGTATGCGATGGTGCCGTTTGATCGCGCGCCGGCGTCGTTGAACGACCGCGCGCGGGATATCGAACGCCTGGCGGGTGGTCCCACGTCGATCGCCGATCGGGCCTCCGGGTTTGTGGTCAGAACTGATTTCCTCTCCTGGCTGCGCGCGCGGCCGGGCAACGACGGTGGCGCCACAGTCATTCGCGAGGGACGGCCTCCGAGCGTGGTGTTCTGGTATCGATCAAGTCCGTACGGGCTGGTGCCAAAGGGCGTGCGCGTCGCGGCCAGCGACCCGCCGGCGCAGGCCCCAGGGGAGACACTGGTCTTGTTGGACCTGGCGGGACACCTGCTCTCCTTCGAGCGCCTGCCCGCGCAGTTGCAGGCGGGCACCCCGTCCGAGGTCGCCACGGTGAGCTGGGATGCGTACTTCGACGCCGCGGCACTCGACGTCTCCACGCTGACCTCGGCAACACCGACCTACAGTCCGCGCGCGTTTGCCGACAGCCGCGCGGCGTGGACGGGGGTCTGGCCGGGCATGCCCGGTGCGACACTTCGCGTCGAAGCCGGGTCCCATCAGGGCACCGTCGTGTACTTCCGGACGTTTGGTCCCTGGAATCTTCCAGACGCGGCCACGCCCGAGAGTCCATCGGTCGCGTTGGTGTCGCTCCTCGCCTTGCTCGTTGTTCCAGCGATGTTGATCGCAGCGGGACTGGTGGCCCGCGCGAACGTCAAGGCCGGTCGTGGCGACCGCCTCGGTGCGCGGCGTCTCGTCACCGTCGCGCTGGTGGCGCCGGTGGTCGGGTGGATTTTTGCCGCCCATCACGTCCCCGATGTCGGCATCGAGCAAGAGCGCTTCTTCCAGGCCATCGCGCTCGCCATGTTCTTCGCGGCGATGTTGTGGATCTTTTATCTCGCAGCCGAACCCTACGTGAGAAAAACGTGGCCGCACATTCTCATCACATGGTCGCGCCTGCTGGCCGGCAGGTTCCGTGACCCCCTGGTGGGCCGTGATCTGTTGCTCGGTGCCGCCTGCGGCACGGCGATGACCGTGATCTCCTATGTCTTTCATCTGGTGCCGGGCTGGATGGCCTGGCCGCCCATCGATCCCCACGCGCCGGAACTGGTGATGGGCACCCGGGAGTTGCTCGCCCGCATGTTCATGGTGCTGTCCAATGCCATGAGCAACACGATGCTCGGCGTCCTGGGCCTGGCGCTGCTCCGCTCAGCGCTCCATCGTGTGTCCCCCCGCCTGGGCACCACGGCCGTGGCCTTTGGCGTGGCTTCCCTTGTGTTCGCCCCGCTCGCAGCACGCGGACAATTCCAGTCCGGCCACCTGGCGCTCGATCTCGCTTTTGGCCTCCTGCTGGTCGTTATCATCCTCGGCGTGATTTTCCGCCTGGGTCTCTTTGCCGGCATCGTCGGGTTCTTCTGCCACTTCTGGACGTGGGGACTGGTGGTCACGTTTGACTCGACACGTCCCTACTTTGAGACCGGGCTCGCAGGGCTGGCGGTGGTCGCGGCGATCGCCGTTCTGGGCGTGGTGCTGAGCCATGATCGCGACGCACGCGCTGACGCATGACGACTTCTGATCGCCCACACCTCGACGAGCGGGTCGCGCGTCTGTTCGACGATCAGGAACCGGCATCGTTTGGCAGCGGCTGGATCAGCGGCACCGCCTCGGTTTTTCTCGGATTGCTCTCGGTCGGCGGCGTGGCGTGTCTGCACTTTCCTGATGTGTTGACGTGGCCCGGCGTCCGCGAGGTGTACGCCCTCTCCTGGATTCGCCCGCTGGTCGCAACGGTGATCGGCAGCGCCTTCATGCTCGGACTCCTGAGCGCGTTATTGCGCCGACGCAAGGTGCTGGGCCTGACCGGCATGGGCCTGGCGCTCCTGGCGTCATTGGGCGGTGGCGCCTCCGTGCCCGTCGCGTCCGCGCCGGGCACAACGTGGGGACTGGGGCTCGATTGGTTCCTGCTCAATCTTCTGCTGGTCGCACTCGTTTTTGTGCCGATGGAGCGCCTGTTTCCGCAGTGGCCGACGCAGTCCACGTTCCGCACGGGCTGGACGACCGACGTGATGCACTTTTTTGTGAGTCACCTGCTCGTGCAGGTCTCCGCGTGGCTGACGCTGGCCCCGGCGGCCGCAGCCACACGTGTGCTGCTGTGGCCGGATGTGCAGGCCACGGTCGCGGCACTGCCATGGATCGTGCAGTTGGGCGCGATCGTGCTGGTCGCGGACCTGGGCGAATACACGATGCACCGCGCGTTTCATCGTGTGCCGTGGCTCTGGCGTTTCCACGCCATTCATCACTCCAGCGAACACATCGACTGGCTCGCCGGGTCGCGCCTGCATCTGGTGGACGTTGTGCTCACGCGCGGCCTCACGTTTGTGCCCATCGCGCTGCTCGGCTTTGCAGACGGACCGGTGTACGCCTACCTGGTGTTTGTCTCATTTCACGCGGTGTTCATCCACGCCAACGTGCGCTTCCGCTTCGGCGCCGCTGAACACTGGATCGTGACGCCCCGCTTCCATCACTGGCATCACAGCGCGCAACCGGAGGCCTGGGACAAAAACTTCGCCGTCCACCTGCCATGGATCGACAAACTCTTCGGCACCTACCACCTGCCCAAAGACCGATGGCCGGATGCGTACGGGCTCGGCGGTGACCAGATCCCGGACAACTACACGTCACACCTGCTGTGGCCGTTCCGGAGGAAGTAGCTGTCGCCGCGAGTCAGCGGTCGGTCCACCGCACGACGAACGTGGTTGGCTCCCCCTCACGTTTGCCATGGCGGTCGAGGAGATCGTTGATCGGGAATGTGGCGAGACGATGGTCTTCGGACAAGGTCACGCCGGGCGACTCAAGAAACCGTCCCTGCGCCAACGCCAGGTGAATGATCGGCGACTCAAACACCGCCATCAGGTCGTCATCAAGACTGTCTTCGTCCACACGGGTATCCGCGTCGAGTGTCCACGTCCACTCGAACCCGTCGCGTGTGAACGTCACCAGCGACGACCCCCGTAGTCCGAATCGCCCGATGAGACGTTCGCCGAGTGTGGCCAGACTTGAGAACCCGGCATCAGTGATGACGCTGAAGGGTGGGCGATCGCGGAGGATGCGCGAGGTCAGCGGTGCCGGCGTGAATTGTCGAAGCCCACGCGCGACGGCATGATCGTTCGCGCGAACCGCCGCAATAAAATCGTCCTCGTCGGCGTCTCGATCGTCAGGCGAGCCCGCGTCCGATCGCACATCACGTTCCGCAATCGACCAGACCACCCGCCGGTCCGCCTCGACATACCAGGTGGACACGATCTCCTTGCGCAGGCAGGACGACGAGAGCACGGTCAGGGCGACAATTCCCAGAATTCGCACGACAGTAAACACGGGTTCCACGCTACCACACGGCCTGACGGCGTAAAAAAAGGCGGCGGGGATAAATCCCCGCCGCCCGAACTGCGCCGACCCGGGAACCCCGGAACCCCAAGAACCCCGGGACTCCGGGACTTCGTCTTAGTAGCGATAGTGCCCCGGCTTGTACGGTCCGTCGACCGGCACGCCGATGTACTTCGCCTGATCCGGCGTCAGCTTGGTCAGCTTCACGCCGAGTTTGTCGAGGTGCAGACGCGCGACCTTCTCGTCGAGGTGCTTCGGCAGCACGTAGACCTTCAACTCGTACTTCGACGTGTTGTTGAACATCTCGATCTGCGCGATGACCTGATTGCTGAAGCTCGCCGACATCACGAAGCTCGGGTGACCGGTCGCACAACCGAGGTTGAGCAGACGGCCTTCCGCCAGCACGAGCACACTGTGCCCGTCCGGGAACACAAACTCATCAAACTGCGGCTTGATGTTGATGCGCTCGACGCCCTTCTTCTTCAACCCGGCCATGTCGATCTCGTTGTCGAAGTGGCCGATGTTGCCGACGATGGCCTTGTCCTTCATCTTGGCCATGTGGTCGACCGTGATGATGTTGTGGTTGCCCGTCGCGGTGATGAAAATGTCGGCCGTTGCGACCACATCTTCAAGCGTCGTCACCTGGTAGCCTTCCATCGCGGCCTGCAGCGCGCAGATGGGATCGATTTCCGTGATGATGACACGCGCGCCCTGGCCCTTGAACGCCTGCGCGCAGCCCTTGCCGACGTCGCCGTAGCCGAGCACGACCGCGACCTTGCCCGCGAGCATGACGTCGCTGGCGCGCAGGATGCCGTCGGTCAGGGAGTGGCGGCAGCCGTAGAGGTTGTCAAACTTCGACTTGGTGACCGAGTCGTTGACGTTGATCGCGGGGAACAACAACGTGCCCGCGTTCATCATCTCGTAGAGGCGATGCACGCCCGTCGTGGTTTCTTCGGTCACGCCCTTGATGGCGGCAGCGACCTTCGTCCAGCGGCCCGGGTTCTCCTTGAGCTGCGTGCGCAGCAGGTCGAGAATGACGCCCCACTCTTCCGGATCCTTGTCCACGTCAAACGCGGGGACCGCGCCGGCCTTTTCGAACTCGACACCCTTGTGCACGAGCATCGTCACGTCGCCGCCGTCGTCGAGGATCATGTTCGGACCGGAACCGTCCGGCCACATGATCGCCTGCTCGGTGCACCACCAGTATTCCTCGAGCGTCTCACCCTTCCAGGCAAACACCGGGATGCCCTTCGGATTGTCGACCGAACCGGTCGGCCCCATGGCCACACCGGCCGCTGCGTGATCCTGCGTCGAGAAGATGTTGCACGAGACCCAGCGCACGTCGGCGCCGAGGACGGCGAGCGTCTCCATCAGCACGGCGGTCTGAATCGTCATGTGCAGGGAGCCGATGATCTTCGCGCCCTTGAGCGGGAACTGGCCCTTGTACTCTTCGCGAATGGACATCAGGCCGGGCATTTCGAACTCGGCGAGGCGGATTTCCTTGCGACCCCACTCGGCCAGGCTCATGTCGGCCACTTTGTAGGGAAGTCGCCCGGCGGCCTTCGCCAGGTCGAATGCGTGCGGTGTCATCGTTGCGGTTGTCATCGTTGCTCCTTGTTAGTCACTGTTATTCACAGTAGACATGTAGGCATGTAGGTTTTTATGAAAACCCACTTCTTCAACATGGCTGCATGCCTACTGTGAGGTTTTTCCGACTGCCACGAACAGCCCCGGGCCCTTTGCGCCGGGGTCTTCGGGCAGGTGTGTCACGGTCGATTTGTCGAATCCTGCCTGCGTCAGGAATTTGCGCATCTGGTCGTCGCCGAACCCGAGCCACACGTGGCCCATCTGCTGGCGGTATTCCTCATGGTGATGGGTCGTCATGTCGACGATCAACAGACGGCCACCGGGTTTGAGGACGCGGCGTGCCTCGGTTAATGCGGCGACTGGTGACGGGACGTGATGCAGCACGAGCATCATCACGGCGGCGTCGAGGGTGGCGTCCTTGAGCGGCAACGCTTCGAGTGTGCCGACGCGCCATTCAATGTTGCGATGGGCCGACCCGCGGGACTTTGCCGACGCGAGCATCTCTTCCGACGCGTCCACGCCGATGACTCGGCCCACATGGGGCGCGAGGGCGGCGGTCGCCACACCCGTACCGCACCCGAGATCGCCCACCACCCAGGTGTCGTCGAGCAGGCTGAGCAACGCGGACGAGAGGAAGTCGCGGCCAAACAACTCGTCACGGACGAGGTCCCATTGGCCTGCGGAGGTCGCAAAAAACCGCTGCGACGTCGCCGTGCGCAGTTTCAGGACACGTTCCAGCCGGCGGGTGTCCTGCGCGGCGGAGGGTCGATCGGCCAGCTGGTCGCGCGTGATGCGCCAGAGTTGCGCGCGGGAATCGTCCTGCAGCGCCAGCGTGTAATACCGGCTGGTGCCCTCGCGACGGGCGGCCAGCCACCCGGCGTCGGCCAGCACCTTCAGCTGCCGGCTCACCGTGGACTGCGGCAGCTGCAACACCGTGCACAGTTCCGACACCGTCAACTCGTGATTCTCCACCACGGCCAACATGCGGCAGCGGGTGGCGTCGGCCAGGGCCGACAGGGAATCGAGGAGGAGCGGGGCGGCAGCAGGCATCAATCCGTTAATCCGGATAGAAGGATATCACAACAAGCCATGGAAGGCCGGGAGAAGTCAGGATTTCTCGTGGAAAGCTACAATTAACTAAATCTCTGCACATTTAGTCTTCGCGCATGTGTTTTTATGCTAATTTCACTTGTCCTTACTTCCTTCTCCTGGAGATACCCATGCCGCCCTTGACCAACGCCCCCCTCCGCGACTTTCTCGAAATCCCGTACGACAAGCTGGAAGACATGAACCTGGCCACCAAGGAGGCCCGGGTCAAGCGCACGCCGGCCCACAAGGCGCGTGAGCGGCAGATGAAGTACCTGACGGACGAAAAACGGATCAAGGCCGTCACGGTGGTGTTCTCGGATCTGGAAGGGCGCATGCACGCCCTCGATTACGACAAGAAGTTCCTGCTCAAGTCCGCGGACAATCTGACGTTTGACGGGTCGTCGATTCGTGGCTTTTCGCAGCAGGCCGAATCGGACCTGCGACTCGCGATCGACTGGCCGGCGTTTTACATGCTGCCGTCGGACGTGTTTGGCCCCGGCAAGGCGCTGGTGTTTGCCGACGTGCTCGAGAAGGACGGCACGCCGTACGTCGCCGACCTGCGCTCGCGCCTGAAGGCGTTCACCGAGGCACGTTTCAAGAAGGACGCCACGACCTTCAACGCGGCGATGGAGATCGAGGGATTCCTCTTCAAGGGCCAGAACGCCGAGCGGCGGTACCACGAGACGGGTGCGTTTGAGTTCATCAGCACGGGCGGGTATTACCACTCGTTGCCGGGCGACCCGCTGCGCCTCTTCATCGACACGGCTGCGGAAGTGCAGCGCGCGATGGGTTTCGAGAACGAGAAGGACCACCCGGAAGTGGCGCCGTCACAGTTCGAGATGAACTATTCGTACACCGAGGTCAACGTCGCTGCCGACGAGGTGCTGCTGTACAAGTTGCTCTGCCGCCAGGTCGCGGCGCGCATGGACCTGACCGCCAGTTTCCTGCCCAAGCCGGTGACCGGCGTCAACGGCAACGGGATGCACACGAACCTGTCGATCTCCAAGGCCGGCAAGAACATCTTTTTTGACGCGAAGGGCCAGGACTCCATCTCGAAGGGCGCCTGGAACTTCATCGACCGCATTCTCGCCAGCGGCCAGGACATCTGCCTCGCCCTGAACCCGAGTGTGAACGCCTATCGCCGGCTCGACCCACACTATGAGGCGCCGAACCAGATCAAGGCGTCGGCCGTCAACCGCGGCGCGATGGTGCGCATTCCGATTGGCAACGAAAAATCCGCGCGTGTGGAAGTGCGCTCGATTGCGCCGGACGCCAACCCCTACCTCGCGTTGTACCTCCTGCTGCGCACCGGTCTTGAAGGTCCGATGGGCGACGAGGACGCCGAGACGCGTCGTTCGCGTACAAAATTCCTGCCCGACAACATCTATGACGGCATTCGCCTCTTCAAGGGCAGCAAGTTCATGGCGGAACTGCTCGGCGCCGAAGTCCATCAGCGCTACATTGATGTGAAGCAGGCGCAGGCGGACCGTTGCCCGAAGGCGCTCGGCTCGCGCATCAAGACGGCGGAAGTCCAGTTCCACCACGAGGTCACAAATCAGTATCTCTGGAGTCAGTTCTAGATCGAAGTCCCGAAGTCCCGAGGTCCCGTGAAGAACAACCCGTTCGGAGATCTGCGCAAGCAGCTGGGGCTCCCGGAGCCTCCGGCGGGGACTCCGGCGACCCCGGAACCTCCGTTCGACTCGCAAGGGCTCGCTCACGGCAAGCGGGACTCCGGGACCTCGGGTGCCCCGGGACTTCGGGACTTCGAGGTCGGTGACTTCGACCACTCAGGCCCGAAACGTGCGGTCGTCAGATACGAACGCAGCGGCCGCGGCGGCAAAGAAGTCACGGTGATTGAACAACTCGGCTTGAAAGAATCCGAGTTGCAGATCTGGTTAAAACAGTTGAAGGCGGCCCTGGGGTGTGGGGGATCGGTTGAGACCGACTCCATCATGCTCCAGGGGGATCACCGCAAACGCCTGCCGGCGATCCTCACGCAACGTGGCGTGAGAAAAGTCATCGTGGGATAGGCATCAGTCGTCGCGTGCGCGCGACGTAGGCCTGATAGTCCGGATTGGCGCCCCACTTCTTGTTCGCGCTCTTCTCGAGTGTCGGAATCCCCGTCACCTTCAGCAGGATGTACGTAATCGATATCGGTCCCAGGATGCCCAGTGCGTTCCACACGCCCAGGTCCATCGCGACAAACACGCAGACACCCCACCAGCACAACATTTCGCCGAAGTAGTTCGGGTGACGGCTCAGCGACCACAGTCCGGTGTCCACCCAGCGCTCTCCCCCGCCCGGCGTCTGTTTGGCCGCAAACTTCTGCGCATCAGCCACGGTCTCGACGACCAGGCCGACCGCCCAGATGATCAGGCCGACCGTCATCAGGACATTCCACGGTCCCGGCTGTGAGAACCACAACGTGACCGGCAGCATGATCACCCACACCGCAATACCCTGTCCGAACCAGAATTTGAAGAACGGCCAGAAGTGTTCGCGAATGCCGTCGAAGCGTGCGTCGCGGCCGATGGTCATGATCCGGTAGAACAGGTACCCCGCCAGTCGCACGCCCCAGCCGATGACCATGCCGGCCAGCGCCAGTGGAGGCAGCGCGGTCGCATCACCTTTCCACAACAACCACGCGGCGATGACGACAAACGTCAGTCCATAGGACAGGTCCGTGACCTTGTCCGTCTTGAACGTGGCGGCGAACGCAAACAACACCGCTTGAATCAGCAGACTGACCGCGAGTGTGACAAGAAGGTCATTCAACATCAGGGAATCCAAATCACCGCCAGAAGCAAGGCGACGTAGCCGACCATGTAGAGACGGAAGCGCCGCGCCATGGCCCGTTCTTCGGCCGTTCGAAAGTACACGTTCGAGAACAGGGCCGCCAGATCATGCCCGAACCACGGCAGGACATTGATCTTCCAGTCATACCGACGATACACCGTGGACCGCCAGCGGTACCGCAGCGACCACAGCGGAATGCCGTAGAGCAGGAAGACGATCAGGACGTACATACGCAGGGACACAGGCAGCCGTGTTCAGTCTACGGGCGTGGGCCGCCTGTGGATGGCGAGAGGCGGAAATAGGGGGTCTGCGGACTATTGACTCCGGCAGGGTAACTCACTGACAATCCGTCCGGGTTTCCCAAGCTAATGGCCGCGTCCCACGATGAGCTCTACGTCTCGCACGCTGAACTCATAGAGCGGAGCATTGGCGCAGTCTGCCGCCGACACAACCTGTTTGGTCCTGATGCCGAGGACTTCGCCGGCATCGTTCGGATTCACTTGATCAGTGACAACTACGCGGTGTTGCGTCGGTTCCAGGGCCGCAGTTCGATGGCGTCGTATCTGGCTGTGGTCATTACCAGACAGTTCCAGGACTGGCGCAACGCACGATGGGGCAAGTGGCGTCCGTCGGCGGAGGCCAAACGGCTGGGCGAAACGGCCGTGCGACTGGAAACACTGACCGTGCGTGATGGACTCACGATGGACGAAGCCTGCGAACTGCTGCGCAGTCGTCACCAGACCCTCGACAGCAGAGCATCACTCGAAGCGATGTCCGCGAGGTTTCCCGTGCGGCACAAACGGCTGATGGTCGACGACTCCGCGATGGAGTTGATGGCGGCCCCTGGCGAAGACGCCGAGTCGCGCGTGGTGGCCGCCGAGGTGTCGTCCACGGCCGCGCGGGCGTCCGCGATGCTCGGACGATCGCTGAAGGGCCTGGCACCGCAGGATCAGTTGATTCTGCGGATGCGGTTTACCGAGAACATGCAGATTTCAGAGATTGCAAAGGCGCTTCAGCTTGAGGCCAAACCCCTGTATCGGCGGATTGAGAAACTGCTCGAGTCGCTCAGGGGGGCTCTTGAGGCCACCGGACTCACGGCCACCCTCGTGACGGAGGCCCTGGATGCGCACGGGTTTGATGAGGCCCTCCGGGAATCGGGCGGCGGCGTCCGTCCCTTTATGAGACGCAGCCACACCCCAGCGCTGACAGGAGGTCACCGTGAGTGACGATCGTCACCAGACATCCGAGTGTCTGGACGCGGAGACGTTGGCTGCCTTCATGGATGGCCGGCTGGAGCCTCGCGAACGCGCGGCAGTCGAGGCCCATCTGGCCGACTGCGACGACTGCTACGAGGTGTGGATGGAGGGGCGTGCGGTGGTTCCAGACGTGCTCGCCGTCGCGACTCCACTGGGACAGATCCGCAAGTGGCGGCTTCCGATTGTGGCCGCCGCCGTCGCCGCACTTCTGATCGTGGTGCGCGTGGGATGGGGTGACCGCGACCCACTCGACCAACTCATCGACGCGTCACGCTCATGGCGTCCGGTCGAGGGCCGACTCAGCGTCGCGTTTGAGTGGACGACGATTGCGCCGTTCACCCGATCGGCCACACCATCGGAGGCGCCTCTTGCCGTGCAGGAAGCAGCAGCGAGGCTGCGGCGGTTGCATGAGGAGGCGCCAACGACCCAGTCGGCCCGAGGGGCGGCTGTGGCGTCGCTATTGACTGGCCGGATCGATGAAGCCATCGACCTCTTCGACGAGGTATTGCGCGAAGAGCCGTCCCTGCACGCACAGTTGGATCTGACCGCCGCGCTCCTGCACAGGTCGCGTCTCTCCGCCTCGGCGATCGATGCAGCTCGGGCCCTGGACCTCGCAGAGATGGCCGCCGCCGCCGCGCCGTCTGATCCACGGGCGGCATTTAATCTCGCATTGGCCCAGGAAACGATGAGCCTCCGATCACAGGCACTGGCGCAGTGGAAGCTGTTTCTGACACTGGAGCCAACCGGCCCGTGGGCCGAGGAAGCCGCGCGACACATTGCCGCGCTTGGCGAGCCGATCGGCCAGCCCGACGCGGACGTGAATTCACCGGGGCACACGCGCTCCCAATTGACTGAGGTCCTGCTGCCCACCGTGGCGGCAGCCTTACTCGAAGGCGCCGTCCCGCCGGTGCTGGCGACAGGCCCCCGCGGGAGTGATTTCGCCGATATCGATCCGTTTCTTTCCGCCATCACTTCCGCACCGGCATGGCCTCACGACCGGCGCCAGGCACTCGGCGAGGCGATCAGCCTCTGGGTGGAATGGAACCGGTTGGCGGATTCAGTCGCGCCATCGGGCCTCGCGGGACTCAGTCGACGCATTGATTCAGCGTTCAATCGCGCAACGGGCTCGCCACTGCCTGCCGCCGACGCGCGGGCCGCGTACAGTCTCTTTCTCGATGGAGCGTATCTGGACGCCTTCTCTCAGGCGCGAACGCTTCGTGCCGCAGACACCGCAGCCCCCCGATACGCAGCCGCGCTCCACTACATCACGGGCATGGACGCGCTTAACCATCAGAGAATCTCCGAAGCTCAAGACGGACTGTCGCACGCGGTGCGCCTCGCGCAACGTGCGGGTGACGCCAGTCTCCAGGCCACCGCGCAGTCGTTCCTCGCGGAGGTCCTCGACGAACAGGGTGCGCATGCCGAGGCCTGGCGTGAACACCTGGGGGCGCTTGTCGCGTGCGCCAGACCGGAGGCGAACGTCCAGCGCGCCAGTGTGTTGATCGGCGCGGCGATCTCCGCCGGACACGCTCGCATGTTCGGACTCAGCCTGCAGATTACGCGGGCCGTGTTGGACCTGCCGACACAAGACCTGTCGAATTCAACCCGACTGATGACGCACCTGCAGCACGCACGCGCGCTCGCGGCGCTCGACCGCGAACGTCAGGCGGAAACGCACCTCGCCGAGGCGTCCCGACACCTTGAGGCGACGCCGGCCGGCCCTGGTCGCGAGTCCTGGAGCGGGGAGATCGGGTGGATCACCGGGCTCGTGTTTCTCCGGCGCGACCCTGCCAGGGCCGCAGAAGGCCTCAGCCATGCGATCGCATATGCCCAGAGAACAGGGCGTCA
This sequence comes from uncultured Solibacteraceae bacterium, assembly GCA_964423815.1. Taxonomy (GTDB): domain Bacteria; phylum Acidobacteriota; class Vicinamibacteria; order Vicinamibacterales; family SCN-69-37; genus SYFT01. Next base: position 24,943 of record CAYRGW010000001.1, on the reverse strand, counting down.
GTTCCGCCTGGCGGAATTGCTCCTCTTCCGTGGCCGGGCCTATCGCGCGCAGGGCCACCAGACGGCGGCTGTCGCCGATTGGGAGCGCGGTGTGCACATCCTTGAGGATCAGCGACCGGCGATCAACGACGAGCAACGCCGCATCTCGAGAACGTCCAATGTCTGGGAACTCTTCGGAGAGTTGATCGACGTCGTGGCCGATCCCAGAAGCAGCTTGCACATCGCCGAGCGCGCCCGCGCTCGTGAACTGCTGGACCACCTGCGCCCGGACGCCTCACCCGCCGTGACAAACGCGTCGCTCCTGCAGGACCCACTGCCCCCGAACGCCGTCGCGCTGGAGTATGTGGTGCGACCCAACTCCGTGATTGTCTGGGAGGTGGTCGGAACGACCGTGCGTCGGCACGAGGTCGCCATTGCTCGCGCGGAACTGGCCGGTATCGTCCGCACCTTTCGCGCGGAACTGCAACACGGTCAGTGGAATGGCACCGCTGGCGTCAGACTCAGTCGTCTCCTGCTGCCGCCGCAAATCGTGTTGCCTCCTCAGGGCCTCCTCGTGTTGGTGCCCGACGGTCCCCTCCACGACGTTCCTTTTGCCGCTCTGCCAGTCCCCCACTCGAGCGAGCCCCTGGTCGCCCGAGTCACTCCTGTCGTCACGCCCAGTCTCACCGTGTACGGGACGCTGGTCACCCGGGCCGCACAGCGTCGGTCTGGGCGGGCACTGCTGGTTGGCGCATCTGCCGCCCTTCCCGATTTGAAACTGCCTGCCCTGCCGGGCACCCGTGAGGAAATCCGACGGATCGCCAACGTCCTCGACGACCCGATGCTGTTGCAGGATTCCACCGGCACCGCCGCCAGCGTCATCGCAGCCCTGCCCGATCATCCGATCATTCACCTCTCCGGGCACGCCCGGATCGATCCGGAACGTCCGTCGCGATCCGAGTTCTTCCTGCATCCATCTGACGGACGCCGCTCCATCGACAGCCACGACTTGTGGAACGTGACACTGCGGACAGGAACGGTCGTGGTGCTGGCGGGCTGTGATACCGCAGCGGGCGCACGCGTGTCCGGAGAGGGATCGATGAGCCTCGCCCGTTCGTTCATTGCTGCAGGCGCGGCCGGCGTGGCCGGCAGCCTCTGGCGACTGGACGATGACTCCGTCGTTCCGCTGCTCGTGGATTTGCACATGGAACTGGCCGGCAATCGGTCGCTGGCATCTGCCTTGACCTCCGCCCAGCGGAGGGCCATCGGACAGGGCATCCCTCCGCGAGTCTGGGCCAGTCTTGTCGCGTTTGGAAGTTGATCAGCCGTCGTTTCTCACACCAATCAGGAGCCCGCACATGAGTGTCCACGTTACCGTCAGGTTCTTCAGCATCATCGTCACGCACGGCCGCGGCACGACCATCCTTATTCCACGGTCGGGCCACGTCACTCGGGCGACAGGCTCACACCTCAGTACCGGGGACAACGACGTTGAGCTCAAGGTGGTGCGGACAGGGGCGAACCTCTCCGGCACAACGGACCGATCACAGCTGATGAGTGTCACCGAACTGCCGAAGGCCACCGGCGCCACCGCGAACGTCCTGCCGGGATTGGTGAGCGGGGCGTTTGACTCTTCGGTGCTCGCGGCGCGGATCCTTCTGCCGACGGGGACCCTTACAGACGAACCGCTCGCAAACTCCGACTTTTCCGCGTCACAGTGGTATGTCCCCGGCGTCGGCGGACAGCCGGCTGGTCCGTACTTCACGATAGCGGATACCGTCAGACACGAAACCGCGCTCGCGGCTGGTGATGTCGTCACACTGGTGGTCAACGGCACCAATCATTCGTTGTCGCCCGCCACGGATCACTTCTACGAGTTCGTCAACGGCGATGAGCACGTCTCGGAAGCTGGATGTCCAGAGGTGGAGCGGGAAGATCCGTTCCGTCTCACCGAATTCCCGACGCTGGCCGCCATCGGCGGCATTTCGACTGGCACACCGGAAACAATCTTGCCGCCGGCACTGGCCGCACAGTTCGCCGCCTTTGACGCGGCGCTCGCCCAGCTGCAGATGGTCACCAGCTCCATCAACTACACCAAGAGTGGCATCGCAAAGGTGGCATTCGGGGGAGGCCTGCTGTCGATCTGCCGCCCGTGTCCGGTTCTGTGTGTCGACCTCGGGAACTACACGTGGTAACGGGGGGGCTTCCCCCCTACGCCCCCCGCAGCCGCTCCGGCCGCATCACGAGATTCTCGATGAAGAACTCCATCATGCGGCCGTTGTTCACCCCCGTGTGCCCGGCGTCGGGGCCGACCTGCACTTCAAAACTCTTGCCGGCGGCCTGCAGCGCCTTGATGAGCTGCATCGAGTTGTTCGGGTGCACGTTGTTGTCCGCAGTGCCGTAGTAGATCAGCAGCCGCCCTGTCAGATTCTTCGCGAGGTTCATCGCGTTACCCGCCTCGTAGCCGGCCTTGTTCTCCTGTGGAATCCACATGAACCGCTCGGTATAGATCGAGTCGTAGTGATACCACGACGTCACTGACGAGGATGCGGCGGCGGCACCGTAGACGTCAGGGAATTTCAGGAGCGACAACGCCGCGCTGTAGCCGCCATACGACGTCCCGTAGATGCCAACCCGATCCTTGTCAAAGTACGGCCGCGTCCACAACGCCTTCACGCCCAGCGCCATGTCGTCCATTTCGGTCACGCCCAGATTCAGATACGCCGAGTCGAGCACACGTTTCCCCTGGCCCGGTGCCGAACGCGAACTCAACTGCAACATGAGAAAGCCATAGTTGGCCGTGGCATTCGGCGCGGCGAAGTTTTCGTTCGTCACCGCCGACCCGGGACCGCCATAGACCGACGCCAGCGCCGGATATTTTTTCGCCGGATCAAAATTCGCCGGAAAACTGATCATCCCGTAGAGCGTCGTTTTGCCGTCCGCGGCCAGATACGTGAACTGCTCACTCTTGCGCAGTCCGAGCTGCTCATACTTCGCCATGTTGCTCGAGGTGAGCGCCTTGAGCACCTTGCCGCTGCCATCAAGCAGCTGGGACGCCGGTGGATCCTTGTGCGTCTGGAAGGTGTCGACGATGAAGTTGTTGTCGGGGGACAACGTCACCGTGTGTGTGAACTTCGGATCGGTGAGGCGCACATCCCCCTTGCCGTCGAGCCCGACACGATGGAGCTGCACCTTCATCCAGTTGTCACCCGACCGCGCGGTGTAAAACACCACGCCGGCTTTTTCGTCCACCTTCGTCACGCCCACCACTTCAAACGTCGTGTGCTGCGTAATCGGCGCGAGCAACTTGCCGCTCTTGTCGTACAGATAAAGATTCCGGAAACCGTTGCGCTCGGACGTCCAGAGGAAGCGCTGGTTGTCACTCAGCCACTGCATCGGCGGGGAGTTCACCACCCACCCGGTCGGCCACTCCTCCGACAGAATCACCCGGCACTCACCCGACGCCGTCGCACACCCGGCCATCTCGAGTTTGTTCTGGCGACGGTTGGTGCGGTTCATGAAGAGCTCACTGCCGTCATGCGCCCAGTTCACGCGATAAACGTAGTGCCCGACCTGGTCGTTGGCAAAGACCGACCCGTCTTCGGGAATGTCGGTGAACGGTCGCCCGTCGCGCACGTCCACTTTGGTGGTTTTTCCCGCCACCACATCGTGAATAAAAATGTCGGCCACAGGATTCGGCGCGCCGGCCTTGGGATACGCCTCGATGTCGAGCTCACTCTGGATCCCGGTCTGCGACATCTGCAGGTAGAAGTCCTTCACCTTGCTTTCGTCGAATCGGTAAAACGCCACCTTCGTGCTGTCGGGTGACCACCAGATCGCCGACGTCTGCCCGAGTTCCTCGCCGTACACCCAGCTCGCGGTGCCGTATTTGATGCGCTTCTCTTCACTGCCGTCGGTGGTCAGCGCTTTTTCGCCGGTGCCATCGGCGTTGGCGATAAAAATGTTGCGGTCCTTGTAGAACGCACGTTTGGAGCCGTCCGGCGCACCGACACACGCCGCCTGACGTCCACGTTCGACCTGCTGCGGCGGACAGCCACCCAGACCCGGTGCATTGCCACCACGGCCCGCACGACCACCGGCGGGGGGACCACCGGCGCGTCCACCACGACCTCCGGCCGCACCGGCCGGTGCCGCGCCTTCATTCACCGCCGCCATCGTCGCCACGTCAAACCGGAAACGAGTGCCGTCGTGTGTGTAGGTGAACCCCTTGGAATCTTCCGACCAGGTCGCGGTGATCGCGCCTGAGACAAACGCGCCGCCCTGAAGTGCGGTCTGCATTTTCCTGAATTCGGCCACGCCGGGCATCCGCTCAAGGCGATCCTGCGCATCAAACCGTCCCGAAAACGCCACCATGCCCACCACCACCAGCGCACTCACCTTGACGACCAGCTTCATCAGAACTCCTTGGTTGGGGGGCATCTTACTCCAGTAGACTCGTGGCAATGCCCGTGCCAGCCGGCCGCATTCGTGCGGTGAACGATCAACCCGTCAGGCCAGACGGGGCGTACGTGGTGTACTGGATGGTGGCGTCGCGGCGCCTTCGGGCCAACTTCGCACTGCAGCATGCGGTGGAACGCGCCCGCGAATGGAAGAAGCCGCTGGTCATCCTCGAAGCGCTGCGGTGTGACTACCCGTGGGCCAGCGATCGGCTGCACACCTTCGTGATCAATGGCATGGCCGATCATGCGGCGGCGCTGGCCGGCTCGCCGGTGGCCTACCTGCCGTATGTCGAACCCAGCCGTGGCGCGGGCAAGGGCCTGCTCGCCCACCTCGCGGCCGACGCCTGCCTGGTTGTGACCGACGACTTCCCGTCGTTTTTTATTCCACGCATGATTCAGGCGGCGGGCCGCAGTCTCCCGACGCGCCTTGAGGCCGTGGACGCCAATGGCCTCCTGCCGATGCGCGCGACCGACAAGGTGTTCCTGACCGCGTTTTCCTTCCGCTCCTACGTGCAAGGCACGTTCCGCGACGCGCTGGCCGCATGGCCCGAGGTGATTCGTTTTGACGATCTGCCCAGGGCCGCCGTGCCGGCAACGGTGCTGTCGCGCTGGCCACCAACGCCCGTCGCCGACCTTCAGAAGCCCGAAGCCCTGATCGCATTACTTCCCATCGATCACTCGGTGGCACCGGCACCAATCCGCGGGGGCAGCAAAGCCGCGGGCGCCACACTCGCACGTTTTGTGACTGAACGCCTTCCGAAATACGTCGAGGACCATTCCGATCCCGACACTGAGGCCACCAGTGGACTGTCGCCGTACCTGCACTTCGGTCACATCAGCGCCCACGACATCTTTGAAACGGTGATGACCTCGGAACGCTGGACCAGCCGCAAACTCGGCGCAGGGCGGCGCGGGCAACGTGAAGGCTGGTGGGGCGCCTCGGTCAACGCCGAGGCCTTTCTCGACCAGCTGATCACCTGGCGCGAGATCGGCTACAACATGTGCGCCTTGTTGCCCGACGACTACGACCACTTTGATTCCCTGCCGGCGTGGGCACGTGCCACCCTCGACAAACATGCTGCGGACCCGCGGGAGTTCACCTACACCCGCGATCAATTCATGACCGCTGATACACACGACCCGGTGTGGAATGCCGCCCAGCTGCAACTGGCGGCCACCGGCACCTGCCATAACTACATGCGCATGTTGTGGGGCAAGAAGATCCTCGAATGGACGGCCTCGCCCGACGAGGCGCTCGAGACCATGATCGACGTGATGAACCGGTTTGCCCTCGACGGCCGCAACCCGAACTCCTACACCGGCTATTGCTGGACGCTCGGCCGCTACGATCGCCCCTGGGCTCCCGAACGCGAGATCTTTGGCGTCATCCGCTACATGAGTTCGGCCAACACCGTGCGCAAACTCCGGATGAAGAAATATCTCGCCACGTGGACGCGGAAGCTGTTGTAGCGCGCGTCAAGTTCAGCGCGCTCTGCGTAACACGACACCCGCCAGTGCCTTCGTCGGCATGCCGTCGTCGATCACCACACGACCGTTGACGAGCACCCAGCGCATGCCGGTGGCGTGTTGGTGGGGATCGCTGTAGGTCGCCCGGTCCTGCACCGTCTGCGGATCGAAGACAATCACGTCGGCGAATGCGCCCTCGCGCAACTCGCCTCGTCCGGCAAACCCGAACACCCGCGCGGGGGCCGACGTCGCCGCGCGCACCGCCTCCTCGAGTGACACGACGGATCGCTCGCGCACATACACCGCGAGCTTGCGTGCGAAGGCGCCGTGCCCACGCGGATGTGGGCGGCTCGGGCCGGGCAACGACAAATCTCCATCCGATGAGGTCATCGTCCACGGCTGTCGCATGAAGGCGCGGATGTCGTCCTCAGCCATGTTGAAGGACACAATGGACGCGCCGCCCTTCAGCAGGATGTCGACGGCGACCTCGGCGGGAGTCACGCCGCGCGCCGTCGCGATCTGCTCCAGGTGTTGACCGGCCAGGTCGGGCGCCCCTCGTCCCGACGCAATCACGATCGACGCAGGACCACCACGCCGCCGGATGTTCTCGGTGACTTCCTTCATCAACTGGTCAGACGAGTACGGTTCAGCCAGCCGGGGCTTGAGTGCTTCCGGTCCCGACGGCCCAGGCAACACCGCCGCCCCGAGACTCGTCGAGGACGCTTCGTACGGATATTGATCGGCCCACACTTCCACACCACGCGCCCGCGCCGCATTGATGTCGGCAATCACCGGCGTGGACTGCCCCCACGAGTCCGGTCCCAGCGCTTTGATGTGGGTGACGATGCCCCGGACGGAGGCTTCTTCGGCCACACGAATCACCTCGCGCACCGAGGCCACAAGACCCGTCGTGTAGTTGCCCTCGTCACGAATGTGGCTCGTATAGACGCCGCCGACGACCTTCGCGAGGGTGATGACCTCCTCGAGTTCGGCGTTGCGGCCCGGTTCATAAAACAGGCCGGAGGACAGGCCAAACGCCCCGGCCTCCACCGCGGCCTGGGCAATCGCGGCCATCTGCGTGTGTTCGTCAGGTGTGGGTACACGTCGCGCGCCGCCCATCACCGCCCCGCGCACCGACCCATGCCCGATGAGCAACGCGACGTTGACGCCGACGCCGTTGGCCTCAAGGGTCCGCCGCTGGTCGGCGAGATCCACAGGGCCTCCGCCATCGGGGTTGGCCACGATGGTGGTGATGCCTTGTGTGAGCAGACCCGCCGCGTCGCGCAGGGTCTGGCGTGCGACCGAACCACCGGCGTGGGAGTGGACGTCGATAAATCCCGGGGCGACGACCAGCCCGTCGGCGTCGATGGTTCGTGTGGCCGCCGCACCGGCCAATCGACCGCGCGCCACGATGCGATCGGCGCGAATCCCGAGATCTTCGCGGACCCAGGGATTGCCGCTGCCATCGAGCACACGCCCATTCAGAATGAGCAGGTCGAAGGGTTGAGGGGCTTGCGGCGGCACGCGCGCACCGAGGCCACCCACCACCGCAGCACACATCACGAGCACAAGCAGGAGCCGCTTCCACATGGGGGCTACTCTACCGGAAGCCGCCGCCCCCGAAGCGGGGATTCACGACGTTATTAAACAACGACCCGAAGCTGTACGTGAGTCCGACCGAAAACCGCACCTCGTAGCCACTTTGCAGTTGGCGCAGTCGCAGGAGGACTTCCTCCGGTGTGGCGCCGCGACGCGGCAGGGAGATCTGGTCGCGGATCCGCGAGGCATTGCCGTCAAGATTCAGCGACAGGCCACGCGTGATGCGCAGGTCCAGTTCGCCATTCACTTCAAGCCGATATTTCCCGAGGTCGTGCAGGTACTGGGACCACTCCGCCCCGAACTCCACGGCGCCCCAGGGTTGGCGCTGATCAAACGACATCGACAGTTCGTGCTGCCAGAGGGTCTCACGCAGTTTGTCGAAGATCGTGATTTCGTTATACCGCGCGTGTCTCGGACCGACCTCGTACTGAAACAGGAGCTGGCGCGAGGCATATTCCCGGTACGGAAACACGGAAAACTCGACCGCCGGCGCCAGCCGCGCGGAAAATTTGTCGTTGCCGAAGTCGGAGGCATTCACGCTGGCGTCGAGGCCAAACGACCAGTGGGGCCCCAGACTGCGCGCGACAAATCCTTCAACCTCGCGACTCCCTCGCGTCACCTCAAAGGGCTCGTCGTCATCGAGGTCAAAACGCTCGGTTCGTTCATCGATGCGTGCGCCAAACGCGATCTTCCACCGATCGGTCACACGGTCCGCGGAGGCACTTGCCGACCACCGCAGTTGACGTGCCGTTTCTTCGGCCTCGAACGATCCACTGCCGCGCAGGCTGAACACCCACAGATTCCAGGGGTCCCGCGCGGGTGCCGCATCTTGCGCAGTCGCGGTGCGTGGACGCACCGTGAGCTCAAACCCCGGTGGCAACCCGTCCAACGCCATGTACCCCAGCAGCCCGACGGTGACCGCGTCGAGCACGCCTCCGCGTCTGGCATCCTCCTGATCGCCGGTGACCGATACCGCGCGAAGATCCTTGTCGGTCCCCTGAAAACGCCCCGCCCCGACGAACCGCAGCAGATATTCCGTGCCGCCGCCACCGGTGCCGCGCGTGCTCGACAACAACACGATGTCGGCATCCTGCGGCTGGCGCACAAAGTCCACCCAGTTGATCTGATCGCGCAGGTACGTGGAGAAACACTCGCCGCAATCCAGATACACGCGAAGACGTCGTGTGTCGGTGGTGGCCTGCGGGCTCGCCGGCGCGGTGGCCTGGGCAATTACGGGGGCCGGTAGGAGGAGTACAACAATCAGCGCGAGACCGGACAATATTCGCATCCAGCCGTTTTAGCGCATTCTGACCCAAACTGCGATCCCGATCGACTCCCCCCCAACGACTGCGACTCGTATTCCGTCCAATACCGGCATCCGCCATGGACACACTTCTGAACGACCTCCGGTTCGCGTTTCGTACGTTGCGCCGCAATCCGGCATTTGCGGTCATCACGGTCCTGACGCTGGCGCTTGGCATCGGGGCCAACACGGCGATCTTCTCGGTGGTGAATGGGGTGCTGCTGCGGCCACTGGACTACCCGCAGCCGGACCGTCTCGTGTTTGTGACGACCCGATTTCCCACGCTCGGATTTGAACAGTTCTGGATGTCGTTGCCGGAGTTTGTGGAGTTCCGCGACAACACCCAGGCGTTTTCCAGCATCGGCGGATACACGGTCGGTGCGGCCAACCTCGGGACCGATCCTCCAAGCCGTCCGGTGCGCGCGGCCGTGACGCCCGAACTGATGCCGACACTCGCGGTGCCGCCGCTACATGGACGCTGGTTCGATGCCGGTGACTCCGCACCCGGTGCCGCACCCGTGGCGATCCTCTCGTGGGAGGTGTGGCAACGGGCCTACGGCGGTGACCCGGCCATCATCGGTCGCACCATTCCGCTCAACACGGTCTCGACCGAAGTGGTCGGGGTCATGCCCCGTGGGTATGACGTGCACGATCAGAAGGTCGAGTTGTGGCAACCCCTCACAATCGATCCCGCCACCTTCCCCACCTCGCGAGGCGGTCACTTCCTCCATCTCGTCGGCCGCCTGAAAGACGACGTCATTTTTGAACGGGCGGAGGCCGATACGGCCCGACTGGTGAATCAGTGGCGCGAGATTGCCCCGCAGGGACACGTGCCGAGTGTGCCCAATCATCAACTCCGGCTCGATCCGCTCAAGGACGACATCGTGGGTTCGATCAAGACGGCGTTGCTGGTGTTGCAGGGCGCGGTGGTGCTCGTCCTGCTGATCGCGTGTGCAAATCTGGCCAACCTGCTCCTCGCGCGCGCGGAGACCCGGCAGCGTGAATTTGCGGTGCGCACGGCCCTTGGTGCCGGCCGTGGCCGGTTGTTGCGGCAGTTTGTGACCGAAGGCGTGTTGCTCGCGTCGATGGCGGCGGTGGTGGGTGTGGGACTCGCGTGGGCGGGGTTGAAGGCCATGCTGGCGGTGAACCCGGAGGCCATTCCGCGCGCGGCGTCAGTCACCCTCGACGGCCCCGTGCTTGTCTTCACCTTGCTCGTCGCCCTTGCCACCGGCGTGGTCTTCGGGCTGGCGCCCCTGCTCCATCTGTCGCAGAAACTCACGATCGCGCTCAAGGACGGCGGCCGTGGCACCACGAGTGGCGCCTTGCGCAAAACGCTGCGCGGGGCGCTGGTGGTCTCTGAAATCACACTCGCCGTCGTCCTCGTGGTCGGGGCCTCGCTGCTGGTCCGCAGCTTCGTGAACCTGATGAAGGTCGACACGGGTTTTGATCGCCAGGGATTGGTCACTTTTGGTCTTGTGCTGCCGGGCAGCGCTTATCCCGTCGAACGACGGATTCCGTTCTTCGACGACCTGCAGATGAAGCTGCGTGCCATTCCCGGTGTGCAGTCGGTCGCAGCGATGACAGGGTTGCCGCCCAATCGTCCCGTCAACGCCAATGACACGGACTTCGAACACATCAGTCCCGCACCTCCCGGGTCCACGCCGGATCCCACCGGCCCGCCACCTGAAAACGTCGACTATTACCAGACGGTGACGATGGGGTATTTCGACACGATGGGGATTCCGATCGTGGACGGGCGCGCCTTCGAGCCGGCCGACGCGGGTGGGGGTCCGGTGGTGATCGTGAACGAGTCACTCGCGCGCCGCTTTTTTCCCGACCGCAGTCCGATCGGCCAACGGCTGAAGCCGGGGTTGGGACCGTTTGCCAGCCTGCCGTGGTTCACGATCGTCGGTGTGGCCAAGGACGTGAAACAGGGCGGTGTGGATCAGAAGGTCGGGACGGAGTTGTATGCGATCGCGGAGCAGTTGCCGCGCATCGTGCAATTTGCGCCGGCTAATCTCAACGTCGTGATGCGCACCGCGCTGCCGCTCGAGGCGATCGCGACGCAGATCCGTTCGTCGGTCCATGGCCTCGATCCGACGTTGCCGATCGTGCGCATGCGATCGATGGATGACGTGTTTGGATCCGCGGTCGCTCGTCCACGTTTCATCACCTGGCTGCTCGGGGGATTTGCGGGGCTCGCGCTGCTGCTTGCTGCGATTGGCACCTACGGCATCCTCTCCTACATGGTGACCGAGCAGCAGCAGGAGATCGGCATCCGCATGGCGCTGGGCGCACCACAGGGGCGGGTGTTGTGGATGGTGTTGCGCCAGGGCCTGTTGCTCGCGTCGCTGGGGCTTGTGCTCGGTGTCGGCGGCGCGCTCCTGCTGGGCCGCCGATTCGAGGCGATGCTATTTGGGGTATCCCCCACCGATCCCGCCACCATCGGGGTCGTCGTCGGCCTGATCTTTGTCACCGCGGCTATCGCGTGCCTGATCCCCGCCGTCCGCGCGACGCGCGTGGATCCGATGCTGGTCATGCGCGATTAGTGGAAGGTTCAGCGTTCCGGGTTCACGGTTCTGGGTGCTGTTCTTGGTTTCCAGGTTCTTGGGACTAACTCGAAGAACCCAGAACCCGGAACCGTGAACCACGGAGGGTGTGAAAAAACCGTCACGCCTACATGTGAGTCGCCTGCGCTCAGTCCTTCTTCCCTCGCACATCCCGCCCGTGCGGGATCCGGGCAGACTGCACATTGCCGTCGACCAGTTCCCCGGCCGCTTCGGCGACGATCTGACCGGCGCTGTCACGAATGACAATGGTGATCGTTTCGCGATGACGGCCGGGTTCACCCTGATCCACCGCCAGCACATCGAAGGTGTACCCCGACCGGCCGTTCCATTCGCCGGTGCCCATGAAGCGGACCGTGTCGATCTGGACCTTGTGATCGCGGCCAGGGCGCGTCGTGGGATCGTCGCTGAAGGCGACAAAGGTCACGGCGGTTGCTCTGAAGCGATCATCCTTCCGCAGCGACTTGCCGGACTTGTCGGACTTGCCCCGACTGTCGTGGTCTTCGACCTGCACCGACAAGTTGCCGCGCTCACCCGATGCACCCTCGCGCACGTCGAAGCTGAACTGCACCTTGGCGTCGCCGCTCCTGAGATGCCCGTTGCCGCGCATCTCGCCGGGCGTCGTGACATCGGTGACGGTGACGGTGAACGTCGACGTTGAACGGTTGCCGGTGGTGTCCGCCGAAGTACAGGTGACGGTCGTCACACCAATGGGAAACAACGCGCCTGAGAGCGGGGCACACGCGACGCCGACGGGGCCGTCCACGGTGTCGATGGCGGTGGGCACCGCCCAGGTCGCGACCGCGCCGGCCGGTGACTCGGCCGGCAGGGTGATCGTCGCCGGGGCGCTGATCACGGGTCCCAGGATGTCCGCAGACTTCGTCGCATCGGCCGGCCACCGGTCAGCGCCGTCCGGCGCTCCGTCGCCGTCGGCGTCCGGGTCCAGCGGGTCGAGTCCGGCTGCCGCCTCATCGAGATTCGACAGGCCATCGTTGTCTGCGTCCGGATCAAGGCAGTCGGGTACGCCGTCCAGATCGGTGTCACGCGCTGCGCCGGTCAGCGGATCGACCGCGCAGTCTGCCGGCGGCGCTGCCGCCTCTGCCGCGATGCTCCGATCACCGTCGCACTGGTCGCCGATCCCGTCGTGGTCACCATCGGCCTGATCCGCGTTGGTGATGACCGGACAGTTGTCGGCCGTGTCGATGACGCCGTCGCCGTCCTGATCGGCCGGTGCTGCCACCGTCACATCAACACTTGTGCCGCTCGCCAGCTGCTGGGTCCCCTGTGACGTGGTCACGGTCACCGCGCCCTGCGTTCCTTCGTCCGACACCCTGTAGGTGGTCAGGCCGTTGGCGGTGCTGAGCGCATCGATCACAACGCTCGCGCCGTTCGTGACGGTGACGTACGCCTCGCCAGTGCCGTCAAGGCGCGCGCGCACGGATCCCTGCGTTGCCGTCAGGTGAAGTGAACCGCAGAAGAATGAATAGTTGCCCGTGTCCGAGTCGATCACGTAGCCGCCGCACGCGACCACGGTCAGTCGATCGGTGGAATCGGGATTGATGATCACTTCCGTCCGGCTCGGGATTCCGTCGTAGCCGCCCGAGTTGAACATGCGGAGCAGCTTCGTGCCCGCGCCGGAGGTCACTTCCCCGTTGAGCGAGACGTTCCCGATGCCCCAGGCGCTGCAGGCCTGTTTGGACACCATCTGCCCTGTCTCCGTGCTGAAGTAGCTGATCGTGTTCCACGCGGTGCACACCGTCGCCGTGCCGTGGCCCCCGATGAAATGTGTGTTCAGCCGCGAGTCGGGGCCGGCATCGATCTCATTGGCAATCCCGTCGCCATCGATGTCCGGATCATTCACATCCAGCACACCATCGTTGTCATCGTCGGTGTCGTCACAGTTGATGGTGCCGTCGAGATCGTTGTCACCGGGAACGCTGGTCGCGACACGCGGATCGCTGCGGCAGCTCAGTTCCTTGCTGTCGGACCAGGTGTCGCCGTCCGTGTCCGCCACGAGCGGGTCCGTGCCAAGTTCGTCTTCCGCCGCGTCAGTGACGCCGTCGTTGTCATCGTCGGAGTCGCAGGCGTCGCCGGCGTCGTCGAGATCGGTGTTGCGCTGATCGGCGTTCGCCACAACCGGGCAGTTATCGACCGTGTTGAGGATGCCGTCGTTGTCGGTGTCCGGCGCGCAGACCGTGTCGCTCACGCCGCCGGCCGGCGAGACCGTGGCGAACCCGGCGGGACAGATCGTGCCGTCGAGACACGAGACCTGTCCTTCGTTCGGCTGGTAGCGGCCGACGGGACACACCAGGGCGTTTGCCGCACCGGACTCGCTCACGTACGTCCCAGGGGACGCGGGTGTGCACGCCGCCGCGCCTTCGAGGGCGCTGTAGGTGCCTGGCTCGCACCGGAGGGCGGTCGCGGCACCCGTGTCGCTGACAAACATCCCAAGAGGGGCCAGGAGGCACGCGGTGGCCCCTTCGGCAGGGCTGTATGTGCCAGGGACGCACCTCAGCGCAATCGTCTGCCGCGCCTGGGCGACAAACGTGCCCGGTTGCGCTGGTGTGCAGGCGGTGGCCCCTTCGGAGGCGCTGTAACTTCCGGGACCGCACCACGCCGGCCCCGTGGCGCCGGGAGTATCGACATAACCACCGGCAGGCGCGGACGTACACATGGCAGCGCCTGGTGCATCACTGAACGTGCCGACGGTGCAGGCCGCCGACGTGATGGCGCCCGGGCCGGTCGCGTACGAACCCGCCGGCGCAGGTGTGCACACCACCGCGCCCGGCATCGCACTGAACGTACCGGCCGCACACAACGTAGCGCTGGAGGCACCCGGCAGCGCGACATGGCTGCCCGCCGGCGCAGGTGTGCACGCCACCGCGCCCGGCGCGTCGCTGTACGTACCTGGCTGGCACGCGGTCGGACTCGTCGCACCCGGCGACGGCACAAAGCTCCCCGGTGGCGCAGGGGTACAGCTCGGGTCCGTCGGCGCTGCAGCGTAAGAACCCGCCTGGCAGGACAACACGTGCTGAACGAACATGTTGACGACACCCAGGCTGGTCGTGGCGCCGTCCGACACCGTGAACCACAATTGGGTGGAGCCCCACCTGCCGGAACCTGAGTTGTAGGTGACCAGCGCACTATCCGCCGGATCAAAAGAGACGGTGCCAAACTCGGGCGGCGACGCCAGCGAAAATGTCAGGGGATCGTTGTCGATGTCGGTCGCCACCAGCCTGAATATTTTTGGCTCGTTCTCTTTTGCGAAGACGGCCTGCGACGACGTCACCGGCGGATCGTTCACCGGTGTGACGATGACCCCCACGGTCGCCGGGGCTGACACTACCTGCCCGTCGCCGACCGTGAAGCTGAAGCTGTCGGCCCCATGGAAGTTTGCCGACGGCGTGTAGCGGGCACACAGGGACCCCGGTTGGGAGGGACAGGTGTATCGCAAGAGTCGGCCGGCGGGATCGGTATTCACTGTGCCGTTGGTCGGCCACACCGAGAGGTGGTATTCCAATTCCGCACTCTGCGTCTCAACATCGGCACCTTGGATTCTGAGGTAACCGACACCGTCTTCAGGTGCCGTCCCGGATGAGGGGTAGGCGTACGGCGGATCGTTAACGGCATTGACCCGGATGGACACGGTCGCCGGGGTCGAGGTGTACGTGCCGTCCGACACCGTGAACGTGAAGGTCTCGACGCCGTACCAGTTGTCGATCGGCGTGTACCTCACCTGTGCGCTCGTCGCGTTGATCGCCTGCGGCGTACTGAGGAACCCGTGGGCCAGCTGGCCGGGAAAACAGACACCGGTGCACGGCGTCTGGACGGCAAACGTCAACGGGTTCCCCTGGGGGTCCCTCCCCTCGATGTTGAACGTCAGGGAGACGTCCTCGTTTGTCGACACGTCCGCCCCGACGGCGCGGGGCTCGTCGCCGACCCCATAGAGGGTGTTGACCGATCCGGCGTCGTCATTCTCCCCGGGAACGCCGACGACCAGGCCGTCGAATCCGCGACCAAAAAAGTCACCGGCGGCCAGTGCGCCACCAAAACGGTCGTCGGCTTGAGGCGCCCCAAAGATGTCGTTGGCGTCGCCGGCGACGCCGATGCCGTCCTGGGTCCACAGCTGGTCCGCACTGGTGAGGCCGGCACCGCGGCCAAACAGGATCGTGACCGAGCCCGCAGCCACGTTGTTGATCAGATCGCCCGGAGTGCCAATCGCCAGATCGAGTCCGGCGTCTTCATCAAAGTGTCCCACCGCCAGCGCCGACCCGAACCATTCGTCGTCGTGCGCGCCGCCCTGGACGCCGGTGATGTCCTGATGCCACGTCTGGTAGCCGGCCGACGTCAGGCCGGAGGGACTTCCTTTCACGACACCGACCATGCCGGCATCGATGATGTCGCCGAGATCCTCACCGGGCACGCCGATGGCGAGCTCAGCGAGACCGTCTCCGTCGAAGTCACCTGCCGCGAGTGCGGCCCCGAATCGATCGCCGCCTTGCTGACCGCCGGGGACTCCGCCATGCCCCTGCCGAATGAAGACGCCGGCGTCCTCGCCAACCGACTTCTGCCGAGCATCAACAAGGTAGACCGCCCCCATGTCGTCGCAGGCGTAAAGACTGATGACCCCGCACTCATTCCAGCCGGGCGCACCGACGGCGACCTGCGGCCGTCCCCAGCCTCGAAAATCGCCGATGGCCAGCGCGGCACCAAATTCGGCGTCGTCGAAGGACCCTTCACCGTCAACGAAACGGTCCGGCACAACAAGAATGTTGTCGCGAGCCGTCAGGCCGACACCGGCCAGGCCGTACAGAAAATTGACAGCACCGTTGGTCTGGGTGTTTGAATACAGGGCCTCGTCTTCGAACGGCACACCAACGACGAGATCGTCAACACCATCACCGTTGATGTCACCCGCCGCCACCGCCGCGCCGAACATATCGCCGCCTCGGGAGGTGCCCTGGATGGCCACACCCGCTAATGACGAATTCTGCGACCACAACTGGAATCCGGCTGTCCGGAGACCGTTCTGCGACCCGTAGAGGATCGCCACCGCTCCCGCATCGCTATTGCGGCCGGGTACTCCGATCGCCAGATCGTCATACCCGTCGCCGTCAAAATTGCCCACCGCCAGCGCCGCGCCAAAATGGTCGTCGCTTTGAGGGCTCCCCGACAGGGCGGCGTTGGTCAAATCCCAAAACTGATTGCCGGCTCCGGTCAGTCCGCCGCCTGAGCCGTAGACCACGTTGACGGCGCCCTGCTCGGACACCGTGACCGTCTCACCCGGCGACCCCACCGCCACGTCTCCGATACCGTCGCCGTTGAAGTCGCCCACGGCCGTCGCGGTGCCGAACAGGTCATCGGCTTCCGAGCCGCCGGCGATGTCCACTCCGCCAAGGACGCTGTTCTGCGACAAGAACCGGTGGGGTCCCGTGGCGTCCAGGATGAGCGGCACCACAATGACGACGGCCAGGACGGCGAACACAAAGCGGAAACGGAACGGACTCGTGGTGGTAGGAACCATGGGACGCATGGTGCGCGGACGCTGGGCGTCCGGCAATCCCCACGCGTCTCACGACTTGTCCAGGCGTCTCAAAGAGGGCCGCGCCGCCAGGCCGACGGGCTAATGTTGAACTTGTCGCGGAACCGGCGGGAGAAGTGGGACAGGCTGGTGAACCCCAGGCCGTACGCGATCTCGGCGACGGTGCCGGCACGTTCGGCCAGCAGGGTGGCGGCGCGCTCAAGCCGCACGGCCCAGACCAGGTCTGCGGGGCTCTGCCCCATCACCTGCTCGACCCTTCGGTAGAACGTCGCGCGGCTCATCGCCATGTCCGCCGCCAGGGTCTCGGCCACGAGCCCCTCTTCGCTGATCCGCGCCTCGATCGCCGCCCGGAGGCGGGCGGCAAACTCGGCGTCGGCCGAGGCCCCCTTCGGCGCGGGAGCGGGTTCCAGCTTGGCCCGCCACCGTTTGCGCGACTCGATGAGGTTGTTGATGCGCGCGGTCAGCTCGCGCATGTTGAACGGCTTGACGAGGTAATCGTCGGCCCCAACCCCGAGCCCTTCGACGCGGCTGTCAGCCGACGTGCGCGCCGTCAACAGGATCACGGGCGTGAACTCCGTCTCCGGATGGCCCTTGATCGCGCGACACAAGTCGAATCCGTCCATCCCCGGCATCATGACGTCGCTGACGACGAGGTCGGGAACACGCGCCTGGACCAGCGCCAGCGCAGCGGCACCGTCCTCGGCTTCGAGAATCTCGAAGCGCCCGGCCAGCGACGCCCGCAGGTACTCGCGGATGTCGGCACTGTCGTCAGCCACCACGAGTGTCATCAAGTCGCCCGTCCGTGCGGATTCCTGCGGGATGTCGGACATCGCGGGTACCGCGGACGTGAGGTCGACCGCATTGCCGTCGTTCGCGCCAATGTCCTCAGCCGACAGGTGCGCCCGCCCGAGCGGCAGCTGCACGGTAAACGTGCTGCCCGTGCCGACCCTGCTCGCCAGCGAGATCGTGCCACGATGCAGTTCCACCAACTCCTTCACGAGCGCGAGACCGATGCCTGTGCCCGGGCGACGGGCCGATGAATGCGCGGCGCGGTAATACCGTTCGAACACCCGCGGCACGTCGGCCTCGGGAATGCCGTCCCCCGTATCACTCACACGTAGCTCCGCCGCCGCAGCGGTGGTCCCGTCATCCACCCGCAGTTCCACCTCAACCGAACCGCCGCCCCCCGTGTACTTGATCGCGTTGCCGATGAGATTGACCAGGATCTTCTCAAGATGATCCGGATCCACCCACGCCATCAGGGGGCCTGATGGCACCACGACGCGAAACACCAGACCGGCCTGCGCCGCCGCCGCGTCGAAGGCCTCGCACATCGTCAGCACAAAACCACGCAGGTCGATCTCGCGCGACTGCAGACGAAGGCGCCCCGAATCCGCCTTTGCGAGATCCAGCATCTGATCGACCAGTTGCAGCACGCGGCGTGTGTTGCTCACCGACAGACGCAGCAACCCCCGCGCGGTGTCGGAGAGCCGGCCGTGCGCGCCGGCCAGCAGGTCGTCAAGCGGCCCCTGGATCAGCGTGAGCGGCGTACGGAACTCGTGACTGATGTTGGCGAAAAATCTCGACTTCGCGCGATTCAGCTCATCAAGCTCGGTAGCCTGCGCGGCCACGACCTGCTGTTGAGCGCGCAGTTCAGCCGTCCGTGCATCGACCAGGTGCTGGAGGTGCTCCGCGCGGCGGCGGAGATTGATCACGCGATAACGTGCGCCGCCCACGGTCAGGCCCACCAGCAGCAGACCGGCGACGACGCGGAACCACGCGGTCTCCCAGAGAAACGGCTCCACCACCACAACGGCGGTCGTGTCCGGAACACTCCACTGTCCACCGCCGCGGGTCGCGCGCACCCGAAACGTCAGTGTGCCCGGCGGCAGGCTGGAATACGTCGCCGTGCGAGAGGTACCGGCATCGATCCACTCCCGGTCGACGCCGTCGATTCGATATTGGTACCGCACCTGCTCAGCCGCGGGCAGCGAGATGCCCGTGTACTGCCATTCAACACGCCGGTCACCCGGGGGGATGTGGTGCGTTTCGGCGCTGAGCGGTGTGCCATTGGCGATCACCCGATCGATCCACAGCCGCGGCGGCGTCGTGTCGGCATCGGTGGCGACCCGCGGATCAACCACAACCGCCCCGCCGAGTGTCGGAAACCACAGTCGGCCATCGGACGCGCGCAGGGCCGGCCACCCACTCGTCTCCGGATTGCGCAGGTCGTTGAGCCGCGTCAACAACACGGGATAGACGCGCGCCGCCGTGCCGTCAAACACCTCCGTCGCGTCATCAAGGGTGAGCCGGCTGATGCCGCGGTTGCCCGCCAGCCACAACCCGCGATGGCCGTCTTCAACAATGGCGGACACAATGTCCTCGGCCAGCCCGTCGCGCTCCGTGAGTCGGCGCACCTCGCGTCCATCGATCCGCGCCAGCCCACCGCCGTAACTGCCGACCCACCACATGCCCTGACTGTCCTCGCAGATCGTCCGCAGGTCACCGGGCGGCAACCGGTCTCGCTCGACCAGTGTGACGATGTTCCCGTCGCGAATTTCGAGGAGCCCCCCCTCGGAAAGGACGACCAGACTCCCCGACGACGACAGCACCAGGGCGACCACGCCGGTGAGGCCCCGGTGAACCTCGACAAACGGATCCGCACGATTGGCGTCTGGGGCAAATCGCGCCACCCAGTCGATACCGCCCATCCAGATCCGTGTGGGGCGACGACCATCAGTCGCCAGGCGCGGACGCCCCGGCATCGCGCCGGGAAACCTGTGCGTGCTTCCGGGACTGCGCACGGCGGTCGGCTCGAAGGCGGCATCCAGACTCCACTCGACACCCGCCGAATCGGTGAACCAGTACCCGGCTGTGGTGTCGCGGGTCAGGCGCGCGCCGTCGGGCGACACGACCAACGAGGTACCGGCCGCATCGCGGAGGGCGACGCGTCCGTCGGGACGTTCACCGATGAAACGGATCTGATCGTCGGTGGCACCCTCGGATCGCCCATAAATGCGCGCAACGCTCCGCTGGACGCGGAACAGCCCACCGGTGTCGGTGCCGAACCACAGCAGTCCGTCACTGGTCTCGGCGGCAGCGGTGACATCGAGGGGTTCGGGCAACGAGACGCGCGCCACGGGCTCGCGCTGGCCGGCGACAAAGGCCCGCAGGTTGCCGTCGCCGGTCACCCACAGGCGCCCGGCTCGATCGATGAGTCGCAGTTCCGGCTGCGGTGTTGCAGGCACCGACCAGCCCGCGGTGCCGCCATCGCCGACGACAACTCGACCGGTCGTGCGACGAAATCCAAAGACCTCACCACGTGACGGCTGCAGGACCCGCGACTCGGCCTCGTACATGGCCACCACGGTGCCCCTGGCGAATCGGACGAGTCCCGGCACGTCGTCGATCGTTGTGACCGGCCGGTGATCGGTCCACCGGCCGTCCGGGGTCAGTCGGGCAGCGTTGACCGAATTGGCCGCCCAGAGGGCGCCGTCCGCTGTTTCGCCGATCGCGCGCACGACCAACCCACGCGCGATCTCAACAAAACGCGCGCCCTCGGAGGCGAACAGGCGCCCGTTCCCTGAGCCTGCCAACACGCGGCCGCGTCGGTCCACATAGACGGAGAGGAAGCGGTTGGACGTGAGGCCATCGTCGGGTCCCAGCACCCGGAACTGCTGCCCATCAAAGACGGCCAACCCGCCGGTGGTCGCCAGCCACAGATCGCCGCGGGGACCTTCAGCGATGCCGTTGATGGTGCTGGCGGGCAGTCCGTCGGCGGTCGTCCACTGACGGAGCGTAAACAGCGGGGTCTGCGCGACGGCCACCGTCGGCAGCAGCACCATCACCAACCCGGCCAGCACCCACGACCACTGCCTCGTAGCGATGCGAGCGGATGCGGTCAGCGCTGCGGGCACGGGCAGCATCCTACCGGAAGGCCTCCCCGTTCACACGAGCGAGCGCCCCTTCATGTCCTCATGTCTTCATGTGAATGCCGGAATCCGCCTCAAATTTGCAAATGTGCCAAAACGCGACAAATTGGGGCGAAATCACGGTAAACCTAGGTCTAAATTGACTCAAATTGGCCTACTCACATACAGTACCCCATCCACCTGAGTGCTGGGACCGGAGTATCAAGTCGGATGCTCGGCCGGCTCCTTGCCTGGGGTGGTTGGAGGATGAACCTAGATGAAAGACCGTTGTATCCGTGTGCTCCTGTCAGCACTTCTTCTACTGGGGGTCGGCGTGCCGGCCCTGGCACAGAGCAGCTCGGCCTCGTCGCTCGCGGGCGTGGTCGTTGACACGGACGGCGGCGCCATTCCCGGCGCCACCGTCATTATCAAAAACAACGCCACTGGCGTAACGAATGAAATTGTCAGCAACTCCACCGGGCGGTTTTCGTTCCCGGGCCTGGATGCCGGTACGTACACCGTCACGGTGGCGTTGACCGGGTTCAAGACATTTGTCGCCACCGATGTCCGCCTGCTGGCGGCCCGGTCGGGCGAAATCACCGCTCGGCTGGAAATTGGGCAGCTGAGCGAGACCGTTGAGGTCAAGGCCGGTGCCGAACTCGTGCAGACGCAGTCGACGGCCGTGACAACGACGATCTCGGTCGAGCAGCTCAGCGAGCTGCCGATCGTGTCGCGTAACGCGCTGTACTCGGTCAACATGTTGCCCGGCGTCTCGACGACCGGTGGTCCGCGCAACGCGCTGATCAACGGCCTGCCGAACAACACGGTCAACATCACGATTGACGGCGTCGGCACGGGCAACGCCCTGCAGTCGGGTGACGGCTTCTTCTCGATGGTCACGCCGCGTATGGACGCCGTCGAGGAAATCACGGTCACCGGCGCGGTGCCCGGTGTGGGCGCGGGCGCCGGCTCCGTGCAGATCGCGTTTGTCACGCGGTCGGGTTCGAACCAGTTTGACACGAGCCTCTATCACTACTTCCGTCACCCCTCGCTGAACTCGAACTACTTCTTCAACAAGGTCAACGACCTCGACAAGAACCGCGTCATCGTCCACCAGTACGGTGGCCGGCTCGGTGGTCCGATCGTGTTGCCGGGGTATGACGGTCGCGGCAAGGCGTTTTTCTTTGTGAACTTCGAACACCAGTACCAGCCGTCGTCGGCGACGCGCACCCGCACCATTCTGGGTGAAGCCGCGCGCAACGGCATCCTGCGGTACGAAGCCAACGGCGTCGTCCGCAGCGTGGATGTGCTGGCGCTGGCCGCGGCCAACGGCCAGCTCGCGACGGCCGACCCGCAGATCGTGGACCTCCTCCGGCGTGTGCACGAAGCCACGTTGACCACGGGCACGATCAACGACACGACGTCGCTGATCACGCAGCAGTACGTGTTCCAGGCCGAAGGCGTGGGTCACCAGTTCGCGCCGACGGGCCGCCTCGACTACAACCTCACGGACAAACACCGTCTGAGCGGCACGTATTACTGGCAGCGGTTCAAGAGCAATCCCGACCTGCTCAACAGCCGTGAGGCACGGTACCCCGGTTTTGCGAACGTCGGTCAGCAGAACTCCTACCGCACCACGGGCTCCCTCAGCCTCCGTTCGACGCTGACGCAGAACATGGTGAACGAGTTCAAGGGTGGCTGGCAGTGGTCGCCGAACGACTTCTTCAGCAACGTCACGGCGGAGCAGTTCGACGACATGGGCGGCTACGCCGTCTCGGTGCCGCTGTTTACGGCCCCCATCCACACCATCAGCCCGCAGCCGCGCAACACGACGACGTGGAGTGTGAGCAACGATCTGAGCTGGCTGCGTGGATCACACAGCTTCACGTTTGGTGGGTCCTTCTCGGGCGTGCACAACCGCACGAACGTGTACACGGTGGCGCCCAACGTTGTGCTCGGGTTTGACGCCAACAACGATCCGGCCAACGGGATGTTCAACACGACGAACTTCCCCGGCGCGTCGACGGCGGTGCTCAACAACGCCCGGTCGCTGTACGCCCTCATGACCGGTCGCGTCACGTCGGTGGCCGGCACGGCGCGTCTGAGCGCGGAAACCGGCAAATACGTGTACAACGGCGAACTCGAGCAGAAGGCGCGCCAGTACTCGTTCGCGGCGTATGCATCCGACTCGTGGCGCGTGACGCCGACGCTGACCGTCAACGCCGGCCTGCGGTGGGACGTGCAGCTGCCGTTTGTGCCCGTGACGCAGACGTTCTCGACGATCGCGCTTGAGGACCTGTGCGGCATCTCCGGCATTGGCTCGGGCCCCGACGGCCGCGCCTGCAACCTGTTCCAGCCCGGCAACGAAAGCGGCAAGGCGCAGCCGGAGTACTACCCGTTCACCCCCGGCACCAAGGCCTACAACATCAACTACGCGAACATCGGGTACAACCTCGGTGTGGCGTGGCGGCCGAATGTGCAGAGCGGCCTCTGGCGCACGATCCTCGGCAGCCCCGAGCAGGCCACCATCCGCGCGGGCTACTCGCTGACGTACAACCAGGAGCGGTTTGACCGGTTCACGAACAATGCCGGTGCGAACCCCGGCGGCACCACCGGTGCCACGCGGAATGCCGGCACCGGCTTCTGCCTCGTGTGCCCCGGCGAAAGCTGGCCCGTGCTCTTCCGTGAAAAGGACCGCCTCGGCGCGCCCGCGTTCCCGGAAGCGCCGGTCTATCCGATCCAGGCGACGGTCAACAACAGCCTCAACATGTTCCAGGCGGATCTCAGGCAGCCGCGTGTGCACTCGTGGTCGGCGGGCGTCCAGCGCGCCATCGGCGAGAACATGGCTCTGGAAGTCCGATACGTCGGCAACAAGAACATGTACGCGTGGGCCGAAGAAAACTGGAACGAACGGACGATCTTCGAGAACGGCTTCATGGACGAGTTCAAGCTCGCCCAGGCCAACCTGAAGGCGAACATCGCGGCCGGCCGCGGCAACACGTTTGCCTATACCGGTGCCCCAGGGACGGCGCCGCTCCCGATTCACCAGGCGTACCTGAGCGGCCGCTCTGGCGACGACGTGACGAACCCGGCGCGGTACACGGCCAGCCAGTACTCCAACAGCACCTGGGTCGGCAACCTCGACCCGCGCGACCCGGTGTTTTTTGGCAACAACGGCGTGCTCGCGTTGATCGACACAACCACCTTCCGCAGGAACGCGATTGCTGCGGGGCTGCCGTCGAACTTCTTCGTGATGAACCCCTCAACCTCGGGGTCCTGGATCGTCCAGGATCGTGAAGGCACACGGTACAACAGCCTCCAGATCGACCTGCGCCGTCGTCTCTCGCAGGGTCTGCTGATGTCCGCCAACTACACGTACGGCATCCGGAAGTCGCTCACCAACAACTCCATCCGCTTCGACCGGATGGAAGTGGACAGCACCGGCATCCCGCACGAGTTCGAGATGAACTGGGTCTACGAAGTTCCCGTCGGCCGCGGCCGCCGCTTCGGCACCGACATGCACCCGATCATCAACGGCATCCTGGGCAACTGGGAGTACTCGGGCAACATGCAGCTCAACATGGAGCGGTATCGCATCACCGGCGCCAAGCTGGTCGGCATGACCGAAGATGAACTGCAGAAGCAGTTCAAGATCCGGATCTATAAAAATGCCGTGACCGGCGCCACGACCGTGTTCTCGATGGCGCAGGACATCATCGACAACACCCGCCGGGCCTACAACACCGACCCGACGAGCGCGACCGGCTACAGCACGCTCGGTGTGCCCGCCGGCCGCTACATCAAACCCGCCAGTGGCGACGGGTGCATCTACCTCTACCGCCAGGACTGCGGCGCCAAGGACATTCACATCAACGGTCCGCTGTTCACCCGTGTGGACATGCGTATCAAGAAGTCCTTCCCGTTCCTCAGCCGTGGCAGCATGGAGCTGATGTTCGAAGTCTTCAACGTCTTCGACAACACCAACTTCAATCACGCGATGAACCCGGGCGCCGGCTCGGGGATCTTCCAGGTGACGTCCGCCTACACCGACGTCAACACGACGTTTGACCCGGGTGGCCGCATCGGCCAGATTCACTGGCGCATCAACTGGTAAC